>JANQRK010000097.1 GCA_028284585.1 Chromatiales bacterium
ATAGGATGCGGCGCTTCCGATTCGGAGCGTAGCGCAGCTTGGTAGCGCACCACAATGGGGTTGTGGGGGTCGGAGGTTCGAATCCTCTCGCTCCGACCAATAAAAACAGAGACTTAGGATGGCAACCTAAGTCTTTTTTTATGTCTGGAATAGAATAGGTGCCGAAATAGGTACCACAAGCGGTCCGTGAAAAAAAGCTTACGGCTAGGCAACCCGGCGGTTTGGGAATTGCCTTGGCCGGAATTTCACCGTGTTATTCAGAACCGCTGGCATGCGGCTACCAGAAAGAACGCGACCCAACATTGCGCTGACGCTAGCTGAGCGTGAAGAGAATTCTCGTGGTATTGCAACCAGCCGATCCATTCGATCAATTGTAAGCCAGCTCGGTTGGGGGCCCTTCACGATCAGTCGAGAGATCAAACATAACTGTCGAATTTCGACAAAACCTCAGGCTTGAAGTAACTTGTTGCCTTACCCGAAGAGTCTACCCTGTGCGCAGGATCCCTCGAGTTCTAAGAGTGCTTGTTTCACGGCTACACCTCCCGCATAGCCGGTAAGAGATCCATCGGCGCCGACGACGCGGTGGCACGGGATCACGATCCAAATCGGGTTCTTGCCGTTGGCCAACCCCACCGCGCGCGATGCACCGGGGTTACCGAGTTGCTTGGCGATCTGCGAGTAGCTGGTCTTCTCGCCGTAGGGTATCCCGAGTAGGGCGTCCCAGACGCGGCGCTGAAACACCGTTCCGCGTGGCGCGAGCCTGAGGTCGAACGCGCTGCGTTCGCCTGCGAAGTACTCACTCAGTTGGGTGCGTACCGCTGCGGCTCCGGCTCGGTCCCAGACGACTTCGTCACCCTTCTGGATGCGTGGCTCGCCGGTTGCCCGTGAGTCGGGGCCGAGCAGCGAGAGTTCGAGGAGCGCGCCTGATCCGTCACAGACGGCCAGCGTCTCACCAAGCGGGGTCTCGAAGTGAGTGGCGATGATCTTCAACGGGTCGCCTCGAAGAACTTCCAGATATGTAGGGTAGCCAAGCTGCGGTAGGGTGCGAAAGGTGCCATCAGAACGCGCGTTTCATCCACTCCCGGACGCTGTTCGAGTTCGAATAGTTGCTGCAAGCCCGAGGTCAGGCCGGTGTCGCCGAGCGGAATGCAATCGGCGAGCCCGAATCCACGCATCAAGATGTAGTTCGCCGACCAGGGGCCGATGCCACGCTGTTGCAGCAGACAGGCCTCGGCCCGCAAGGCACTGCCCATGCCGAGGCGTTCGAGGTCGAGCGCCTTGCTTTCGATGGCGGCGGCCAAGTCGATCAAGTACTGGGCTTTGCGCTCGGAGAACTGATCGGCGCGTAGGGCCTTGGCGTCGAGCCCGGCGACATCGGCTGGGGTGGGGTGAACGAGCCGGCCGCGAAAGCGCCGCCCGATGCGCTCGGCGAGTCGTGTGCGCAGTGTCTGTGCGAAGGCGAGGTTGACCTGTTGGCCAACGACCGACCAGACGAGGGCCTCGAAGGGATCTGCCGTCAGCGGAATACGTGAGCCGCGTCGGCCGTTGATGAGGCGTCCGAGGCCGAGGACACGCGCGGTCCGGCGCTCGAATGGGCGCGGGTGGCAGTTGAGACCGAGCATGCGTACCACGGCTCGGTGGGCCGCGGCGCGATGGTGCAGGGCGGGGCGTCGATCCCATGCCAGCGCAACCAGGGCCTTACCGTCGCGGAAAGTCAGCTCGGTTAGTACGGTGCACCCCTGGACGACGAAAGCCTTTTCGACCCGGTCGCCGTCGCGCTTCTCTAGGGCACCCGCGGCGTCGCGTCCGAGGTACCCCAAGGTGTCTTGGGGCCGGTAATCCTTGGGCAGATCCAGCGCGTAGACATCACTCGCACGCAACGCCCGATAGGCTTTGGGTGCCAAGCCGGTCCAGCACCGGAAGTTGTCGTGCAAGGCCGAGCCTGAGTCGAAGCCGACAGCCCGGCCGATGTCGAGCACGCGCGAGTCACTATTGAGCAGGCGCTGTGCCGCTTCCTCGACCCGGGTGCGCGACAAGAACACCGCGGGCGTGGTGTGAAAGTGGTCGCGGAACAGCGCGGTCAAGTTCGTTGATTCCACGCCCGCGATGCGACGCAGAGAACGACCGTCGGTTACTTGTTCAGGTGCGGCGCGCACCCGCTCAGCGATGGCCTCGGCATCGGCGGTGTTCGGGTCGTATCCGCGGTAGAAATCGTTCGGGCGACAGCGCTTGCATGCGCGCAGTCCGGCCTTCTTAGCGCTTGTCTCGTCGGGAAAGAAGCGCAGGTTCTCCTTTTTCGGGTCGCGCGCGGGACAAGACGGCAGGCAATAGACCCGAGTCGTCAGGACGCCGAGCAGGAAGCATCCGTCATAGGTCGAGTCTCGGGCCCGGCAGTGCCTGAGCATGAACGCGTGCGAAAGCGACATGGCCCCATTGGGCCACAGGGAGACAGGCGCGTCTTCCCAATTCTTTCGCGCGATGTTCTTGCTCGATCAGAGTCCGGGCGCGGGGTGTGTCCGCACGCGCGCCATACGGGATGGAATTCGCCTGGGCGTGTCAGATCCCAGCCACCGAGGCGCGACTACGGACCGCGAGGGGTAGGCTGGATCTAGTGGGCTGCTTGGTAAGTTCGGTAACCCTCAGCCGATCCACAGGCGTAATCGGCAAGGCTCGCGAGCACCGAACTAGCCGTTGCTAATTCAAGCGAGCGAAACACAGGCGATGGCGCATGTGGACCGGCCCGAAGGGAGCCCCGCTACCTGGTCAATACGGCGTTGCACTTCTTGAAAAGGGCTTGCCATTCCCTGCGAAGTGCGCCTCGTCTTGGCCAGGTAGCGGGGCTCTGAGCGTAACCGAACTTACCAAGCAGCCCACTAGACTGCCGAAGCGGACTCGTCAGGCTTGGGCGCCTGACAATGCCACCGTTTGTCCGGCGTGCGTCCCGCCCTCGAGCGCTTCGACCATGAAGGCTGCAACATCGCCACGGGAGATGGTCGTGCCGCCGAGTTCACCATCAACACTGGCTAGCCAGACACCACGCTCCGGTTCATCCGTCAGCGCCGGTGGCTGAATCAGCGTCCAGCTCAGGCCTGAGGCTTTGATCAGCACTTCCATGCGCTCCTTGTCTGCCATCTGTTCGCGTAGCACGAGGCCGAAGAATACCCGGTACATCAGCGGCGCCAAGTCACGCGTATCGCCGACCCCGTAGGCGCTCAGCACCACCAGACGATCGACGCCATGGCTGCGCATGGCATCGATCGTGTGCGCAGTACCGGTGGCGCAGATGTCGGCTGGTGTCGTGCGCTTGCGACCTAGTATGCGTGCGAAGGGATTCTGCGAATTGCCGAGACAGACCACGACCGCATCCTGATTGGGCATCAGCGCATGCAGCGTCGATGCTTGCATCACATCGCCCTCGACGATTCGCAGGCCGTCCTTGGGCTGGAGCGCATCGGCGTGCCGCGCCAGGGCAGTGACCTGATGACCGCGAGCGAGCAGGGTGCCGGTGACAGCTCGACCAGTGCCACCGGTTGAACCGATTACCACGACTTTCATCAGGCCGTTGCCATGCGTTTCACGACCATAACAGTGCGATAAGAACCGCGATCAACGTACTGCTGATCACATGCAGCAACTGTTCGATATTCTGCGTTTGGCGATACTGCTGTGCTTGCAGCCGCTGGCTGGGAGATCCAGCCTCGAGCAGATCGAGTAGCGGCTTTTCGGCACGCCGCTTGTTGCGAAATTCGATGACGTTGATGGCGATCAGCGCAACCAATGCACCCAAGATCAATATAGGGCGGAGCCAATGCATAGCAATAAGGGAGGAGGAGTTGATAGCCAAAATGCTACGGGAATTGCGCCGTGAAATCACCTACGCCTTCGCGCCGAGGGCTGTGTCAGGTGAAACCGCATGTGCTGCGTTCATCGGAAGCGGTGCTTCCAGTTCGGTGCGCAGCTCGTAACACACCAGAATGGAGATGAGGGGGTCGGAGGTTCGAATTCTCTCGCTCCGACCAAACAAAAAGAGAGGTTTGCGGCCGACCCTTTCCGTTGAGGGTCAGGTGCTAGGTACCACCAATTCCAAGGATTCGGTATCCCGATCGACTGACCCTCTGGGAGTCTATGACGTGAGAAATCACCGACGTCCGTGGTTATGATCTCCGCTATTCCGGTTTCGTCGGCGACCTAATACCATTTCGTATCAGCCATCTGATTCCGAGGCGATCAATACCATCGTGGATGCCATCAGTGCGATGGCAGCACCGCCGGGGGTTCGTCTTTTGAGACCTGCGCATCCTTCAACAACGCAAGGATATCGTCCGTAGACAGTCTCGCGCTGCTTTCCGCGCCTTCAAGTAGATTGTCGGCGAGGTCGCGCTTATGTTTGTGAAGCTCAACGATTTTATCTTCGATAGTGGCCTTGGTAACCAAACGATAAATGGTTACGGGGCGCTGTTGACCGATGCGGTGCGCGCGATCTGACGCTTGGTCTTCGACTGCCGGGCTCCACCAGGGATCAAGATGGATCACATAGTCCGCTGCCGTCAGGTTCAGCCCCGTACCACCCGCCTTGAGGCTGATGAGAAACAGATCGCCCTCCCCGGCTTGAAATGCATCGACGGCAACACGGCGCTCCCTTGCCGGCGTGCTGCCGTCCAGGTATTGATAGCTGATACCCTTGGCATCCAGGGCTTTGCGCACCAGAGCCAGGTGCGTAACGAACTGGCTGAACACCAGCGCCTTGTGACGGTTTTCCAGGAACTCGTCCACGACGTTCAGCAACAGCTCCTGTTTGGCACTGGGTAGACCGAGCTCGGGTGCGATCAAGTTGGGATTACAGCAGGCTTGGCGCAGCCGGGTGATCTCGGCTAATATTTGGAAACGTTTTTTGTCATCCGGAACGCCATCATCCGTAAACCGTTCCACGGCCTGTTGCCGTATCGCCTCATAGAAGGCGGTCTCTTCCTTGCTCATCTCCACATGCAACATAATCTCTGTGCGCGACGGCAACTCCTCCAGCACCTGAGTTTTCAAGCGTCGCAAGGCTTGTTCTCGTGTAAGGTCCGGCTCCATTGAGGGAACAGTCTGCATTTCGCCACATTGACCGTTTACCAGCTTCTGATTTCACACCTTCATGAATGCGAGAGAAGAAACCTTTGGGATCTACGTACTCACGGTCGCCGATTTCCTGGCCGGTGGGCAGCTGTAGCCAATTGTAAAGTTTCCACTACTGTCGTTTTTGTCGACTTGTGAATCTGGCGTTGCTTCGTGGGAGATGCGTCGGAGGCACCGCCGGTGTTCTGGATGCCGAGATGACTTACCACACTGATCAGGTTCGCTAGCGATTGCGGTTTATCCGTACCGAAATTGTTTCTTGGTAGCCTAGGTGACCGATGCGGCGCCTCAGGCCACTCGCGATAGCAAGTGGTGAGAGCAGCGGATCGACTGGCGTCATTTTGTTTCGAGAGAAACGATCTGGCCTTCCAACTCACGTTCCGCTTCCAGCCAGTCATCGAGTGCATGGCCGGGTGCGAAGCCACGGTGTTCTGCTCTGAAATAGGCGGCTACCTCGATCTGATGGTGAAGGGAACGATCGGGAAAGACGAATTGCGCCGCCATCTCTTCGATGGTTTCCCTGTGTGCCAGTGATGTTTGCATAGCGATTACCTGCGATATAGCAGCATCAACAGCAGCGACCTGGATGCCGCTGTTCGTGCGCGGTGTTCCAATGAGGTCTTGGTCGGCATCGCGGCTATTCCGTGTCGCGGGCATTCGGCGCAGCCTGATAGAAAGCCGGCCTAGGTTTTCGCGATGTGGCGTATGTGGCATATGTGGCACAGGCGGTGGCGCGCCACTCCGGTCGGGAAATCCGCCCCTCTCTCGCCAATGCGGTGAGTACGTCATGGGCGTAATCTAGGTAGTGGTGTGTGAGCATGACGCCGATGCCGTTGTCGGTACGGCGTGTGACATGCCCTGCCATCGCGATGCCGGCCAAGGTCGTCTCAATGTGTAGCATCACCGGATCACCGGGCTGCAAATCGGTTTGGCCGGATTCCAAAAAAAGACCATCTACGCTGAGGTTGCGCGTGGTGAAGGTTCCATATGGATGTCCGCGGCTGGATAGACCGACAGGTAGCGAGCGCGTTACGCGCGGGTAATGGCGATGTTCCATCTCACGTAGCCGTGTGCGACTGGGTCCTGTGCTCGCGAGCGACATGCTTTGTGCCGCTTATCGAGAGCAACGTTTAGCGCCTTGGTGTAGTTATCCTGACGGTCGACGGCGGTGCGGCCAATAGGGGATTTTCTGATCTACTTATCGGTAGAACTGTGAGAATCTCCAAGGTGCAGAGGCTATCCTTACCATTGCCCACCTTAGCCGCACGTGTTCAAGCCATGCGTCGGCTGCCAGTAGGGTGGTCATCGACCGTGCCTTGGCGTGGATCGAACGGACGGCAGAAAATGGATAGACAGGAGGCACCATGAAGGCAGCCAAGGCAGGCCTCGCAACCGACCAGCACCGCGTCCTGATCGTCGATGATCACCCAGTGATGCGTATCGGCTTACGGACACTGATCAACCGTGAGCCGGGTTTGAGCGTGGTAGGCGAGGCCGGCGGGGTCGGTGAAGCACTGCGGCTGGCCGAGTCCCTGCTGCCGGATGTTGCTGTCATCGACCTGGCGTTGCCCGACGGTAGCGGAATGGATTTGGTCCGGCGGTTGAGTGCCCGTTACCCGGCCACCAGGCTGTTGGTCTGTTCGATGTATGAGGGGTCACTGTACGCAGGCCGGGTGCTGAAGGCCGGTGCAACCGGCTTCATCAGCAAGGACGAGGCCTCGGGGCATGTCGTCGAGGCGCTTCAACACGTGCTCGCGGGCGAGATTTATCTCAGCAAGGCGATGACTCAGCGCATGCTCCAAGGCATCCATAAGGGCATGCCAGCCACGGTTGAAGACCTGACCGATCGCGAACTCGAGGTGTTTCTGCTCATCGGCAAGGGGCTCAAGACCTCACAGATCGCAAAGCGTTTGCGTATCAGCGTAAAGACCGTCGATACACACCGCGAGAAGATCAAGCACAAGTTGAATCTGTCCTCGGCCGCCGATCTGGTGCGCCTTGCAGCGCAATGGGCGCTCGAGCATGGTTAATTTTCGCAAGCTCGACAAACCGAAACTGCTCCACTTATTGGAGGACATGCAGCAGCGATTGGTAAGCGGCGTAGGAGATGACAAGCGCTTGGTGCATGAGCTGCAGCAGCACCGAAACGAGCTGGACAGCCAGAATCGCGAGCTGCGCGAGACGCAGCAGGCGCTGGAGGCCGCCCGCGACCGGTACGCGGATCTCTACGAGTTTGCCCCAGTGGGTTACTTGACGCTGGACCGCAAGGGACGGATCGTCGAAGGCAATCTCACCGCCGCCAACCTGCTCGGTCAAGAGCGCCAAAGCCTGGAAGACCAGCCGTTGGCTGCCTGCCTGAACGGAATCGAGGCCAGCATGCTGTCTCCGTATTTACGCAAGTTGTTCACCGCCACCGACACGTCGAACCAGGCGCAGCGCATCCAGCTCACGACCCAGTCACCCGATGGTGCTGCTCGGCCACGCCGCTTGCTGATGGAATGTCATGTCGTACATGAAACAGCGGCGCGTGATGCCGACGCCGGCGGGGCAAGGTGCCTTTGCGCGTTGCTGGACGTGACTGCGCAACGGTTGATCGAAGAAGAATTATACCGGCAACAGGAGCGCTACCGGACCGTCGTCGAAACCGCCAGCGACGGTTTCTTGATGCTCGACCCGCAAGGCCACGTTAGTGCGGTAAATGAGGCCTATCTGCAGCGCTCCGGCTACGGCCGCGACGAGCTCGGCCAGATGTCTATCGCCGATCTCGAAGCGAAGGAATCTTCCGATGAAGTCGAGACACACCTTGCGAAGGTAAAACGTCTCGGTAACGACCGCTTCGAGACATTGCACCGGGCCAAGAGCGGCGAGACCTGGCCAGTCGAGGTCAGTGTGGCATTCTCGGAATTGGCCGGGGAACGGTTCTTCGTCTTCGCCCGTGATATCAGTGAACGCCGGCGGCTCGAGCAGGAGATCATCGCGGCCAGCACGATGGAGCAGGAGCGTATCGGTCGCGAGATACATGACGGGATCGGTCAGCAGCTATCCGGCCTGACCATGATGGCCGAGGCGGTGAAGCAGGATTTGCTCGACGCCGGTCTCTCGGCCGAGGCCAAATCAGTTGCCGACTTGCTCGAACATCTGCAGACAGCACTTGAGGATGCGCGTCTGTTGGCGCGTGGCCTGTCGCCGTTACAGATCGACACGCAGGGACTGGCCGATGCACTCGAGGTGCTGACCGAACAGATACGTAAGACAACGGGGGTCGAATGTCACTATCGCGGTGCCAGCACCTTTAGCTTTGGTGGACACGTCTCTGCGTTGCATTTGTACCGTGTGGCACAGGAAGGTGTGCATAATGCGCTCACGCATGGCCACCCCCAACGTATCGAGATCGATCTGCGCGAGAAAGACGGCTTGATTGTGTTAGATGTGCTCGATGACGGCGACGGCATCCCGGCCGAGCACGAGCGTGGTAACGGGCTTGGCCTGCGCATCATGCAGTACCGAGCCGATATCATGAATGGGACCTGCATGGTTCAGTGCGCTGAAGGAAGTGGTACGCTGGTCCGCTGCACGGTGCCACTGGATCAGGACACTTCTTGATCGCAAGGCGGGATTGTTATCTGGTCGGCAATCATCGCGCCTATCTAAGATTTCAAGTCGAAGAATCCCCGGAGAATGAGTCTCCCGGTCTAGGCGCACTGGCGTGTAAGGGACTCTAACGACTGGCTTTTATGCCGCTGCTTTCGCATAGCGAGTAGGCCATTTCCCACACCCTCGAAATCGTCTGGCATCCAGCGGATAATCGTGGCGAAAAAGACGCGGCTCCAGGTACCGACCTCGCCGGGCCCGCTGGCTACGGGAATACAAAACACATGCAAAATGCGATGGGGCAGGCCTACCGGGACTCCGGTACGGTCGATTTCGAGTCGACTACCCGGGCGGATAAGTTCCACCTTCTTTTCAAGCAGTCCTTCCCCGCGGTTTTCATCAGTCTGGCAAACGCGACTCTGCTGCTGATTATTTTATGGCAGGACCTTGGCCATCAGAAACTATTGGCCTGGTACGCAGCTGTCATCGTTGCGTCCCTGATCAGGATTCTATTGTTTACGGATTACCGCCGTCGGTCGGTCGAGGGCGACGCAATCCTTTCATGGCAGGTACCCTATTTCTTGACCCTCCTGTTGTCGGCGCTCGTCTGGGGCGTGGGGGGGCTGTGGTTGATCATCTGGGCGCCGCTCGAGGAGCAACTAATCATCTTCTTTTTTCTTATGGGCATGGCTGGTGGCGCCATTTCGGTGTACTCCGCCATCCGATCGATTGTGCTGGTATCGGTGGCGAGTGTACTGGCTCCTGCAACTGTTTGGTTTCTCTTGTTCGGTGAAGCAGGACTCTTCTATGCAGCGATAGGGAGCACACTATTTCTCATCTCCTGCGTTCGCTCCACGAAGGTGCTCAGCACGGCGTTGCACAAGAGCTTCTTGCTCAGTCATCAACTGAGCCATGCCAAGGACCAGGCGGAGCTGATGGCACGCACGGATTACCTGACCGGGCTCAACAACCGCGGGGCTTTTAACGAGTTCGCTAAGGTCCAGATGACCTATTGCCAGCGTCACAAACTTCCCGCGTCGGTGATTGCCCTTGATTTGGACGATTTCAAGAAGATCAACGACACGCACGGACACAGTGCAGGGGACAATGCACTGCGTGGGTTTTCGCAGCTGATAACGCTCAACACCCGGGCCTCTGACATCTGTGGGCGCATTGGCGGTGAGGAGTTCGCCATCTTTTTACCCAACACGAACCTCGAAGACGCAGTGGTCGTGGCCGAGAAGATCCGCGAGGCCTTGGACCGCAATCCGGTGCAACACGAAGGAGAGCGTTTCCAAGTCACTGCGAGCCTCGGCGTGGCGACCGGGGTCTACGATCTCGAGCAACTGTTGGCGCTGGCCGACAGCGCCCTTTACAGCGCGAAGAAAGCTGGCAAAAACCAGGTTCGTTGGACAGATATGAACGGCCGATGTTAAAGGGCGCCTCTAAAAATTGAGGTGCCCGAGCAGCACAGGGACGTGCTGCCATTTTTCGATCACGACAAGGGATTGAAAATGAAGGAAAGGCGAAAACCGCGTTTTGGCCTTTCCGTGAAGAAAAATGCCATGGATGGCATTTTTCGAGGTCGCCAAAAAAACATTGAGTGAGCGTTCGGCTGTTCGGCTGGCTGGACTGGCTCGAATCCGCACCGGGTCCTGTCCCCCAATACTATCATCATGCACACAACGACTATTCGTTAAGTGCTTGTTCGTACGAACCTAAGCGTCATGTGCTCAGCGGTTGCCGCATGCCGTTATTCCACAAGGCGAAGGTGGTCTTGCACTGGGTCGATTTCTCGGGACTGGTCAACCCTATAGTCGCCGATCGCAGTAGATTGCGAACCCACTTCGAATTGACGCAACTCAACTTAAGATAATTCTTGGATTGCAACGGCACTATCGCCTAGTGAAGAATAGCAAGCGTTCTCAATCGTAAAAACGCCGCCAGCCAAGTTAGCGGTCTCAAGAGGGACCGCTTACCCCGCCAGCCGACAGACACATAACACGCGCAATCGTGGGAGGGTTTTGACATGTTGGTGCAGCGGCAACCGTATTCCTCTTGTTCGCTCCAGCTAGATGCTTCAATCACGACCGCAACTTGGTTGCGCGCTTCCACTTTCACCGCTTTCTGCGGTTTCCCAAGGTTCCGTCGCTGCGCAAGCCAGAAAACTAACATGCTGAATGATGAAGTGAGGCAGGCATCCGCCTATCCGCTTGCCCTGGCGCAAGAGGGGGAGCGCGTAAAGATCCGACTGCTGCGCGGTGGTAAGGGCCTCGAGATGCGCCTCACCTCTCTGGGTTTGAACATCGGCAGTGAGCTATCGGTTGCCCAGCGTCAGGGCAACACGCTGGTAGTCATCCGAGGCGAGACACGTCTCGCGCTCGGCGCCGGAATGGCCCAGAAAATCATCGTCGCAAGCGCATAAGCCGATCTGAATTTGGGAGTAACGAAGATGGCACTGAGTCTGAAAGATCTCGCGGTGGGCGATACCGGCCGGGTAATCGGTTTCGGCGCCGGCAGCAAAGCTTATCGTCGCAAGCTGCTGTCAATGGGATTGACACCCGGAGTCGCGTTCCGGGTTAATCGACATGCCCCGATGGGCGACCCAGTCGAGATTCACGTTCGTGGATTCAGCCTGAGCCTGCGCAAGGACGAGGCCGCCACATTGCAGGTGGAGCCACAACCGCTATGAGCCGCAATTATGTTGTCGGCGTGGTCGGCAATCCGAACTGTGGCAAGACCACGTTGTTCAATGCCCTCACGGGTGCCAAGCAGCGTGTTGGCAACTGGCCTGGTGTGACGGTCGAGCGCAAGGTCGGCTATTACACTTTCAGCGGCAATCGATATGAGCTGGTCGACCTGCCTGGCACCTACTCACTTGAGGCCTCCGATGACAGCGTTTCGGTCGACGAGCAGATCGCGCGTGACTATGTCGCACAGCGCGAAGCTGACCTGATTGTCAATATCGTGGACGCGTCAAATCTTGAGCGAAACCTGTACCTGACCTCGCAGTTGCTGGAGATGCAGGTGCCGATGCTGATTGCGCTGAACATGATCGACGTCGCCGAAGATCGCAACATAGTGCTCGATGTACAAATCCTGCAGCAGCGTCTCGGCTGCCCGGTGTTGCCGGTCATCGCCGCCAACGGCACAGGCGTGCCGGAGCTAAAGCAGGCCATACTCGATGCTGCCCGAAACCCGCAGGCAACCGCAGCGCAACTCCGCTACGCAGCGTCCATCGAAAAGGCCATTGCCGAGCTGCAGCCCCGAATTGAGGCTAGCGCCGCACAGGCCAAGGCCGATCCGCGTTGGTTGGCCATCCGCTTGCTCGAAGGCGACTCATTGGCCAGCAAGATTGCGGGCAACGAACCCGCCGAGAGCTTGTCTGTCTTGCGGCAGGCTACCGAGGACGATCTAGGCGATGACATTGACATCAGCCTGGCCGATGCGCGCTACGGTTTCGTCAACCAAATCATCGACGGTGCGATGACGCGCAAGGGGGAGGTGGCGCGTAACCTGTCGGACGCGATTGACCGAGTGGTACTGAACCGTGCACTGGGCATCCCGATCTTCCTGCTCGCGATGCACCTGATGTTCATGTTCACTATCAACATCGGCGGTGCCTTCATCGATGCCTTCGATATCGTCAGTGGCGCAATCTTCGTCGACGGCTTCGCCGAGCTGCTCAATGGCATCAGCTCGCCCGAGTGGCTGACCGTGCTCCTCGCCAATGGGGTAGGTGGCGGCGTCCAGGTCGTAGCCACCTTTATCCCGGTCGTTGGCTTCCTATTTCTGTTTCTGTCGGTATTGGAGGACTCAGGCTACATGGCCCGCGCCGCGTTCGTTATGGACCGCTTTCTGCGCAGTATCGGCCTGCCCGGCAAGTCGTTCGTGCCGATGATCGTCGGTTTCGGGTGTACCGTGCCGGCGGTCATGGCCACACGCACTTTGGAGCACGAGCGCGACCGCCTGATCACGATTGCCATGGCACCCTTTATGTCTTGCGGGGCTCGCCTTCCGGTGTATGCCTTGTTCGCCGCAGCGTTCTTTGCCGCATACGGCCAGAACATCGTGTTTCTGCTCTATCTAATAGGTATTGCTGTCGCCGTACTGACGGGCCTGGTCCTGAAAAACACGCTCTTGCGAGGTGAGGTCACGCCGTTCGTCATGGAACTGCCGCCTTACCATGTGCCAACGATCAAGGGCGTGCTGTTGCGCACCTGGGACCGAACCAAGGGCTTCATCATCCGTGCCGGCCGGGTGATCGTACCCATGGTATTGGTGTTGAACATGCTCAACAGCGTTGGCACCGATGGTAGCTTCGGTAACGAGGACAGCGACAATTCGGTACTGAGTGAAGTCGGTCGTACTATCACGCCGCTGTTCGCGCCGTTTGGCGTCACCGAGGAGAATTGGCCGGCGTCGGTGGGTATTTTCACCGGCCTGCTCGCCAAGGAGGCCGTGGTCGGTACGCTGGACGCGATGTACACCACGCTCGGTGAAGAAAACATCGCCGCGGCCGAGCTGCGCAGTCAGACCAACCCGAAGCCGATGAGCTGGCGTGCCGACATGACCGAAGAGGCACTGCCTACGTCAGTGGCCGAGGACGCCAAAACGGGGTTTGACATGCTTGGCGCCATCAACGAAGGCCTGGCGACGATTCCGGCGAACCTCAGCGATGCGGTGGACAGCTGGCTTGATCCACTTGGACTGAACATCGGCGACGTCGAGGATCAAACCGTCGCGGCGGAGGAACAGGAAGTCGATGTCGGTACGTTCGGCGCCATGAACGAGCGCTTCGACGGTGCCGCCGGTGCTTTCGCCTACCTGCTCTTCGTGCTGCTGTATGTCCCATGCGTGGCTGCGATGGCCGCGGTGCGTCGTGAAACGACCCAGCGCTGGACGCTATTCGTCGCAGCCTGGACCACAGGGCTGGCCTATGTCGTTGCCACGGTCTACTACCAAGCCGCGACCTTCGCCGAGCACCCAGGCACCTCGGCTGCCTGGATTGCCGGCATGCTCGGTGTTCTTGTGGCATCGATCGTTGCCATGCGGATCTACGGCAATACCGGCAGGAGGACACCGATACAGACTGCTGACCCACAGCGGGCCTAGTGGGCATCGGAGCGGCAGCTCCCATTGCGGCATTGAGCGGGAGAGCTAGATGATTCTTTCTGATATTCGTGATTACTTGCGGACCCATCGGCGCGTTGCGCTGTCCGATATGGCACTGCGCTTCGGCACCGAGCCGGACGCGCTGCGCGGCATGCTCGATAAATGGGTCGCGAAGGGCAAGGTCAGCAAACTGCCGAGCGGGACAATCTGTGGCGGCGGCTGTTGCCGCTGCGATCTGAATACCACAGAGGTGTATGAATGGCGCGGGTGAGCCGGCAGCGCGCGTGGCACCCTCGGGGACACTGAAGACGTCGAAGACGACGCGCGGTCCGACCGGCTACTCAGCGACGCGATCCGGCGTCGTGCCGCTAACAACGATAAGTTGACCATTTCCATGACCGACATCGACCTGACACCCTTTCTGAGTCTGCGCCAGCACCACAAGATCGTGCATCAAATACCAGTGCGCATCCGACTGCGTGTCGGCGCAAGCGCAATCAGGGATCTTGGTGTGTAGATATGCAAGCCGTGGATCGCATTCTCGAGGCTATCGATATGGTCAAGGAGGTGCGCATCAATCGCGTGGCCGGACCATTCGTCATCAGCTACTCACCGAAGACGAGGTGGCCGTGCTTGACAAAGTAATAAGAAGCGTTATCATTTGAGGTCATTCGGATCGAGTCCGCGCCTCGGGCGCGATTTCGTTCCGCACCGCCAGCAACCAGACCCGCGCGGGTAAAGGTAGCCAGCATCGATTGGCTACTTGTGACCAGGGGGCGTCGTTTGGCACTAGCACCGCTGTTACGCACTTTTAAGTTTTCTTCGCGCTCTATCTATTGCTGCCTTGTTGGCTGTTTGTTTGGCACGGCGACAACGGCTGAGCAGGCCGCGGTTTACAGCCGCCTGCAAGGGGTAACGGCGACAGCCACCAAAGGAAACCGCGACCCGTTCACCGTTGCCGAGTCGGTGAGTGTGGTCGGCCGCGAGGAGGTCGAGCGACGCCAGGCCGTGCTGCTCAGCGATCTATTGAAGGACCTCCCCAATGTCGACATCGGCGGGGGGCCGCGCGGGATCGCGCAAGAGATTGTGATCCGAGGTGTTAGCGACGAACGGATTCTGTTCTTGCTGGATGGCGCCCGCCAGAACTTCACGCGTGCACACAATGGTCGCGTATTCGTCGATCCGGAGCTGCTCAAACAAGTCGAGGTGCTGCGCGGGCCGGCCTCGGCACTGTGGGGCAGTGGTGCGATCGGCGGTGTGGTTGCCCTGACCACAGTGGACGCTGCTGATTTGCTGTCGCCCGGGGATACCTTTGGTGCCCGCTTCAAGCTCGGTTACCAAGATGTGAACAATCTATGGCGCAGCAGTGCGAGCGCCTATGGGCTGATTGGCGATTCCGTCGACCTGCTCGCCGATGTCAGCTATCGCGATGCCAACGATACCGATTTGGGCGATGGGACGACGCTTGAGCGTTCCGCCTTTGACGCGCTGTCTGGCTTGTTCAAGTTCACCTGGTCGCCGACTAGCGAGCACAACGTCGCCGCCACGGCGCAAATGTTCGACGAAGACGGCGCGGTGCCCTCGAATCCGCAGATCGCATCGACGCCAGATGACCTGGTCGACCGCGAGACCGAGCAGCGTAATCTGTCACTGCGCTACACCTTTGAGCCCGCCGATTCGCCGCTGTTGCGTCCATCGGTCGTTCTCTACCGCAATGAAACAGATATCTCCGAGCGACGCCTTGTCGATGGCCGCCAGGACGACACCGAGGTCACGACCTGGGGAGTCGATTTGCGCAACCGCTTCGCGTGGGGGAGTGACGCGATTGGCCATGTACTGACCGCCGGGGTGGATTACTTCGAAGACGAGGCCGAGGCATCGCGTGACGGCATGCCGCGGCCTTCGTTTCCTTCAGCCAAACAGAGCGTACTCGGGGCGTATTTGCATGATGAGATCCGGCTGATGCGGCGCCTGACGCTGGTACCCGGTCTACGTTGGGATAGCTACGAGAGCGAATCCGAAGGCGACAGCGCGGCCGACCAAGACGAGTCGGAGTGGTCGGCCAAGCTTGCCGCCAGCTTTGCGCTCACCGATTGGCTGACCTTGCACGCCGCCTACAATGAGGCCTTCCGCGCGCCCAACGTGAATGAGTTGTTCGTCTCCGGCACGCATTTCACCTGCGGGCCCGGTTGCGCCAATCTGTTTGTCCCCAATCCGGCCCTCAAACCGGAAAAGGCTCGCAATCTGGAGTTCGCCCTGGGTGCCCGTAAGTCCGGGCTGTTTCAGGCAGGCGACCAGGGCCGCGCCCGGTTCGCGGTGTTTCGTAACGACATCGATGACTTCATCGACCAGGTCGTCAACTTTAGCTTCGCCCCGGTGCCCGGCAACCCAGGCCCCGGGGGCGTGAGTACGTTCGAGAATGTCGCCAATGCACGCCTCGAGGGTTTCGAGATAGAGCTTGCCTACGATGCGCCGACCTGGTTTGCAAAGGCCGGCTATGGGCGTACCCGCGGGGAGGATCGCGACACCGGCGAGCACTTGGCGAGAATCCCGGCCGATGCGCTCACGCTGGGTGTTGGCGTCAAGCTCGAACCGGTCACCTTGGGTTGGCGGGCGCGTTTTGTGGATGAACAAGATCGGGTGCCGGACGATGTGGCTCCGACCGGCAGCTATGACCTGCATGACATCTACTTGACTTGGAAACCGCAGCGCTTCGGCAAAGACAAGTTGCGAATCGACCTTGGTGTCGACAATTTGTTCGACGAGGACTACCGTCCGCATCTCTCGCTGCTGAACGGCCCGGGCCGCAACGTCAAGGCCACTGTCGCGGTGGCCTTTTAAGTGGCCACGGTGTCGCACAGTTGGCCTGCCGATCGCGACCGGCGCCGCCCCCTGCCACGCAATCGATATCCAAGTGCCCAGATGAACGTCGCCGACCGCGACGCCGAGGTTGCGTTCGCGCCTGAAACTAGCACTGGTACCGTCCGACCGGGCGGGGCAGGGACTGTGCTTACCGGATGGATGCGACTCGATCCACCTCACTGTTTGGCGATCACACTGGGTATGTCTGCCGCATTGCATCTTTGGATGCTGCTGCTGATCCCGGACGCTCCTGAACCCGTGGCTGTGTCGCCGCCCGGCCACCTCATGGTGCGCATCGGCGACTTCGGAGCACCGCCGACGCCGTCATCCTCACCGGTAGCCGGGGCACCCCAGTCTGCGTCGAGCAAGTCGGTGCCCGTTACGTCCATTGATCGTCCCGCCCAGGTCCACAAACCGACCGACCCTGTCGTGTCCGAGCCGGTGCCAGCAAAGACACCGCGCGCGGTACAACCCAGTCCGTCCGATCGTGCCGCACCCGAAGCCTCGGAGATCGCGGCGCTGGAATCCGCCGTGGCGCGACCGCCAACCCGTTTGCCCAAATTGTCGCCGGCCAAGCCGGTGCAAGCCGGGCCGGGTGATGTTGCCAGTGCGCCGATATCAGAAAAAGTTGTCGCACACAGCGAGCTATCCACCGCGCCAACGCCGCTACGGATTTCCAACCCAGTCTATCGGAGTCCCCCCAATCCGCCTGTCTACCCGGCCCGCGCGGTGCGCTTTGGCCAGGAGGGAACGGTCATGGTTCGAGCCCACCTCTCCACCCTGGGTGAGGTGCTCGACGTCGAGGTGCATTCCAGCTCGGGGCACGCCTTGCTCGACAAGGCCGCGCTTGCCGCGGTGCGTGACTGGCGCTTCGAACCCGCGTGGCGTGGTGGTCGTGCGGTATTGGCGGTAGTCGATTTGCCGGTCAATTTCCAATTGCAACACGACTAACTGCAACCCTAGAGGAGAAATGCCATGTCGAACGCCCTTGAAGCGAGCCATGAGTCAGCAGGGGACATGTCGAATGCGCTGGCGGCGCGCTGGCAGGCATTTCGCCGCGACAATCCCAAGGTACGAATCCGTGATGAAGCGCGTGCGCTCGGCGTCAGCGAACTCGAGCTGGTGGCGACCGGTTGTGGCACCACGGCGACGCGCTTGAGTGCCGACTGGCGGCATCTGGTCGCCGAATTGTATCGCCTCGGCCCAGTGATGGCGTTGACCCGCAACGATCATGTAGTCCACGAGAAGACCGGCAGCTATGGGCGCTTGTCGCACAGCGGCGCCATGGGCACGCTGCTCGGCGACATCGATCTGCGCCTGTTCTTCAGCCGTTGGCACCACGGATTCGCGGTGGGCGAAGCATCATCGCACGGCGTACGCGAGAGCCTGCAGTTCTTCGATGCCTCGGGTACCGCGGTCCACAAAGTCTATCTGACCAGCGACAGCATACAGGCCGCTTACACTGAGTTGGTCGCGCGTTACCGCAGTCCCGATCAGGGGACTGCGCAGCCGGTCCTACCGCCGGCACAGCGGACCGACGAGCAGATCGATACCCCCGGCTTGCTCGCCCACTGGCAGGCGCTTCAGGATACGCATGACTTCAATGACCTGCTCAAACGCTTCGGCGTCGACCGCCTGCAGGCCCTGCGTTTGGCGGGTAAAGGATTGGCACATCCGGTGGGCGTGTATGCACCGCGTCGCTTGCTCGAGCAGGTCGCCGCATCCGGCGTAGACATCATGCTGTTCGTCGCGAGTCCCGGGGTGGTGCAGATCCACACCGGCCCGGTGCACAAACTCAAGGTGCTGGGGCATTGGTTCAATGTGCTCGACGACACCTTCAGTCTGCACCTGCGCGAGGACGAAATCGCTTCCGCCTGGGTGGTACGCAAGCCGACCCGCGACGGGACGGTGAGCTCACTCGAGGTATTCGCCGGCGATGGTGGACTGATCTGCCAGCTATTCGGCCGGCGCAAGCCGGGACAAGCCGAAGACCCAAAGTGGCGTGCCCAGCTCGAGGGCCTATGCCAGGGTGAGTCGGCGTGATCACTTGGATCGAAACCCTGGGCTCTGTGGCCTGGCCGCTGTTTGTGTGTTCCTTGCTGGGTGTCGCGGTGCTGCTCGAGCGCCTGTGGTTCTATGTGCGGACGACCCGTCTGTCGCTGCCACCACAGCGATTGAACGATATCCTCGCATCGGCCGGGCCGGTGGCTTTGGAAGCGGAGCTCACACGCAGGCGCCATCCTTGGGCGGAGGGTTTCCGCCTGTTGTTGCAGCATGCGCCGCGGCCGGCGGCGCTGCGCGAAGAGGTGCTGAACCTGTGGCTGGCCGAACAGCGTTGCCTACAGATCAGCAATCTGCGGTGGCTCACGATCGTCGCCGTCGTCAGTCCACTGCTTGGCCTGCTCGGCACGGTACTGGGCATGATCGAGTCGTTCGCGGCGCTGGTCGCCCATACCGGGCCGGTGCAGCCGGCGGTATTGGCCGGTGGTCTGCAACAGGCCATGCTGACGACTGCCGTGGGCCTGATCATTGCCGTGCCGGCACTGACCGCGGCCCATGTGTTCCGCCTCTGGGGTGATGCGCGGATGGGTCGATTGCAACACCTGCTCAACCGAGCGCACCTGGCCATCGAGGGCGTCGAGTTTGGTGCGAGTACTAGCTGCGTGCGGCCCACGGGGCAGGGCGCAACCGCGCCCACGACGGCATCCGGCGGTGCGGTGTGATCGGCCAGCCCGCGCAGCCGTCGCTGCATCCGGGCACTGCGGAATTGGCGGTCGATTTGACCCCCTTGCTCGACGTGCTGTTCATGGTCCTGGTGTTCTTTCTGCTAACCACGAACGGCGTGCCAATTGCATTGCAGCTCGAGTTGCCACGCGAATCATCGAACAGTGCCCAGCCGGTCTCGGACAACGAGCTGATCCGGCTCGAGATACGCGCCGCGCAACCGGCTTGGCGCGTCAATGGCCAGGACTATCCGGACTGGGAGCAGGCACGGGCGGCCCTGCTGGTGTTGCACCAGCAGACGCCGGATACGGCGATTGCAATCGCCGGCGAGCGCACCGCACCGCTGGAGCATATGGTCAAGGTGTTGGCGTTTCTCAAGCAGCAGCAGATCCCCACGGTTGAGTTGTTGCTCGATCCGGGCAAGCAAGTAGTCCAATCCAAGTCCAGTCAATCGGGGGTAGGGCAACCATGAATGTGCGATTGGAAGATTCACAAGCGATCCATGATGAGTTCGAGACATTGCGCCAAGGCTTCTCGACCTTACTGATGGCGACCGTTGGTCGCGACGGTATGCCGGAGGCTAGCTATGCCGCCTACCTCGAGCGCGACGGTGACTATTACATCTATGTGAGTGAGCTCTCGACCCATACCGGCAATCTCATGGCAAACGGCCGGGCCAGCGTACTGTTCATCGAAGACGAGGCGGGTGCCGGCCACCTGTTTGCACGCAAACGTCTGACGCTCAAATGTGAGGCGGCCGAGGTGGCGCGAGGTTGTCAGGAATTCGACGAAACTCTGCAGGCGATGCTCGATCGCTTCGGCTCGGTGATCGAAACCTTGCGTGGCCTGGACGACTTTCACCTGTTCCGTCTGCGGCCGTTGCGCGGCGTCTACGTGGCCGGCTTCGCGCGCGCCTATGCCATGGATGACCCGAGCCTGTCGGAGATACGGCATATGCGCGATAAGGGCCATCGCCGACGCGACCGGCAGGCCGGCGGATCGGATCAAGAGCTTGCAAGCTGACTAACCGACTACGTAGCTGATCGGAGGACGCGGATATGCTCAGACTGACTCTCAGTGCGGCGATCGTGAGTTTGTTTCTGGCGGTCTTGTTGTTTGGTTCCATGGCGGCCAAGGGGGCGGTCGATCAGAGGAGTGCAGCGACCCCGGCCACGCGCCTGGTCGTCGTGGGCGGTGCCCTGACCGAGATCGTCTATGTCCTGGGTGAGGGGCATAGAGTGATCGGGGTCGACACCACGAGCGTCTGGCCGCCGGCGGCAACCCAACTGCCGCAGGTAGGCTATCAGCGCACCCTGGCTGCCGAGGGGGTCCTTTCACTGCGCCCCGACTTGGTACTCGTCAGCGACGACGCCGGTCCACCGGCCGTGTTGGCGCAGATTCGCGAGGCCGGGGTGCCGATGGTGATCATCGATACCGAGGATTCACCCAAGGGACTTTTGGACAAGATAACGCAGGTCGCCGCGCTGGTCGGCCAGCCGGCCGACGGGGAACGCCTAGCGACACGGCTGCGTGCCGAGATGGAAGCCCTTGCGCAGCAAGTGGCACAGGTCTCCGATCGGCCACGGGTCGCCTTCCTGCTCAGTGCCGGTCGTGGTGTCAACCTCGCGGCCGGCCGTGACACCGCGGCCCACGCCGCCATCGAACTGGCCGGGGGACGTAATGCGCTGGCAGACTACAGTGGCTACAAACCGGTCAACCCAGAGGCGATGATCGCCGCCGCGCCGGAAGTGTTGATGACCACACAGCGTACCTTGGACGAGCTGGGCGGTGTCGATGGCCTGCTGGCGTTGCCCGGTGCGGCCCTGACCCCAGCCGCGGATGCGCAGCGCATCGAGGCGATGGATGCCCTGTTCCTGCTCGGTTTTGGTCCGCGCACGCCGGCCGCGTTGCGCGAACTCGCGGCGCGCCTGCATCCATCACGGATCACCCTAGCGGATGTGGCGGCTGAATGAACCAAGCGGTGCTGCGCCGTCCGCGCTCCTGGTCATTGGCGGAGCAGCAGCATGGGGTGGTCGGCATCGGCGCGCTGACCTTGGGGTTGTTCGGTGCCGCGATCCTCGCACTCGGCAGCGGTGCCGTGGCGATCTCACCCGGCCAGGTGTTGGCGATCCTGGCGCAGCCGCTGGGTCTGCAACTGCCCTGGGACTATGCACAGGGACAGGCGGCGGTGCTGTTGCAGATTCGTGCACCGCGCGTGCTGATGGCGATATTGGTCGGCGCGGCGCTGGCGGTCTCGGGTGCGGCCATGCAGGGCCTGTTTCGTAATCCGCTCGCCGATCCGGCATTGATCGGCGTATCGGCCGGCGCGGCCCTGGCCGCGGTCGCGGCAATCGTGCTGGGGAGCAGCCTCGCCGCAGTCGTCGGAGTCACCGTGATCGCCGGCGTGGTGCCACTGGCGGCGTTTTGCGGCAGCCTGGCGGCGACCCTGCTGGTAAAACGTCTGGCCACAACAGAGGGCAGGACCGATGTCGCGACCTTGCTGCTGGCGGGGATCGCGATCCAGGCCATCGCGATGGCAGGCACCGGCCTACTGACCTACCTGGCCGACGATGAGCAGCTGCGCACCCTGACCTTCTGGACCCTGGGCAGCCTGGGTGGGGCGACTTGGCAGACGTTGTTGATCGCTGCGCCATTGATGTTGCTCGCGATCATTGGCATACCCTTGTTCGCCCA
Source organism: Chromatiales bacterium (assembly GCA_028284585.1). Classification (GTDB taxonomy): domain Bacteria; phylum Pseudomonadota; class Gammaproteobacteria; order Chromatiales; family Chromatiaceae; genus Thiosocius. The sequence goes on from JANQRK010000097.1 coordinate 22,105, forward strand.
CTCGCTGAACGCGATGTTGCTCGGCGAGGCGGAGGCCGGGCATTTGGGTTTCGATACCCAGCGCCTTAAGCAACTGTTAGTGCTGCTGGTCGCCGCAGCGGTCGGCGCGGCAGTCGCGGTGAGCGGCATCATTGGGTTCGTCGGCCTGGTGGTACCGCACCTGTTGCGGTTGGCCCTCGGCCCCGATCACCACTGGCTGTTGCCGGGGTCGGCATTGCTCGGTGCCAGCTTGCTGTTGCTGGCCGACTTGCTGGCGCGCACCCTGGTGGTGCCCGCCGAACTGCCGATCGGCATCATCACCGCGTTGCTTGGTGGTCCCTTCTTTATTTGGTTGTTGACCAGCCGCCGACACCGGATGGACTAGGGCCTGTTCACACTTAAGTGAGACGCAGCGTTGCTGCCCCAAAACGCGCCAGGCAAGGCGCGAGGAGAGAGTTTTGTGGGTCTAAATGAACGACGAGCAACGCCGCATGGCGTGTTTAGGGGCGCAACCCGAAGGGACGGGGCCGTTTCCCCGTCCAACGGTGTTGCTGCTCGCTCATGTGCGGTGGGCGCACCGCGCTCACAGCGCCTTGTTGGCCAAAAAAACGGCCGCCGTCGCTGCGTCTCACTTAGTGTGGACAGGCCCTAATGAGCCTAAGGGCCGAGGACATCAGCTACCGGGTCGGCGGGCGCACGCTGCTCGATCAGGTGTCGGTCGAGGTCCATACGGGTGAGCTGGTCACGGTGTTGGGGCCCAACGGGGCCGGAAAGACGACCTTGCTGAAGTTATTGTGCGGCGACCTGCGACCGCACGCCGGCGAGGTGGTATTGAATGGTCGCCGCCTGCGCAACTGGTCGCGCCTGGCCTTGGCACAACAGCGCGCGGTGCTGCCGCAGCACGCCAGCCTGAGTTTTCCGCTCAGCGTGACCCAGGTGGTGCGCATGGGACGGGCGCCGTATCGAGGACAAGGCCGCGCGGTCGAGCGGGACGTGGTGCGCGCGGCGATGCGGGCGGCTGATGTCCATCACCTGGCCGAACGCAGCTATACCCAATTGTCCGGTGGCGAGCGCCAGCGTGTGCAACTGGCACGCGTACTGGCACAGATCTGGGGGGCTGCCGACGCTCGGGCTCGCTTCTTGTTGCTCGACGAGCCGACCTCGGCACTGGATCTGGCCCATCAACACCAGGTGTTGTCGATCGCGCGCGATATGATCAAGCGCCACAGACTGGGTGTGTTCGCGATCCTGCATGACCTCAACCTGGCCAGCGGTTACGCCGATCGTCTGGTGCTGTTGCACGCTGGCCAGGTCGTCGCCCAGGGTAGCTGCGACCAGGTCCTACAAGCCGCGCTGCTCGAGGCAACCTTTGGAGTACCCCTGCACATTGCACCGCACCCGCTATTGCCGGGTCGACGCCTGGTGGTCAGCGGGGCCGGCGAGTATTCATCTGATTAGTGCAGCCGCTGTAGACGGTACCTGCTTGGCGTCTACCTGCTGTTGAGCGTGATCGTGCCGCGCCCCTAGGTCGGGTATCCAGTCAACATCTCCGTTGGACGGCTCGCGCCGGGAGCTGGCTGGTCCGCGGAAAAAACAAGACGGGTGCATTGCATTGCGTTGAATTAGGTCTGTCTTTAATATAATTAGTAATGATTAGTATTATATTAATCTTTCGTATCTTTATTTAGAGATTAACAGCATGTCTGCTCAAGCCAAGTTTCCAAACATTGTTTTACCTCTGGCTGTCGTCGGTGCTGTTCTGCCCTGCGGTGCCTGGGCACAAGACGCCATCGAGCTGCAAACCATCTCTGTGGAAACAGCGCGCTTCGCCAAGCCGGTCAATGCCATCCCCGGCACCTTCACCCTCCTGGACGAAGAGCAGATCGAACAGCAAACCCTAGTCGCCGACGACCTGGCCAGCGTGCTCGAAAACACCGTACCGGGCTTCGGCCCCAGCCTGCAAAAACTAACCGGTCGTGCCGAGACCTTTCGTGGTCGCAACCCCCTCTATCTGATCGATGGTGTACCGCAACACAACGCCCTACGTGATGGCAGCCGTGATGGCCATACCATCGACATCGACTTCATCGAGCGCATCGAAGTCATCCACGGTGCCAACGCCATCCAGGGAATCGGTGCCACCGGCGGCATCGTCGGCCTGCGTACCAAAACGGCGCGCAAGACCGGTAGCTGGGAGAACGACGTAAAACTTACCACCAGCATCGGTGACAACTTCGACAGCGATGGCTTCACCTACAAGGGCTCTTGGTTGGGCGGCATCGGCACCGACAACTATGACGTGACCACCGGGGTCGCCTACAAGCAAACCGGCATGTTCTACGATGGTGATGGCGACTTCGTCGGTTTGTATCCGACACAGGGCGACATCATGGATTCCGAATCGCGCGACCTGTTCTTCAAGGCAGGATATCAACTGAGCCCCGATCAGCGTGTGCAACTGATGGTGAACGACTTTGAGCTGGAGCGGAATCACGACTTCCGCAGCGTCGACGGCGACCCCGACGCCGGTATCCCCACAACATCTGAGCGTGGCGCACCGGTCGACGTCGGCGACCCAGCCAAAAACGATGTCACCACAGTGACGCTGGACTACAACAATGCGGCCCTGCTGGGCGGCTCGTTCAATGCGCAGCTCTACTACCAGGACTATCAGGCCCTGTTCGAAGGCGGCACCTTCGGCGACTTTTTTCGCTTGACACCGAATGGTCCGCCGTTCCTCGACCAATCCAGCATTGAATCGGAGAAGAAAGGCGTCAAGCTGACCCAGACCTGGCGCAATATAGCCGGCATTAAAGGCCTGACGCCGAGTCTGGGCTTCGATCACCAACGCGATGCCACCGCCCAAGTGCTGGCACGCAGCGGCCGGGAATGGGTACCGGAGACCACGCTAAAGAGTAGCGCCCCCTTTGTGCAACTGGATTACGACTTCACCCCGCGCCTGCGTGCTACGGTCGGTGTTCGCTATGAGCAGGCCGAGTTGGAAGTCGATGACTATGTCACCATCGCCGCCGCCAACAGCACACCGGTCGGCGGCGGCAACCCAGATTTCAGCGAGTCCCTGACCAACCTGGGCCTATCGTTCGACTTGACCGACAACCTGACCATCTACGGCTCCTTCTCCGAAGGCTTCACCATGCCGGACGTCGGCCGCGTGCTGCGGGCGATCGATACGCCCGGCTTGAATGTCGACTCCCTGATCGATCTGCAACCGGTGGTGACTGACAACACCGAGGTGGGCCTGAACTTCAACTTCGACCGCGGCAGCCTGCATATCGCCTGGTACCGCTCGGACAGCGACCTGGGTTCGCGTTTGGATCTGAATGCCAACGACGTCTTCGAGGTTCGTCGCGAAAAAACCGAAATCGAGGGATGGGAAGTTACGGGAGATTTCAATGTGACGGATAGCCTGTTGGTTGGCGCCAACTACAGCAGCATCGAAGGCCGCTTTGACTCGGACGGCAACGGCAGTGTGGACAGCGACTTTGATGGCCTGAACATCGCCCCGGACCGCCTCAACCTGTATGCCGAAATGGATTTCAACAGCGGCAATCGTGGACGCATTCAGATCGCCCATCTCCGCGATCGCAACTTCCGCAGCGATATCCCGGGGGAGGCGGAGTTCGAGTTCAACGGCTACACCACGGTCGATATGTCATTCGTATCACGCACCCGGTATGGCGATTTCAGCCTCGGTGTAGATAACCTGCTCGATAAGCAATACATCACCTACTTCTCACAGGCACAGGCACGGCAGCGCGACGACGCATTCTTTGCGGGCCGCGGCCGCACGCTGACCCTCAGCTACCGAAAGGAACTCTAAACGGCATCCTTGATGAGACAGAGGGTGCATTCGTTCGACCTGGTTTGGGCCCTGCCCAAGCGGAACCCAGCCAATTCGATGCAGTTGCCTTCACACCCACCGGCAAAGCGCAACAAGCATCAATAAAGGGTTCTGGGCCACCCAATGTCCTATCACCGTGCAGCCAGACGCTAAGGAACCTTAAAAAAAATCACAGGTTCCTGCGACACAGAAATGTGTCGCCAAATTTGACCGCGGTAAGCGGTTGATTCTGAAGCTGGGTGCAAATCACATTCGCACCGACGCACGCTCTGACAAGTCCAGGAAGGACTTACTCAGCTTCCCTAAGCGCCAAACTCCAATTCTAGGCGGGGCCTACTCGGTTCCCGCTGCCGCTGTGGTCTCCTTCGAACGTATCACTTGGCTATCGAGATAACGAAGGACCTCGCTTGCACTAAAAGCCTTGACGTCCTCAACGGCAGGTTTACCGGGAAACAAGACGATATTGGCTACCGCCTCGTATCGGGTTCGCGGCCAGGCCTGACCGTCGGCGGGCACGCCATAACCAAAGTGACGACGGAAGCCGTATAACCGATAGTGGCCGTATCCGGGAAACGCTGAGAACGAGTACACGTAACGCGTCTTGGCCTCGAGATCCCGATCGAATACAACGAAATAATCAAAGCCGTGCTCCAGCGTCAGCTCCGCGGCCCGATAGAGCAGGTAGTTCTCTACCGTGTCTCGATCGGTGAGAGAGTTGCCGGCAAAGGTGACCCGATAGCGATCCTGTTCAATCTGCTGTTCCCGATAACCGAAATCCGGATCCGCGGGCTGGTACAAGGTTGGACCACCACAGCCAGCAAGCATGAGGGTCGCCAAAGATACCGCGAATAAACCGCTACGAAATTGACCGGCGTTGTTGTGCAAAATCCGTTCGGCTGGACTGGTCGGCATTAGTTCTCTCCGTAGCGTCGCACGGCCATTACTGCGATGGACTCCGTCTCACCGCCTAGAGTTCCGCCAGCAAGGCATGTCTGATAGCGCGGTGTTTGCCAACTGTGGCCTGGGCTTCTCTTAGCCAGGTATCGAGACAGTGCCGCTCGCCAATTTTCGCGTGGAGTACCGATCACCGATGATTCTCTACCATTCGAAGAAATCATCGTCGACGATTGTGCGCCCGGTGATCGCAATTGCGCCTTCGGCGAGGGAGTCAATCGAATTTGAGATCGACGGCTATGCAAAGGTCGATCTCGGACTGGATACGGCCGGTCAGAGCTATCAAGGCAAGCCGCTGTTTGGACTACGGCGTGCCGCCGCACCGGGTCGCGTATTGTCCATTGTATAAACGGCAAAGTTCGGAGCTTCTCAACCCGCCTTTACCATCAGAACAACAGCTTCCCGGTGATGCCGACGGCGCGTCGTTTACCCAAGGTAGCCGCGATGTCATTGTCGCTGTAGACGAAGTAGTCCTCATCCAACAGGTTCTCGACATAACCGACGACCTCGTACTTGGGGCCGCGATAGCCTGCTTGTAGATTGACCAAGCTGCGGCTGTCCACCGACTCCTGGGGCTCCAAGCCGAACCGGGCCAGGTGGTCATCGGTGTATTCGAGATCGGCGCCGATGAACAGGCCATTACCGATCTCGTAGCGCGCGCCCAAGCCGATATTCCAGCTAGGTGCCTCGGGGAACTCGCTGCCGGACAAGTCGCCGAGGGATGCGGAGTCGAAGTCCTTGAACTCGGTATCGACATAGCCGATGGAGGCATAGGTCGTCAGCTGCGAAGTGGCTCGGAAGTCCAGCTCGATCTCGAAGCCCTTGCTCTCCGATTCGGCGGCGTTCACCGTGCGGCTCGAGGTGAAGTCCCCAGGGACTTCGAGTTGCTCGACCTGCTGGTCTTCCCAGTCGCTGTAGAACAGATTGGCGCGGGCGCTGAGTCGGCCGTCGAGGAATTCACCACGATAGCCGATTTCGTAGTTGGTAGTGAATTCTGGATCAAACTCAAAGGTCTCACCGGTCGAACGCTGCAGCCCCGCCCCCCCAGCCCGGAATCCGCGTTGAACGGTAAAGTCGACCGACTGTGTAGGCGCAATCTGCTTGATCAATCCGAGCTTTGGCAAAAAGGCGAATTCGTCCACGTCGCGCTTGAAACGGGTGACGGTCGCACTGCCGCCGCTGACTTGTTCGAATGAGCTAGTGAACTCGGATTCGCTGTAGTCGGCGCGCGCACCGACCACCGCCTTCCAGCTTGGACTGAACGCATAGACGACCTCGCCAAACAGCGCGATGTTCTGGGCCTCGGTCGATTGTTTACTCGTATCTCTGCGGCCAAAGAAATCGGGGCGCACAAAATCCGCATCGGCCTCTTCCTGAGCGAGATAGAGGCCGAGCACACCGGTGTGCTGACCGTTCCCGTAGTTCAGGCGGACCTCCTGGGTGATCAGTTCCTGGTCTTGGTCACCAAACAACACATTGCTCTCTCCCGCGGTACCGGCATTGACCGAATCACGCGACAGGTCCGAGTCGGAATAACTGGTCAACGAGGTCAGAGCGAGATCGGGGTTGATGTCATGCACGATCTCCAGACCAGCGTTGTGATTGCGTGTCTCGCGCTGCTCGGTGAACACCGGTAGGTTGAAATCGCCGCGGCGCTCATCAAAATCGAAACCCAATGCTGGCCCGGCGATATCGTCGATCGTCGGTGAGTCATAGGCCGTGGAAAGGGTCAGGGCGAAGCTGGTATCCGGTATCGTATCGGGGAGGTAGAGTGCCTTCGCCCTGATCTGATAGTACTCGTTACGGGCAAAGTCTTCGAAATTGTCGAACGCTTCATAGGTCGGGTAATTGAGATCGGTATCACGTCTACGGTATTCGGCCGCGAGACGCACCGCCAGTTGGTTCTCGGCCACTGGTACATTGAGCATGACGGCACCTTCGCGGTAGTCGTCATCACCCAAGCCAGCCATCACAGCGCCCTCATTCTCGAACACCGGATCTTTGGTCTTAACGTAGATGGCGCCCGCCAGTGCGGCGCGCCCAGTCAGTGTCGATTGGGGGCCACGGTAGACTTCGACTTGTTCGACATCCCATAACCCACGCGCCCCCCGCCGGGTGCCATTGACGGTCTGTTCAATGCCATCGATATAGAAGCTCGCAAGGGGTGCGCCACCCGGTGTAAGCCCTTCGGAGTTGACACCTCGGATCACGAAGCCGGCATCGACCCAGTCGGCGTCCATTACGTTGCCCATGGTCCGGAACGCATCACGAAATTGCTTGAGTTGTTGAAACTCAATGTCTTCTTCACCCACGATGGCGACGCTGGCGGTGGTATCGGCGATCGACTTGCTGACCTTCGAGCCGTAAATGACCAGGGTGTCGAGCTGCACCGGCTCCGCATGGGTGAGGGATGTGCCGCCCAGCAGGGCAGTACTTAATAAGACAGGAAACGTAGGTCGGACGATGAGCATGGTAGGGCGCTCCATTGATTTTTGTTTGATTTCGGCACGAATGAAAGGTCAAGGCTGAGGGCTGAGAACGGCCCCGATGTCACTTGAATCGGTAACGGACCGAGGCGATCGCTTCGAACGGCGCCCCGGCATGCACGCTACGGCTCAGGCCATTCCAGGCCGCGTGCACATAGCGTTCGTCGGTAACGTTGTTCAGGTTCAACTGCATAGTCCAGTCGTCCACCTGATACCGTGCAAAGAGATTGACAAGTGTGTATCCGTCGACAAACACCCGGTCCGAATTATTGCCGTCAAAGTTGGGGTCGGCGATCGCCAGGCGATTCCCGACGTACTGCACACCACCACCCACCGTAAGCCCTCTCAGATTGGCCGTGTTGAATCGATAGCTGGTCCACAGCGATCCGGTGTACTTCGGCGCACCTACGATGCGCTCACCGCTGTCATTGGTATCGGCGTAACCCAGGGCCCCATAGAGCTTCCAACCAGGCGTCAGGTTGGCCTCGACATCCAGCTCAAACCCGCGACTGGTCTGCTTCGCGGCGGCGATCGAGCCGAAGGGATTAGGATCGGTCGGGGCCGTGCTCGGGTCGGTAACGGCGACGTTCTCCTTGGTGATATCGAAGTAGGCCGCGGTGAAGGTCACCCGGTCTGCGATACCAAAGCCCTTGATACCCACCTCGTAACCTTCGCCTTCTTCCGGATCGAGCACATTGTTGTTCTTGTCCAGATCAAAGCTCGGATTGAACGATTCCGAATAGCTGGCAAAGACCGACAGGCTGTCAGACAACTCGTAAGCGACACCGGCCTGCGCGCTGTTTGCGCTGAGATCCTGGGCCGTGCTGGCGCTTCCGGGTCGCGGTGTTCTGTCGATCTTGTCGTGGCGAAAGCCGACACTGACCGTTAGCTTGTCGGTCAAATTGGTGTGATTCTGCGCAAACAAGCCCAGGCGATCGATGTCGTCGCTGGAATAGAAGCCCTCGGCGGAGGGTATGGCCGATGCAGGGGGCGGTAGTTGCGAGTAATCAGGATTATCCCAATCCAAGAACGAGGCCATGCTTGGATCAAAACGTGTGCTGTTTTCTGTCTCCGATTGCCGGTAATCCCCGCCCACGACCAGGTGGTTGGTTAGGCCAGCGATTTCGGTATCACCGGCGATACTGATCTGGAGGGCGGTTTCCTTATTGCGCTGTTCCTGCTGGGCCGCGACTCGGAGATAGCTGTTGGTCGCGAGATCCAACTCAAAAGGCAACCAGAGTGCACTGTATTCGTAGCCGCCATCGAATCGTCTAACCCGAGCATTGACATGCCAGTCGTCCGAGAGCGAATGCACCAAGTCGGCGCCGAAGGTGTATTGATGGCGCTCAATGCGGTCCTGGGGGTGGTTACTTACCTGCTCGATCGGCGCCGTGAGATCGCCATCTAAATCGATCGCGGTGCCGAAATCGGCCTGGTAATCGTCGTCGGTGTATTCACCAATCAGTGTGACTGCCGTGTCTTCGGTAATCGCCCACTCCAGCGAGGGCGCAAAGAAAGTCCGCTTGTTCGGATCGTCATAGTCGCGCCAGGCTTGATCCCGTTTGTACAGGCCGACGATACGATAGCGTGCCTTGTGTCCATTGCCGAGGGCGCCGCCCACATCGACTTTGGGGCTGACCATTCCATCGGTACCGTAATCGAGCACCACTTCCCCATGATCGTGCTTGAGCGGACGCTTGGCCCGCATATTGATCAGGCCGCCCGGGTTGGCCTCGCCGAAGAGGATGGAATCCGGCCCCTTGAGCACCTCCACACTATCGAGGTTGTAAAGTTCTGGGTCGGCGACGCCCCCGAAGGTCTCGACCCGAAAGCCATCGCGCAGGACAGGGGTTTCTTGAAAGCCGCGTAGCGTGAACGTATTTTCCCGCCCGTCGTTGTCGCCCAAGAAGGCCGCATTCGAGGTCAAGGCCAACACGCCTTCCAAGGCCTCCGGCTTGACCTCCTCGATCAAGTCCTTGGGGATGACCTGTACCGAGCGCGGCATCTCTTCCGGCTCCAGACCATTACGCAAGATCGACGACGCATTGTTGCGGTACTCACCCAGTACCTCGATCGGCCCCAGTTGAGCGGGCCCAGATTGCCTTAGCGTGACAACCGCGTCGGCCAGGCTATAGGTCAGGCCACTGCCGGCCAGCAGCCGATCCAGGGCCTCGCGTGGGCTCAGGTCGCCGGCAACCGCAGGGGCGGATTTGCCAGCGACGAGACGAGCGTCCACCGATAGCATCAGCCCCATCTGGCGGGCCAACGCATTGAGAGAGTCCGCTAGATCTCCTGCCGGCAGGTCGATGGGTGAGGTTCGCTGTGAGGCCACATTTTTGTGAGCCGAGTTGCCGGTCTGCTGCGCCAAGCTTGGGCCGACGACAGAAAGGGCCATGCCGATGCACAGACCCAGCACGGGGAGACGGGCGCAAGGCCGGGAAGCGAATTGGAAGGGGACAGAAAACATGAATTGAGCTCCGTTGCGTATTATTTTTTGGTAGCGTGCTCCACCCTTAGCTGAACGATCCCACTGCAACCCGTAAAGAATTGATTCAGCACATAATGGGCTTGTCTGCCCAGATCAGGTGATTTGATCTAGGCACCCTCTGCCAGCCATGGGTGACAATGCGTGATCCGCTCAACGGGCAGCTCGCCTAGTAGTGCATTGAACCGCCTGATTCTGGATTGCGAGGCGCGATTGTCCCGAGTCCGCGACCTGCGCCGTGTCGAGATCCTTTGGGTCACGAGTCCTGCAAGGCTGTTCGTTAGTCTTTTTGCACAGCGACCTCGGCCAAGCTCAGCGCAATAAAAAGCACCGGCGGTCAGGCCTGTTTCAGCTATCTGCGGGAGCATTCGATAATTTTATTGCGAATTATTATGATTTGCAATATTCTTAATGAATCGACGTGTCGACGCAATCGCACCCTTAGCCCTGGGAATTTCATGGGGGCTTGTCATCCGCTTCGATGTTCGATGCCGAAGCATGAACTCGCTCAGCGACTTCCAGCAATAAAGGCGGTCTCGCTGACAGCAGTTCAGGGTCAACAACGGTATCTCGCGTCGGTTCCGGCTTACCGTTAGGGAGGAGAGTCATGCCGAGTCACTGTCTAAGGCGTCTCCTAAACTGCGTAATTGCACCGAGACCCGCAGGCGCGACCGAAATTGACAACGTAGCTAGTGTCGCAGTCCGATCGGGCCTGGTCGGCCGAACCTTGACCGAGAGCCGCCAGGTGGGTCGACTGGCGGCCCCATCAACCTGCCACGCCGTCACGGGTGCAGTCTCTCTCGCGCACCGCCGCCCATCGCATCCTGCAGCGGGCTGGCGGTTGCTTGTTGGGATCATGGTGGTTGTCGGTTGGGGCATCTTGCTGTCCGGTTGTAGTGAGCCCCGCAGGGCAGTTACCCCGACGACTACCTTCAGCTTGGAAAACGCCCAAGTCTATGCAACCCGCGCACAATCGCGTATCACGTTGCCCGAGTTCTATCGTGCGCTGCGCGAAGCCGACTATGTGCTATTGGGCGAGCTTCACGGCGACCCTACGCACCATGAGCTGCAGCGCCGCCTGCTCGGCGAGATCGTGCGCCATGGGCGCAAGCCGACGGCAGTTTTCGAGATGTTCAATCGTCGCGACGCCGGTCTGATCGCGACTGCGATACGGCAGTCGCGCGATCCGGATTCGATCGCGGCAGCGGTAGGCTGGGACACCTCAGGTTGGCCTGACTGGCGCTTGTACCGACCGATCGTCGCGACCGCACTGACCGCCGGTCTGCCGATTGCAGCCGGTAACCTGTCACGCTCAGAGCTCCGAGCGCTGGCCTTCGGCGGCGGTTGGGAACAGCTCGACCAGCGTTGGCTGCAGCGCTACGGCCTGCTGCAACCGCTTCCGGCGTCCCTAGAATCGACGCTTAGAGAGAAGCTGTTGGCGGCACACGGCGGCGGCTTACCGCCTCAAGTATTAAGTGGAATGCTCAAGGCGCAGCGACTACGCGATGCCAGCATGGCGGAGACCATGTTGGCGCAAAACTCGGGTGATGGTGCGGTGCTGATCACCGGTCGTGAACACGCCCGCCTGGACTACGGCGTTCCCTGTTATCTACGGTTCCGCGAACCGGACGCGAGCATCGCCAGTGTTGCGTTCGTCGATGCCGCCGACTTTGATGCGGCTACGAACGCTTCCGGGACGCCGACACACGACTACCTCTGGTTATTGCCAGGGTCGCAGGGGTTGCGTGTCGCTCATGAATGATCGAGGCCAAAACCAAGACCCGCGATATGGCGAGGCTTAATAGTCGACCTCCACGCCGGTGCTGACTGTCATACCGCTGTCATCACACGCAGAGCAGCTTCCAGCACTGTGAGGCCACGCTATGTCCGCTAAGCACCAGTCGGGACAAATTAAACCATTGAGGAGAATGACACTATGAAAATCACCACAACCTTGACCGCTGCCCTTTGCGTACTCGCCGGCGGCCTGGTCAAAGCCGCCGACCACGAAGTCAAGATGCTGAACTCCGGCCCGGACGGAATCATGGCCTTCGAACCCGGTTACCTCAAGGTCTCCAAGGGCGACACTGTGAACTTTGTGCCGGCGGAACCGGGACACAATAGCGCCTCCGTGACAGTGCCCGAGGGAGGATCGACTTGGTCGGGCGAGATCAACAAGCCGGTCTCGGTCACTCTCGATACCGAGGGTGTCTATCTCTATAGCTGCGTGCCCCACATGGGCATGGGCATGGTCGGCGTGATCCAGGTTGGCCAGGCTACCAATCTGGATGCCGCCAAGCAGGCCGCGCAAGAACTATCCACCAAGATAGTCGTGGAGAAAGGCCGTCTCGACAAGTACCTCGCTCAGGTCAACTGATTGGTCAAACATTGGGGCGCCTCGAAAAATCGAGGTGCCTGAGCGGCACAGGGATGTGCTGCCATTTTCGATCACGGCAAGTGATGAAAATGAAGGAATGGCGAAAACCACGTTTTGGCCTTTCCGTAGAGAGAAATGCCATGGATGGCATTTTTCGAGATACCCCTAATGCTCGTAGAGGATCTCAACCTCGCCACGAACCCGCCACTAGAACCGATACTCCATCGCGATGCCGAGTTGGCGTGGCTCATTGACCTGGAAGCGCGCGTTGCCGTTCGGTGTGACTTCTCCGGTGCCTGTATTGACCGTGGCGAATGTCTTGGAGGTGGCAACGCGTTTGTCGAATAAATTGTTAGCGTAGGCATAGATGTCGAGACCCGAGCTACGATAACCGACACGCGCATTTACCAGTGTATAACTGCTGACCTTATTGACCTTGAGGTTGGTGACATCGGAAAACTGGGAAGATCGGTAGCTGACATTCCAACTGGTGTAAGCGCCGGATGGGTGATCATAGTTGATGCCCGCTGCGGCAGTGGTTTGTGGTGCGGTGGGGAACTCGTTGCCGGCAAGATTCTCGAATTCCCCGGTCATCTGGGCAAAGGGAAAATCGGTGAACTCAGTGCGCAGCAGGCCGAGCGAGGCAAACAAGTCCAGGCTCGAACTGGCTTGGAAGCTGGAACTCAGTTCCAGGCCATAGAGCTTGGACTCACCCGCGTTGACCACCACTGAGTCAAGCGGCAGGCCAGAGGGGCCGGAGACCGTTACCTGCTGATCAGTCCACTTCGTATAAAACGCATTGGCATTGAATGTGAGGCGGTCGCCCAACCACTGCGAGCGGAATGCCAACTCGTAGTTTGTGACATATTCCGGATCGAACGACACCAACTCGCTGATACCCAAATCCGGTACCAAACGGACGACGGATCCACCGGCACGGTAGCCACGTTGCACGCCAAACGACAAAGAGCGCCTACCGTCGAAATTGTGGATGATCCCGACGCGTGGCAAGAACGCGCTGAAGTCAGCCGGCTGACCCGGTTGATTATTGGCACCGAACAAGATCGTACAAGGCGAATCACCGAATGAAGGTATCGTACAGTTCGCCGGGTCGGCGCTCACCGAGCCCTGGTTGCCTGAATCACTGAACTTCTCCTCGTCGTAGCGTGCCCCGGCGGTCAAGGCCCAGCTATCGTTTAGCTCATAGGTGAGATCGCCGAATACCGCGTAGTTTTCCGTCTCGGTCGTGCGCTCGCTGGTAAGCGTGACCGTTGCACCCGCTGGAACTGAGGGAAAGCCAAAATCATCGGGTGCCGCGGTGAAGTTGGATGTCTCGGATCTTTCGCTATCGTAGTAATAGCCACCAACCCAACCGGACAGACGATCATAATCGAACGCCAATCGAAGCTCCGTGGACAGGGTTTCGGTCTCTGCCGGGCTGGAATCCAACCGGACATCGCCACCGGCTGGAATACCAAACACACGGGCACGGTCGTGGTCTTCATACGTGCTCACGGAAATCAGTTGCCAATGATCGTTCAAATCGTACGCGATGTCGGCAACGACTTTGTCGGTCTCGGGTTCTTCCAAGCGCACCCGGGTATGAGTATTGCCACCAAAGGGATCGAAATCCGAGAAGCTGGGATCGGTAAAGGAGACCGGCGCGAAGATAGTGTTGAACTCACCGAAATCCGTGTCGACATGCTCGAGGGTCAACTTCACACTTAAATCCGGGAAAGCATCGGGTTCGATCAGCAGTTTGCCACGCAGCGTACGGGAATCCTGGAACTCCTGGCGAATACCGGTGGTCGCCTCGGCGACATCGCCATCATAGGTTTGGTAGTCATAGGCCAGCCGAAACGCGACTTGATCTGCCACGATCGGGCCGGAAACGACGCCAGATGCGCGCCTGGTATCCTGCGTACCCGCCAGCAGTCGGGCACGCGATTCCCACTGATAAGTGGGGTCGTTGGTTTTGATCACTACAGCACCGGCCAGCGCATTGCGGCCCTGCACAGTGGACTGTGGACCGCGCAAGATCTCCACCTGTTGTACATCCCACAGGCTTTGTTGGCCCTGCTCTGAGTCGAAGGAGAGCGGCACGCCGTCGACGTAAACCGTTGACGTCCGACCGGTGCCGGCGAAGCCTACGCCGTCCTGTCCGATGCCGCGAATCGAATAACCCGTTTGAACATTCTGCATGGAAACATTTGGGGTACGTTGCAGGACATCATCCAGACTAAAAAGGACATCGCGTTCAATGCGCTCTTCGTCGAATAATTCGACGGAGGTCTGGGTATCCTGCACAGAAAGCCCTTGTTTGGTGCCGGTCACCACGAGGATCGGAGACAACGCCAGCGGCGGTCCCTCCTGACGTGCAGCCATTAAGGTCACAGTGCGGTCATCAATAAACCGATAGTCCAGCCCGCTACCGACAAGCAACCGCTGCAGGGCCTGGCGTGCTGTATATTCTCCTTGTAACTCATTGCTCGTCAGACCGCTGGTGAGGGCCGAGTCCACGCTGATCAACAAGCCGGACTGTTGCCCGAAACGGCTCAGCGCGCTATCGAGCGTGCCGGCTGGTATGTCGAAACGCAATCTCTTTTGTGACGTCGTGGCAGACGTGGCCTCCCGGGCCTGGGTCGCGGACGGCACGCCACCGATGCACACAGTTATGCAGATCACCAAGTTGCACAGCAGACTCAGTCCACGCGACGAAACTTGCACCGGCTTGGCCGCGGTGCGGTCTTTTTCTAAAACAACCACGATGGTCTCCCCCCTGCCTGAGTTAGGACGGTCGAGTGCGGTGACGACGGGTCTCGCGCCTCCGCGCCTGAGGGGTATGCCAAATGAGATCGCAAAAACTGCCACGCAAGCGGCATTCGATGGTTGAGAAAAACTAGTGGGGCGGTCCTGGGCCCGGTGAAGGCCGCAGGGTTACTTCGCTACGGTCGTCCGGGCTAGTGGAGGCTGACCGAGACCCAGTAGCGCGTGCGCCGATGGACCTCGACCGGCAGAGTACGGGCAACGGCATCGAGCACGCGATCGGTGTCATCGAGCGGAAAGGCACCGGTGATTCGCAAGTCGGCGACCGCTGGATCGTAGCGCAACCGACCGGCCCGGTGGCGGGCCAGCGTATCGAGAAAGTCGCTCAGCGGCATGCGCTCCGCGCTCAGCATGCCGTCGACCCAGGTCAAGGCGGCGACATCGAGTGCCTCCGATCGGCCCACGGCGTTCCGTGTGAAGACGGCCTGACGACCAGCTGGGACCGCACGGGCAGCCACCTCCGTTGCACTCGGTTGAAGCATGACCATGCCGGCGATGACCCGGACCTGGGTGCCTTGGTCGTCATGATAACGGCGGACAGTGAATTTGGTACCCACTGGTTGCGCGTGGCCATCGGCCGTGACTACGCTTAGCGAATGCCGTTGTGGGTCGGATGCGGTGGTCACTCGGACCTCGCCGTCGTGAAGCTCGATGATGCGCCGTTGGCCTTCGAGTGCGATGCTCAGTGCAGTCGCAGTATTGAGAAACAGGCGGGTGCCGTCCGGCAGTACCAGCTCGCGGCGTTCGCCCGTGCCGGTGCGGTACTGCGCCATCAAACCTTGCCACTGTGGTTGCCGTGAGGCAACCAACCCGGACCCACCCAGCACCGCCATGCCACCGAGTATCTTTAGAGCGCGACGCCGTGCGGCGCGCCGACTGCCGGCCGACAGCACGACTTGGCGTGCGACATCCGAGCCGGTGGCGCCCGCGCCGCGTATCAGGGCTTGCTGTACGCCGCTCAGGCGCTGCCAGGCCCGGTCGTGATCCGGATGCGTTGCCCGCCAACGAATGAATGCGGCTTCCTGGGAGGCCGTGGCCTGTCCTGACGCCAGCGTGGCAAACCAAGTCACTGCCTGATCCAGAATCGCTGGGTCGATACGGGGCTCGCCTGCAGGCGTATCCTCGATCGGTGCTTCGCTGACCAAATTAGTCCGTTGACGCCGGGGTGAGACACTCGAGCCATTAGTCATAGATCGCTCCATAGCAACATTTCATAGCCTTGATCATGTCCTTCTGCACTACGTTGACCGTGATTCCTAGGCACTCGGCGATCTGGCGATAGGCCAGACCCTCCATCTGCGACAACAGGAACACTTCGCAGGCACGCTGCGGCAGCCCCTCAAGCGCGCCGACCAGCTTCGTCAACGCCTCGATCGCCAGTTCGCTCTCCTCAGGCGATGGCGCTAGCTGCTCCGGACGTGCTGCCAGGGCCGCCAAATAGGCCTGTTCGACATCGCGCCGGCGCAGGTGATTGACCGCTAGGCCGTGGGCGATGGTCCTGAGGTAGGCGCGCGGCTTGCGCACAGGCGCTGCTGTGGGCTTGCGCAGCAGGCGGACGAAAGTGTCCTGGGCGAGATCGGCCGACGTTTCGCTGCACCCGAGACGTCGCCGCAGCCAGCGCACCAACCAGGTGCGGTGCAACAGATAAAGCGCCTCCGTCTGATCGCAGACGGCACTACTCGCAGATGACATGGCGATGAGCTACCTAATAACGATTGATAATCGTTCTCATTATATCCACAAACTGCCAGGTCAGGCAAAGGTGGTGGTGGAGGCGTCGCCGCTTTGCCTCAATGAGGAACTTATTTCGTGATGGAGAGATCAGCGGCAACCGGTCGGCAGCGCAACAGATTCAATGCTGCGCAGATCGGCCCAAGGGAGCGGTCCTAATCACGGCTGTATTAAGCAGGCTCGTCTATGGGACCGATACTCTGCGCAACGCCCTGTTGGCTAGAAGTCTAGCGCCGCCGCCAACAAGAATTTACGCGGTTCGCCCACTGTCAAGTAGCCCTGCCCAGGGAAGCCACCCGACGAAGCCCAGTAGTCCCGGTCGGCGACATTTTCGACTCGCGCGCTGACATCTAGAAAGCGGTCGCGACCCAACGGCAGAGAATATTTCACGCCCAGATCGAATCGATTCCATGATGGCACTTTCTGAGTATTGTCGTTGTCGGCGAACTGCGAGCTTGTATAGATGCTCCGCCCTTCCAGCGCCAACCCAGGCATCTGCGGCACGTCCCAGCCGACGGTTAGATTTGCCTGCAGGTCTGGGGCGCCGATCGCTTCTGCGCCGTCCACGTCGCTATCGAGAAGGCTAACGCCGCCGAGCACAGTCAGGCCCGCAATGGGCTCGCCGAACAACGATAGTTCCAGACCCCGACTACGCTGCTCGCTGACGATTCGAAACCTGTCACCATCGATACCAGCCAATGGTTTCTTGCTCTGGTAAACACCCAGGAACCCACCGAAGTTTCCGAAATCATATTTGAGGCCTGCCTCCACCTGTTCCGTTACGAACGGTTGGAGCGACTCGCCGGCGTTGGCAACCGGTTGCCCGTTAACCTGAGAAGGGGCAATCTCTCCACGACTCAGCCCCTCGATGTAGTTGGCGTAGAGCGACATCTTCGGCGTGACCTGCAGCACCAGGCCGGCTACCGGAGTAAACTCACTCTCGTCATAATGGCTCAGCGACTCACCGGTATTGAAGTCGAAACTTTCCTGTTCGATCTGCTGATAGCGTCCGCCCAGCGTCAATCGCAGACGATCTTGCAATATGCTTACCTCGTCGGCGATCGCTAGGCTCGAGGTGTCAATCTCTGCAATCAGTCGAGGCGAGTCGAGCTCGCCGCCGAGGAAAAAATCAGGCGCAGGTTCCGGCACATCGACCGGGTCGTAAAGATTGCTCACGACGCCACCAAAACTGGAAAAGCCAAACGCGTTTTTCTCTTCTGAATTGAATCCTATTGCCGACAACGATACGCGGTGCAGCAGCGCCCCGGTTGCAAAGGCAGCACGCAGGCCGAGCTCTCCCGTCAGGATCGAGTCTTCCCGATTGTTCGCGAAGTGGGTAGCGGTCGTGTTGCCCGCGGTATCGATCACGGTCGGGTTGGCGAACGAGCCGCTTTCGTCGCCCTGGCGTGTGCCGAGCGCGGCCCAGCCCGTTACCGTGTCGGTAAAGTCGTACTCGGCACGGACACTGGCGAACAGGTCACGCTCGTTGGAGAAGGTCCACGGCTGAGCCACGCTTCGATCCGCCCGTGGCGCGTCGGGAATGTCCAGCCCGGCGCCGATAGTAACGCTCGGTTGGGTTGCGTCGAGTTGGTAGTCTTGGTAACCCAGGTCAGCGGAAAAACGCAGACCTTCGCCGTTATAATCGGCGCCGAGCAACGCCAAACTCAACTCGGAAGACGCGCCATCAACGGCGGTATCACCCTGGCGACGAGCGAGATTAAGACGTAGCCCAAACCGGTCATCATCCAAGCGCCGTGCGACGTCAACCGCGAATTTTCCCTGTACGCCAGTTTCTGCGCCAGCCCTAAGTCTGGTCAGCGGTTCGCTGGGCGCGCGCTTAGGGACAATGTTGACGGCGCCACCAAGTCCGCTGCCACCGGGCGCTGCGCCATTCAAAAAGGCGTTGGCGCCGCGTAGCACTTCGACACGTTCGATTAATTCGGCGGCAAGGTACTGACGAGGTAGCAACCCGTACAAGCCGTTGTAAGACATGTCATCTGAGAAAATAGGCAAGCCGCGTATTTTATAGAGCTGCTGAAAGTTGCCGAAACCACGTGCCACGCGGACTGCCGGATCGTTCAGAAGGACTTCGCCGACGCTGGCCGCCTGCTGGTCGCGAATCAGTTCCTCGGTATAGGCGTTAAATCCGAACGGCACGTCCATATAGTCCAGCGTGCCCAGCACCCCGATCCGCACACCGGTAGCCGTTTGGCCACCGGCGTAGGCCGGGCTCAAACCTTCAGCCCCAGCATCGGCGCTCACTTCTATGGTAATGGCGGGAAGGGCAACGGCGTTTTCCGCCGATTGAGGCTCACCCGCCGCTATATCGGTGAGGCTCAAAACGATTAATAAGGATAGAAATGGCAATACTACCGGGGTGGATTTTCGCACGATTTTTGTCAAGTCCTTAGGAGTAGCACTAGCGCTACCGAAGTGGTAAGTCAGTTGAATCCGAAGGCGAGATTCTGGTAGCTCACCACCAGGGCTACAGTGGCGGCTTCGGTATCAAACCAAAGCGGCAGCAGTTGCTCGGCGCGACGACAAGCCGCCTGATAGTGTTGTCGTGTCGCGTTATCTTCACCGTTGGCGTTGGCCCTGTTACCCGCCGCTATCGCCTTTGCCACTTCTCCACGCCAGTGCTCGCCAAACCAAAGGCTTGGTAATACGAATCGTAATCGTTTAAACTCGCGTTTGTCTAGCCTTTTGCCAGCGTTTTGTCGGTGTCGTCGAGGGGCAGGGGAGAAAGCACTGTGAGCAAACAATCAACAAGGGCTGGGGGACTACTGCTGGCTGTCGCACTGCCGGCCTTCGCGGAATCGGAAACCGAACCTGGCATAGTCGAGCTGAATGAAATCATGATCCAGTCGGCCACCCGGGTCGCAACACCTGTTTCTGACGTGACCCGCTCTGTCACCGTGGTCACCTCTGAGGAGTTGGAGGTGCAAAAGGCGTTCGATCGCTCCGTGGGTTCTGTTATTTCACAGACGGTACCGGGCTTTAGCCCGTCGACCCAGGCGCTAACGAACTTTGGTCAACAACTTCGGGGACGAAATTTCTTGACGCTGATCGATGGGGTGCCCCAAGACACCACCCTGCGCAATGGCCAGCGGTCGCTGCAGTCCATCGATATCGACGCCGTCGAGCAAATCGAAGTGGTCAGAGGCGGCACTGCAATCTACGGCTTTGGCGCTGACGGTGGTGTGATCAACCTCATCACCAAGCGGCCTGAGGACGGCGCGTTCGATGTGGTTGCGCGCGCAGGGACTAGTTTTTCCACCGAGCATGTCGACGACTCGTTTAGGACCAACGGCCACCTCCAGGCCTCGGGTCGGTCCGGTGAACTTGACTATCTGCTCAGCGGCACCTTCGTACGACGAGGTAACACCTTTGACGCCGATGGCAACCGCCGGCTGACTGATCCGGTGGGTGCGCAGGGCGGACTCGACGAATCTGACGAATACAATGTTCTGGCCAAGCTCGGCCACCAAATTGATAGCTCTCAGCGGGTGCAAGGCAGCTTCAATGTCTTCAGTTTGAAACAGGATCCCGACTTCGGGAGACGGCTTTCGACCGATACCGGCGAACTCTTCTTGCCACCTTTTAGGCCAGAAACCCCGCTGCGCGGCAATGATCAAGACAAGAATCCAGGAAACAAAACGGTCAATGGCAACCTGATTTACAGCAACGACGACATCCTAGGCAGTTCGCTCGAGCTCCAGGGCTACTACCAGCAAATCAACACCATCTTTACCCTGTTTCCCGGCTTCCCGCAGACCCAAATCGAATCGGAGAAGTTCGGCTCGAGACTCACCGTCAATACCCCTGTGGGCGCCAATGCCGGCCCGATCGACGTTACCTGGGGGGTCGACTACCTGAACGATGACACCCGGCAGTTCGAGGTATCCGGTAGCGAAGATGCGCGCGGCCAACAGGACGCGATCGCGGGGTTCGCCCAACTCGAGATCCAGCTCGGTGAATTCGGCATCCTGACCGGCGGCATCCGCCATGAAGATGTATCGATCGATGTCACCGGTGTTGAGCCTAGTGGTGAGATCTCGGGGGACGAAACGCTATTCAATGCGTCGGCCAGCCTGTTCCTAACCGATGAGTTGACGCTTTTTGGGGGGTTCTCACAATCATTTTCGCCCGGCGATATCCTCAGGGTCATCACTGATGGGGCCTTTGCTACAACCGATGATGTGGAGCTCGAGTTCGTGGAGACGGACAACTACGAAGCCGGTATTCGGGCGTCTTTTGATCGTTGGAGCGCGGAGGCGGCCTTGTTCTTTTCGAAATCCAACAATGGGACCTCCTTTGATGATGACTTGAACATCATCACCCAGCCAGAGGAGATCTGGGGATTCGAGGCCTCCGTTGATGTTCAGCCGCTGAAAAATGTCGGCCTTGGTGGCAGCGTATCGATCATCAAAGGGCGGGTCGATCTAGATGACGACGGCGATCTCGATGAAGATTTGCCGACCACCCGCATCCCGCCGACGAAGGTCACCGCGTATGGTACCTATTCACCTTCTGATAAGTGGGACCTGCGTGCGCAAATTTTCTATTCTGGAACCCAGTCGAACGACTCTACGGCATTCGGTGGCGGGAACGATATCGATGACTACTTTCTCGTCGATCTGCTATCGCGCCACGAGGTCGGCCCAGGGGAGTTGACTCTCGGCGTGACCAATCTATTCAACAACGACTACCTGCCGGTCATCAATCAGGCATACAACTTCCAGTTTTCGAATGTCCAGGGGCCTGGACGGCGCGTGTCCGTTGCCTATGCCGTGCGCTTTTAGGTAACGCTGCATGCTCTTAGGCAAATCCCATTGCTATGAAACGACTCCCGGCCTTGACGGGCAGCAGTACCCTGACGCTGCTGCCCGCCTTTTTTGGGATTAGCCATGGAACAAGCTCAAGCCGACAAGAACAACAGCGCCATACGCCCAGTGCTCTTCTGCGAGTGCCTGGAAAAGGATGGCATCGTGCGCCGCGTTGCTGCCGCGCTGTTGGGTGGCTACGCCTTCACCTGGGGCTTCACGGCGCTTGGCACCACGTGTCTGGTGGCGCTGGGTATGGGCTATGCAGAAGCCGAGGTGGCCATGCTGCTGCTGGCCTTTTTGATCTTTTTGATAGTGTTCCTCTGGGCCTTCGCAGCCGTCCGGATCGATCGCGTTTGGAAGGTGCTGGGTGGTGGTGCCGTACTGATGACCGTTATGGCCTGGGTAATGCAACACCTGCTACTGCACTAGGAGCTCGCCGATGTTCAATGGCTTCCGGATCGCGATGACCTGGGTACATACCTGGTTCGGTCTAGTGCTGGGGTTCGTATTGATGGTGTGTTTCTTCTTCGGAGCGCTGTCGGTGTTCGATCGCGAGATCGACCGCTGGGCAATCCCCGAAACACGTTTCGAGCCGCAGCCCATGCCGTCTTTCGATCGCCTGCTGCTACCGGTTCTCGAGCAACAGCTTTCGCCAGACGAGCAAGAGTACGCAGCAAATATGCCCAAGCTGCACGATGCCGGCAAAGGCCCGATGACCCCACGCCTTGAACTACCGGTAGACGAGTACTGGGCCTACACCACGCACCGCGATCCGGTATTGGCCGCCGGCGGTGGCTTCCGGGTACCGCATCCCAAAGATCCCACCCTCGAGAACCACATCCACGGCCGTGTCACCATCGATCCGCGCAGCGGCACCGTCTTGCGCGATGATGCACTCAAGATCGGCAGCGACTGGTTCTACCCGCTGCACTACAAACTGCAATGGGAGTGGAAGGACCTCGGCTATTGGATCGTGGGACTGGCGGCCTTTAGCATGCTGGCAGCCTTGGTCACCGGCGTGATCATACATCGCAAGATCTTCCGCGAGTTCTTCACCTTCCGCCCCTGGAAGCAAACTCAACGCAGCGCGCTGGATTTGCACAATATGACGGGGGTGGTCGCTTTGCCTTTCCACTTTTTCTTTTCGTTTACCGGGCTGGTGATCTTCGCAAGCTTTTTTTACTTTCCGCTCTCGCACACACTGCTCAAGCCGCTGCACGATCAGCACGCGGTGCTCGAGGCACAGCGCGCTGGCCTGCCGTATGAACGCGCAGGAGTGGCCGTACCCATGGCCTCAGTGGATGCCATGGTGCGCGAGGCCAAGCGCCGTTGGGCAGCACGCGACATGGCTGGTGAAGTGGGTTTTCTCACGGTCACCCATGTGGGCGACGCCAACAGCTTTGTGAGCATCTACAGAGCGGGCAGCGACCGTGTGTCACTGGTCGGTGAGGGCATTCACTTCAAGGCGAGTACTGGCGAGGTGCAGTACGAAGATCCGCCGCGCGCGGCCGTCTCGGAGATCAATGAGTTCCTCACCGGACTGCATCTGCAGCACTTCGAACATTGGCTGTTGCGTTGGCTGTACGTACTGGGCGGCCTGCTCGGTGCGGTATGCATTGCCACCGGCTTTGTCTTCTTTGTCGAAAAACGCAAGCGGCAGCACGCCAAGATGGGAGGCCAAGGCAGCCGGGTGGTCGATGCACTGGCGGTCACCACAGTGACCGGTATGGTCATCGCGGCCGTTGGTATGCTGGTGGCAAACCGCTTGCTACCAATAGATCTGCCCGGCAAGGGCGACTGGGAAAAATGGGTCTTCTGGGCGGTCTGGGCCTTGACCATGGCCCACGCCTTCTGGCGCAGCGCACCGGTCGCACAGGGGCGTCTCAACCCGGCCTGGTGCGAACAATGCTGGGCGCTAGGCGTGCTGGCGATCGCCGCGGTGCTGCTGAACTGGGTCACCACGGGCGACCACCTGATCAAGACGGTGTTCACCGATACCTACTGGGCGGTGGCAGGCGTCGATCTGAGCCTACTCGGGTGTGCGCTGATTGCGTTTTGGGTCGGGCGGAAGCTTATGCGACCGACCACTTACGAAAAGAATGCCGTAAACCGTGCGCTAGCGCTCCATGAATGAATCACTCTGGTTGACCGCCGCGGTCCTATTTGCGGTACTCGGCATGGGCTGGCTGGCACTCTCTTTACGAACCCATTGGCAACAAGTTTGTCCCCAGCAAGACCTCAATCCGCGTGAAGGCCACTTGCGCGCCTCAGGGGCATGCCTTTTGTTGCTATCGGCGGTGTGTTGTTTTGAAGCCGATCACCCCTCGATGGCGGTATTGGTCTGGGTGATGATCCTAGCGATGGCCGCCGTCGTGGTCGCCATGACGCTGAGTAGTCATCCTGGCCTTTTGCGCAGCATTTGCCCCCGAGCTTTTATCGAAGATGTCCACTCACAGGATTAGCATTTCACCCGCATGAAATGCTTGCAGCCTCCGGCTGGGCACTTTTCTAGGATGACCGACTTCCTCTCGCTTACCGGTCCAACGGATTGATCAGTCAGCATCGCATATCGATCAAAAACGATATTCGACCTGCACGCCGACGACCCGCGGATCCGTCAGCAGCCCGAGCGTCTCGCCCTCGACCTGTGTGGCGCTGCGGGATTGAACGACACGATCGAAGACGTTGTTGGCGAAGGCCTTGGCTGTCAGGTCCTTCCATTGATAAGCCAACGACAGATTGACCAGAGTAAGTGAGTCTACTTCGAAATCATTGCTGATCGAATCGTAATAGCTATCCCGATAACTGACTTCGGCGCCATAGGTTAAACGCCCTACCTTGTAGTATCCCCCGATCGCCGCCGTTAAGCGCGGCGCATTGGCGAATTCGTTGCCCGCAAAGTCCTGGGCGCCACCACCGATCAGAAATTCATCGAATCGCGTCTTCGCATAGCCCAGCGCAAGGTAGGTATCAAGGTTGCGCATAGGCGCCCAGCTGACCTCGAACTCGCCACCGTACACCGATGACTTGCCGGCATTGAAGGTGCCGCTGCGAATGTTCTCCGAACCAGAGGTCTGCATATCCTCCCAGTCTATGAAGAAAAGGTTGGCATTCACCGCCAGCGTATCAGCGTTGAATACTCCCTTGTAAGAGAGTTCGTAGTTCTTGGTGTACTCGGAGTCATAGTCCGTGACGCCAGAACCACCGAAGATGTCCAGGTCGACACCGCCGGGACGGTAG
>JANQRK010000113.1 GCA_028284585.1 Chromatiales bacterium
CTCCTCGCGTTGCCATCGCAAATGCCCGTTGATACCCTGCAACGACAAAGTCGCTCGGTAATTGATCCGTCAGTTTCCCTCGGTAATCACACTAGTACACCAGGAGGTGTTAACACCAGGAGGGGATCGGATCCGATCTGACGGACAGTGTCCGATGTGATTCGCAAGTCAGCCCCAAAGCGGACGTTCAACAAGGCACTGGCGGGACGTGACTACTACAGTTGGCGGCTTAGATCGGCCAGGACCGCGATACTGCGGTCGGATGCTTTTTCGAATTATCACTCTCTCGTGCGACCATCTACTCACGAATGGCACGTTCACGCCATGCAGACTTCGAACTTGAATGCGCACTCGAAAACGGAGTGAGGCCCTTGAACACCGAAATAGAAACACTCAAACGGTTTTTCGCAGCGATAAATCAAAATGATATGCAGGCCATGTCTCACCAGCGCTTTCCCGTTGGCTGTGCGGTCATGTTCCCACGAAACAAGTTCTCACTGAATCACTTTCGCATTGCCAGGTCAGGGATGAGCAATGATTCGCCTTTTGCAACGCGTTATCGGATGTAATCCCGTTACGGCCTGAGAAGAACTGTTGAAACCTGTCCAGGCTAGGCCTGAAAAACAACGATCACGGCTAACTTCACCTGCCCGATGGCAGACGTGATGTGAACGCAGAGGACGGTTCTATGTCTAATGCAGTGGCCGCGCGGAGCCGCGCTGCCTAATGCAGGAGGCAATAGAAGATGTGCCTTCGCTCTTTTGTCGGCAGTCTGTGCATGCTTTGCCTGGTAGCGGTCGCCACGGCCGCTGGCGCATCCAGCCAAGCTTTGGTGCTGGACATCAGTGGAACGATCGGTCCGGCCACGTCGGATTACGTGCACACCGGTTTCGCCCGCGCCCGTGAAGAGGACGCGGCAGTGATCGTCTTGCGTCTCGACACCCCCGGCGGATTGGATGCCGCAATGCGCGATATCGTCAAGGAAATCCTGGCCTCGCGTATACCGGTGGTTGGTTATGTGACACCCAGCGGTGCCCGCGCCGCCAGCGCCGGGACCTATATCCTGCAGGCCTGCCACGTCGCCGCGATGGCCCCTGCGACCACCCTGGGCTCGGCGACGCCGGTGCGAATCAGCGGGCTACCCAGCCTGCCCGATGACAGGCCTGAGCCGGCCACCGGCGAGCCATCGGCAGGCGAGGAAACAGATCAAGCGCCGGCTGACGACACCTCGGACAGCGACCCTGTCCCGACAAGCGCGATGGAACGCAAGCTCGTCAACGATGCGGCAGCCTACCTACGCGGCCTGGCGAACCTGCGGGGACGCAACACAGACTGGGCCGACAGCGCGGTGCGCACGGCCGACAATCTCGTCGCGGCCGAGGCGCTGGAACAAGGCGTGATTGACCTGGTCGCCGCTGATCTGCCCGATCTGTTGAAACAAATCGACGGCCGAACTATCCGCATGTTCGGCGATCAGGTGACGCTCGACTCCACTGGCCTGAGCAGCGTGGAACTGAAACCCAATTGGCGCACCCAGCTGTTGGCCGTCATCACCAACCCCAACATCGCCTATGTGCTGTTCCTGGTCGGTATCTACGGCCTGATCTACGAACTGGCCAACCCCGGCGCGCTGATTCCCGGGGTCACTGGCGCCATCGCGTTGGTTATCGCGTTGTATGCCTTCCAGGCCCTGCCGGTGAATTTCGCCGGCCTGGCGCTGCTGGCGCTCGGTATTGGCTTCATGGTCCTCGAGGCCTTCTTACCGAGCTTCGGCGTACTGGGCATCGGCGGTGCGATCGCATTCGTTGCCGGCTCGATCATGTTGTTTCGCGACGATGCCGGGCAGATCGAAGTCGCCCTGCCGGTCATCGCGACCTTCGCGGTCCTGAGTGCCGGGCTGTTCATCGGCGTCATCGGATATGCGGTCAAGACTCGCCGAAGTCCCGTGGTCAGTGGTGCCGAAGAACTGATCGGTGCCGTTGGCGAGTCCTTGGAAGACTTTGACGGCCGGGGGCGTATTCGCATCCATAGCGAAAGCTGGATCGCGACATGCGACCGTCCGATAAAGAACGGCCAGCCGGTGCGTGTCATCGGCATCGATGGGCTGACACTGCAAATTGAGGAGGTCCGCCATGTTTGATTCCGCCCTGACTGTTCCCTTCGTGGTGGTGTTTTTCGTTTTTTCCCTGCTAGCGGCGTCGCTGAAAGTACTGCGCGAATACGAGCGTGCTGTGGTCTTCTTCCTCGGTCGTTTTCAACGGGTCAAAGGCCCTGGATTGATCATTATCATCCCGGTCGTACAGCAGATGGTGCGTGTCGATCTGCGCACCGTCGTCATGGATGTGCCGACGCAGGATGTGATCTCGCGTGACAACGTGTCGGTCAAGGTCAATGCAGTAGTGTATTTCCGCGTGGTCGATCCGGAACGGGCGATCATCCAGGTCGAGGACTTTCATGCCGCGACCAGTCAACTGGCGCAGACAACGCTGCGCTCGGTGCTCGGCGCCCATGAACTGGATGAGATGTTGACCGGACGTGAGCAGCTCAACAGGGATATCCAGGAGATCCTGGACAAACAGACCGACGCCTGGGGGATCAAGGTATCGAACGTCGAGATCAAGCATGTCGATTTGGACGAATCGATGATTCGGGCAATTGCCAAGCAGGCCGAGGCCGAACGCGAACGGCGTGCCAAGGTCATCCACGCAGAGGGCGAAATGCAGGCGTCCGAGAAGCTACTCGCTGCCGCAGATGTACTGACGGAAAACCCGGCCAGCATACAGTTGCGTTATCTCCAGACACTCACCGAGGTGGGCAATACCCCGAGTTCGACTTTGGTGTTCCCGTTCCCGCTCAACCTTGCGGATCTGTTTGAAAGGCGCTATGAGCAGAAGACACCCGAGTCATGACGAGGCCTTGCGACTGCCACGCGCTCTAGTGACGCGGACACCAGTGGCCCTACAGAAGCTACGTGAAGCGCCGCTGTGACTGGCATCACGGCCATCACGGTTGCTGACAAAGGTGCATTCGTCGAGTCCGGCCTTGGGATTGCTTAGGGTTTCGAGGTCAATAGAGGGTCCAGCGTGCAACTGGGTAGTCACGATCCTCATACGCAGGGAGGATACCGACGTGATCGAGAAGGTACTCACGCATTTGGATGCGCAAACCACAGTGCCCGGAGCTGAAAGACGACGGCCTTGCTGGGTGCTTCCCCGTGGGGGCTGTGGGAAGGGAGGGGAAACCCACGAGACTCAGATTCGTGGGCACATCGTGTCTCGAAGAGACATCCCAAGCCATACTCCGGTTGGGCTTCTTCTTTTTTGCTGGGGTTATGAACTACACGTAACCTCGAACTGGACGACAGCATCGAACCGACCGAACACCCCTGCTGCAACAGTATTTCGCCGGGTTCGAAGACGGCCGTTATCTGCTGTGCGAACCGTTCAACTGATTTTGAGGCAGGTGCTGCTGGGCCGTCAGTTGCCGATCTACAGATCCGCGTCGCCGCGTAATTCTTTTACCTCTGGAAAGATTTCGTGCAGGGCCTCGTAAAACACCTCGAGCTCGTTTTCCTCGGTGCCACGCATGTTGATCATCTGTAGCAGCTTTTGCATGAACCTCATGCGCACCGCAGGATTTTGCTTGAGGTGAAAGTGGATGGTATGCAAATCGCCATGCAGATCGGAGTTCGATACCCTGGCAGCCTGGTAGAGGTGATCGATCTGCTCTGCGCTCAGCTCGAATTCTTCACCCATGATCCGGTCGAAGCCGCGTTTCTCGGCCGCATCGACGTGCCCGTCGGCGCTCACGATATGATACAAAACCGAGGCCAGTGCCGCATGCAGCACCGCGTCGTCGGGATGCTCGAACAGGTGGCTTTGCTGCCGCAGGGAATCGAGCCAGTGACTGAGAGAATCGAACATGGTTACTTACCTCTTCAAGTCTGTATCCTGACTTCATCATAGCCCGCCGCGGCGGGTAGATTTTGATGCGCATTAAGTCCTGCCCGTCGATCCGAGGCATGCCGGCACCGATGGAAAAGCGTGGGATTACATCAGCGACCGCCAGAACAGCCTGATTGTTCTCGGCCAGCGCCACTGCCCGTTCCAATGCCGGCTTGCTATCCTCCCCATGTTCCGTTTCACAGAGGATACTTCTGAATCGCTGCGTTTCAGACGCCATCGCGGTCAGTCGCCCGTGACGCGCCGATCGCTTCGATCAACCTCTGGTATCTCTGATCGTGCTATCAGTCGGAGATTCCAATTGCATACCCTGTCATTGCGGTCATCGGTAAGAGTGGGCTACAACAGCACCACGCTCATCGCCGCCCCCACGTAGACCACGAGCACGAGGAAGCTCTCTAATCCCATCCGCGCTATGCCGTAGCGCTCCCGCCGCAGCAAGCCCAGCAGCAGCATGCCGGTAAGCAGAATGGCGATCACGGTCCAGACGAGCTGCTGGTTCGTGACGGCGTGGTAGATGGATCCACCCCGGAAGGTAACATCGGCGGCAGCAATGACTATGGCGTTGAAGCAATTCGTGCCGAGAATGTTCCCCACCGCCAGAGTGAGCGCACCATAGCGGATCGCGGCGAGCGTGGTCACCAGTTCAGGCAGCGACGTGAGCACGGCGGTGAGCAGTGTGCCGATGAGGGTCTGGGATAGCGGCGTCCTTTCGACCAGGGTTTCCGCCGAGCTCATCAGCAGCCAGCCGGCCACACCGGTAAGCGACGCCATCAAGGCGAATTGGCACCACAGGCCGAAAAGCGTCTGGCCGCGGGATCGGCGCCCGTCGGGGGTTCGCCCACAACGGACATGGCCAAACTAAGAATAGTTGCCAGTTGCCGCGACGGTTGAGTGATCCTTGTGCATTGCACGAAGCAACTATTCGCCAGCTGCCGTTGCGCGATGACGGCCGGCTCGGAGGCACACTTTCCAACCGATACGCTGCCAGCGACGAAGAGGAGAGTCTGCTCGGCGGCTGGCATGCCAACCTGATCCTGTTGCAACGTCGCCAGTGTGTGCTGTTTGTACAAGACACCACCCGTTTCCCAGTGTTCGTCCCAGCGCTAAAGAAAGTCGATTTCGGTAACTTGGATCGTTGGTTTAAAGACGGCTTCATAAATACCCTGCCTAAGACTGGAGCTGACGAAGCGATTCTGAATCGTGCCAAAGCCGTGTTGGGACCATTGGTGTGCGACACTGATTGCGACCGCTCGGTGCAGGGCACGCTGAACCAAGTTGAAGCAGGATCTGGAGCACAAGCTTTGGTATGAGAATGCTTCGGTCATGGATCTTGCGCCGTACCGTACCGGAGTCTGGCTGGCAGATCGGCCCTGCCACGCCAAAGGAGTGGAGGGCTGCATCTGGCCGATTTAGGCTATGCATGAGCTGATGTCGGGTGTGGCGGAGGACATTTGAAAACCGACAAACAAATCGAGATTTATCAGACCGACGACGGTGAGACCCGGATCGAGGTCAGGCTGGATGGCGATACCGTGTGGCTGTCGCAGGCACAAATGGTTGACCTGTTCGGGCGCGATCAATCGGTGATATCCCGGCACATTCGCAATGCGCTGGATGACGAAGAGTGAGCGAAAAGAGCAATATGCAAAAAATGCATATTGCAAATTCTGACCGTCCGGTGACCATTTACAATTTGGATGTCGTAATTTCTGTGGGTTACCGCATCAAATCGCCGCAGGGGGTCCGATTTAGGCGTTGGGCAACCCGGCGCGTGAAAGAACACTTGGTACAGGGCTACACTCTGAACCAGTCTCGCTTCGACAAAAACGCCGCCGAACTCGAACAGGCGCTGGCGTTGATTCAGAAAGCTGCACAAAGCCCAGGATTGAGTGGCGATACCGGGCGGGGCCTAGTGAATATCGTCTCCCGCTTTACACAGACTTTTCTGTGGCTGCAACGTTATGACGAGGGCCTGCTCGATGAGCCAGCGGGTCAAAAAGGCGGGACACTGCGAGCACCAAGTGACGCCATGGCAGCGCTGGCCGATCTGAAGCAACAGTTGAAGTCACGGGGCGAAGCGACCGATTTGTTCGCGCAGCCACGTGATGATGGCCTGGCGGGTATCTTCGGAAATCTGGATCAAACTGTTTTTGGCGAGCCTGCTTATTCCACGGTGGAAAGCGCGGTAGCGTCGTCGATGACCAAACTGCCACACAGGAACAGTTGATGAAAACGCGCACGGAGTAGCTTCTCCGGCATCAGAAAAAAGCTAGCGAACTTGTCGGCTTCAAACTCGACGCGGTCGCGCCGCGAGCGCTCCTGTTGTGATCCATCTAGCGGACGGTCACGATGCATACGTATGCCTTCGTGCAGCAAAGCATGGCCTAGCTCGTGCGCGGCCGTGAAGGCGCGTGTCTCCAAGGGAAGTTGCCGGGAGTTCTGGACGCGCCTCGACGGGCGGTCGATGATGCCCGCGACCTCGAAGGTGCCGTTCTCGTTCGAAAACTGGCCGAGGGTTTCGGCGAGTTCGTAGTGGAAACCAATCAGGCGGAAAGCAACTTCGGGGTCGAGCAGTTTTGCCGGATCGCTCGGCACGCCGTCTGGCCAGAGCTCGGCGCGTCGCTGCCATAGCTCACGTTGCAGTTTTCGGGCCGACTGCTCGATCCACCCGATGGAGTTCCGTCCATGCCGAGAGTGATCGATGGCCGGTTGGTCTTCTCGGCTGCTCGATGATGGCGCAGCCAGGGCAGTCAGGTTGCCGGACTCGTCTAGGTGTGCAAACTGGTTTACTAGTCGAACGCAAGAATCGCTTGGCTGGCAGGTTCTCTGTTCGGGATGGTGCTCGGCGCACACCACAAATACCGATAAGATGGCTGTAACAATTATTCCCGCAAGCGAGCTTGATCCGACAACGAGGTGTTGACCATGATCCCGGTTGGGATTGAATTGATGAATGTATATGGCGGCACGGTCTGTCTAGATGTGAAAACCCTTGCCGAACACCGTCAGTTGGATACTGCCCGGTTCGAGAACTTGTTGATGCGGGAGAAGTCGGTCGCCTTGCCGCACGAGGATGTGGTCAGTTTCGGCGTCAATGCGGCGCGTCCCATCCTCGATATCATCAGCGATGCGGAAAAGGACCGCATCGAGATGTTGATTACCTGTACCGAGTCGTCGTTTGATTTCGGTAAGGCGGCCAGTACCTATATCCATGACTTGCTGGGGCTGAATCGAAACTGCCGGCTGTTCGAGTTGAAGCAGGCCTGTTATTCGGGAACCGCTGGTCTGCAGATGGCGGTAAACACGGTCCTGTCGCGGGCCTCGCCAGGGGCCAAGGTGTTGGTTGTGGCCGTGGATGTGTCCCACTTTCCGATCGATGAAGACACCGATGCCGCTACCCAGGACTGGGCCTTTATCGAACCGAGCAGCGGCGCAGGGGCGGTCGCCATGCTGATTGGGGAGAACCCCTTCACGTTCAGAATGGATGTGGGAGCCAATGGCTTTTACGGCTATGAGGTCAATGACACGTGTCGGCCCTTGCCTGATGGGGGGGCGGGTGACGCCGATCTATCCCTGCTTTCCTACCTGGATTGCTGTGAGAACTCCTTTTTCGAATACCAAAAAAGGGTCGAGGGTATCGATTACCGGGACAGCTTTGACTTCCTGGCGTTCCACACGCCGTTTGGCGGTATGGTGAAGGGGGCGCATCGCAAGATGCTGCGCAGCCTTTACCGCGCCAAGCCGCAAGAGATCGATGCGGATTTCCAGCGGCGGGTGATGCCCGGCATGAACTATTGTCAGCGGGTGGGCAATATCATGGGCGCGACCACGGCCTTGTCCCTGGCCAGTACTATCGATCAGGCTAATTTCGATGAGCCGCGGCGGGTCGGCTGTTTCTCATATGGCTCCGGGTGTTGCTCGGAGTTCTTCAGTGGTGTCGCCAACCGGGGGAGCCAGCAACGTATTCGACAGTTCGGTATCGAGCAACAACTGGATCAGCGACACCGCTTGTCCATCGACGAGTATGAAAATATTTTGCGAGGTTGCTCTTCGGTCAGGTTCGGTACCAGGGACGTAAGCCTGGATCGGACAGATGTGCAACGTTTGCAAAAACACCAAGGCCAGCGACTGTACTTGACGGGTATCGAGAATTTCCACCGGGAATACGAGTGGCTGTAGACGCGAGTGAAATGAAATGCCTTGGGCGCCTTGTGTGCGGGCATTTTCGGCGCTTCGCCGTTTCAAGTGAATTTGAGGACGGACCCTGCTGAGCTGGCGCTCATGTGAATCATCGCGATGAAGGTCGCGTCGTTTCTTTCGCCACGCGCGCTTGCCGTGGCTGCCTGGAAGAAACTGTCCGGCCCCACCAAGCGTGCATTGGTGTTGGTTGAGGTCCAGCGTCGGATCGCACGCTCAGCGCGCCTTCCCAGGGTTTCCAGTGCCTTGGTGACCGGTTCGCGGTAGCAATGGTTCGCCTCGCCGCACGCGGGGAAGGCCTACTTCGAGCCTCGCTCTGCTTACATTTTCAGGCGAAGCTCGTGCGGTGCCTGGTCGGTATCCAGTCGCTGATCAACCAACTGCCAGGGCGGTTGGATGCCCAGGCCAAGTAGCAAGATCTCGTTGCCGTCCATCCCCGTTCCTCGTGCTCAGATTCCCGGATAGGCCGGCACGGTTTTCAGGGGCAGTCCCACTCAACAATGATCAAGTGCCGCATTCTCTCGAGCCCTCGCTCATAGACGTCAACCAGCTACTAGAATGAAGGAAATCGTTATATCCCCCCAAATCTTCAGGGCCCCTCACAGGTTCGGCATTTGGCCCCAGGTTGCGGATTCTCAATTGATGGCAGAGCACGATAGACAGTCTGAGCATGGAGTTGACTCTGTCGCTGTGATCGGGATGTCCTGTCGTTTCCCGGGTGCCTCGGACGCGCAAAAATTCTGGCAAGACCTGATCGATAAAGAGGTGAGTATCCGTGAGATTCCCGCCGAGCGCTGGGACTGGCGAGCCTACTGGGGTGACCCCGAAGCAGAGCCCAACCGGACCGACTGTAAATGGGGCGGTTTCATCGATGACGTCGACAAGTTCGATGCCGGCTTCTTCAGCATCTCTCCGCGCGAGGCCAAGTGGATGGATCCGCAGCAGCGCATCATGCTCGAACTGGCCTGGGCCTGTCTCGAAGATGCCGGTCATGCTCCCGGCACACTCGCCAAGAGCGATACCGGCGTGTTCATCGGCGTTTGCAACTACGACTACAAGGAACTGCTGGACCGCTCCTCTCATCCGATAGAGGGCTATTTTCTCACGGGTACCGCGACCACCATCCTGCCCAACCGGATTTCCCAGTTTTTTGATTTTCGTGGGCCCAGCGTTGCCATCGACACAGCTTGTTCGAGTTCCCTGTTCGCCCTGAATATGGCCGTGACTGCCTTGCGCAATGGGACATGCGGAGCCGCCCTGGCCGGTGGAGTCAACCTGTTGAGCAGCCCCGAGCGCTTTGTCCCCTTCAGCCGACTGGGCATGCTGTCCAAGGACGGCTTGTGCAAGACCTTTGACCATCGCGCCGATGGCTATGTTCGGAGCGAGGGTGCCGGTTGGGTACTGCTCAAGCCCCTGGCGTTGGCAAAGCGTGATGGTGACCGGATTCTTGGTCTGATCAGGCACTGTGAGACCAACCAGGGCGGTGCCGTGCGTTCCCTGACCTCGCCCAACATGTACGGGCAGTCCCGCTTGCTGTTTGACGCATATACCAAGGCTGGCATTGCCCCGGAGACCGTGGGCTATATCGAGGCCCACGGTACCGGTACGCCGCTGGGTGATCCAATCGAGGTCAATGGCCTGAAGCGCGCCTTCGGCAACCTGTTCAAGAACAGCGGATGGCGCGAGCCTCCCCAGGCCACTTGCGGGCTGGGATCTGTCAAGGCCAACATCGGGCACTCGGAGGGTGCGGCGGGTATCGCCGGCCTGGTCAAACTGTTGCTTTGCCTCGAGCACAGGCAGTTGCCGCCTTTGGCCAACTTCGAGCAGATCAATCCCAGGGTGAAACTCGATGGGAGCCCGTTTTACCTGGTCGACCGACTCAGGGACTGGCCTGCGCCAAACCGGGACGGACTGGAGCTACCCAGACGAGCCGGGCTGAGTTCATTCGGTTTTGGTGGAGCGAACGCCCACCTGGTGCTGGAGGAATACCGCGCCGACCGGAAGCCGACCCAGCCCCGGGGCAGTACCGAACCCGTCCTGATTCCGCTTTCGGCCAGGCGCGCGGAGCAGTTGACAGTGGTGGTGGAAAATCTTCACCACTACCTGGAGACGCATGCGCCCCGGCTGGACGACCTGGCCTATACCCTGCAGCTGGGGCGGGACAGCATGGCTGAGCGGGTGGCCTGGGTGGTCAGGGATCTGCCTGAGTTGCAAGCGCAACTGGGGGCCTTTTTGAACAACGACGATGGCGATGGAGCGTGCTGTTATCGCTCCGGCGAGCCGGAAGTCGAAGGAGATCTCGAAGCTGCGTTGGAGGCCAGAGACCTGGTGCCGCTCGCCAGGGCCTGGGCAGCCGGGGCATCCGTCCCTTGGGACAGGCTCTATGTCAACGCCCGTGCAAGTCGCCTGTCCCTGCCGACTTATCCGTTCTCCCGAGATCGACATTGGATCGAACAAACCGCCAGTCCGTCGTCGTTTCCCACTGCAAATGGGAATGGCAATGGCAAAGTGGTCCTTTTGCCAGTTGAACACTTCCAACCGGCTCGCGGGGCAGGGGAGTTCCATTACCTCGCCGCAAGCGATCGTGGGGAAGGTGTTTGGGAGATCCAGTTCGCCATACCTGGCGTCTACAGTGCTGAACTGATAGATGCATTGCTGCGTGCGCTGCGTGAGATCGAGAAAAAGGCCGAGGCTAGGGCTGTCTTGTTGACCGGTGGCGATGGAGTTTTTGTTACCGGATCCATGCAACAAACTCAGGACTTCCTGGAGCGACAAATCGCCACCCGTCTGACTGATTTTCCACTGCCCCTGATCGCGGTCCTCAAGGGGCGGGCCAGTGGACCGGGTTTACTCCTGGCGGCGTGTGCTGATTTCATCGCCATCGAAGAAAACGCCCGGCTCCAATTTGATGAAACGGACGCCAACCATTTGTCGAACGAACCGATCCAAACACTGTTGGAAAAACGGTTCGGGGCCAAGCTTGCAGAATGCTTGTGTCGAGTTGGACAACCGGAACCTGCGGATTGGACTGCCTGCGGCTTGCCGGTTCTGTCCGATCCGGCCGTCGACGCCTGGGCGTTGGACACCGCAAAGCGACTGGCGGCCTGTCCGCGCGAATCCTTGACGGTGCTGAAACAACACTTTGTGTGCGCCATGGCCGAGGGCCGCGTTGCAACGCAGAGGGTTGCTGTCGATTGGGATCAGCCCATGGCGGAATACCTGAGTCAGGAGGGGGGCCGGTCTGTCGCACTGAATTCCCACGTGGTTGAGATGCTGGCCTATCCCAACGGTGTCGTTCTTGTCAGCCTGAATGACGAGGCGAACAGCAATGGTTTTTCTGATGACCTGGTGCGAGGCGTGGAAGAGGCCTTCGCCCATATCCGCGAGCACCCCATCTATAAGGTGGTGGTGCTCAGCGGTACAGAGCGCTTTTTCTCCAGCGGCGGCACCAAGGAATCGCTGCTGGCGATTCAGGCGGGCGAGTTGCGCTTTACCGATGTCCCCATTTATGGCTTGCCATTGGTCTGTGATCTGCCGGTGATAGCCGCCATGCAGGGGCATGCGATCGGTGCCGGCTGGGCGCTGGGTATGTTCTCCGATCGGGTGGTGTTCAGTGAACAAAGCCTCTATTCCAGCCCCTATATGCGTTACGGCTTTACGCCTGGGGCCGGTGCGACCCTGATTTTTCCCGAACGCCTGGGTTGGGATCTGGCACGGGATATTCTGTTCAGCGCTAGGGAATTCACCGGTCTGGATCTGCAAGCGCGCGGCTTGGATATGGCGGTGCTACCGGCCGCCCAGGTTCTACCCTATGCCTTGCGCTTGGCTGCCGGCTGGTGCCGGGCCGATCGCGAAGCCTTGGTTGCCTGGAAGAATGCGCAATGCCAATCGCTACGCGATCGCCTGGAATCCACCTATGCGCAAGAACTGGCGATGCATGAGCAGACCTTTGTCGGGCAGACCGGGGTGATGCAACGCATTCAGCAACAGATCCCGGATGAGTCCACGCAAGCAAGCTTGGCAAAGCAGGATCGGCAGCCAGCGCAAGGTGCAGAACTGGAAGCCTTGTTTGAGACGTTGCGTGAACTCTTGGCCACGGAGCTGCAAACCGAGCCTGGCGCGATTGGTGGCGATACCCCCTTCAAGGATTTGGGACTCGACTCGATCAGCGGGGTGACCTGGGTTCGTCGCCTCAACGATCGCTACGGACTGTCCATACTCGCGA
>JANQRK010000030.1 GCA_028284585.1 Chromatiales bacterium
CTGGGTCATGTCCCTCCGGCAGAAGCTGAGGCAAACTACTACAGGCAACTTAACCGTCAGGCCCCGATGGCGGCGTGACTTACACCAAACAGCCTCCGCAATACCCGGGGCGGTTCAAACTGACCTTTCCGTAATCTTGGCGTGTTTGGGTGCTGTTTTTTCGTTTGGCTGGGTTTGCGTGAATCGCGGAAGCAAGTTTTGGCAAGAGAACTGGGAAAAGCACGTCGATGTGCTCGAAGATTCGATCACTGGCCCACTGTACAAGGTTGTGATGTCCCGAAATGAACTTAAAAAGTTCCATGAAAAGGCTATTCACCTAATCACCGGCCCATCCCCAATTTCCGTGTCGAAGGTCAATCAAATCATAAGTGTTTACGTATTCGGCCTATGGCTTTTCTTTTGTTCTATTCCCTGCCGGAGTTCTCGGGAAAGAGTCCCGTAAACTGGTTTTATGTCGCCATAGTTGGGTTGAGCGTATCGGCCTGCGTGCTTTTTCTTTGTTTTGGTCGTACCTACCCGGGCGGCTACTATCACATCGCGAAGCGTCGAAAGTCCCGGGTGCGAAATGGGTAACACGTTGGTCAAGGCCTTCGCCTGGGACTCGTTCGGACATTCAGCGCTCCCGCTTGGCCGGACATGGCTTCGCCATTTTTGAGCAAAACGCCGCTTTGCAATTCGACACTGCTGAGCTTGTTGTAATGCCCGTTTTTCATCTTGCACTGCAACATATTTAGCCCCGTATCGATGTCCGCAAAGGTCGCGCTGCCGCCGCTCGGATGGTCAGAAAGCTGCCGTTCAGCCAGCTTTGCCGACCAATGCCCGGTAACTAGCCCATTGTGGTCGCTGCCGGGTCGAAACCCCAACGACAGGCATCTTCGGCCGGCTTGCTGTCAGACACAGCACGGCGGTAGCGGGACGACCGGATTGCATCAGCAACCTGCCGGTAATCATGATTTCCGGAGTCAAAACTCTGCTCAGAGATTATTTGCTGATCAGATTGACGATCGGCTGCTCCTCCCGTTGGATACGGCCAGCGGTCGCTGCTGGACGTAAAGGCCGATCGTGTATCCTATGCCCCCGTCGTTTGCGGCGAAGACGCCATCTCCTCGACATTGGTATGCCAAGTCACGCCCTCCAATCGCGCGAGATCCAGAGCGACGTGAGTGGCGCGAAGGCGCACCTTACATCGCTCCTCTCCACTTTCATTGTCTTGCCACGCATCCTCGTATAGTTCACCCGATACGGACACCCGAGCACCTTTCTTGAGCAGTTTGGCTGCGGCCTCGCCCCGCGTACCCCATAGGCTAACATCCAGCCAGAAGCCGCCTTTGTCTTCGAAGCCGCCGTTTCCGTCTGGCTTGGGGCGGTCGAAAAAGACACGCAGCGAACAGACAGGCTGGCTGTCCTCACCGGTGGTGAATCGAAGCTCTGGGTCGGCACCGAGGTTGCCGCGACCGGAAAACCTGTTTGCCATCGGTAGCGTCTCCTTCAAAGAGTGTTGTTCAACATCTACATGTAAAAGGTGGGTGGCGCCAAGGCCAGTGCATATCCCGTCCGATTAGGGGCGGAGATGTTGTGAAGAGGGACCAGTAGCTGACAAAGACTGCTGATCCGGTCATCCCGCTGCGGCCCTGGGCAGGTGGGGCGATGAAGTCGCCCGTCGTTGGTTTTCAAGAATTGTTGACGCACGAGACAAGCGCGGACCTCGTTAAAGCGCGGACCTTGTTGATGAGTTCGGCAAATTCGACGTCGTCTCTGACGATCGTTCCGCGGATCCTTTCGAATGCGTTATGCAACAGGCCGGCGACCGACTCGGTACGGTAGGCGATGGTGACTCCAATTGAGTGCA
Source organism: Chromatiales bacterium (assembly GCA_028284585.1). GTDB lineage: Bacteria > Pseudomonadota > Gammaproteobacteria > Chromatiales > Chromatiaceae > Thiosocius. Next base: position 1,850 of record JANQRK010000030.1, read on the forward strand.
TCCCTTCATTGACGCGGCCCCTCAGCTCACTGCGCAAGAATCTGCTGGCATCCATTCTTGGGCGTGCTCTTGCGGCGCTTTCGATCCAACCCATTAAGGCGGAGGGCGCCTGGAGTATCACTCGAGTGGCCGTCCAGCTTTGCCAGTGCACAGGTGCTGCGAATCGGTTCGTCTGGGCTGTCGCCGCTATAGCGAGCCCGCAAGGCATCCAATGTGCAGTTTCGGCGCCATTCTTGGCGCCTTTCGTTCAACCTGCTTCGTCCGGTGCTGCGCCTTGAATGCGCGCTCGGCCTTGCCTGTCCATCGGTCGAGGACATGTGCCGCGTTGTTGAGTGCGGCGTGGTCGTGATCACCAAGCAATGGTCCGGATTCTGACGATTGCTTGCGCAGAGTCGTGAAGATGCGCTTGGTCACTGCCTTCTGCCGGCACAGCTTCTCGGCGTTCCAGGTGTGCTGTAACCGTTGTTGCGTCCATGGGTACATGGCCGTTCCGGGATCCTCAGTGCAACCACGGCAGGCGGTCGTCGGCGCTCAGGCGTCCATGCTTCAGCTGCTGGCGGATCTTGCGTGAATGCACGCGGAGCCGCGCTGGCCTTTGGGTCCCGCTGGGTTCTCGGCTAACCAGTCCCCACTCATTGAGTCTTACCAGGACATTGCGGACACTGGTATGCGATATCCCGACAGTGCCGCCGATTTCCCGGTGGCTAAGCGTGTGCCACCTGCCGTCGTCGCACCGTTCGAGCAGGTAGTCGAGGACCAGGGCGGCATTGAGCGAGACAGAATTGAAGCCGTGCGGCGTGTACACCTGTCCCCAGCGTTTCCGCGTCAATCCCAGCAGGGGCATGAGCCGACACTGAGTCCCGCTGCCGCTGATGTGGGCCTCGAGGACATCGAGTACCCAGCGGCGGAAGGCTTTCGCGCGCTCGGTCTTCGCGAAGAATCCGATCGCGTAGCAGCCGCGGGCGGAGAAGATACGCATCTCAACGGTTGTGCTCGTCGATTTTCGATCCACGGTCAATTTGACCGTGGATACCATCTCCTCCGTGAACTCGTCCCGTTTGCGAGAGTAAATTCGTAGTACGGCACTCTCATCGCGATAGCCCAAAGCTCGAGCAAGTTCGCGCGCGCTCAGCCAAGGCTCGCCGTGCCGATCAATGATCGCCAGCGTGGTCTCGCCGAAGTTCAGCGTGGTGGGTAACAGGCTCATGTCAGGCACCTCCCTGACGCACCAGTTGGCGCAGCATTTCCTGGCGTTCGATCAGCGACCGCAGTCGCATCACCTCGTACTTGGTCATGGCGCTCTCAAAGTTCATGGCCTGGCGCCTGGCTTCGAAACGCAGCCAATTCAGCCGTGCGGCTGCCGGGAGGCCGGCCAGGAGCTTTCCACCGGTCTCGCCGGTCAGTTCAACGGCAACCTTGTTGTTGGGTAGTCCCAGGTGCCGCCACTTGGTATGGCCCGACAGTCGCCAGCGATAGTCGTTGAGCGTGCGGTCCGCGTAGCGCACCAGGTAGGCTGGTGCATCCGGGTACTTGGTTTTGAACTCGTGTATCAGCCGGTCGCCTTGTTGAAATAGCGCCGCACGCCGTGCCTCGGCCGTGTCCAGACGTGCGGCGAGTCGCGCGATGCTCTTGCGCGTTGGCAGCTGTGCCGCATCCGGTGATGCAGGATCCCACGCGTCCGGTCCTGCTAGTTGCGCCACATTCCCCCCTTACCCTTAAAGGGCCCTTTGTTCAGTCCAGCTGTGTCACCGCACGCGCCGTTCGGGTACGTCATCCAGCCTCGCTCCCGATCGGCACCGGCTCCGCGGCCGGTGGATCGTCGAGTGCCAGGTCGTTGTAATCGTCGAGCGGCGTGGCGGGCGAATTGGCAGCGGGTCGGATGTCCGGCGCGTGGGCTGCCCGAAGCGTGCCATCGATGACTGGCTGCGGCAGTGCTCCCAGCATGTCGGTTGCGCGTCCGGCCTTCTGCGTGCCCTGGCGCAGGTCTTCACGGCAGACGCCGAGGTACTTGTAGCCCTGGGCGGTATTGAAGGCGCGGCGCACGATCCGGCCGCCTTCGCGCAGCATGCGCTCGGACGTATCGCGGTCAAACAATCCGATGTGTCGCCCGGTCAATATGGCTCGCGCCAGCACGTCGTAATCGGCGAGCAGGTAGGCGCCCATGAAGGCGTAAGGGCTGGTGAACGTCAGGTCCACCTTCACTGGCTCCACTGATTGCGCAACCGCAACGTCCATGGCCGGTCGACTTTTCAGCTGGGACTGGACCTGCGCCATATGGCTTTCCATCGCCTCCCTGGCCTCGAGCAGCTCGCGTTCGATCTGGACCAGGCACCAGTCCGCCCAGGGATCGTCTGTTGCGGCACCCTCCCAGATCGGCCGCAGCATGGTGCCGAAGCGCAGCAGGCCGAAGATCGCCGGCTTGCCGCCTTCGGCGCGCCGGCCGTAGACAAGGCGCTGTGCTTGGCGGGTCTGGATCTCCAGTGATGTCTGGCTGCGCAGCGCGCCGGGTTGGCGCAGCAGTGAAATCGGTTTCCTGTCGGTCATGTTGCGTTCTCCCTGATGCAAAATGCTCTGCCGTGTCATGTGTTGAATCTGCCGGGCCTTATCGTCATCGGTGGTGACCGCGATTGCTTGGAAAGGGGGTTTCCAGGTCCCGACTTCCCTGCCGCTGGGTTGCTTGGTGCAGCTGACTTCCGAGTTGGTGACCGATCTGGTACGAATTCTTGTCCGCACAGGTCCGAATCCGTGGTGGAAAGGGCCTTTCCGCACCGGTGCTCTCTGTCTTTGAACCACGAGGCCGGGGCAAACACTTGTCCCGACGGATTGAAAAGGGCCTTTCCAGCCCACTGTCGCGTCTCCGTGCCAGCCGCCCCTCTCGATCGCGCCGACGGTCTGCGCGTTTTGGAAAGGGCCTTTTCAGCACCGGCGGTGCGCGGAGCGAGCGTAAAGGACGGTGTCGTCATCGCCGTTCTCCACCTAACTCCGATAGCCGGGTCTGTAGATCGGCGATCTGGCGCTCGATCCTCTCGCCGGGGGTACCATGACCACTGGCACGGCGCAGTTGCTTAAGCCCGGCGATCTCACCGAGTAATTGGCTGCGGACCAGGTTGGTGTTTGGTTGTCCGCCGTTGTTTGATGCTCCACCGGTCCGCGCCATCTCCAGCGGTGGACCAACGGGCTGGAAGGTGCCGTTCTTGATCCGGTGACACAGTTCAATCGCGTACGCCACCGGGTTGCGCAGGGGGTCGTCCCGATCCCTGGCCTTGTGTGCCATGGCGTCAAGGATGTCCTGGTGGTGCGTGGTGTCGACACTGACGCTCAGGGTGCGATGCAGCAGGCGGCGTATGTTGTCGTCGAATGCGCTGGGCCAGGTGAGGGCCTCACGCCGGTTGTCGACATCGACTTGCGCCTGTTCGGCTTCGGTAGTCGTTGTATTCGTGTTTTTATTTTTACTACTACTACGTACGACACCGGGTCCAGGATTTGGACCAGTGACAGAATCGATCAACCGGTCGCCAGGTTCAGGATTCGTACTCGGTGATACCCCGGGTCCAGGATTCGGATCCGGTAACGTGGTGGGGTCAGTTTCCGGATGCGGATCGTCACCGGGTCCAGATTCTGTACCCGGCGGGTCGTCCTCGATTGGCAAGCCCCAGGCAGTACCCCATCCTGACTCGATCGCCTTGGCGGTACTGACGCGTATCGCAACGGGGTCGATCGGTGTCAGCGGGTCGGTGCCGGCGACGATGCTTTCATGTATCCCCGAAATGCTGGCGCGCGCCGCGCGCTGTACACGACGGTCCTGGTGCGTCGTGGAGCGTTCGATCAGTTCGACGTAGTGCTCGTCGTATTGGGTAGCGGCGTACCATTGCACGGGCTCGCCATGCATCGCGTAGATCTGACCAAGAAACCGTCCGGTTTCCGGGTCCCGCACCGGCCTTACGGCGCTGACCCAGCGGCAGATCCGCAGTAGCAGGCGGTCGCGGATCACGGTGCCGCGCGCTTGGTGCAATGCCTTGGCGGTCTGCTGAATGCTCGGCATCGCGATTGCGCGCTGCGGTTGCTGACGTGCTTCCTGTGCCAGGTACAGCCACTGGATCTTTGCGCTGTCGCTCAGGAACCGATCGCGCACCAGGACTGTGGGGTAGGCATCGTGCCATTGACCGAGAAAGAGCAGGCCATCCGTGTCTGTCGACCCGATGTTGTGCTTGGCTGCCGTGCGGGTGCGCCGCAGGTACTCGATAGCCTCGTCTATGGAATGACTGATCTCAGTGGGAATACCCATGTTCAGGCCCCCCGCCGTAGATCTGCTGCACCGGCGGCAGGGCCCGACGTTGTCGTCTGCCAGCGCCGGTGCTCGCGCCAGATCGTGCGTAACGCCACGCCGGACTCATCTGCGATTGCGAGCCAGTCCTTCGGTGCCGGCACCTGCGGGTAGCGGTGGAGGATTTCCGACAAGGCCCAGGCCGCGTCGGGATCAAGCTCCAGCGGGCGGCCGACGCCGGAAGGAACACCGTGATGGCGGCGCAAGCGGGCGTATTCCTTGTCGCCTATGCCGTACAGCGCGCGCAGCATGTCGGCCGGAGCATCGCGCCTGATCAGTTCGATGCGAATCCGCAGCGCTGTGCTCTCTCGCTGGACCTCAGCCAGGGCCGCCCAAAACAGGGATTGGTTGAGCTCGATCTTGAGGATGTGCCCGCTCAGGCGCCCCTCGAGTGCTGCAAGATCGGCCAGCGTCAGGTCCTGCAGTGCATCGCATTCTCGATGCCCGAAGCCCATCTCGCGCAGGGTGTGCCAGTTGCCGTCGAGCATGCAGGCTGTCGCGTAACGGATGGCTGCATGCGTGATTTCGTATTCGCTTTTTGCCATGTTGGTTACTCCATGTATGCCCAGGGTTGGCCGTCAGTCGCTGAGTAGATCTGCCGCGTGATCGTGAGCAGCGCGGTCCAGGTGTCGAAGAATTCGGTAGTGACGCGATGCAGGCCGTAGGCGGCATAGTTGCTGGCGGGCATGTAGGGCACAGCCAACAGCGCCTCGGCACGCTTCTCCCGTGCCATGCGCGATTGCCAGTGCTCGACCTGGGTGGCCTTGGCCATGGCCTCACCGACCGGGGTGTCTTGCCAGTCGGCAGGCATGGCGCGCTCGGCCAGGCCGTGCGACGCGAACTGCTCGGAGACTGTGACCAGCAGCCACCAGGCACACAACAGGGCAGGTCGTTGATTGATCGGCAGCGACTCGCGTACGTCGGCCGGTACGGCTTCGACCAGGAAGCCCAGGCCGTTGCTGATCCGTCGGACGACGTCGTCGCAACCGAGCATCTGTGCTGCCGCATCCGCTAGCCGGAATGCCTCGTCGCGCAGATCATCGAGGTGGGTTGCCTGGTCAGAAGCCAGAAGGCGAGTCTGTGTGGTAGCTTGTGGTTGCTCGCCCGGAGTTGATGCCGAGTGTGTTAGCTGGTCGGGCGCGCGTGGAAAGGGGGTTTTCACGGGCGGTGTCGTTGCCACCGGTGGTGACGGTTGTGCCGTTACAGCTCTGGGTGTCGGCGATGTCGCTGTTGGTTCCTCGGCAAGTGGCTCGTCGTCGGGTACTTCAGGGTCGCTCACGCTTTCGATGAGGTCCCCGAGGTCGCGCCCATCGATCGCCGCGCCATAGATCATCGCGGCATGCTGCACATCGCAGTCAGCGCTGACCGACAGTTCGTTGACCGCGTCACGGTGCAGCAGGTCGAGGTCGATCACCTCGTCGTCGTGTCGCCCGAGCAGTGCCAGGAACAGCGACTGGCCGGACGCGGCATCTGGCACCTGGAGTGCCGACCAGGCGGAGACGAAGGCCTTGTCCAGCTTGCGAATGCGGTCGACCTGGGTTCGGCTCATACCGGCGCCCAAGGCGACGGGTATGCTTGCCTCCAGGGACTGGACTGCATAGGCGGCCGAGTTGAGCACGGTGTGACTCACGCCATAGCCCTGCTCGGCCAAGTAGGTGGAGAACTCGCGCTGGCTCATCGACTGTTCGCGCTCGGCCTCGACCAGGGCTTTGACTGCGGTCAGGCCACGCGCTCGATCGATGAACAATAGGTCGCCGCGGACGTCGTTCTCCCTAAGGTGGGCGACGAGCGTGTCGGTATCGCCCTGCCAGGGGCGGAACAGGCAGTGGATGTAGCGGAACCGCTCGTCACCGGTCTCCCTCCACAGCGCCTTGAGCGCCTGCAGGCGTGTGTTGCCGCCGGCCGCGATCATGTAGCGTGGTGCGTCGGGCCGGCGGGTGATGGTCAGGGTCTGCTCCATGCCCGAAGCTCGGATCGACGCCTTGATCTCCTCATAGCGGTCGTTGGCCAGTTGGCGTGGGTTGTGGTCGTAGACGTCGATCTCTTCGATCGCCACCACCATCGCGGTGGGTTGGATCGGATCGGTCGAAGGTATGACCTCGCGTGTTCGCCCAAAGTGTGGCTGCGCGATCAGCTCGGCCAGCTGCTCGGCGCTGGGGCGCTGCTTACTCATGGTCGTCTCCCCGATCGATGGGTTCGACGCCGACGGTCTCTATGCGGGAGACCCGCCGTCTACGCAGCATCCTGCGGGCCCGCCGGCAACCGATGCGGGCGGCTCGGCATTCGCTGGCCGCACGGACGTGGTAGGTGCGGCAGGTCACCGCGCCGCCATTGATCCAGCAGACCTCCACGGCGTACAGCCTTCCCTGCCGAACGCACGGGCCGGTGCTGTGAACGGATGGGGTCGCGTGTGCGTTGGGCGTGGAAAGGGGGTTTCCGCGGCCCGGGTTGGTGCTGTGCCTGTCAGTCGGTGAGCTGTGCCTCTGGGAAAGGATGTGGTCACGCACGACGCAGTTCCTCCTGTGCCCGGGAAGGCTGACCCGCCTGGTCCAGGTCGATGTGTGGCAGCAGTTCGTTGACCAGCGCGGTCATCACCTCCAGCGCGCTGGCCGTGGGTCCGCGGCGCTGGGGCTCTATCCGGTGCACTGGCTGGCGGGCGGTCGCGGCCTCGCGGTAGGCGACGGTGGCTGGTACCACGGTGGAGAGGATTGAGATCCCGCCACGCGATTCGCCGAAGGTGGCCCGGCGCAGGGTGCTGGCGACCTCGGCGGCGTCGATAGTGCGGTCCATCCGGTAGATCAGCCCGTGCAGGAGACCGACCGGGGCGCCGAGGTGACCCATCGGACGGAGTCGCTCGAGCATGCCCAGTGTGCCGCGGGCGAATTCGCGCGCGGACAGGATTTCCGGAGGAATGGGCGAGAGCAGCAGGTCCGCGGCCAGCACCCCGGCGTCCTGGAGCGGGCCGACCGCACCCTGGGTATCTATTAATATGATGTCGTACTGCTGCAGGTCGCGCAGCGCGTAGCGCATCCGCACCCGGCCATCGGGGGTATGCAGGATCCAGTTCTCGATACTGCCCTCGGGATCGTCGGAGACCACGATGTCGACATCGGGTATCTGCGTTCGGCTGATGGTGCCCTGGATGGAACCGGTGGTGATCAATTGATGCAGGCCGCCCTCGGCCCGCTGTGCCAGGGGGTAGTAGCTGCTCAGCGTAGGCTGGATGTCGGCGTCGACGAGGAGCACTCGCTGACCCGCATCGGCGAGAAATCCGGCCAGGTTGGCCGTCAGCGTGGTCTTGCCGACGCCGCCCTTGGTGGAACAGATCGTCAGGACTATCAAGGTCTTCTCCTCGGCAGCATCGCCGGGGATCGACCAGGGTCGCAGGTCAGGTGCGCGCATGTTCGACTCCAGCAAGGTCTGTCAGTTGGTCACAACATCCACCGGCCGGGCCTGTCCTCTGCTGTGGAGATGGGACCATGCCGATGGTTTTGTCTGACTTACCTGCAAACTGCTAGAATCGCGCGGGCTTACGTAGTCCTATCAGGCGCGTTTCGTCACGCTGGCGTAGCTCAGTAGGTAGAGCAGCTGATTTGTAATCAGCCGGTCGGGGGTTCGATTCCTCTCGCCAGCTCCAGTATTTTCAATTGCTTAGCAGAATTCCTTTTCGGTCAGACCCTCCGTGTAGACGTTATGTAGACAGAACCCGCCGCTCTCGCTTTTATGCGCGAGTTGCTTGCACCACGTGTGGCCGCAAGCGCGCGAAACAATGCCTCTTTTGCAATAATCCTTATGACAAGAACAGCAAATCCTTCTGGGAGATTTCCATTCTGCGTGTAATGAGAAACTGAATGCCTAACTTGATTGAGCCAATTTCCATCGTGATTGTCGGCGGATGGAATCCGGCGATTCTGCAACCATCGTGGTTAATGCGCCATGTTTTCGATGTGCCGGAGGGGGAAACTGAAGAGGTTCAGATGGCATTTTCCCCCGTTCCAGGTGCCCCGCCGCGCTTCACTGTTCACGAGCTCACCTTTGTGGCCAGTGATGATCGGCTAATGCTCCAGATAAATGAGCCGTCTGACGACAACCTGAATCTCATGGAATCGAAGGGTCTGCGTATCGTCGAGAAATTGCCGCACACGCCAATACGTGCAATCGGTCAAAACTTCTTGTTTCAGATTGAGAATCCATCAGCAGCTACACTGGATGTATTCGATGTTCGGGATAATTTGTATGATCGTGTGGAATATCAGGAGCTGGCTTCTACTTCAATTGTTTCTAGTTTAGCCCTTGATGATAGTGTTCTTAATTTAACCCGGACGTTCTTGGACGGTGTTGTTCGAGTAAAGTTGAATTTCCACGTGGAAACAGGCTCAGTTGCAGATTCAAAAACTGCATTAACCTCTAAACTATTGAACCACTGGCAGATTGCGACTCAAGTTGCCGAGTCTTATGAATAGGGTTAGGAGGTACGCATGAACAAAGAGACCGATTCAACAAGCTACTCTTTAAAACTGCCAGAAAGTTATATAGATGACGCAGAGACGGTTGATGTTGTTGCGTCTGCTCCATCATCAAAGATTAAACTTGGTGAGGTATATATCTCGTCGCTTCGGCATAGTGATGTCCCGTGCGTTGAGTTTGTTATATCTGTTTCGAGTTCAGATGAACGTCCTTCTGTACGGAAGTTGAACGCACTGCTGCACAAGGATGAAGCCGAGCCGGGTTGGCTGTCGGAACTCGACCTCTAAAATATCCGGCATAGCTTGTTGTTTCGCGCAGTCTATGCATTTCACTTACGTTGATCCCAGCTGTTTGGATGCGAGAAATCTTCGACAGGGCGATCTACTGCGCCGCACTAACGAATTAGATAGTGTTCTTTCGCGTTTTCACCATTATTACGCAGTCAACTCACAAAACAAGTACTTCCTGGTTTTGACCCAGAGCTGCGATCTTGTTCGACGCAAGGGAGAATCGTGCAAATCCCGATATATCTCGATCGCGCCCGTCCGATCATTGTCGCTGGTTGTAAATCGGATGATTACGGAGTTAGATATATGTGGTATCGATTCCGATGTTCCAATATGCACTTCTCGCGGTAGGCAGCAACTACATAATTTCTTAGAGCGCTTAATAAACAACAATGAATCTAATTATTTTTACTTGCAAGCCGAGCCTTCTTTGTCCTTTCCCGAAGATTGTTGTGCCTTTTTGAGAATCCCTGTTGCGTTGCGCGCTGAAAAACATTATGCAAAGTGTTTGGAGGCGAGGCTGCTGTCTCTCGAAGGATCTTTTCAAGCCAAGTTGGGCTGGCTCGTTGGTCAACTATTCTCGCGAGTGGGTACGGAAGATTGGGAGCCTAGACAGCTCCAGAAGAAGATCAAAGATTCGATAGTCGACAATGTCTTTTGGGTCGATGATAAAAATCTGCGAGATTTCCAGAATCAGATGGATAAGTGGCGGGATGCCCACAAAGGTCAGCGTTTGGATGTGCGCACCATTGAGTTGATTGTGAAATCAATAAAGCCGCGGAAGCAGAAAGTCATAGAGCGCATTCAGTCGATTCTCGAGAGTTCTTTTGAGGATACCCTATCGGTACAAGAGCGCGAAAAGATCCTGCAACGGATTAAGAATGATCCACATGTCACAACCCTCTTGTCCTGACTGACAACTTCTTTGGTAATTCAGATTTGATCTGACAGTCAGTGTCTGGTGTCGTGACCGCTTAGCAACCGTTACCGACGTTACGAGCAAATGGCGTGAGCTCGGGGCCGTGATGCCGATCTACAGGCTGATGGGCGAGCCGAAGAGCCTGCCGCCGGCAGATGCTCGGGCCGATCAAGCGAGACTGCCCGCTGCGAGCCAACGAACAGATGGTTTATACTGCCTGTACGCCTAATATATAATATTCCATATATAGGACAGAGCAATTACCTAAGCAACAGACCACGAATTCACAGTTACTTTCTGTTGCGATCTCCCCCCTCCTCCTTATTATTTATTCATGACCTTCTCCAATCTATGTAGAGGAGAATAAACTTAAATCGCCTAAGGTATGCGAACTTACAGAGAGCTAAAGATCGAACTCTGTCAGCCGTTTGTAAGCTCAACGAATCAGCATATTGCGACATATGTTTATTTCGACAAAAAAGTATGTCCCGGTAATTTTCGTTGTGCAGATGCTTATGGAAAAAAATAAATCTGATCGCTCGACTACTGCTTCCTCGGTGCGCGAAGCCCAATCCTTATTGCGTAGCCAAATGACAACACCCTTGAATTCTCATTTAATTGCATTTTAATGATCACTAAGTGTCTAATGAAAAATGATTTGTTAAAACAATTAAGCTTTTATTACATCATCTCTATAGTTACTGGTCTAGTTTTTGGCTTCAGGTATACGGTTGACGTATGGGTTTTTGTAAATGAGTACAAAGATAGTGCTGTAAATCCAGTAGTAGTAGCGGCCACCGCGATTGGCGGGATGATATTAGGCGAGTTTTTGTCCTCCATAGTATCTGACGGAATGGGGAGACGAAAAGGTCTACTGCTTGTTTTCACTCTCTTGTTCTTATGGTCACTCTGCGCCGTTCTCTCACTAAGCATGTCAAGTGTTATTGTCTTTTTGATTGCCTCATTTTTTTTTGGGGCGTCATTAGGCATGTATCATAGCTCGTTGGACGCCTGGATATTCGATGCATTGGATACAACCAATATTACTTGCAATCATGATAAAAAAATAGTAATCGGCTTCTTACTATTTAACGTTGGATTCTTTACTGCGGCTGCAGCAGTTTTTCCAGTCATACACAACTATTCTCTGGATGCGCCATTAGAGTATACATCTGAAGTACGATCACACCTCATAAAGCTGTATCTATCCATGGGTATCATATCCATAATATTGGCGACAATAGTATATAAAGGCTTGTCTTTCTATAAAGAGAGAAGAAGGTCAAGAGAGAATTTTTCACAGAATATTGGAAACATACATCAATTCATCAAGAAAACGGACAAAAGCGTAACTGTTCCGCTAGTGCTCGGTATGATTATTACATTCTCGATCCAATTTATGGATCATTTTGCTGTTACCATCTTCTTGCCAGGCGAATCCGTATTGGAAAAGACCCTAAACATAGCGTTGTTTAATGCAATCGTATTGGTTTCTATTGGGTTCATGGCTATAAATATCAAAGACACTAAAATACATATCGACGTCTATCAGAGAGAAAAAATACTGTTTTGGCTAATATTATTGTCCGGAATATCGGTAATGTGTGCATTCGAAGGTGCGGATAAGGGCGCATATCGAACAGCCCTATTGATTGGTTTGGCCGAAGCACTTTTATTAGCCTGTGCGCCAATTATAAAGGCCTGGGTACTTTCATTCTCAAATTGTGATGATCGCGCAACCTCCTTGGCATTGCTAGGTATAGTAAAACGTTTCTCAGCAGTAGTTATCATGCTGAGTTTCTCGGCTTTAACTGGGGATGTGACTTCGGACGCTAATAAAGATGCATTTTATCTATTTCTGCTCTGTGTGCTGTATGCAGCGGCCTTTATTTTGGGCTCGAATCTACTGTGGAAGAATTTTGTAAACTCATCTTACAAAAAATAGTGACAAATATGTTTTCGAAAAAAATGCGAATTAGAAGGTTAAAAAATATTAGAGTAATTATCTGTCTTGCTCTATTGCTAGATTCAGCCATCAGTCACGCCGTCAGTCCAGAAAGTGTCAAGAATAAGTTAAGGTGTGGGGTTCATAATAATATGATAGGTTTTGGGCTTTCGCCAAAAAATGCATTTGAATGGCTTAATGGGAAAAAGAACTGGAGCGGATTTGAGATTGATATATGCAGGGCTATAGCCGCAGCGAGATTTGATGGCTATATAAACACGATGGAGGAAGAGTATATTGAGTTTATCTATGTGCCGACTGCCGATCGTTTTTTTTCAATATATTCAGGTCAAGTGGACGTTCTTTTGCATACAGTCACATTCAATATGGAGAGAGATATAACACAAAGAGTTAGGTATCCAAATATATATTACTATGATGGTCAAGGATTCGTGGCTAGTGCTAAGACAGGATATTCTGAAGAACAGTTATCGAAAGATGAGTTGGAAGAAAAACTTAGAGGAATGATAAGTAGGAATAGTATTTGCGTTCAGAGTGATACAACTACATATTCGAATTTAAGGCGTTATCTAATAAATCGAGTAGACGCTAACGAAAAGATTAACGTATCAAAAACACGCAAGGAAGCGATTGAGAAATTGCGTAGGAGTGAATGCACTTTTTATACGGCAGATTTGCTATCGCTATACGAACTGATACATAGGCAAGAGATAAGTAGGGCTGGTGAAGAGCCGTCTGAAGAGCAAGAATTGTATATAATTAAGTATGTGAATGATTCGGACGAACTGGTGCCCTTGTCGATTTCAAAAGAGCCGCTAGGTCCAATTGTGAGTGTAGAAGCGGTACATCTAGAAAAAGTCATAAGATGGGTAATCTATGCTTTAATTCGTGCCGAGGAGTTGGGTGTAAATCAGAAGAATATTGACAATATTTTACAGTGTCATTCTCAGAAGGGGCGTTTAGATAGTTGTAACGAAGACTCGGTGAGAGACTTATACGAAGACCCTAGGGTGCTTGACTTCCTGAGCCTGAGGTCGACTAACGCGATGGATGAGTGGGCAGGCTTCCCTAATCAATGGGTTATTAGAATAATTCAAGAAGTCGGAAATTACGGGGACATCTATCGAAGGAATCTGAGCCAGCTGGCAATACCTAGAGGTATGAATTCTTTAGTTGACGATGGCGGTATATTATTTTCTCCACCATTTTAATGATGATTGCCAAAAACAATAGGGAGGGGTTGGTATGGCAGGTGTACTACAAAATGTCAGAGATGATAAAAATATCAATAAATTTTTAATATACGTGTCACTAGGAATTATCGTATTCTGTTTGGTAGTGAGTGTTCTATTGTTTTACCTGTCTAACAGTAACACGGAAGGCTACTTAATTAATACCAAAGCATCTTTCTTTTTTTCTATTGGGTTGCTTTTTTTTGCCATCAGCTCAATAGGCATAATTCTCTTCGCGGGAACTGTCTCGAAGATGGAGCTCACGACTTTCGTTGCTTCTTTATCTATCGGTGGGCCGGCTGTATTGTGGTTTATCTTGCTTTTTATCACTAGCCATTATTTGGTTGAGGATGATTGGTTTGAAAAAGAGCCAATGACGTTAGAGAAACTCGGACTGGCGGTGGAGGACTTTAAACTTGGATTGGGCTGGTCTTCTTATCGTAGGCTAGAAAATGATAAGCCGAATTTCCGTGTTTTTTGGGACGAGAGGGAGAAAATTAGTGAAGAGTTTGAAGAATCATTGCAAAAGTTAAGTGCGCGGACGATTGATGATAAATCAGCGCCTCTGAGAGACGTATCAATCTCTACGTTATATGTCTATTCTAAGAATAGAGGCAGTTCGTCTTGCGAGAAACAAGGGGTTAAAAGAGACAATGAAGATCGGAACGAGGGCGAAAATAGAGAGAAAAGAGGCGATCAGAAGGAAAGTAGTGAATCGAGAACGTGTTACGATTATGACGTGATCAAGCTACAACGTATTGACGGTGTTAAGGCCGAAGGGAAGGAAGTGAGGGTTCCATTTAGGTCAAGGGGTTCAACAAAGGGTGAAGTTGTGTCAGCCGATGTGGATAGGTCTAAAAAGGGCTCTAACCATGAGTTCGCTGCATATTTGGTGTTGAGCAAAAAGGGTGGCCATAATGAGGTGACAAGAGTCGGTACAAAATCTGATGGCGATGGGTATATTTATATAAAAGATCCAGAAGTAGATGTCTTCACGTTTACTAGATATGAAGATTACTCGGCATATGATTATATATTTGTTGATTATAGAGAGTTTATCGCTGGAAATAATGTCGATACATTTCGTTTAGGATTAAGCTCAGATTTTTCTAGAATTGTTGATTCAGAGTTGTGGATGGCTAAACCTGACCTTTTTAAACCGAAGGCGTCCGTAGTGCCTGTTTCGTTTACTAAGTTGCGTACTGAATCAAACAAAGGTGGCTACTCAGAATGGTTTGGGGATTGGCCGAAGATGATAGAGATGCTTGCTAACGGGCAAGGTCAGAATAACTTGAAGGACAATGAACATAGGATAGTAGACGGAATATGCTACTTCATTGAGCGGAATACAAGTGATAAAACATGCAGGTTGCAAGACTTATTAACAGAGAGGGAGAGGCCGAATAGGAAAATATGTCCAATTCGGGGAGATGATGATGATGGAATATGTAACTCATTGTCATATGATATACAAGATCCGAGAAATGTGATTACTTTGTTTGTTCATTTTTCTGAGGTGGACAGGTTAGATTGAAGAGTGATGTGCGCCATAAAGCACAATCAGTATCATAAGGGGCGGGTAGCGTATCCTTGATGTGGAGTAACGATAAGGCAGCTTGTCGTGGGGGACGGCAAAGGCAACAAGGATCGCTTGCTATGTTGCCGGTTTCGGCCATCGATCCGTTGAAAGAGTATCGAAAAAAAGTGCGTGCCATCCATAGCCGGGATCTCGAACGGGGTTTCGGCGGAGTATACCTGCCACCTTCGCTGGTTCGGGAATACCCGAATACGCCTTCCGATTAGTCGCGGCAGTTTGCTTTCCCCTCCACGACCTACAATCCAGATCAGGGTAGGGTGCAGATGGTCAAGTACGACCTGCATTAATAAGCACTTCAGCGCACGATTCGTAGCGCGGTCCAGGCGTCGGTTATCATGGCCAAGCCCGCGATTGCGCATGCTTTGAGCCACAGCTTCCCCACACACTTACTGCAGCGCGGCGCGGATAGTCGAACCATCCAGGAACTGCTGGGACACAAAGATGTGAGTACGACGATGATCTCACGCATGTGGTTCAATAAGGGGCTATGGGCGTGCAGAGTCCCTCGGACGGTCTGTAGTGCAAGTTCGCAAATCATCTGACACTGACTGTCAGCTGCGATGCCGATCTTCACGTATCCTGGGATATTCTGTTACTCGTACAGTTATTGACAGAACTCCAAGGGGCGCTAGGCTTGCGGCCTAGCTGATGGACGCCTTGCTCCGTGGGTCCTCCCCGCAAGCGGCGTCCCCTCCCGCCTCGCTGTGGCGTCGTCAGTGGTATGCGGGGCGGTTTCTGACTGTTTGCCATCCGTCGGTATTTGTATCCGCCGAACCTCCCAGGTATGCATACGCGAGACAGCAAGTTCACCGGCTGAGGCAACGCCCAGCACCTTCGCGGCTTTGGGCTCCCCGTAACGGTTTCTTCCTTCCTGTTCTTCGTTGAAGAGCTTGATCGGGTGTCGATCCCGGGGCGCGTCCGGACCCCCCATGACCGATACGAACCTCGCCCAATCGCCAGCATCAGCTGCGGCGGCGGCCTCACGAAGCAAACCGTCAAAATTATCGGAGTCGATCCGACGCAGCTCGCGCCAGACGGATACCGGCGGTCCGCCAATGAACTGAAACTGCCGGGTTCGCCAGGTTGACGCCCAGGCGTTCACTCGCTTGGCGGCCGTATTCGCCTTTTTCCCCTCGCTGTCAACATCGAGGCCAAAGCCGTCGATGTTTTTCGAGACATATTTTGCGATGTAGCCGACCGCGCTGCCGCGGTTTTCGTCGATCTTGACCGCTTCGAAGCGATGCCGCTTGGCACCGGGTTCATCCGCGTCTTCACGCATTGCATAGTCACTCAGAATGGAGGTGACTGTCGGCTCATTCTCCGGTGCCATGAAGAGCAACATGTGCCAATGCGGTGTGCCATCGTGCTGAGGCTCCACAACGCGAATGCCATAAATGTCGAGGCCCAGTCGTTTCAATTTTGCACGGATCTGGGCCCAGGTCTTACACAGGTATTTCTGCGCCACCTGGGGCGTTGTGCCGTCATACTTGGGGTTAGGCTCGCCTGAGCATGACAGGGAGGCGTGCATGCGAGAGGGACAGGTGATGGTGTAGAACATGCCCACGTGTGCCAGATCTTTCGCGATCGCCGCAAACCCGGCGATACGCACCATCAGCTCTGCGCGTCGGATCTTCGGGTTGGAGATAGAGCGCTTCGAAAGTTCAGCCAGCGTGAACGTCTGGCCTTCCTCGTTAACCGCTTCGAACACCTCGAGCACGCGCTGGTTGCGGTTCAGCTGACTCTGGCGTCGTGCCACCGATGCGTCGCTGGCATAGATCCCTGTATGCCGATTGACCACGTTCGCATGGAGTGCCGTTGTTTCTAATGCCTCCCCCTGCATTCTTCGCAGTTGTCGACGCCACCAGCTTTCACAGCTTGCTCGCGCGATCATTCCTGTCAGACTAGCGGCTTGGGGTGGCCTTATTTCCATACCTCGGAAGTGCTCATCGAGGGCGCGACTTGCCGTCCCTGGCGTCCCTGCGTCCGCCAGGCGGCGGCATCGCCGCGCCTCACGCTTTGCACGTTCACGAAGTTCCTCATCGGAAGCGCCAATCGCTACCGGGGCCCGAACCACAATTTCTTGAAGGCGCAAGACCATGAGATTCGCATCTCTCCGCCCATCGGTGTCGAACTTTTTGGAATACCGGCGGCCCAGGCCACGCACCAGGGGCGGCGGCAAACTCCGCGCGAGTGACGCGAGGTACTCATGGTCATGCGGATGGCAAGTCCATGCCGCAATGTCCGGGGTTTTGGGGTAGTCGATCCGGTACCCGCCAATCGTGCCACCGCTCACCGGTTGCCTCCTAGATCGGCGGTGGATCTGCGCTGTCTCTGTTCTATGTAGTGATCCAGGTCCGACACGCGGTAGCGCACGGCCCGTGCGCCGATACGGATGAAAGGAATACGGGCGCCTGCCCATCGGTCGCGTTCCAGGAATGCCTTGCTGACGCCCAGCCGCTGCGCCGCTTCTTCCGTTGTAATGAGTTGTTCAGCCATGATTTGTGTCCTCACCCGTTTGTTGGCACTGGACACAGGCTGGCCTTCTTTGGGCTTTCGAAAAATTACCCGCTGGCGCGGAAAAACGTTTTCTCGTCTTCCGGGGAGTTTTTGCTCATTACGGCGCTAGGCGTTCCGGATCAAGGGGAAGTGCATGTTTTTGGGGTGGTTTATTGTTTCGGTGGTCGTCCCCGGCGACCCTTCACGCTGGGGGGCGCTACTTGGCTGAGCCACTTGCGCAGGGTCTTTTCGCTGTAGTGTCCGCCGCCTCCGAGTCGCTGGACTTCGTCGCGCTTGACCATGTCGGCAATCGTCATATCGGGGCTTTCTTTCCAGAGGTACGCAGCGATGTTTTGGCAAGTCACTTTCGTGCGCTGCACGGGTGCGAGCTTGTCCGGGCCTTCGATGGGCGCTGCGTCGATGACCGCATCAGATGACGTTTCTTCACCGTCTTCCATCTCGTGCCTATCTTCAGGCCACCGATACTCGACGCCAAACCAAAAGTCGGGTAGCGGGTGTTTCGTGTGCTGGCACCATTGTGCGAATGCCCATCGATCGATCCCCACGAAATTGAGCAGCTTGCGCGGAAAATGTTTGCCTGCGATGCACCGGTAGATGTCGTCAATGTGGGACCGGATGAAGAACTCTTCCGGTTCGTCCGAGTCTGGATGCCGCTTTTCCATGATCAAGGTCGATTCCAAGTGTCCCTCTAGAATTTCGTTCATCAAGAGGCGCACGGTATCTTTGACGGCTGGCGGAAGGCCAAACAGACGTGTCCGATAGGGGTTTTCGCCGGCCATCCTGTGGGCAAGTTCCCAGAGGGAGAGCAATTGGTTTGTCATTTTCATTGCGGGAGTTCCTTTCCTGTCACCGGAGCGATGATTTGTTGAAGAAAATCGGTCACTCGCTGCATGGGGGCCCTCAGCCGTTCCACGTCGCTGATGATGTAGCCGTCCGTCACATCGTCGCTGACCTTGTGGTTGACCAGTCGCTTCAACGCGTACGGTGAGATGTCGAGACTTTCGGCGACGGTGATAAAGGTGCGCCGCAGGTCGTGCACCTTGAATGATACCCGGGACTGTTCGATTACTTGCGCCATCTGGCGCTTGGGTTCGATCAGGTGGCCCCGGCCGTCGCGGTCGGGAAACACAAACCCATTGACCGCCAGTGCTTCGCGCTCCTTCAGCAGGTCGATGACAAAGTCCGACAGCGGTAGGGTGAACGGCTCCCCGTTTTTCGGTTTGGCCAAAAACAGCGAGCGGTCGAGCAGATCAACATCGGCCCACCTCAAGCGTGCCGCCTCATTGAAACGCAAGCCAGTAAACAGCACGAAGACGAGGAAATCGGCAATCACGTGCGCTGAGGTCGGTTTGTCCGGTGCCTTTAGCGCCTGCACCGCCGCGTACCAGGCCGGCAGTTGGTGGCGCTTGATCAGGGTCCGGCGGCGTTCCTGTCGGTACCAGGCGCGGTGGTGATTCAAAATGTCGACCGGGTTGCCGCGCAGCACCGGGTAGCCCTGACCGTCGAGGTATTCATACTTGGCGAAGTTAAGCACCGCGCGCAGGGTGCGCATCACCGAGTTCGCCTGCATCTTGCCGTTCTTCGCACCGATCTCGCGGTGCCGGCGACTGACCATATTGGTCGTGATGTCGGTGATCGGTTTGCGCATCCAGCTGCCCAGGTAGTGGTTCAGATGGTAGGCGTAGCCATGACGCGTTTTTGGGCGCAGGTTCTTGCGGGCTTTGAGGAACGTGTCAAAGGCTTCGGATAATTTCACTGCCTGAGCGCGGGCCGCGCGCCGCTCGGCGATGGGGTCGGTGCCCATCGCGAGCTTGGCGAGATGTTTCTGTGCTTCGCGGCGGGCTTCTTCGACGGTCAGCACGCCATAGCGTCCCAGCGTGACGCGACGCACCCGTCCGTTGACGCGTTTCTCGACAATGAAGGATTTAGTACCCGAGTCCGTGATGCGCAGACCGAATCCCGGTAGACGTGCATCGCGGATAAACGCCTGACGCTTGCCCTCGACCGGGGTCGCGAGATCGACCACGCGCTTCGTGATCGCGACCGGCTGATTGTGCGGCAATGTAGACACAGCGTAGACCTTTGGCGTCATGTAGACGCAAAAAGTCTAAAACGCGCTCAAACACGAAAGCAAGGGAAGCTTATGAATTTAAAAGAGTTTCAAAGGCTGTCCAACACCGTCAAAAACGCCAAAACGGCGTTTGTAATCAGCCGGTCGGGGGTTCGATTCCTCTCGCCAGCTCCATTTTCGTCTATTTTGGCCAATCCTTTTTCGCGAGCCGCTTCTCCAAACGCTTCCAGCTCGAACTGCGTTGCCATCGCCCTGTGAATATGATCGATGTAAACGAGAGGTTGCTCACGTGCTGGGACGGAAAAAGCTTCCCTGATCAGACTGTATTCTCCAGCCATAGTGCCGCAAATTACTTTCAAGGCCTCCGCATCGCCGCGTTCTCTGTGCGAGGTCTTTGTGACTGCTGCCTTTGGGGGGATGACTACCCAACCATCGGGGCCGTTGCTTGTTTGACGCCTTTGGGCAGCGACTGGTGTAATCAGAAATGTTGTCGAATCGCTGCAGAGTATTAATTTGACCCTACTTCAACCTGTCATTCTTTCGGGCGGCTCTGGAACGCGTTTGTGGCCTCTGTCACGGCGCGCTTACCCCAAGCAGTTTCTTGCGCTTGTGGGTGACGTGAGCTTGCTGCAGTCGACCGCGGCCCGGCTTGACAGTCTGCGGGATGCCGCTGAGGTCCAAGCACCGGTAATCGTCTGCAATGAGGCCCATCGTTTTTTGGTTGCCGAGCAGTTGCGTGAGAGTGCAAATGCTGCAGGAAACATCCTGCTCGAACCAGTGGGGCGCAACACGGCGCCGGCACTGACTTTAGCGGCACTCGATTGCACTGCGGACGATCCAGTGCTGATCTTGATGCCCGCCGATCATGTAGTTCGAGATATAGCCGCCTTCGCGCGAGCCGTAGAAGCCGGCCTCAGGCATGCGGCGGAGGGCAAGGTAGTCACCTTCGGGATCGTGCCTGATGTGCCACATACTGGTTTTGGCTATATCCGGGCGGGTAAGGCGATCGACGCACAGACTTTCAGCCTTGACGCATTCGTGGAGAAACCGGACCGCGAGACTGCGGCGACTTACCTAAGCGAGGGTACTTACCTATGGAATAGTGGGATCTTTCTCCTGCGTGCCACCCGTTGGTTAGAATTGATCGGGCGCTATAACGCCAAGATCCTCGACGCGGTGCGAGACGCTTACCAGTCTGGTAGCGGCGATCTAGATTTCTATCGCGTCGATGCCGAAAAATTCGCTGCCTCACCTGCCGATTCGATCGATTACGCGGTCATGGAACCCTTGTCGAAAGAGGCCGGCGAATGCTTGGTGGTTTCGCTTGATGCCGGTTGGTCGGACATCGGCTCGTGGTCTGCGTTGTGGGAGGTTGCTGCGCGTGATGCGAGTGGCAATGCTTGTCACGGCGATGTCATGTTGTTTGACGCTACGAATAACCTACTGCATGCCCAGCATCGGATGATTGCCGCGGTCGGGGTTGCCGACCTGGTCGTGATTGAGACTGCCGATGCCGTACTCGTGGTCCACAAGGATCGCACCCAGGAAGTCAAACGGATCACCGAGCAACTGGATGTGCAAGGTCGCTGCGAAAGCGAATTTCATCGGCGGGTTCAGCGGCCGTGGGGATCATTTGAAGGCGTCGACACCGGGCAACGCTTTCAGGTAAAGCGTCTGAGTGTCAAACCCGGTGCCTCGTTGTCTTTGCAGATGCATCATCATCGCGCTGAGCATTGGATTGTAGTTAGTGGCACCGCGCTCGTGACCTGTGGCGATAAACAATGTTTGCTCACCGAGAATCAATCGACTTACATCCCGGTGGGAACACGGCACCGCTTGGCCAACCCTGGCACCATTCCGCTCGAGATCATCGAAGTGCAGTCCGGTAGCTATCTCGGAGAAGACGATATCGTGCGCTTTGAAGACGAATACAACCGGACCGAAAACCCAGACTGAGGCGTTGAGAGAATTCTCGCCATCGCGCTTTTCCGCTATCCTTCGACACCTTTTTCGACCACTAGCTAGGCGGAGACGGTAGATGGGTTTCAAGTGCGGTATTGTCGGCTTACCGAATGTCGGGAAGTCCACCCTGTTCAATGCCCTGACCAAGGCCACCATCTCAGCGGAGAACTATCCCTTTTGTACCATCGACCCCAACGTTGGTGTAGTCCCGCTGCCGGATGGGCGGCTGCAAAAGCTGGCTGAGATTGTGCGGCCGCAAAACGTAATCCCGACGACGATGCAGTTTGTCGACATCGCGGGCCTGGTGGCTGGTGCCTCTAAGGGCGAGGGCCTGGGTAACAAGTTCCTGGCCAACATTCGTGAGACGGATGCGATCGCCCAGGTGGTCCGCTGCTTCGAAAACGACGATATCGTGCATGTTGCGGGCAAGGTTGATCCGCTGTCTGATATCGAAGTGATAGACACTGAGCTGGCACTGGCCGATCTCGATACAGTCGAGAAGGCGCTACAAAAGGCCGAGAAGCTGGCTAAGACCGGCGACAAGCAGGTGTTGGCTAGACGCGAACTCTTGACCGGCGTGCGCGAGCAACTCGATCAGGGCGGGCCAGTGCGTGCGATGTCGCTGAGTGACGATGATCTGCGCGAATTGCGCGACCTTAGTCTGCTTACGGCGAAGCGCGTGCTATATATCGCCAACGTTAACGAAGACGGTTTCGAAGGTAACCCACACCTGGATGCGGTGCATGCCCATGCTGCCGAGGAGGGTGCAGAGGCGGTTGCAGTGTGTGCTGCGATCGAGGCTGAGTTGGCAGAACTGGATGATGCCGAGAAGGGCGAGTTCCTTGCCGAAATGGGCCTCGACGAGCCGGGGCTTGATCGAGTGGTGCGAGCTGGCTATCGATTGCTACACCTCCAAACCTACTTCACCGCTGGGGAGAAAGAGGTGCGTGCTTGGACCGTGGCCTGCGGTGCGACTGCGCCGCAGGCGGCGGGCGTTATCCACACCGATTTCGAGCGTGGCTTTATCCGCGCCGAAGTCGCCGCCTATGAGGACTTTGTCACCTGCAATGGCGAACAGGGGACTAAGGAGGCGGGCAAGCTGCGCTTAGAGGGTAAGGACTACCTCGTGCAAGACGGCGATGTAATCCACTTTCGCTTCAATGTGTGAGCTGCCGTCCTGGTGAACCCAAATCTGGTGAACCCAAATTGGGTTGCTGCCATGGCGGGCCCACGTCACCCAAACAACTGCTTCGATTGACCTTTTTCAGTCGAGCCGCTATATTCCCGCGCCTCATCTGGCAAGGTAGCTCAGCTGGTTAGAGCACCGCACTCATAATGCGGGGGTCGGCGGTTCAAGTCCGCCCCTTGCTACCATATTGCGGCGAAGCTGCTTGGTCCGAGTAGACTTTTCTGACGTCGCTGGCCATGGATGTCCTGCGACTCTTGGGACTTGGGCGGACAGGCCTCCTGTGGTCGATAGCCTTCCCAGATCAGTTTCTGCGCCTTCCTGCGGTCGTCTGATCGACGAGCCTATTCCTCAGCCGACCGATGGCGGAAACTTTTCTAGGCTAGCCAATGTCTGAGAAAGAGGGCAAGATGCCCGCAACGAACATTATGTTCGTTGAGACTCCCCTTGGTGATTGGCCGATGCTCCTCCTAGGAGCATCGGCCTGTTTTTTGCACGCCATCAGTGCATTCAACCCTCAGTTGCGCACTAAATCGGTGCATATATCCGGATGCCCTATCTGGGCTCCGCAACATTTTCAATGTAAATCAGAATCTTATGAGATGGCATGTCTTGTGCTGACGTTGTTGGTTCAAGCTCGACTGCTCGGGCGATACTGCAAGAACACGAAGAGGTCCTAGATGACGCCAAGCATCCCTATTATCTCCGCCGCTGGCGCGGCGCTATTGTTTTTATTTTGTCAACCTGTCGCGGCTGAATCGGCCGCCCTCAGTAGCGCCAATACCGCCTGGATACTGACGTCCACCGCCTTAGTCCTCTTCATGACGCTGCCGGGACTGGCCCTGTTTTACGGCGGGTTGGTGCGCAGCAAGAATGTCTTATCGGTATTGATGCAGTGCTTTTCTATCGCTGGAGTTGTGTCAATCCTGTGGCTGATCGTCGGTTACAGTCTGGCTTTTGGCGAGGGCAACGCCTGGATAGGCGATATGAGCAAGGTCATGCTCGCCGGAATTGGCCGAGAAACGCTGTCCGGCGACATCCCGGAATCCCTATTCATGCTCTTTCAAATGACCTTTGCGATTATCGCGACAGCCTTGATCGTTGGGGGTTTTGCTGAGCGGATGAAATTTTCGGCAATGCTGTTGTTTAGCGCCCTGTGGATGCTGGCCGTCTATGTGCCGGTAACTCATTGGGTGTGGGGCGGCGGATGGCTGGGCGAGATGGGTTTGTACGATTTCGCCGGTGGCACTGTAGTTCACATCACCTGCGGAGTTGCAGCGCTAGTCGCTGCCTTGGTGCTAGGGCCCCGGCGCGGTTTTCCTAACCAGGCTATGCCGCCGCACAACATGACCATGACCTTCATAGGTGCTGGCATGCTGTGGGTCGGATGGTTTGGATTCAATGGTGGAAGCGCTCTCGCCGCCAACGGTGACGCAGCGATGGCGATGTTGGTCACCCATATCTCGGCGGCAGCTGGCGCGCTCGTCTGGTATGTATCGGAGTGGATCAGATTTGGCAAGCCCAGCGCCCTGGGCGCGGTGACTGGGATGGTGGCAGGTCTGGGTACCATCACGCCCGCGTCCGGTTTCGTCGGCCCAGGGGGGGCGCTAGTGATCGGTATCCTGGCCGGTTTTGTCTGTTTCAACGCTACCCTTTTCATCAAACGCAAGTTGAAGATCGACGATTCGCTGGACGTCTTCCCGGTGCACGGCGTGGGTGGCGCGCTCGGTACCTTGTTGGTAGGTGTCTTCGCCTCGACCCAGCTGGGTGTATTTAGCGGCTACGGGTTTGCTGACACGGTCAATGGTATGGGCGGGCAGATGTATGTGCAGTTGGTTGGAGTCTTGGCCACGGTGGCGTTCACTGCGGTCGTGACTTTCGTGATCCTGAAGGTTGTTGATTTGTTGCTCGGCCTAAGGGTGACGGAAGAACAGGAAATCCAGGGGCTCGACATCGTGCTACACGAGGAACGGGGCTACGATAATCTTTGATTTTGCGGCTGCGGCCGTAAGGCCGCAGCAACTGTTTGCCCGAGTACTTACTGAGGGAAAATGGTCGGAGTGAAAGGATTCGAACCTTCGACCCCCGCCTCCCGAAGACGGTGCTCTACCAAGCTGAGCTACACTCCGAATGGATATCGATCAGAACGACCGATCGACCGAGAAGTCTGCCAGAGCGACCAGCGCGCTTCGGTAGGCTGATGGCGGCACGGCGTCGAGGGCTTGCTTGGCCTTTGTTGCTTCATCGGACGCGAGCCGCGCAGTGTAAGCCAGGGCATCGGTTGATTCAATTGCCGACAGGACCTCTTCGATACGCTCGGTGCCGCCACTCTGTATGGCTTGACGCAACATGTCTTTCGTTGTCGGATTGCTCTCGCCGATTGCGCGGATTAAAGGGAGCGTTGGTTTGCCCTCGGCCAGGTCGTCGCCTAGGTTCTTGCCGATCTCTCTGCCAGCGGCCCCATAATCCAGGGCATCGTCGACCATCTGGAACGCCATCCCCAGGTGGCGGCCATAGTCGGCCAGTGTTCTCTGAAGGTCGGGTTGGGCCCCGCTAATGATTGCCCCGAGTTGGGCGCTGGCCTCGAACAGGGTCGCGGTCTTGCGTAAGATGACCTCGCGATAGCGATTCTCGTCAGTGTCCGGGTCGTTGCAGTTGAGTAGCTGGAGTACTTCGCCCTCCGCTATGCGATTGGTCGCCTGCGACATTACCTCCATGACCGGCATGGAGTTGACCGAGACCATCATCTGGAAAGACCGCGAATACAGAAAATCGCCAACGAGTACGCTAGCGGAGTTGCCCCAAACCGCATTTGCTGTGTCGCGGTTACGACGCTGATCTGAGCTATCCACGACGTCGTCGTGCAACAGTGTCGCGGTGTGGATGAACTCGACGATCGCGGCCAGCTCAGTATGGGCAGCTTCCTGGTATCCGAGCGCGCGCGCGACGAGCAGCACAATCATGGGGCGCAGGCGCTTGCCACCACTATTCACGATGTGGTGCCCGATTTGGTTGATGAGGACGACATCGGAACGCAGCCGTTCAAGAATGAGGGCGTCGGTCGCTTTGAGGTCGTCCTCAATCAGCTCGCGGATGCTGGGAAACTCCATAAGGAGAGGATTCTGGGGGAAAAACTGCGGCGCATCCTATGGAACAGGCTTCGACCCTGTCAAGCACGGACCGGATACCCTTTAGGGAAGGGCAGAATGATTTTGACGGTGTTGACGTGGCGGCTGGACCTCTGCATACTCCCGCGTCTTTAACTTAGGCCCTGCTATTAGGGTAGGCCTAACTTAACTATCTTTAAAGGAGTGCGGTCACCGATGTACGCTGTCATCCAAACCGGAGGCAAACAATACCGGGTGGCCCCGGGGTCTAGCCTGAGGGTGGAAAAAATCGAAGCCGAGACTGGCGCCAGCGTGGAGCTGGACAAAGTCTTGCTGGTGGCCGATGGCGATGACATCAAGGTGGGGGCGCCCTATGTAGACGGTGGCAAGGTAACCGCGACGGTCAAGTCGCACGGTCGTGCCAGTAAGGTAAAGATCATCAAGTTTCGCCGGCGCAAGCATCATATGAAGAAACAGGGGCATCGTCAGTTCTTTACCGAGATCGAAGTTACCGGCATCAGTGCCGGCTAAGGAGGCAATAGATGGCACACAAGAAAGCCGGCGGCAGCTCAAAGAACGGCCGCGACTCCGAATCCAAACGGTTGGGCGTCAAGGTGTTTGGTGGCCAGTCGATCAATGCCGGCGCCATAATTATTAGGCAGCGCGGCACTCGGGTGCATGCGGGTACCAATGTGGGCTGCGGTAAGGACCACACTCTCTTTGCCAAGGCCGACGGTAAAGTGCGCTTCGAGATCAAGGGGCGCAACAATCAGCGATTCGTGAGCGTCGATCCGGCCTGAGTTACAGCGGATAGCGGTCGACGCCGAGGCCTCGTCGTGAGACGGGGCCTTTTCGTTTTTTGCCAGAACGATTTCTTAGGGCATACCTGGCTAGCGGCGATGAAATTTGTCGACGACGCAGTGATCAAGGTGGAAGCAGGTGACGGTGGAAACGGCTGTGTCAGCTTCCGCAGGGAGAAGTTTATACCCAAGGGTGGTCCTGACGGCGGCGACGGTGGTGACGGTGGCAGTGTCTACCTGGTCGCCGATAGCGGGCTTAACACCTTGGTGGATTTTCGCCATCTACGCCACCATCGAGCCGAGCGCGGGCACAATGGCTCGGGGCGGCAGATGACTGGTCGAAAAGGCAGCGATCTGCACCTTCGGGTGCCTGTCGGAACGCGCGCGTTGGATGCGGACACTGGCGAATTCATTGGGGAATTGCTCTCGCCTGACGACCAGTTATTGGTTGCGCGCGGCGGCCACCACGGTCTCGGCAATGTACGTTTCAAGAGCAGTACCAATCGTGCACCACGCCAGACAACTCAAGGAACTGCTGGCGAGCGGCGCACACTGCAACTAGAACTTGTCTTACTGGCCGACGTAGGTCTTTTGGGTCTGTCCAATGCTGGAAAATCCAGCCTGGTTTCAGCCCTGTCGGCGGCCCGCCCCAAGGTCGCGGATTATCCCTTTACGACTCTGCATCCTCATCTGGGTGTCGTATCTGTGGAGCTTGGCCGCAGCTTTGTGATCGCTGATATCCCCGGAGTCATCGAGGGGGCCGCCGAGGGTGCGGGTCTAGGCCTGCGGTTTCTAAAGCACCTCTCGCGTACCCGATTACTGCTGCACCTGGTCGATTCGGCGCCGATCGACGGAACTTCGCCGAGCGATGCCATACGCTGCATAATCCAAGAGTTAGAAAAGTATGGTGCAGAGTTGGCGGCGCGGGAACGCTGGCTGGTGTTGACCAAGTGCGACCTGCTCGATGAAGGTCAACGCACCGAGCAGGCGCGGAAGCTGGTTACAGAGCTGGGTTGGCAAGGCCCTATCTATCAGGTGTCTTCTGTTACCCGCGAGGGTTTAAGCGGTCTGGTCAATGCTCTGTCCGCGCGACTAGATGTCTTGGCTGCGCCACGGCCTGAAAACGGCTCTGCTGATGATGAACCCTACGACCCGTTAGCCTCATGACATCCGCCAAACCGCTTTCCGAAACCCGGCGTTGGATCATCAAGATCGGTAGCGCGCTGATCACCGCTGACGGTCGTGGCCTGGATCGCGATAGCCTGCGTCATTGGGTGGATCAGATCGCCGACCTTATCGAACTGGGCAACGAAATCGTCATCGTGTCTTCGGGGGCCGTCGCCGAAGGCATGAAGCGGATGGGCTGGACACAGCGTCCGGGCAGTCTGCATGACCTTCAGGCCGCCGCGGCCATTGGGCAGATGGGCCTGGTAGAGGCTTGGGAGTCCTGTTTTCAACGCCGTGGTCTGCATACGGCGCAGGTCCTGCTGACCCATGATGATCTGTCTGACCGTAAACGCTACTTGAATGCGCGCAGCACGATGCGTGCACTGGTTGGGTGCAGGGTGGTCCCAGTGGTCAATGAGAACGATGCGGTTGCCAACGAGGAGTTGCGCTTCGGAGATAATGATACCTTGGCGGCCTTGGTCGCCAATTTGGTTGAGGCTGAGCTGCTAGTGCTGCTGACCGATCAGCGTGGTCTCTATGATGCTGATCCTCGTACCAACCCAGATGCTAGCTTGGTAGAACAGGCCGCTGCCAGCGATCCAGCGCTCGATGAAATGGCCGGTGAGGTTGGGCGGTTTGGTAGCGGTGGCATGCAAACAAAACTGCGAGCTGCGCGACTGGCCGCACGCTCTGGGGCGACCACGGTAATCGCCTCTGGGCGAATCGAGAACGTCTTGCTGCGGCTCAAGCAGGGCGATTCTCCGGGAACGCGCCTGACTCCCTCCCAGGGCCCCGACGCTGCGCGCAAGCGGTGGCTGGCTGGGCAGTTGCAGGTCCATGGACGGCTGGTCTTGGATCCGGGCGCGGTGCGCGTCTTAAGAGAATCTGGTCGCAGTCTACTGGCCGTTGGGGTGCGCGCTGTCGAGGGCGACTTTCGGCGCGGTGAGATGGTGGCATGCGTCACGGAGGATGGGCGAGAGATTGCCCGTGGGTTGGTCAACTATGGTGCCGATGAGGCCCGTCGAATCAGTGGTCGTCCGTCCAATGAGATCGAACGCATCCTCGGTTACCTGGACGAAGAGGAATTGATCCATCGCGACAATCTGGTGCTGGTGTGATCTTGGCTAGTATCCGCGATGAGAAAAGCCCCGGAACGGGATCCGTCCCGGGACACAAGTGTCGTCAGGTTTGGTTGGCAAATTCCCTGGTCCGTGCAGTGCTTTCCGTCACGGAAAGCGTCCCTTACAGTCCCTTGGACGACGGCTCATACCGTGCCATACGCATACTTGCCAACGAAACAGCTCTGGTCTGTGCGTCTTGTAGGAATTGTCCTACCCGGAGCCAGCTTCTCGCTTGGACAAAATCAATCGGTGGGCCCCTGAGGGTGGGGTAGCTTGAGCCCAGCCGTGTAATGTTGCGCGGTCTAGAGAGCTCGAATCTTGGCGTTCAAGCGGCTCTTGTGGCGCGCGGCCTTGTTCTTGTGAATCAAACCTTTCGTCGCGAGGCTGTCGAGCAGCGGGGCTGCAGCTTTGTATGCACTCTCAGCCGCGGCCTTATCGCCAGCGTCAATCGCCTTCAGCACCCTCTTGAGCTCGGTACGCATCATGCTCCGGCGACCGGCGTTGTGCTGGCGGTGCCGTTCGGCCTGGCGGGCGCGTTTGCGAGCTTGAGCGGAATTGGCCAATTGCAGGCTCCTGATTTGGTTCAACGTTTACGAAAGACGCAAGATTATGTGGATCGAGAAGGCGGCTGTCAAGTGACGGTCAGCGGCACTGACGCTTGCTCCCTGCGCCTAGTGACGGGTGTTGGCGTACGCAGGAAAAGGCTTTGCGAATCAGCAGGCCCTTGGCGTACTTTGCGGTTTCTATCTGCGGAGAATGCTGTCCTGTCCCTGCTCAAGTCGCTCTCCACTGTCGGCGCTAACACCTTCGCGTCGCGTGTCCTTGGGTTCGTTCGCGACTTGGTGCTAGCCCATGTATTCGGTGCCAGCGCGCAGACCGATGCCTTTGTTGTCGCCTTCAAGATCCCCAATTTTTTGCGCCGGTTGTTTGCGGAGGGGGCCTTTGCGACGGCCTTCGTACCCGTGTTGAGCGAATACCGGGCGCGGCGCGACATGCGCGAGCTGAGGGATTTTATCGATCATGTCGCCGGCAGTCTGGCCCTAGTGACGCTGGCCGTCTCGCTATTGGGGATGCTCCTAGCCCCTTTCGTAGTAGCGCTGTTTGCGTTCGGTTGGGTATTCGACGGTGAGTCGGCCAAGCTGGCGCTGGCTGCAGAGATGCTGCGCCTGACCTTCCCCTACCTATTCTTCATCTCGCTGACTGCGTTCGCCGGCGGCATCCTGAACGCCCACGACCGCTTCGCGGTGCCGGCGTTCACCCCAGTGTTGTTGAACTTGTGCCTGATTGGTGCCGCCCTGTGGTTGGCCCCGCAGATGACAGAGCCGATTGTCGCCTTGGCTTGGGGTGTGCTGGTGGCGGGTATCACCCAGTTCACCTTTCAGCTCCCATTCCTGGCCCAGGTTGATAGGTTGCCACGGCCGCGACCTGGTTTTCACGACCCTGGTGTACGTCGTGTACTGCGTCTCATGGTCCCGGCCTTATTCGCCGTGTCCGTCACCCAGATTAATCTGCTACTGGATACCGTCCTAGCGTCGTTTCTAGCGACCGGGAGTATTTCCTGGTTGTACTACTCGGATCGACTGATGGAGTTCCCATTGGGTATCTTGGGTGTGGCCTTGTCGACCGTGCTTTTGCCAAGGCTTTCGCGACGCACCGCCGAGGGGTCGGCTCGGGCCTTCGGTCATACTCTCGATTGGGGGTTGCGCATGACCCTCATATTCGGTGTGCCCGCGGCAGTGGGGCTGATGATGTTGGCGGGTCCCATCATCGCGACGCTTTTTCAGTCAGCTGTCTTCGATGCAGTTGATGTCGCGATGGCGCAGCGCAGCCTGATAGCTTATGCCCTGGGCCTGCAGGCGTTTATCCTGATCAAGGTGCTGGCACCTGGGTTCTACGCCCGTCAAGACACCCGGACACCGGTGCGTATTGCCGTGATCGCGATGCTGGCCAATATGCTGCTAAACCTCGTGCTGATCTTTCCATTGCAACATGCAGGCCTGGCGCTCGCCACCAGCCTGGCTGCCTACATCAACGCTTATCTGTTGTGGCGCGGTCTGAGGCAGGATGACGTTTACACCCCACAGGCGGGTTGGGGCCGGCTGTGTCTGGCCATTGCCCTGGCAGCTTCAGGTATGGCACTACTATTGTGGTGGTTCTCGCCAGCGCTAGATGAGTGGGTAATAGCACCGCGCCCTGACCGCATCCTTTGGTTGTGCGGTCTGATCCTGCTGGGCGGGTCGGTTTATCTGGTTTTGTCGTGGTTGTTTGGCTTACGTCCTCGGCATCTACGGGTAGACTCCTTGGGAGACTGATACATGTTGCAGGCTTTGTGGCTAAGCGCTTTGGTTGTGCTGCTAGATCAGGTCAGTAAGTTGGCAGTGATGGCGACTTTGCACGATTATCAGGTCATAACGGTATGGCCGGTGTTCGATCTCACGCTGGTCTATAACACCGGAGCGGCCTTCAGCTTTCTGAGTGATGCGGGGGGCTGGCAGCGCTGGTTTTTTATACTGTTCGCAGCGCTGGTTTCGCTGGTGATGGTGGTGTGGTTGGGGCGGCTGCAGCCGAATGAGCGCCTGACCGGGTATGGTTTGGCACTGATCATCGGTGGTGCGCTGGGTAATCTGATAGACCGGATTTGGTTGGGCAAGGTTGTGGATTTCCTGCAGTGGCATTGGCAGGACTGGTATTGGCCGGCGTTCAACCTCGCTGATAGCGCTATCACGCTCGGCGTTATCCTGTTGCTTGCCGACACCCTGTTTGGCGGACGTGCGGCCGGGCAGCCAGACCAGAAATCCTCAGACCGGAAATCCTAGGACGATTCCTACAGAATATGCTGGCGATCGGCGATGATATCTCCCGCGTCGTTCGTCGATAATATCTGTACCACCTTCATGGATGAAAGCGAACGTACAAGGACGTACTTTCGGAAGGGAAGCCGACAGGCCCAGGATGGGCTGGCACGAGGTCCAGGTGGTCCTACCCGGTTGCAAGGACGCAGCCGGGTATTCTTTTTCTGGTACTGCTGCGCTCAACGAGTTACTCCCGATATAATCTGGCGTTGACCTCGACCCCAACTGGCCAGATCCGTGTTACTGATCCGAGGATTGCACAATCTGCGTGCGGAGCACCGCAACTGTGTTGCTACCATTGGCAACTTCGATGGAGTGCATCTGGGTCATCAGGCGGTATTCGCGGCGCTGATTGAACGCGCCCGGAGACAGGGCCTGCCGGCCCTTGTAATAACCTTCGAGCCGCAGCCGATGGAGTATTTTCAACCGCAGCAGGCACCTGCGCGTCTAACTCGGCTGCGCGAGAAGCTAGAGGCGATTCGGGGCTGCGGCATCGATCGTGTCCTGCTTATTCGGTTTAGTGCTGCCTTCGCTGCCGTTGAGGCAGAGTCATTCGTTCGCGACGTCCTAATTGTGCGCCTCGGCATTCAGCACTTGTTTGTGGGAGATGATTTTCGCTTCGGACGGCAGCGCGCCGGGGATGCTGGCCTGCTACGGAAGATTGGCGGGGAAGCTGGCTTCGGGGTCGAGAACCTTGCCACGGTGATAGATAATGGCGAGCGAGTCAGTAGCACTCGCATTCGCGAGAGCCTGCGGCGCGGCGACCTAGAGCAAGCGGCGCGTTGCCTTGGTCGCCGCTATCGCATTTGCGGGCGAGTTGCGCATGGTCAACAACGTGGCCGAACGATCGGTTTTCCTACCCTGAATATCGGATTGTTGCGCCGCTCCACGCCCTTGCATGGCGTGTACGCCGTCCAGGTGTCGGGTATCAATCCGGCGGGGGCGCTGCCAGGAGTTGCCAACATTGGTAGTCGCCCCACGGTGGATGATGACGATCAATTTTTGCTCGAGGTCTACTTGTTCGACATATCGGCGGACCTCTACGGACGGCATGTCGAGGTGGAGTTCGTCGAGTACATCCGCGAGGAGCGGCGTTTTGAGTCGTTCGATGCCTTGCGTGTCCAGATCGAGCTCGATGCGCAGCGTGCCAGAGAAATCCTCCGATCGGATGGATTTGCCGACAGCGAGTCTGCTCGAGCAAACCACTCCCAATCCAACTAGCGGGTCTGCGGTCTTTGAACGAAACCTACAAGAACACACTGAATCTCCCCAAGACCGCGTTTCCAATGAAGGCCAATTTGGCTCAGCGGGAGCCGGACATGCTCGCGCGATGGGAAGCAAACGGCTTGTACGCCAAAGTTCGGCACGCCTGCGCTGGGCGGCAGAAGTTTGTTTTGCACGATGGTCCGCCTTATGCGAACGGCGAAATCCATATCGGGCATGCGGTCAACAAGGTGCTCAAGGACATCATCGTCAAGAGTCGATTGATGGCCGGATTCGATGCCCCCTATGTGCCCGGCTGGGACTGTCACGGGTTACCGATCGAACTGCAGGTCGAGAAGAAGGTGGGCAAACCCGGAAAAAAGGTGAGTGCCGCTGCGTTCCGTACGGCTTGTCGTGACTATGCCATGCGACAGGTGGAGCGGCAGCGAATCGACTTCAAGCGCCTCGGTGTGCTCGGCGACTGGGACAATCCTTACCTGACCATGGACTTTGCCCAGGAGGCGCAGATCATCCGAGCGCTCGGGCGCATCGCCGAGCGTGGGCACATCAGCCGGGGTGCCAAGCCAGTGCACTGGTGTACCGACTGTGGCTCTGCCTTGGCAGAGGCCGAGGTCGAGTATGCCGACAAGGAGTCGTTCGCGATCTACGTGCGCTTCCGGGCCGTGGACCAAGAGAGCTTCGCGTCGCATTTCATGACATCTGCCAACGACCTAGGTAGCGGCGAGGTCTCGGTTGTGATCTGGACCACGACGCCTTGGACCTTGCCGGCCAACCAGGGTGTCGCCCTCAATCCAGACTTGACCTATGTGATGGTCCAGCTTGGAGAAGAGCGCCTAGTAGTCGCTGAAGGGATGCTCGAAGCAGCGCTAGGCGACTGGGGCATTGCCGAGTACGAGGTAGTGGGACAATCGGCGGGTACGTCACTCGAACATGAGCAGTTGAGGCATCCATTCTACTCTCGCCAAGTGCCCATAGTGCTCGGCGCCCATGTAACGCTGGAGGTCGGTACCGGCGCGGTGCACACAGCGCCGGGCCATGGTGTCGATGACTATTTGGTGGGTCAACGCTATGGCCTCCCCGTTGACAACCCGGTCGGCAGCAATGGTTGTTTTGTGCCCGGCACGCCGTTGTTTGAGGGCGAGCATGTGTTCAAAGCCGATGAGCATGTGATCCAGGTCCTCGAAGAGCAGGGCGCCCTAATTATTGCCTTAAAGTTCCGCCACAGTTATCCGACATGTTGGCGGCACAAGACACCGCTTATCTTCCGAGCTACCCCGCAATGGTTCATTTCGATGGACCAACTCGGCTTGCGAGCCACTGCATTGGCGCAGATCCGCGGCGTGAGCTGGACCCCGGATTGGGGTGAAGCGCGGATAGCAGGCATGGTTGAAAATCGTCCCGACTGGTGCATCTCGCGACAGCGCACTTGGGGTGTGCCGATTTGCTTCTTTGTGCATAAAGAGTCTGGTGACCTGCATCCCGACACGGTACAGCTGATCGAGCAAGTCGCGCGGCGTGTCGAGCATGCTGGCATTCAGGCCTGGTTTGATCTGGAGCCTCAGGACCTGCTCGGCACGCAAGCCGCATACTATGACAAGGTCACTGATACTTTGGACGTTTGGTTCGACTCGGGCGTCACCCATAGTTGCGTACTTGAGTTACGTGAGGAGCTTGTCCGACCGGCCGATCTCTATTTAGAGGGTTCGGATCAACACCGTGGCTGGTTTCAGTCGTCTTTGTTGACCGCGGTCGCAATGCATGGACAGGCGCCTTACAAAGGCGTGCTGACGCACGGCTTCACGGTCGATGCCGACGGCAAGAAGATGTCTAAATCGCTCGGCAATGTGGTGGCACCGCAACAGGTGATGAAGACGCTCGGAGCCGACATCATTCGTTTGTGGGTCGCCGCGACCGATTACCGTGCTGAGATGTCGGTTTCTGACGAGATCCTAAAGCGTACCGCCGATGCCTACCGCCGCATTCGTAATACGGCGCGCTATTTGCTGGCTAATCTTGAGGGATTTGACCCCGCGCAGCACATACTGGCGGCCGACCAGATGGTCGTGCTCGATCGTTGGGCCGTCGGTCGTGCCCATCAACTCCAGCAGGAGGTCGCTAAGGCGTACGATGAGTACAACTTTCATCTGATTTATCAAAGGCTGCTGAATTTCTGCTCGGTCGATATGAGTAGTTTCTACCTGGATGTCATCAAGGACCGCCAATATACCACCCAAGTCGACAGCCTCGCGCGCCGCTCTTGTCAGACCGCGATGTTTCATGTCGTTGAGGCGATGGTGCGCTGGATGGCACCGGTGCTCAGCTTTACCGCGGACGAAATCTGGAATTACATGCCGGGCGAGCGTAGTGAATCCGTGTTCATGGAGACTTGGTACGAAGCATTGAGCCCGCTTGAGCAGGGCCCGCTCGATGCTGAGGCTTGGCAGCGAGTAATCGAGGTCAAGGCCGCGGTTTCCAAGCACCTGGAAACAA
Organism: Chromatiales bacterium; assembly: GCA_028284585.1. Classification (GTDB taxonomy): domain Bacteria; phylum Pseudomonadota; class Gammaproteobacteria; order Chromatiales; family Chromatiaceae; genus Thiosocius. The sequence goes on from JANQRK010000030.1 coordinate 37,139, forward strand.
TGCGCAAGGATGGTGTGATTGGCTCCTCGTTGGACGCCGAGGTCGAGCTTTGTTGTGACGAACCATTGGCGTCGCTATTAACAGAGCTGGGCGACGAACTGCGCTTTGTCTTGATCACCTCTGAAGCCCAAGTCGTGCAGTTGTCTGATGCAACGCCCGAGGCAGTAGATACCGAGATCGCCGGCCTCAAGCTGATGGCCCGGGTCAGCGGGCACCCAAAGTGTGTGCGTTGCTGGCATCACCGAGCAAGTGTTGGGGCTGACCCAGATCATCCATCGCTTTGCGGACGATGTGTCGGTAATGCCTTCGGCGAAGGCGAGCAGCGGCGGTTCGCTTAGTTCGGTGGGTGCGCGGGCGAGCTGTACAATGGCTGTGCCAGTTCTGATCGGCCGCCTTGGTTTCGATCGACGGTAAGCGAGACATTCGTCAGCTAATAATTATGCGCAGCAGAAGATCCTCTACTCAGAAGATCCTCTACTGATGCGCCAAGAGACCACGGTAGAGCTGCCAATTGAAGTGCGGGCCCGGGTCGGTCTTGCGTCCGGGAGCGATATCCGAATGGCCGACGATCCGATTGGCAGTGATTGCCGGGAAATGCGCCTGGATCAGAAGCGTAAGGCGCGCCAATTGCAGGTACTGGTAGCTGGTAAACGCGGAATCATCGCTGCCTTCTAGCTCAATTCCGATAGAAAAGTCGTTGCAGGCCCGTCGGCTACCGAAGTGTGAACGACCAGCGTGCCAGGCCCGCCGCTCGAGTGCGACGAATTGGGTGGTGGCGCCATTACGCTGGACCAGCAGGTGTGCGGAGACGGTTAAGTGGGCAACCCTGGCGAAGTAGGGGTGGGCGGTCGCGTCTAATCGGTTCAGGAACAGATCGTCTATGTGCGGACCACCAAACTTGCCTGGCGGCAGGCTAATGCTATGCACTACGAGTAAGTCGACCGCACATTCCGAGGGACGTTCGTCGGCATTTGGCGAGGGGCGATGCTGCATACCCGGGAGCCATAGTCTACCGGCTTGGCTCACGGTGCCTCACAGGGCGGCCGTTGCAGTGCCGCGTGGGTTGCTGCCACGATTGCCCCTGGATTGGCCTCGGACTCGAGACGGCACTGGAATCGGCCGGCGTGAAATACGAAAATAGCGGGCAAATGAAAAACTTCGAATTCGCTGGTAAGTCCGGCCTCGTGCTGGGCATCAACCTCGAATAAGTCCCAGGCGGGCTCTAGGCGACGTATTTCTGGCATCAGGAGCCGCAGATGCCGACATCCGTCGCAGCCTTCCGAGGTGAATAAAACTAGTGCCGTGCCGCGCAGCGTCCCAATCTGGGCATGAAAATCAAACTGATTCAGGGTGGTCAGCGGTGGATCTGAGGCGTCTTGGCTCGAATCGGACATATCGGATTGAAAAACTGTGCACCAGGTCAACAATTTACCACTTCGAGCACTTCACTCGTCATGATCCTTAGGGGGTGGCCGATAGCGATCATGACGGAATCGGTGACGGTACCGATAACGCACATAGCCTGGACCGATGCATCGTGGGCGCTTGTGATAGCGTTCACTGCTCGAGCATTACCCGCACACTTCGTGCGGACGAAGCGTGACAATGGTCATGATCACCTGCTCGGGTCGCGGCTAGGTTCCCGAATCGGCGGCCGCAGGGCCATGAATTAGGTAGACCGTTCGGCTGGAGCGGACTTCCAAGAGGGTGTTTGATGGCGCGCGACAACGTGATTTCTTTCGGTCAACCCGCGAGCAGCGCACGCCGCCGGGTGCCCGACGCTAGGACCCATGAGCTGGTAACGGCCTGCGGCCGGCTGGCGAGCGAGACGCTTCCGCGTCTCGTGCAAGAGCTTTTCGAACATATAGACGACGAGCTGTATCAACTCGCTGACAAATCGGCGAGTGACGTATTGCAGACGCGTTACTTCGAAGCGATGCGTGAACTGCGCAAGCTGCGCGAACCGATCGAGCAGGCTTTCTTGCGTGACCAGATGGATCGCTATGAGGCCTTTTGGCTGCATCCAGCGCCAGCGCAAGACAAAACCGACGAACCCGACAGTGCCGAGTTGAGCTTGGTAGATGACGAAGAGCTCGAGGAGAACCTGGCCGTTAGCGGTATGGTTTCCAAGGCGGAGAACCGTTACCACCGTGAGCTGTTCGCATTGAATATGCGTTTTGCTCAGATTGCCGGCATTCCAGATTTGACCACCCGCCTGAACCCGATCGGGCCATACAATCTGGCTGAAGGCTTTCGCCAAGCGATGCGTCAGTGGGCAGGCGACCTGGGTGTGCGTCTGGTTGTCTTCAAATTATTTGACCGCTACGTGATGGGCTATATCGGCGGCCTGTACGATGATGTCAACGACGTGCTGGTCGAGGGTGGCATCCTCCCGAAGATCGTACAACGTGTGCGGCGCAACCCGGTGGCACCTGCAGTGCAGCGCGCCCGCGACGAGTCGCATGACTCGACTCCAGCCGAAAGTGTGTCATCTGAGCCTGGCGCTGAGGAGATCAGCCAAGAGCAGATTCTTGGGATGCTCGAGCAACTGCTCTCAGCACGGCGGACAGCTGGTGACCACGGCCTCTTCTCACGACACCTTCCGGGTGGCCTAGACGCTGGCTGCGGTCATCTTCCCGCCATAGCATCGAATGATTTGGTCGATGCTTTGCATAGCCTGCAGCGCGAGGCCTCGGTCGAGGCACCGGTGAGCCCGGACGAGATCCAGCAGCTGCAGAACGAGATGCTGATCAATCTTGGGCGGCAGCTCGAGATGGGTACCATGGACGCGCCGGTCAAGCGACTGAACCAGGTCGATCAGGACCTGATGGACGTGATCGGCATGCTGTTTGAGTTCATCCTTGACGACAGCAATGTGCCGGACGCGATGAAGGCACTGCTCGGGCGTCTGCAGATCCCGATGATCAAAGTGGCAGTTATCGACCGTAGCTTCTTTGGCAACAAACAACATCCGGCGCGGCGCCTATTGAATGCCTTGGCACGTGCGGCGATGGGCTGGGTGGACGATGGTGATAGATCTGCCAAGTCTCTCTATGGCCGGATCGAGACGGCGGTTACCAGGGTACTGAGCGACTTTAGTGACGACGTCGGATTGTTTGCGCAGATATTCGATGACTTCGCCAACTATATCGAACGCGAGGCGCGCGGCGCAGAGGTCGCAGAAGAGCGCATCAATCAAGTCACGCGGGGGCAGGAGCAGTTACTGATCGCCCGACGTCGCGTCGCCGAGGTACTTAACGAGTTCCGTATCGCGCAGCCAGATATGCCACTCGCGGTGGTCAACATCCTACGCGAGGGCTGGCACGATGTAATGCTGCTCGCCTTTTTGCGCGAAGGTGAACAGAGTGATGTTTGGGGGCAGTCCCTTGCTGCAGTCGAAGAATTGATCTGGAGCGTGCAGCCCAAGGACGATCCTGCAGATCGCCAGCGGTTGCTCAAGGCGATCCCGGAACTACTCAAGAAACTACGTGACGGCTTGAATAATATTTCTTTCGATCAGCACCGAGCAAGCCAGCTGTTCAAGGATCTTCAAGTTTGCCACATAGCTGCGTTGCGCGGCGAGAGCGACGTCGGCGATGGTGAATCGGCAGACGAACTGGTGCCCGATGAGGTGGTGCTAACAGGTACTGGCGACGCCGAAGTTATCGAGGATGATTTCTTCAATCAGGCGCAGGCACTGCAGATCGGCCAGTGGCTCGAATGGCAGAGCGACGGCAACTGCGTACGCGGCAAGTTGTCTTGGCGCAGCGAGGTGACAAGCACCTGCATTTTCGTTAACCGCAAGGGCATGAAAGTCGCCGAGATGTCAGTGAATGACATCGCCAAGCTGTTTCGTGCTACCCAGGCGAGACTACTCGAGGATCTCAATACACCGTTGATGGATCGTGCTTTGGACGCGATGCTGGGCGCCCTGCAAGACACCGAGGCGAGCGTGGATACAACCTGAGCAAGCGGTCTTTCGGATACAATCTCAGCGCCGGCCTCAAGGCCGGCGCTTTTTTATCCAAGTATCTACGGCAACACAGGACGATTACGATGGCACAACAAATCACCGACTCGGGGCTCCAATACGAAGACTTGGTCGAAGGCGCTGGTGCGACCGCGGCGACTGGGCAACAGGTGTTGGTGCACTACACCGGTTGGCTAAGCGATGGCCAGAAGTTTGATTCCAGCCTCGATCGCAATCAACCGTTCGGCTTCGAGCTCGGGCGCGGTATGGTCATACGTGGCTGGGAGGAGGGGGTTTGCGGTATGCAAGTCGGCGGTCGACGCCGGTTGACCATTCCACCGCAGCTCGGGTACGGGGCACAGGGCGCCGGCGGCGTGATCCCGCCCAACGCGACCTTGGTGTTTGAGGTCGAGCTATTGGAAATCCAGTGAATGGCCGAGGCCGTTTCTCCGCGTGACTGGATCGACGATGTCCCTGGGCAGGTGGCATGCGCCTTGGCCGAGGACCTGGGTGGCGGTGACCTAACTGCTGCGTTGATACCTGACGATGCTTTGGTGAAAGCGCGAGTGATCGCGCGTGAAGCGGCGATCCTGTGCGGTGCTGCCTGGTTCGATGAGGTCTTCCGCCAGCTCGACTCGGCCATCCAAGTCCAATGGCAGGCTCGCGACGGCGAGGCCTTGGCGGTCGACCAGGCGGTATGTGAACTAGCGGGACCGGCCCGACCGCTGCTGTCGGGCGAACGCTCTGCTCTGAACTTTCTGCAGACATTATCCGGGACCGCATCGGCTGCGGCGCGCTATGTTGCCGCCATCGCTGGCAGCGGTGCAGTGATTCTGGATACACGCAAGACGCTCCCGGGAATGCGTTTGGCCCAGAAATATGCCGTGCGCTGCGGTGGAGCCGAGAATCATCGCATGGGATTGTTTGATGCAGTCCTGATCAAGGAGAACCACATCCGCGCGGCTGGCTCGCTGGACGCGGCGTTCCATGCTGCCTCGCAACATGCTGATGCCGGTGTCCTAGTAGAAATTGAAGTGGAGGACCTAGAGCAACTCGATCGGGCCCTGGCCGCGGGGGCGGAGCGTATCCTTTTAGATAACTTTGATCTCGAGATGTTGAACGAGGCGGTGCAGCGAAATGCCGGGCGGGCGCGACTCGAGGCATCGGGTGGCGTCAGTCTGCAAAATGTCGCGGCGATCGCCGCGACCGGAGTGGATTTTATTTCGGTCGGCGAATTGACCAAAGACGTGAAGGCGGTCGATTATTCGATGCTGTTTGACATCGAACAGTAGTTTTTCCGTGGCATTCAGGCACGAACGTCGAGCAGCGAGCCGAGCAGTTTGTCGGCTGTCTCGAGGGTCTTGATATTGGCCTTAGCGGCGTGCTCATGTTGCTTGAGCCCCACCAGCGCCTCGGTTAGCTTAGCTTGGTCGCCGGGTGTTGTGGCGCGCGCAATATCGGATGCGTTACGCAGCATTCCCTGCGAACTGTGTTGGATGCCTTCCAAGGCGGTGCTGCTGAGCTTGCCAATCATACGTCTTCCCCAAGACTGCCCTGAGCATTCTTTTATCGACAGGGTCTGAGTGAGTTTTAAGCCTAGATATGCAGTCTGTGAAGCTCTTTCCGTGTTTCAGGCGGCGAATTCCGATGTTGGTTGTGCAGGGCGCAGGTTAAGCGGCGCGAGCGGTCTCCAACTCGGCGCAGCGCTTCTCCAGATACGCGATGATGTCCTTGGATTCGTACATCCAGGTCGCTTGGTTGCCTGCTGTGGGGATGTACAAGCAGGGCACTTGCCGGCGGCCGCCTTGTTCGACGAGCTGCTGTCGCCACTTGGGATCGTGCTGCGCGTCGCGGAGCTCGATATTCAGCCCAAGGCGGCGTATGGCACGCCGAGTGCGCACACAGAACGGACAGGTTTGGTAATGATAGAGCGCTAGGTCGCCGGTGGCTGCGTCGAGCACACCCTGTAGTGCAGGATCGCGGTCTGGTGACTTGGGCGCCGTCCAGGCATCGATCGCCAGGATCAGTTTTCCCAGCGGCTGGCGAATCAGCTTGAATATCATGCTTTGCTACCCCCTAAGCACGGCGGGGACTCGGGCGTCTTGCCACCCTTGGCGAACCACTCCTCTGGAGTCATCGTGTGGAGTGCCAGCGCATGCACCGGACCGGCTAGTTGCTCGGCCAAAGCGCCATTCACGGCACGATGGCGTTTTACCAGCGGCAGGCGCTCGAACGCTTCGCTGACCAGAACTACCCGAAAGTGCGACTCCGAGCCCTCGGGAACACTGTGCATGTGGCTCTCATTGGCCACCTCAAGGTGCAATGGCGCGAAATCCTCGCGCAACTTCTTCTCTATACCTACTTGAACTTGCATCGACGCTCTCCGTCAATCTTTTGGATTTAGTTTCTACAGCAGTGGGCGGGGATTCAACCGGCCACCGTTGAGGTAATCATCCAAGTACTATGAATACCTTGCCGGTGGCCGCACTCGACGCCATCGCCACGCGGACGGGCTGTGGCCTTGATGTTCGCTCAGCGGTCGCGACGAGGAGACGGCGGAGGGAAGGGTGTCACATTGCTGACCGGACCATCCAGGTCGAGAATTTTGTTTTGACCGCGTTTTTCGACTTCCTCGATTCGTACCACTGAGTGCATCGGCAGCATTAGGCGTTGGACACCGTCGAACTCGGCCTTGAGACGTTCTTCGGCTGGATCGATGACCACCGAGGTGTGCTCGTCGAACAACAGATCGCGGATCTCGATAAAGCCATAGAGCTCCCCCTGGGTGATCTGCTGAGCATGCAACAGATAGACCTTGCCATTGTTGTGAAACGAGACCCGGAAAATCCGCATACGTCCCCCGGAGGTTGGTTGCAAAAGCTGGCATTTTACCTGCAAACGACCGGCCTTGGCGCGGCGCGCTGCACCTCAGATGGGTTACCATCAACAGTCAACGGCAGACCGCGAGGTTAGCGGATGGCGATTTTCAAACAACTCGAAGTTTTGGCAAACGGTGATTCAGTGCCGCTGTCTGCAGCGTTCGACGAGCTGCCTTGGAATGCCGATGGCTTGCTCCCCGCGATCGCACAGCAGTTCGACAGCGGCGAGGTGCTGATGCTGGCCTGGATGAATCGCACGGCCCTGGCTGAGACGCTAGCAGGGGGGCAGGTTTGTTATTGGTCGCGCTCGCGCCAGGCCTTGTGGCGCAAAGGGGAGTCGTCAGGCCAGGTGCAGCGGCTCAAGGAGATGCGCCTCGACTGCGATGGCGACACCTTGTTGCTCAAGGTGGATCAGACTGGCCCGGCCTGTCACACCGGTCGCCGCGACTGCTTCTACAACAAGGTGGAAGGCGACCGCCTGGTGGTGGATAAACCGGTACTGATCGATCCGTCCGAGCTGTACCGCAAATGATCGATATCACGCCAATCAAGGCGTTCAACGACAATTATATTTGGTTACTTAGACAGCCGGGTGATCCGGGTTGTGCTGTGGTCGATCCAGGTGATGCGGAACCGGTGATCGATCGTCTGCGGGCCGATGGTTTACAGTTGGACGCGATTTTGATCACCCACAAGCATGGTGACCACATCGGAGGCATTCGGGGACTCAAAGCCGAGTGGCCAGATGCTGTGGTCTATGGTCCCGCCGGTGAGCCCATCGCTGCGCTGGAACGGCGCCTAGCGGAGGACGATCATGTATCTCCTGGCAACCTCGGCGTTACCTTCAAGGTTTTCGATGTGCCTGGTCACACCGAGGGGCACATCGCCTATTTTGGCGACGGTGCACTGTTTTGTGGCGACACGCTGTTCGCCGGCGGGTGTGGCCGGGTGTTCAGCGGCACCTTCGAGCAACTCAGTGACGCGCTGATCCGGATTGGTCATTTGTCGCCAGAGACCCGCGTCTATTGTGCTCATGAATATACGCTGGCCAATCTCGGCTTTGCTGCCTGGGTCGAGCCGGACAGCCTAGCGCTACAGGCGCGCAGCGAACGCGACCGAAAGACGCGCGAGCGCGGCGAACCCACTGTTCCGTCGCTGATCGGCGAAGAGCTGGAGACCAACCCCTTCATGCGCACCGATCAGCCGTCGGTCATCGATGCCGCCGCAGCTTGGGCCGGTAAACCCTTGCCTGATCGGGCCGCGGTGTTCAGCGCACTACGCACTTGGAAAGACAAGGAATACGATTGATGAGTCATTCACTGCTGATCACCAATGCCCACCTGGTCAACGAAGGTCGGATCGATGACCAAGTCCACTTTCGCGAGCCTGGAGTCACCCACAAAGGCGACATCGCGAGCGAGTCGCGCGCTGCGCTAGCCGGCGGGATCACCAGTTTTATGGACATGCCATATACCCGGCCGCAGACCATCACCGGGCAGACGCTCAAGGACAAGTTCGCACTCGCGCAGGGTCGTGCTTGGGGCAATCATGCCTTCTACTTCGGGGCGACAAACACAACATCGAGGAGATTCGCCGACTGGGGCCGAATCAGACTTGCGGCATCAAGGTATTTATGGGTGCCTCGACCGGCAACATGCTGGTCGATGATCCCGCGATACTCGAGCGGATCTTCAGCGATGCTCCGACCCTGATTGCGACCCTTTGTGAGGATACGCCGACCATCCGGGCCAACGAACAGCATTACCGTGAGCGACATGGCGACCGGATCCCGGTCGCATTGCATCCGTTGATTCGCAGCGAAGAGGCGTGTTGGAAGTCTTCGTCGTTCGCGGTCGATCTGGCACGGCGGTAGGGGTCCCGCCTGCATGTATTGCACCTAACAACGGTCCGAGAGTTGGCGTTGTTCGACACAGGGCCCAACGATGCCAAGCAGATCACCTCTGAGGCCTGCGTGCACCATCTTTACTTCTCGTATGTCGACTACGCGCAGCGCGGTAATTTGATCAAATGTAACCCAGCGATCAAGCGTGCTGAGGACCGGGCGGCCTTGCGCGCGGCCTTGGCCGAGGATCGCTTGGATGTGATCGCGATCGATCATGCTCCGCACACCTTTGACGAAAAAGGGGCTGAGTCATACTTTGATGCGCCGGTTGGGTTGCCGTTGGTGCAGCATGCCCTGGCAATGGCGCTTGAGTTGTACCACGACGGGGTGCTGAGTCTGCCTCAGCTGGTGCAGAAGGTCTGCCATGGCCCGGCGCAGTTGTTCGGTGTCTGCGAGCGCGGCTTATTACGGAAGGGCTACTGGGCGGACTTGGCCCTGGTCGATCTCGAGCAGCCGCAGTCGGTGACGCGCGAGCAGGTGTTGTACAAGTGCAGTTGGTCACCGCTGGAGGGTGATTCGCTACGCTCGAGTATTTGCGCGATCGTGGTGAACGGTCAGGTCAAATACCGTGATGGCCGTTTTCTTGGTACGTCCGACGGTATGCGCTTGGCATTTAACCGACCCTAAATGCACTTGCTCGATGCGTTGTGGCTGCCTACTAGGCCGTACCGATCGCGCCTTTGTCTACCCCTTCGTAGGCGTGTACTTCGAATCGGTCTGCTGGGTATTCGGCCTTCAAGCAGTCGGCGATGTGTTGCGCCAGGTTCTCGATCGTCGAGTCGGTGTCGATCAGGTAGCAGGCCGCGCGCGGTAGGCTTAGACCGAAGTCGCCTTGACCGCTGCGGTAGCCGAATTCGTAGTATTCAGTTTTCTCGCGTCGGCTGGCGCCGACCAAGTCAGATCGAGTGCCGATGTAGATGTCCTTCCAGCGCCGTGCCCAAGCATTCTCCAGGTCCGGGTCGCGCCGCCCGTTGCGCAAGATTTCTAGCCGTGAGCGGTGTCCGTGGGCGATGCGCTGACAGTTGCCGGCATGATGCCGCAGTCCGTGACTGTACTGATAGAAGGGACCATCAATCGTTTCCGGCCAGAGCCGGATGCGCGCCGCCTCGACATTCTCTGGGGTTTTCTGGGACAGATGATCGGCAATGATCTGTGCCAGGTAGTCAACGGCGATACATTCACAAGGAATCAGGCAGACCGCGTCGCGTGGTGAACGGTGTTCGATCTGGCGTCCGTCCTCAAGCGCAAAGGAGAGGTGCAGGCCCTCGGTGTATTCGGTGATTTGCAAACCGGGGTAGTCGGCTGGGACCAACAGCCGATGATCGAATCGCTCGTCGATGAGTTGCTTGAGTGGCCGCTTCACGGCGCCGAAGTCTAAAATCATGCCCTGTCGATCGAGTTTACCATCGAGTTCGAGGTCGACTTGCCAGCTCTCACCAATCAGCCCCCGGGTTGGGCTGAGTACCGAGCTGTCGATGACGGTGAGGCGTTTGACGAACAAGGTAGACATGTACGCAGGATACCCGGAATTGTTGTCCTCGCGGGACTCGTGCCGGCAGGAATCCGTTGTGCCAAGGGCGCTTTCGCAGTCCATTGGCCTTTGACGAGCCTGTGCCATTCGGCGAAGAATGCACTGCATGAGATGTACGGGACGGCCTTGGTGAGGCGAATTCTTTGCGCGGTCTGCGTTTTGTTGGTCTTGGCCGCACCGGCTGCCGCAAGGGTCGAGATCGAAATGGCCGGAGGGCCGACCGGGCTAGAGCAAAATCTGCGCGGCCATCTCCGCCTGGATGAAGAGCCCTGCAATGCACCGCGTTGGCGGGTGCGACGGCTGTTCGCCCGAGCCGAGGCGGAGTTCGAACCGGCATTGCGCGCCTTTGGTTATTATCGTGCCCAGTTAACCAAGACACTCCGTTTTGACGATGCTTGCTGGGTTGCGGTTTTTGCACTGGAGCTGAATGAGCGCGTATCGATCCGGCAGCGGGACATCCAGGTCCGAGGTGAGGCCGCGCAAGATCCTTCGCTCGGCCGAGTTCTGGCCGGTTTGCCTTTGTCGGAGGGTGCGCCGCTCAACCATGGTGACTACGCAGCGATCAAGGACCGCTTGAGGCGCTTTGCGGCCGAGCGTGGGTATTTAGCATTTCGCTTCGAGCGACAAGAGCTACGGGTCGATCCAGATCAGGCTGCCGCCGACATCTTATTGGTGGCAAACAGTGGGCCGCGTTACCGATTTGGCGAGCTGCGCCTAAGCGAACAGCCCTTGGACGAAGAGTTCGTGCGTCGGATGATAGGGGTGCAAGCTGGACAGCCGTATGAAGTACAGGCGATCACCGCATTGAACCGCGCACTGCGCGACACGGGTTATTACCAAAGGGTCGAAGTCCGGCCGCTGCGTGCGCAGGCCGAGGGCATCGATGTGCCATTGGAACTGCTGTTGGAGCCGGCCAAGCGGCATGCATGGCGTGCCGGGGTCGGGTTCTCCACGGATATCGGCCCGCGGGCCAGCTTGCGCTACGACAATCGTTTCGTAAACACACGCGGGCATCGTTTCGAGTCCGCCTTGAGTCTATCGCCGGTACTGTCTGGTCTGTCCGCCGATTATGCGATTCCGGGTGTGGATCCGCGACGCGAGACGTTTAGCTTCGGCGCGCAGTTGGCCCATGAGGACAACGACAGCGCGCGCAGTGACAGCGCCACCCTGACTGCGCGGCAGACAATGGCTCGCGGAGACTGGACCTATAGCAGATTCATCGAACTTCTATACGAGAATTCGCAGATCGGCCAAGAAGAGGCCGATGCGACGCTGTTGATGGCAGGCGTTGCGTTAGATCGGGCGGTTGCCGACGATCTGCTGAAAACGCGCCGCGGTTACCGCATAGCGCTCGAGGCGCGCGCGGCACACGATGCCCTGCTGTCGAGCACCAGCTTGTTGCGATTCCATGCCAAGCTCAAAGGCATCTATCGTTTCGGTGATGCTGGACGCTTGACCGTCCGCGGTGATGCTGGTCTGTCATTGGTTGACGATTTCGACGAACTTCCGGCGTCGCTGCGTTTTTTCGCCGGCGGTGATGAAAGCGTGCGCGGCTACGCGTACAAGGCCTTGGGTCCTGTAGATGACGACGGCGAGCCACGTGGTGGCAAGCATCTGTTGAGTACCAGTCTGGAATACGAGCACCCGGTCGTAGGAGACGAGTGGTGGGTGGCCGGTTTTATCGATGCCGGCAATGCCTTCGATAGCGACGACATCGCGTTGCGCTATGGCTATGGCCTTGGGCTGCGTTGGTATTCACCAGTCGGCCGAGTGCGCTTCGATCTGGCCTTCCCCGACGACACTTCGGACGACGATTGGCGTATTCATTTCGGGCTCGGGGCCGATCTATGAGTGTGGGCGGTCGTCGTGGGCACCTTGTATTTTTGGCGTTGTTGTTACTGTTCGCTGTGCCGCTTGGATTGTTGGGGTTGTTGGCCAGCGAGAGCGGGAGTGCTTGGTTGCTGCGTCAGGCAGGCGTCCTGGCTAGGCCGGCTGGTATCGAGTTGGGATTTAGGCAAAGCGCCGGGAGCTTGTTGCGCCGAGTTGAGCTCAGTGGATTGGTGTTCGCGGGCTCAGATACCCAGGTCGAGATCGACACCCTGGTGCTCGACTGGCGCCCGCGGGCATTGCTCGAGCGCCGTTTGCAGGTGCGTGCCCTCGAAGTGCGCGGTGTCCGGGTGGTACCTCCTCCTGCCGAGTCGACTGAATCCGAGCCATTGCAGGTCCCTGATCTTGCACTCCCGGTGGTGCTGCAGATTGACGGCTTGTTGGTGCAAGACCTGCGAATCGAGCAGCCGGACGGTACGATTCTGGTCGACCATGTGGCGCTGACCGCGGCCTTGGACAGTGCTGATCTGCGGCTCGACGATCTGCAGGTGCGTGCCCAGGGGGTTCACCTGGACGGCATGTTGGCCATGCAGGCGATGGCTCCGCATGGTCTGGACGGCCGGCTGCAGGTGCGGCTCGACGAGCAACTCGTTGGCGCGGACATCGGGCCGCTCACTGCGCGTGCCGAACTGGCCGGTGAAGCCTTGCACCCAGCATTCGACGTCTGGTTGGAGACCCCGGCTGAGTTGCAGTTCCATGGTGGATTGGCGCTTGCGAGCGGACAACCACATTTCGATGTCACGGCGGACTGGGAGCGCATCGTCTGGCCGCCGCGGGGTGCGCCGGGCGTGATCGCCGAGTCCGGCCGGGCAAACTTGCGTGGCGGGCTCGATGACTATCGGCTGAATCTCAAGGCTGCGCTGCGCCGCGCGGGCTTGCCCGCGGCGCAACTCGCGGTGGAGGCGCGAGGCGATCTCGGTCGGCTCGAGCTGCAACCGCTGAGTTTGCAATTGGGTACCGGTCACCTGCAGGCCATCGGTGGTCTGCGCTGGGATTCCGGTCTGCATGGCCAGCTCCAGTTGCGCGCCGCAGCCGTGAATCCGGCGCTGCTGCTACCGGATTGGCCGGGTGAAATCGACGCCCAGATCGATCTCGCTGTCGACCGCCAAGCGGGCTCACAGGGTATTGAGGTCAACGCGGAGATCGCCGAACTGGGCGGCAGCCTGCGTGGCTATCCGTTGCACGCCGGTGGCGCAATCCATTGGATGGAGCGGGGGCTCGAGGTCCAGGCGCTGCGCATCCAGTCCGGCGACAACCAGATCGATGTCGATGGCCGCCTACGACTCGACGACAGCTCCGATCGAACGAGCAATCTCCGGCTGGCGATCAGTGCGCCAGACCTGGCCGCGTTTTCCCCTGACCTACGCGGTGGGTTGGAGGGCGGGGGACGGATTGGCGGCACGCCGACACGGCCGGTCTTGGCGGTCAGCTTGAGCGGTAACGGCTTGGGCTACCAGGACCTGGGGGCCCGGTCTTTTGTATTGGATCTCGACTGGACCGGAGAGGACGGCCAGGCGACCGTTCGGCTGGCCGATCTGGATCTGGCCGGCTTTGCCCTGAGCAGTGCTGCCGCCGATCTCAGCGGCAGCCAGGCGGCGCATCGGCTCGGGTTGCAAGTGGCCGCCCCGGAACTGTCGTTCGACCTGGCTGCAACCGGTGGGTGGGGCGATGAAGTCTGGCGCGGCGTGGTGCAGCGGCTGTCATTGACGCAGGCGGCGCTCGGCGAGTGGCGATTGGCCGCAGCGACCACCTTAGCGGTTGGGCCCGAGTGGATCCAAAGTGAACCACTGTGTTTGCATCACGATCGCTCACGTCTGTGCGGCGGTGGCACCTGGGGGGCACATCAAGGGCTCGAGCTGAGCGCCTCATTGGTCGATCTCGATCTGGCACGGCTTGCGCCACTGATACCGGGCGATGCAAGTATCCAAGGGCTACTCGGTGCCGAGTTCGCAGTTACCGGTTCGCCGATGGCACCGCAGATCACATTCGATCTTCGCCCCAGCGACGGAAGCATCCAGTTCGACCAAGACGGTCAGCTGTTAGAGATTGCCTATGGCGATGCGCAGGTCGCCGGTCGTTTCGCCGACGATCGCGGCAGTGCCGAGTTGCATCTTGCACTGGGTGGCAATGGGCGTGCCGAGGGACACTTTGCACTGGGCCCGATGCAGGGTGGACGGCGCGCGCTGGTCGGCCAACTGGAGGCCGATTTTCCTGATCTGGAGCTAATCGAGGGCTTTGTACCGGCACTCCAAGCGGTGCAAGGGCAGCTGGCGATCGATGCTGCCTTGGGCGGTACCCTCGATCAACCGCGCCTGGCGGGCAGCCTGGTAGTGAGCCAGGCCAGTGCGCGCCTGCCGGATGCGGGTATCGTGCTCCAAGACATCGGGCTTCGTATTTCGGGCGATCAGGGAGACCCATTGCAAGTCGAGGCATGGGCCGAGTCAGGGAGTGGGCGATTGCAGGTCGAGGGCGAGGCCGATCCGTTCGCAGCCGGCGGGGTGGCTGTCGAACTCGCGCTGCGCGGGACGGATTTCGAGGCCCTGCGGCTGCCCGAGGCCCAGGTCGTGCTTGCCCCAGATCTGATGTTGCACGGCCGCGGTCCCTATCACTTGTCGGGCACCTTGCGGATACCCAAAGCGACGGTTGAGGTCAAAGAGTTGCCGCAAGGTACCGTAGCGGTCTCGCCGGACGAGATCCTGGTCGACGCGCAGGATGGCGGGGCAGCCAGGCGCGATAATGCCGCGGGCCGAGATTTGACCGCGGATGTCCGGGTTGAGTTGGGTAAGTCGGTAACGTTCAAGGGGTTCGGCCTGAGCACTGGCCTGGCCGGTGCCTTGCGTGCCAGGGCCGGTCCCGATAGCACGACACTGGACGGTGTGATCGAACTCCGTGACGGACGCTACAAGGCCTATGGCCAGGATCTCAGCGTCGAGTCGGGTCGTTTGTTGTTTGCGGGAGTACCGGACAATCCGGCGATTGATCTGCGCGCCAAGCGGGTTTCGCGTGATGCCGCCGTGACTGCGTACCTGGCATTGAGTGGGCCTCTAGCCAAGCCGCAGGCCCGCGTCTACAGCCAACCTAGGTTGCCTGAGGCAGAGGCCTTGGCCTACTTGATTACCGGGCGCAGCCTCGACCGGGCCGGGCGCGGAGAGGGTGCGGATATTGCCGGAGCGGCCTTGGCCTTGGGAATGACTAAAGGTGAACCGCTGTTGCAGCAATTGGGCGACCGTCTCGGGCTGGACGAATTGCGAGTCGAGAGTGGACAAGAGGGTTTTGAAAGCAGCTCGCTGGTGCTTGGTCAGTACTTGAATCCTGATCTCTACCTCGGTTACTCGCAGGGGCTGTTTAGTCCGGAGGGTGCAATCCTGCTGCGCCTAAGACTCAGCGAGCAGCTGGAGCTTGAGAGTCGCTCGGGTAACGAGCAATCCGTCGATCTGTTGTACCGGATCGAGCATGACTGACTGTCGCGGGCGTGCGGTGCCCTTGGATAGCCCAAAAGGCTTATGCTTATTCGATCGCAGGTTCGGCGTCACCAGACGCGTGGCTTATCAGGGGTACCGACCTTATGGCTTATACGACTGAGGACATCCGCAACATCGTGCTGGTAGGTCATGCTGCCGCCGGCAAAACGAGCTTGACCGATGCCCTGTTGGCCGCGGCCGGCCGCATTGCGACAGCGGGTGATGTGGCACGCGGCACGACCCTGTGCGACTTCGATCCCTTGGAGAAGGAGCGCGGCCATTCTCTAGATGCCTCTTTGGTGTCGTTCGACTGGCAGGGTTGCCATGTCAATATACTCGACACGCCGGGTGCGCCGGATTACTTGGGCAAGGCGGTGGCGGCACTGCCTGCCGTCGAAACCGCAGCGGTGGTGGTGAATGCCCGATCTGGCATCGAGTCGGTTACCGGCCGCATGCTGCAGCGTGCCGCCGAACGCGGCTTGTGCCGGCTGATCGTGGTTAATCGTATCGATGCCGAGGACGTGGATCTGCCAGCCTTACTGGACGAGTTACAGCAGACCTTCGGCCGGGAGTGCCTGCCGCTGAATCTGCCAGCCGACGGTGCTACCCGCATCGTGGACTGTTTCTTCAATCCGTCTGGCGACAGCGATTTCTCGAGTGTCGCCGAGGTGCATCAAGCCCTGATCGACCAAGTCGTCGAGGTCAACGAGGAGCTAATGGCCTTGTATCTCGAACAGGGTGAGGAACTCGCGCCCGAGCAACTCCATGAGCCGTTCGAACAGGCACTGCGTGAAGGGCATCTGATTCCAGTTTGTTTCGTCTCGGCGCGCACCGGTGTAGGTGTGCCCGAGCTGCTGGATGCGATCGCGCGGCTCGCGCCGAATCCGACTGAAGGAAATCCACCCCAGTGCATCATCGGTGAGGGCGATCTGGCAGCACCTTATCACGTCGTACCGGACCCATCACGGCATGTCGTAGCACACGTATTCAAAGTGGTTTTCGACCCCTTCGTGGGCAAGCTTGCGTTGTTCCGAATCCATCAGGGGACGGTGACCAAAGACAGCCAGCTCTACATCGGCGACGCCCGCAAGCCGTTCAAGGTCGGTCATTTGTTCACGCTGTTTGGCAAGGAGCACCCGCAGGTAGAAAGAGGCATACCGGGTGACATCAGGGCGGTCGCCAAGGTCGACGATATCCACCTGGATGCGATCTTGCACGATTCACATGATGAGGATTTTTTGCACTTGCAGCCGTCGCGTTTTCCGCTACCGGTTGCTGGCCTGGCAATCCGCGTCCGTCGCACCCAAGATGAACAACGTTTGGCCGAAGCCCTGCACAAGTTGCTGGAAGAGGATCCCTGCCTGGCATTGGAGTCCGATCCGACCACTCGGGAGACCGTGCTGCGTGGCCTGTCCGAGTTGCATTTGCGTACTGCAATCGAGCAGCTGATGGTGCGTTATCGCATCGAGTTGGAAACAAGCAAGCCGACTGTGGCTTACCGGGAGACTATCACTGCCGCTGCGGGTGCTCAGTATCGCCACAAGAAACAGACCGGTGGGGCGGGCCAATTCGGTGAGGTGGTACTGCAGGTCGAGCCCTTGCCACGCGGTGCCGGATTCGAGTTCAGCTCGGCGGTGGTGGGAGGTGCTATCCCGGGACCGCTTGTCCCGGCGGTGGAAAAGGGCGTGCGCGAGGCCATGTCGGCCGGCGCGATTGCCGGTTTTCCGATTGTCGACCTAAAGGTGGTCGTGACCGATGGCAAGCATCATCCGGTCGATTCGAAAGAGGTCGCCTTTGTGGCCGCCGGTCGCAAGGCCTTGCTGGCTGCGGTGCGTGACGCCCGACCGGTGCTGATGGAGCCCATTGTCGATCTCGAGGTGCAGGTGCCGCAGGATGCGATGGGCAGCGTTACCGGCGATCTGGCCGGTCGTCGCGGTCGGGTGCTGGGCACGCGCTCCCTGCCGCTCGGCCGTATTGTCGTGTTGGCACAAGCGCCGCTTGCCGAGTTGGACGATTACCCGGAACGGCTGAAGGCGATGACGGGTGGCAGTGCCACTTTTACACTGGAGCTCGCCCAATACGAGCCGGTGCCTGAACCCCTGCAGCGTAAGCTGTGCGGGTCCTACAAGAGCAGCATCGAAACCGATTGACGAGTTGGCCAAGAGACCTCCCTGCTGAGGGTCTGGCGGCGCGGCTCAGTTTGTGGGCCGCAGAAACGGCGAAGCCATGAGGACGTTGCTCATGTTACTGATTTTGGCACTGGTGTTCCTCGCATCCATGGTCACTTGCCACATCTTGGCGGTCCGGCAGGGTCGTAACCCGGTGTTTTGGGGAGCTCTGGGCGCCATCTTTGGGCCGGTCGCGATTATCGCGGTCCTTGCATCAAATCCAGAGACAAAAAAATAGGGCCAAGTTGTTCTTAAGACTGGGACTAAGGAAACAGATGATGCGCAAAACTGGACAATCGCGCAGGTAGCGCACCGTGCACCGGTGGAAAACGAAGAGACTGCCCATGCCAACCGTCTTGGACGCAAAACTTGTAAGGATTTGCGGACGATATTGTCGGCC
>JANQRK010000006.1 GCA_028284585.1 Chromatiales bacterium
CGGCACAAGCATCGTGGGCTGTGTTGCCGTCCTTGGAAAGGGCCTGCCATTCCCGGCGGACTGCGCCTTGCCCACAATGCTTGTGCCCTGGCTGAGCGTTACAGAATTATCCGCTTGGCCCACTAACCAAGAGCAAGCAACGAGCCAAAGGCTAGCCTCGGCTCTGCGCCCGCAAACGTGACCTGGTCATCGACTTGGCCAAGCCGCCATATGAATACCATAGAACAAGCAGATGAAGGGCCAACACGAACAGCGCCACCCCAAGCACCAATAGAAGATTCAGCTGTGAAAGCATCTGGATTAGCTCCGAGAGCTGTCCGTCCGCCAACGCGAGCGGTGCCACCAAAGCCGCCGATACCAAGATGCTGGCCCCAAGGGACCACCAAGTGAGCCGCTTCCGCTCGCCCGGCGTAGGGGCTCGCCGATGATCCTTTACGAATTTGGACACGGCGAACGCAACGCCCGCGATCAGTGCGCCGACGGAAACACCACTACCGGCATTAAATTCTAAAAGCGTCATCAGCAATCCCAATGCGATCAGAACAAGCACATAAGCGATCGCAAAACGAACCACATAGGCAGCAACCTTGACATCCGTGTCCATGACTCTCTCCTTTAGTCACAAGAGGAAAACAAATACCACCCGTGTACACCCACGGGCCTGCGCCCTTATACCAACATAGCCTGCGTCTTTCAGTAACCGTGTCAGCCTAATCCTAGGCTGGCCGAAAACCCAAGTCTCTAACGGTGAGACCATCGACACGTCAACGGGCATGTTTGTTCCTTATGATTTCGTAACAGGCCTCACACACCAGCGCCATGTCGTTGAATGCCTGGAACTCTTCCGTCAAGTCGCCTTGCTCGAGAAAAAACGCCTCGCATTGATCACACCAGGCTTGGCGATCTCCAGGGGTATCACTGTTCTCGACAAAGCCGAGGGGAACAGCCTTCTCGGTGCATAGATGCCGGCAAACCACAGCAGCCACACCCTTACCGTGAACATCGCAATCGACAATCAATGGTGCATCATCAGTCATCGCTATACCTGTCTGAAAATCACGATGGCGAACGGAAGCTGGCGCGGATGCCGAACAAACCCAGCAGCGTGAACAAAACCGCCGCGATGCCCGACGCGACAAAACCCCACCACCAAACCCCGGTATCCAGGACTGCGATCGCCGGATCTCTTGGATTGTAGAAGACACTTATCGCATCGCCATCACGATACTTTTGCGCATGATCTTCCGCCGATCCATAGAATAGGCGATCCATGAAGGTAATTCGGTGGCCGGTAAATTGTCTTCCGGCGACTTGATAGCTGTAGGCTAGGTCATGACGCGTGCGCCTCGACTGGCGTCGACGCAGGCTCGACTCGGTGATTGTCCCCGCTACGGTGGGCCAGTCTTTCGCCTCGATGGCCAAGGGTAGCTGCTTGGCCACCAGAAACCCTGCATAGAGGCCGCCGCACAGGAAGGTGCCGAAAAACAATAGGCCCAGGATGTAGCGTGCCATCACCGCGGAGGTGCGCACACCGGTTGAGGGATTCGCTGAGCAGTCTGTGCTCCGGACACCGACGCCGCGAAGGGCGGTCGCTGCTGGTCACGCGATATGATGTCGGCGTCTATCACTGAGCGCCAAACCGCGACCACAGACCGGGATACGCCGCCTTAAAGAACTCAGTGCTCTCCTCCCATGCCTCCCCGGCCGGTTCTGCGGGATGGGGCGCATAGCGTGCGACACTCGCACCGACTGCTTGCCCGACACCCTTAGATACGGCGTACTGGTAGCCCTCGTAGAACCGCGCGTTTTCATCGAAGTCCTGGTCTGCCAGGGCATCGGGCGCAGCGACGGCGCGCTCGTAGTCATCGCGCCCCCGGGATATGAGCGAGACACGGAAATCCGCGAAGCTGTCGTCGCCGCAGCCACCTTGGATCAAATAGGCGGCGCCCCACAAGGCCTCGGTGTAGGCCCTATCCATGGCCGCATCGAACAAGCGCGAAAATTCTGTCGCTGCCTGCGGTGACAACTTGGCCAACGCCAGCCTGAGTCCCTCCGACTTAGACGCCATATCAGGACCTCGCCGCGCATGAACCGACGCAATCAGGGCCCAAAACTCCTCATCGCTCATGATTCAAACTCGCCTTTGCGCGCGGAACCCAGATCCGACCAACCACCGCAAGGTCTTGGCTGAGGGCGCTGCGCTGACCCGCTGGGCCCAAGTATTGCGCGCCGCATTACTCGCTCCCGGCCTGATACATGCCAGAGGTGATGTATTCGCCAAAGGATTCACACCACACGATGGCCGTATTGTATTTGGAGGGATCCACGCTCTCCCGCAGGGGCACGATGAAGTTCTTGAAGGTCTTTACATCACCCACTTGCAGCATGGCCGGCTTCAATCGCTGGAAATCTGCCTCGGTCTCGACGAACTCCGGTGAAAGATACAGTCTGAAGTCCGGCCCTGGAGACAGTTTCCCGATAAAAGACACCGCGTCAGAACCGATCGAGAAGCGGCCCTCACCCCAATGAAGGGCGTCGCTGTCGCGCCTGTCGCGAGAGAATTCCCCTTCAAATCGGCTGTTCTTGGAGGCCTGCTCCACCATCGCGAGATCGGGTGCCGGCGGGGCGGTGAGTATCGGCAGCATATAGATCCCGGCAGCGAAACCGATTGCCAGTACCAACAAATGTGTTACCACGAGGGTCAGCGCGGTACGTGTTTTCATCAGAGTCTTCCTCTACCACCCGTTTATCGAGGGCCAGTAAAAACCATCGTATGTCCAAAAGCCCCAAGGTCATAGAAATGTTCTGAAACATACCTGTCTGCCCGGGCCACAGCCCGCGGGTTGCGCCGGCCCCTGGGACGATCGCTGGCCAGGTGTGCGCTTGGGCACCGTTCTAGAGAAAAACGCACAAGCTGCGCCAAGCGCGAGCATGCCGGGGCAAGCGAGGACCAAGGTTGATCATGGGTACGTGACGAATCACTATTGCGAGATTCAAGGCGATTCCTGCTCGTACAACCGCCGAATCCGCTCCGCTGCAACAGGCCGTGGTGTGCCGATGCGGCCGATGAGTTGGTCCTGCTCATGTCTGACAATGGTTGACCAAGTAGCTTAGCTGGCTGACAAAGAAAACAACCAACAAGAAAGAACCGGTGGCGGCGATGCCCTTAATGAACTCGCTCGCGTCCGACTTTTCCAGCAGGGTCCTCCTGAACCTTTTTCCAAACGACAAATCGGGGTGTTTCTTCGCGGTGTCACGAAACAGAAGCGACAATTCGAGGCCAAAGAACACGAAGACCAGCGCCAGCAGTGGTATCGCAAAGACATCGAACCTGCACCCGGTTGTGACGACCAGATTGACGAACCAATGTGGCGCTTGCTCTGTTGCGATGGAGAAGAACAATCCCGCATGGGCCAAGATGACCACAATGGCGACAACGATGCCCAGGGCAGAGATGATGATGGAGTAAGTCAGCCTCAAAGCAGTCGGTCCTCAAAGCCAGGCCAGGATGCCGGCGTCGGCCCGGTTCGGGTAGTCCGCCTGCCACGCTCGTCTTGGCCGAGGCACAGGCAAACCACCGGCATGTCTCAGGATAGCGGTCAGCCATCCGACAAGCTGAATCCATTCCGCGGCGGGGATCGCGGATTAGTCCGCCTGCACACGCTGCCGCATATCAGAGTAGGCGACTTCAACCAGCTGTATCAGCGCGGTCGCATCGACGTCACTATCAGGCCTGAGCTTCACGTGGCGCATGAACCTGCCGTTGCCTTCCAGCAGGCCTCCGGGATCAGGCAGCTCGGCACCCCGAAAAAAGCCGACATTGACGTGGGCCGTGAACGCATCGACGTAAGCAAACGCAGCGTCTGCGACACAAGCGGTAGGCCGGCCATCGTGCAGCAGCTCGCGCACGTCCTCTCCACAATCGCGCATGACCTGAAACCACAAGCGAGCCATCGCTCCCAGTTCGCCGCGATGTGCTCTCATCCAGGCATCGATCGCCGGATCGCGCTTGACCGCATCGAATGACCGTAAGATTTTGCTCATGCTGACCTCCTGTGCCAGCACTATCTCAGGGGCGGCACCCCAAGCCAGTCGACTGCTACCTAGGCGCGCTAGCGCTCCGGTCGATCGGCGCCACGGCGCTTCTTGGCCCGCCGGCAGCTATGGCACTCCACGGCTGCCGCATCGATATGGCCTTTTGCCTCTTCGTAGTACCACTGTTGATCGCGGGCCCGCCAGATCTCAGGTTTGCCACAAAGCCGGCAGACAAACACTTGGTCGATATAGTATTCGGGCAAGGCGCCATAGGTGTTGATGTGACCCAGTTTGCTCGGATCGGCCGGTACCGCTGTCGGATGGTCCTTCTGCTGATCTGGGTGCAGCCGCGCAACGCGTTCGGCCTCTCGCAGCGCCTTGGCATTCGGGTCGCGTCCTGAAGCGTGTTTCTTGGTCATGGACAATCGCCTACCGTCGGATCATGGCGCCACTGCGCGCTGGTTCTGCTTGCACTGATCCATTCCGAACACCTCGCTACACATCATGTCTAGTGGGCCAAGCGGATAATTCTGTAACGCTCAGCCACGGCACAAGCATTGTGGGCAAGGCGCAGTCCGCGGGGAATGGCAGGCCCTTTCCAAGGACGGCAACACCGCCCACGATGCTTGTGCCG
>JANQRK010000012.1 GCA_028284585.1 Chromatiales bacterium
CCAAGCCTTATCCTTGGTTGAAGGTGCCGCGCTCCCTTGCGCGCCAACAAATTCGAACCCTCGGTTATTTGCCGAATGCTTAAGTCAGTGCCATTGGGCTTAAGGGCCCCTACTACAGGGCCCTTGTACGGCTTGCGTTCAGGAACGAACTGAGCATTGACCCGAGCGTGCGAGTATCGGCTGCACTAAGCGTTGGCTCATATTTGTCGCCGGATCCACGGCGTCTACCTCGCCTGCTGGTACAGCTGACGTCCGCGCAACCGATACCTGCGCCGCGATGCGCGCAGCCGCTGCCTGCAGCCAATGCTCGAGCTGGCGTTGGAGGTCGCGCTGCGCCAAGGTAGATTGCAGCGCCTGCACTCGGAGCACCTCGACCTGCGGCATGGCGATGCTCGTGGACAGTGGAGTCGGGTGTCACCCACTGCAAATTGGCGTACGCTCAAATCGGCAGGCACAGTGTTTGTGCCTTTCGCACACGCAGGCGTCGAGCCTGCAGCAAGAGACTGAAACATGGACACGCTGACTCTCATCCGCCCCGATGACTGGCACCTTCACTTGCGTGATGGCGATATGCTGGCCGCGGTATTGCCGGATACTGCACGGCGTTTCGCCAGGGCCATCGTTATGCCCAACTTGAAGCCGCCGGTGCGCACGCTGTCGGATGCCGCCGCTTACCGCGAGCGCATCCTTGCCGCCCTGCCAGCTGGAATAAACTTCGAACCGCTGATGACCCTTTACCTGACGGACAGCACGTCGCCGGGCGAAATCTTCAAGGCAAAGGACAGTGGCATTGTCCACGCCGTGAAGTACTACCCTACCGGAGCTACCACCAATTCGGATTCTGGCGTGACCGACATCCGCCGCGTCGACGCCGTACTGGCGGCAATGCAAGAAGCGGGGCTACCCCTGCTGCTGCATGGTGAGGTCACCGATCCCACCGTTGATCTGTTCGATCGGGAGGCGGTGTTTATCGAGCGGATTCTGGCGCCCCTGCTACAACGCCGGCCCGAGCTAAAGGTGGTACTGGAGCACATCACCACTCGCCAGGCAGCAGAATTCGTGGCAGCCGCCCCGGCCAATGTAGGCGCCACCATTACCGCGCATCACCTGCTTTACAACCGCAACGCCATGTTCCAAAGCGGTATCCGGCCCCATTACTACTGTCTGCCGGTGTTGAAGCGAGAGACTCACCGCGAGGCCCTGGTTGCTGCCGCTACCAGCGGCAATCCCAAGTTCTTTCTTGGCACGGACAGCGCCCCCCATGCCACACCTGCCAAGGAGTCGGCGTGTGGCTGTGCTGGTATCTACACCGCCCACGCCGCCATCGAGCTTTACGCCGAGGCCTTCGAGGCGGCGGATGCCCTGGATAAGCTGGAAGGTTTCTCGAGCCGTTTTGGTCCCGATTTCTATGGACTGCCCCACAATACCGACACCATTAGGCTCCTGAAAGAACGCCACCTGGTACCTGCCAAGCACGGCGGAGACATCACCCCCCTACGGGCAAACGAGCATTTGCTTTGGCGACTCGCGTAGGGTTTCGGCCGTTGCCAGAGCGCCAACCCGTTGCGGGCGCGAACCCTGAGATCCCGAATTCGCAAGTTGATCTGCCCGTAAAGATGCGCAAATAGGTAGCGTGAAGTTGGACCAAGGTCTTACACCCCTTGCCCATGTCGAAATCGATCACCGAGCAATGGTGACGCAACCGATGTTCATCTTGATTCCGGCCTCCTAGAAGGAGTGGCCGCGCTTCGGCAGGGCGGCATCGCAATAGACTTAAACTCGGTTTTGCCTTCGGATAGCGGACGCGAATTGGCTGCGGCGAGGGCAATCCACAACCGTGGCGAAATCACGGGTGTCGGGAGGCTCAATGGTGAAGCAGCAGTGTTCCTATTGCGGTCGGCCGACGATATCGAGCAAGCTGTACCAGCGGTCAGTCCATTTGGCGTCGTCGCTCTAACGGTTTTGGTTATTCTGTTTTCTTTGCGATTTTGGCGGGAAGCGCGTTTCGGAAAGCGGATCGGATGCAATTAGTTCGGCTGGCAGAATAGTCCGGCTGTCGTAGGAGAGCCGTCTGCCGCGATCACCCCGGGGGAAAGGGATCAGACAAACTTTTTTCTGGCGCGGGTGAAATGATGAAAAAACCAGGGGATGAGCAAATGAATGGCTCGATCCAGTCGGGTGCACAGTGCACTCATCCAGATGGTCCGGTCTACAGGCGGCCGTGGAGTGTCGGCCAGAACCCCGAAGTCGCCAAGGAGATTGCAGGGCTTGATGCTGAGAAAGACTGCCAGCGCATTGCATTTCTGTTGGCAGCCTACGAGTTTCCGTTTGATGTAACCCGCTCGCTAGAGGTTGCGCTCTATCACACCTATGGCAGTCGTTCGGTCGCCCGGCTGCTCGATCGCACGGGGGAATTCAGAAAGCGCGGTCAGAAGCGCTACGACGACACGAGCATTCTCATCGCGCAGTTTGTTGAAGCGGGATGGGACATCGAGGTCGGTCACCGCGCGCTTACGCAGATGCATCACATCCATAGTCACTTCGATATTCCCAACGATGACTTCCTGTTTGTATTGTGGACCTTTATCGATTTTCCCATCTCGTGGATGGCAAAGTATGGATGGCGCCCCATGAGCCTCCATGAGCAGCAGGCCTGGTTCAATTTCTGGGTTCGAATTGGGCGATTGATGGGCATCGCGGACATTCCCGCCGACAAAGCGACTTTTGATCGGTTTGTCGACGACTACGAAACGCGCGAGATGCTCCCTAACCAAGCGAGTAAGAACCTGGCCGGCGCAACGGTGACCATCATGGAAAACTGGCTGCCCCGACTGCTGCGCCCGTTGGTGCAGCCGGTCGTTGTGTGCCTTCTGTGCCCCCGATTCCTGGCTGCGGCTGGCTACTCGGCGCCGTCGCCGTGGCTAAAGGGTGTCGTGATGGCGGCGCTGAAGTTACGGGCCCGAATCAAACGATATGTTTCGTTTGAGCGTTATCCGAATTTGCTCGCTTCGCAATACAAGCGCACGTACCCGCTGGGTGACTGGTCGCTCGAGAATTTAGGTCCAGAATATGCTCATCAGGAGCGGGCCGCGGGGACCGACCAAGTTGGTCGGAATAAGGGTCAGATATGCTTTTAGAGCTTTTGTTCCCGAGATATTTGCCTCAGCGCTTCACTGTTGCCTGTTGCGACCAAACCACATTGAGTTTTCGCATACGCGCACTTGATTCTGTGGTCTTGTTTGCTCGCAGGTACTTTTCTATAGACCGTGATTGACGATCGGGGCTCTAGCCTCCGTGGCCAGTTTCCACCATCTGCAAATACCGAATTGACGATGGCACCTCGATTCGAAGTGCCATGAAAAAATACACCGGCATCTTCAATCGTTATTGGGAAGGCACTAACCCTAGCTGATTACCGGTTCAAGAAACATCTCGCGGTAGGAGCGCCCGTTACCGGGCGCCCCCCGCACAGACCCGGACGTGCGGTTTTCCCGCATCCGGTTCCTCGGTTGCACTCGCTTTCGCGA
>JANQRK010000013.1 GCA_028284585.1 Chromatiales bacterium
GAGCAGATAGCCGAGTACGGAACCTAGTCCTAGGCGCTTGGCGATGGGTACCGCGATGACGGCGGCGCACAGATAGATGAAGGCCTGAAACAGTAGTCCACCCATCTGTTACGACCTGTTCACGTGACGCAGGGCGCAGCTATGGCGGCGGTTTATTCGACCGGCCGGGCGCTGAAAGGGTGATCTACTCACCACACATGCGCGAGCCGCAATACCGGCGGACACGGCGGTAGCCCGGTCTTTCCGGGTTGCGTCCAGAAACCCGCCACGCGGCGTTGCTCGTCGTTTGTTGAGGCTCAGCAAATTTCTCTCCTCGTGCCCCGCTGGACGCATTTGGGCGTGCAACGCGGTACGTCGCGCAGTGCGAACAGGCACTAGTGGGCCAAGCGGATAATTCTGTAACGCACAATGGCTCCCAAAGGGCCACGGCACAAGCATCGTGGGCTGTGTTGCCGTCCTTGGAAAGGGCTTGCCATTCCCGGCGGACGGCGCCTTGCCCACACTGCTTGTGCCGTGGCTGAGCGTTACAGAATTATCCGCTTGGCCCACTAGGCCTCGACCGGGCGTTTGTTCAGGGCGCGGTTGAGCAATGGCAGGCGCTGGGCGTCGACGATATCGATCTGCCTGTCGCGCACGGCTTCAAGCAGCCTGACCCAGTCCTGCACGTGGTGATCGATGCGCCCCTCCTCGACCGCGGTGCGCGAACCGAAGAGTGCAAAGGGTGGCAGGTAGGTCATACCGCAGAGAACCGCGGTCTGCTCGACCGGATGGAGCAGCTCGCGGATCGTGAAATGATTGTAGCCCTGGGCGCAGTAGGCGGCTTCCAGCCCGCCAGCGGTGATCGCGCTGAAAAAAATCTTGCCTTGCAGGGCGGTGCCTTCGGAACCGTAGGCGAAGCCGTGTTCGAGTACCAGGTCCTGCCATTCCTTGAGGATTGCGGGCGTCGAGTACCAGTAAAGCGGGTGCTGGAAGATGATGACATCGTGGGCCAGGAGTCGGTCCTGTTCGCGATCGATATCGATGCGGAAATCCGGGTATTCGGCATACAGATCAATCAATGTGACGCCGGTTATGCCGTGCAGGGCATCGGCCATCGGACGGTTCGCCTCCGAACGATCGAGCGAAGGGTGTGCGAGCAGCACGAGGATGCGGCGCACCGATCTTGCGCTGCGCGCTGCACATTCCGGGGTGTTGGCGGCAGTCATCTTTGCTCTGGCTGGCTCCGGCGCAGCAGGTGGTTGAGAATGCAGGTCAACACTTCTTCGCCGTGTTAACTAATTGCGGCGTATGGGAATCGCGCGACGCCTCCGTCCGGTTTGGATTTCGACGGAATGACATCATCGACGATGACCTCTGTGTAGCGTATCACCGGGGCGAATGTGCTTCGCTTGCGGCATTGGCGTCGAGGTTGAAGGGTTGTGGGTCGTACCGGAGCGCGAAGGCGCAAACACACCGTGGAAGCGTGTCAGATTGACCCAGGGCTTCGGCACCGACGCCGCCTGTCCTGCGATGAAGTCATATTTTGACCGATAGGTCAAGACTAAGTATAATGGTTGTAGTCCAGCTAGGGAGACCACCATGCCTTGGGAAAAATCGTTTGACGAAAATGCCGTGATTGAGCAGATCATGGAAGTGTTTTGGGAAAAGGGCTACGAGGCCACGTCGATCTCAGATATAACCGAAGCAACTGGACTCAAGCGAGGCAGCCTGTACAACGCATTCGGAGATGGAAAACAGGAGCTGTTCCTTCGTTCGCTGCTCAAGTATGACCGGGAGCAAAGAGCTGCGATCATCAAGCAGCTCGAGGCCATTGAAGACCCGATTGCTGCATTCGACACTTTGTTTGACGCCCTCGTTCAGCAAGCGATGGCTGACACCGAGAAAAAGGGCTGCATGCTCGTCAACACTTCGCTAAACATTGCGCATTACGACCAATCGGTGCAGGAGCTCATCACAAAGGGGATGGATGAGTTTGCAGCGTTTTTCGAGCGACTCATCAAGCGTGGCCAGGCTACAGGCCAGATTTCTGAGCTGGTTAAGCCAAAGCCGACATCCAGGGCGTTGCTGACATTCGTGGTCGGTATTCGGGTGATGAGCCGTGGTGTGCTCAATAAAACAGCTCTAAAACAGGCTTCAGAGCAAGCCAAAGCTTTGATTTCACTAGGGAGATAGATTTTGAGAAAAGTTTGGAGAGAGTATTGATCGATCGTTCAAAACACGCTATTCTACTTAACAGTGACGGGCAAGAGACTCGTCAGTAATGACCGGGAGCAACAACTCCCATTTTTTTGAGCCTAGTTTTGACTGATAAGTCAAAACAATACTGGAGAAAAGACGATGACAAAGTTCACCATCCACACAACCGAAACCGCTGGCGAGAGTGCACCGATTTTGGCGTCGGCAAACAAGGCTTTCGGCTTTGTTCCCAACTTACTGGCAATCATGGCTGAATCCCCAGAGTTGCTCGAGGGCTACATGATGCTGGCGGGCACCTTCGACAAAACCAATCTGTCTGAGACGGAACGCCAGATCATCTTGATGACCAACAATCGCATCAACGGCTGCACGTACTGCATGGCTGCCCACACGACGATCTCGCAAATGAAGGGAGTTCCAGCCGACGTGATTGACTCCCTGCGAAATGCCACCCCGATTGCGGATCCGAAACTGGAGGCTCTTCGAACCTTTGCTGAAAAGGTAAACATCAGCCGAGGATGGCCTGAAGAAAGCGACGTGCAAGCCCTGTTCGACGCTGGGTACAACAGGCGAACCGTGCTCGAGGTTGTGCTGGGAACGGCGCTGAAGGTTCTGTCCAACTACACGAACCACATCAGTGGTACGCCAGTCGACAAAGCGTTCTCGTCCAACGCGTGGAGTCAGCCAGAATCCGCGGTAGCAGCTGTGGGATAGCCGGTCGCTTGCGGACTCCTGTGCGTAGGTTCTCAAACCGAGCGTTGTTACAAAGGTTTCAAATCGCACAACGGTCTTTCGTGGAGTTTCGCCCGCAGCGCAAATTCCACAACACTTTTTTGCGAACCACAATACGAGGAGAGAATGATGTTTCGGACAATCACCACAGCTGCCATGTCCGCCATTGGGCTGTTGGCATCATCCGCTGTTGCTCAACAGAAGAACGCCTACGAAGGCTACAAAATTCCGCCGCTGGAAGTGTCATCAGAGATGAAATACCAGCACAAGTATGTCGAGGTGCTGGGTTCGAGAATGGCATACGTCGATGAGGGAACCGGCGACCCGATTCTGTTCCTACACGGACAACCCACGTCGTCCTATTTATGGCGAAACATTATGCCGCATGTCGAAAAGCAGGGTCGCATCATCGCCCCGGACAACATCGGATTTGGCAAATCGGACCAGCCCGAGCTGAAATACACGTTTGGCGACCACTACCGCTACATCGAGGGATTCATCGAGAAGCTACAGCTAAAGGACATCACCCTTGTCGTTCACGATTGGGGCTCGGGATTGGGCCTGCACTACGCACGCTTACACCCGGACAACGTCAAAGGAATTGTGACGATGGAGTCTATCATCGCCCCGAAGATTCCTGCTGCTAGCTATGAGGCGATGCGACCCGACGTAGCGGACTTCTTTCGTACGGTCCGAAATGGCGATGCAGGTCGAAAGCTCTTAATCGAGGACAACTTTTTCGTTGACAAGGCGCTGCCTGCTTTCATTGACCGTCCGTTGGCGAAACAAGCTCACGGGGTTTATCAGAGTCCATTCCCCAATCTGAAGTCGCGAATTCAGGTCAATCAGTGGCCGAACGAAATGCCAATTGGCGGCGTTCCGGCCACGACGCACGAGATTGTCACGGACTACAACGCCTGGCTTGAGACAACCGACACTCCTTGGCTGTTTTTCTACGCCACACCGGGCGTATTGAATCCACCGGAAGCTGCGGACTACTGGAAGGCCCGTGCTAAGAACATCGAAACCGTCTACATCGGTAACGGAATGCATTATGTGCAGGAAGACCATCCGTACTTGATTGGCCGTGCGATTTCAGACTGGTATCGCCGACTGGAAGCCCAAAGGTAAGTTCACAATTTACTGGATAACAGGATCACCCACAACTCGGAGCAACGAAAATGCTACTTGAAACCCTCAATGTTGAATCTGGATGGCAAGCCGCCGACTTCACACTCGCCGACGCCGATGGCAAGGAGTACTCACTGGCTGACGTGAAAGGCGAAAAGGGACTGGTCGTTGCCTTTATCTGTAATCACTGCCCTTACGTGCAGGCAATCATCGACCGCTTCGTCGAGGATGCCAAAGCTTTACAGGCACAAGGCGTTGGAGTTGTAGCCATCAACTCAAACGACTACCGATTCGTACCAGAGGATAGTCCGCCGATGATGAAGCGCTTTGCCGCCCAACATGGCTTTAGCTTTCCGTATTTGGTTGATGAGGACCAGTCGGTTGGAAAGACCTACGGGGCAGTCTGCACACCGGACTTCTTTGGTTTCGATTCTAAGGGCCAACTGCAGTATCGAGGCAGGCTTGATGATGCCCGGATGGGTGACCCCACGGGAAGAAAAACCGAGCTTCTTGACGCGTTGCGGCAAATCGCACAAGGCGGAATAGGCCCGGAGGAGCAGTACCCGAGCATGGGTTGCTCAATTAAGTGGAGTTAGGCCTAACCGAGACCGAGTTTTTTTGAACTAGTTTTGAACGATGAGTCAACACAAAGCAGTGTGGCCACGAATTTGAGGAGAATGAAATGAGTGTTGCAATTGAGAAAGCTATCGCGTTGGTAACCGGTGCGAATCGTGGAGTTGGCAGGGCAATCACTGAAGCTTTGCTCGAGGCCGGAGCGATCAAGATCTATACCGCTGTGCGAGACCTGTCATCGGTCGACGAGTTGATTGAACGCTACGGTGACCGAATCGTGCCGATTGAGTTCGATCTGACTCGCCCAGATACGACGGTCGCTGCTGCTGTGGTTGCCAAGGACGTGAACTTGGTTGTTTCCAATGCGGGTGTCTTGAATATCTCTGACCCGCTGGCGGAAAACGCCGTTGAGAGTTTGCAGTTTCAGATGGAAGGCAATGTCTACTCTCTGATTCGTATTGCTCAGGCCTTTGGTCCCGTATTGAAAGCAAACGGCGGCGGGGCACTGGCACAGATGAATTCGCTGGCTTCACTAAAGAACTTCCTGCCATTTACGACCTACAGTGCGTCCAAGGCGGCGGCCTATTCCGTGACGCAAGGGTTGCGTGACGCGTGGGCCGAACAGGGCACGCAGGTCATTAGCATCCTGGCCGGACCGCTGAAGACAGACATGTCTGACTCGGCTGGCATGGGCGAAGGTGCACCATCTCCGGATGTAGCAGCGGAGGCACTCGTTGATGCGTTGAAGTCTGGTGACTTTCTCGTGTATCCGGACGCGATGGCCGAGGGTGCCGGACAAGCATATTCCGCATTTGCAGATAACGTGATCAATGCAGACCAGGGCGAGGGATAAGAGAAGCCGAAAGGAAGTGACGGCGGTGCTGCTGCGGGTCGTACCGCGTGCCCGCAGCGGCACTTAGTCACAACACTTAATCGAGCACCAAACAGCTCTTACTCCAACAACTTAGGAGACCCACGATGCCTCAATTGACTCGACATACTGCGCCTAATGCAACCACTCTCGGGGGAATGGTAAAAAAAACCAAGAAAAGGCTGTTTGGCTAAATTTCGCGCGATTTCTGGCCGGACCTCGATTTAGTCTCACAGGCATACCAGATTGGATAAGGTCCTTCCGTTTTTCAGCCTGTCCGGTGCGGCTTTGGGCGCATTGCCGCACGAAGTGGAAAACAATTAGCCAATATGCGCCATATGCGGAAAGTGATGTTCCAACATTTTCCTGGATCGCCATTGAGAGTGTTTTTATTTTTATATAAAACAGAGACTTAATGGGGAATTAATTCTGGCACTTGGCTTGCAACGGCCTCTTTCATCGGAACTCGCAAGATCGGTCGAGAAGACATGCCATCAGATCAAACCCAGCTCGACCGCGATGCCAGCGCCCCCCGGGTGCTGATCCTGGGAATCGGTAACCTGCTTTGGGCCGATGAGGGCTTCGGGGTGCGCGCCCTGGAGTATCTGTGCGCCAACTTCAGTTTCGGCGGCAACGTGACCCTGCTCGACGGCGGGACTCAGGGCATCTATCTGGTGCAGCACATCCGTGACACCGATGTGCTGGTGGTGTTCGATGCCGTCGACTACGGCCTGCCCGGCGGCACCCTGAAGCGGGTCGAGGGCGACGAGGTGCCGAAGTTCCTCGGTTGCAAAAAGGTCAGCCTGCACCAGACCGGTTTCCAGGAGGTTCTGGCTATGGCGGAGCTACTCGGTGACTACCCGCGACACCTCCTACTGGTCGGCGTGCAACCGGTCGAACTCGAAGACTACGGCGGCAGTCTGCGGCCGGCGGTCAAGGCGCAGATCCAACCGGCGATCGATCTGGCGCTGCACTATCTGGCCGACCTGGGTGTGACGGCACGGCGCCGTGCACGGCCCCTCTCGGTCGACACCTCGGCGGCCGGGAGCATCGCCGATATGCAGACCTACGAAGGGGGACGGCCGAGCGAACACATGGCACGCCGCGACGGTGATGCGCGGGTGTTGTCGTCAGAGGAATTCGAACTCGCTTACCGGCCGGCGTCGATCGACGGGGTGAGCGTGCCGCTCGATCAACACCTGGACAAGTACCGCAAGCGGGGCAGTTGAATGTGCATCGGCATGCCCATGCAGGTGATCGAGACTGCCCAAGGCCATGCCTGGTGTCAGGCGCATGGGCGATTGCACCGCATCGATACCCTGCTGGTGGGTGATCAACCGGTCGGCACCTGGTTGCTTACCTTTTTAGGGACCGCACGCGAGGTACTGAGCGCACAGCGCGCGACCCAGATCAATGCGGCCTTGCAGGCGGTCGACCTGGCGATGCAGGGTGATGCGGGCCTGGATCACCTATTTCCCGACCTCGTTGATCGCGAGCCGCAGTTGCCCGCGTTTTTGCGTCGGTCGGCACACGAAACCACGACAGAGGATTGAACATGCCTTCGCCCTTGATACGCAATATGGTCGCGCAGCATGCCTACCCGGTACTCAATGCAGACAGCTTGCAGGTGTTCCTCGCCAAGCACCGCGAGGTCGTGCTGTTCTTCGCCGAGAACCCAAAACAGTTCCCGGAAAGCGACGATGTGGCGATGATCCTGCCAGAATTGGTTGCTGCCTTTTGTGGACGGCTGCAGGCCGCCTTGATTGCGCAATCAGCAGAGCACCAACTGCAGGCGCGCTTCGGATTTGCTACCTGGCCGGCGTTGGTCTTTCTGCGCGACGGCGACTATCTCGGCGCGATTACCCGGGTGCAGAACTGGGATGACTATCTGCGCGAGATCCGGCGCTTGCTCGACTCCGCACCGGTTCGGGCGCCCGGGTTCAAGATTCCGGTAGTCAGTGAGCCACTCGGTAACTGTGGACGCTAAGCCAGCGGACGGTCGGCTCCGCACTCCTTATCAATCAGCCGACAAGGTCGGAACACAATTGGGTGAGACCATGAGCGAAATTAACATCCCCGTGACAGGTCCAGGCAGTCAGCCGGCGGAGATCGACAGTGCGCTGCCCGATATCCTAGAGCTACCCTCCGGCATGGATACCTACCAGACCCCGAGCCTGCCGGAGCCCGAGGAGGTCGTTGCCCTGGGCGCGGCCAAACGGTGCTTGACACAATTGGCGGCACGACTCGATGCCCATGGCTTGACCGATGACGCCGCCGCAGCCATTGACCTGACCGGCCTGGACGCGGCCAACCGCCAGCTGATCGATCAGGTGCTGGGTGAGGGCGAGGTCAGTATCCGCTTCGACGGCACAGTTCAGGCTCGCATCCAGGAATCCGTGCTCGCCGGTGTCTGGCGCGTGCGTTGGGTCGATGCGAGTGGCCAGGTATCGAAAGACGGCATCGAGATCGGTGCGATCCCTGCGTTGGTGGTCGATCAGACCTTCGCTGGCGCCGTCCCCCGCGTGGATGCTGAGTTTCCAGAGCTGCCGGACGGCGTGCTGAATGCCCCCGCGCTGCTGACCGAGGTCAATGACAAGATCGAGACACCGGCTGCAGATGGTCGCGCCCATGTCATCAACCTGACCCTGCTGCCGCAGACCGAGCAGGATCTGGCCTTCCTGTCCGAATGTCTCGGCCAGGGCAGCGTCAGCGTGCTCTCGCGAGGCTATGGTAACTGCCGCATCAGCAGCACCAATACGCGTCATGTCTGGTGGGTGCAGTATTTCAACTCGCAGGATAAGAACATCCTCAATACCCTAGAGATCACCTCAGTACCCGAAGTGGCCTGTGCGGCACCCGAAGATATTCGCGACAGCGCCAGTCGTCTGCATGAGATCCTCGAGGTTTACCAATGAGGGAGGACGTCTTCTTCAGCGGTTCCTACGGCGGCGACGATGCCAAGATCTCGGACGACACGCGCCTGGAGTGCAAGATCTGCTGGCACGTCTATGACCCGGCGCACGGGGACGACTATTGGCATATCCCGCCGGGCACACCGTTTTCCCGGCTGCCTGCGCACTGGACCTGTCCACAGTGCGACGGCCTAAAGAGTGATTTCCTGGTGATCGAGGAGCGATGATGAGCTGTCCGGCGCACCTGACACGAGACCTGGAGCAGTTGTTCGACCGCGTGCAGCACGAACGCATGCTGGGTGTGCCAGTAGTGAACCCGGCCCTCAGGGTGCAGTGCGTCGGTTTCGTGGCCTGGGGCGATCATTACCTCGGCGTGCTGATTACTCCGTGGTTCATGAACCTGGTGCTCTTGCCGGGTGCCGGCCAGCCCTGGGCGGATCTGTCGGTCGGTGAGAAGCTCGTGCAGCGGTTTCCCTCCGGTGCCTATGAGTTCATCCTCGGTGAGGAGCCCGGCGCCGGGCGCTACCTGATGTGCTCGCTGTTTTCACCGATGTTCGAGTTCGTCGACCAAGCCGCTGCCGTTGCCACCGCCGAGGCGGTCATGCAGGGTTTGATGGAGACCGAAAACCACGCGCCTGTGAGCATGCGCGAGAAAGAGATCAAACGCATCTGGCAAGGCGCACCGCAGGAGGGCGGGTCGGTGGACGAAGAACGCCAGGACGCGCCCACGCTGACTGAACGGCTGGAACAGCCAATCAGTCGGCGCGATCTGTTGCGCGGACGGTTTACCGAATCGTCGTCCGGTAATCTGCCCCGGGAACGCTGAATGGAGGGGCATCTGGTCATTCAGCTGGATACTGACGGTGGCGGCGTCAACGATGTGCGCGTGCGGTCCAGTCGACCGGTGCATGCCTCGGTTGTCTTCCAAGACAAAACGGTCGGCGAAGTGCAGCGGATGATCCCGCTGTTGTACAGCGTCTGCGCCACAGCACAGGCCTGTGCCGCGGTGCGTGCCCTGGAGCAGGCCATGGGGCGTGACGCCAGCGAAGAAACCAACCGACAGCGCGATTGTCTGGTGAACATGGAGACGCTGCGCGAGCACCTGTGGCGCATTTTGCTCGATTGGCCGTTGTCGACTGGCGATCCGGCCAACAATGCCTGCATGACCGACGTACTCGCCGTGCAGGGTGACTATCGACTCGCATTTGGTTTGGAGGCTGAGCTGTTCGCCTTGCAGGGCGATGGAAAAAGGGTGGAGCAAGAGCGGTTGATAGGGTTGCAAGATCGGCTGCTCGAACTGCTGCACCGCCACGTGTTCGATATGCCGCTCGAACGCTGGTCGGAGATCGTAAGCTATGAGCAACTCATCGAGTGGTCCACGGGCGGGCACAGCGCCTCAGCGCGGCTGATGAACAGGATCGTCAACCAGGGTTGGAGTGATTCGGGGGCCTGCGACTCGATGCCACTGCCGAACCTCAGCCCTGCGCAACTGGAGCAGGAGATGCAGGACGGTGCGTTCATCGAACAACCGCAATGGCAGGGCCGCTGCTGTGAGACCACCAGCCTCATCCGGGTGCAGAGCCCGCTGCTGGACGACCTGCAAGCCCGTTTCGCCAACGGCCTGTTGGTCAGGTTGGTTGCCCGACTGCAGGAGGTGGCCACGCTGACCGGGCGTATGGTGCCGGATCGGGGTGGGGCGCATGCGCGGCCCCTTGGGAAAGCGGCTGGCAAAGCGACAGAGCCAGCGAACGGCCCAGCGATTGGCCTCGGTCAGGTGGCCGCGGCGCGCGGCCAGCTGGTGCACCGGGTGGAGCTGACCCATGGTCGCGTCAGTGACTACCGGATCCTGGCCCCGACCGAGTGGAATTTTCATCCCAACGGTGTGTTGGCCAGGGCGTTGGCCGCCCTGCGCGGTGGTGCACCACAGATCGAGGCGCAGGCGAGATTGTTGATCAACGCGATCGACCCCTGCGTCGGCTACGACCTGGTTGTGGGCGCCGAGGACTGATCTCCCATGCATGAGATGTCGCTCTGTGAAAGTGTCGTACGAATCCTCGAGGACAACGCCCGCAGCCAGGGTTTCGGGCGGGTGAAGACGGTCTGGCTCGAGGTCGGTGCATTGTCCGGGGTCGAGATCGAGGCGATGCGCTTCAGCTTCGATGCGGTGACCCGCGGTACCCTGGCGGACCGGGCCAAGCTCGAGCTCATCGCGCTGCCGGGAGAGGCCTGGTGTATGCAGTGTGCGAAGTCGGTCGAGGTACAGCAGCGCTTCGATGCCTGCCCGACGTGCGGCAGCTATCAGCTGCAGGTAACCGGTGGCGACGAGTTGAAGATCAAAGAACTGGAGGTGGAATGATGTGCACGGTATGCGGATGCGGCGAGGGCGAGACCCGGATCGAAGGGCATGATCAACCACACGACCATGGGCACGGCCACCACCACCACCACCATCATCACCATGAGGGTCACACGCACGACTATGGTCAGGGGCCTGCGCACGCGCATGCGCCGGGTCTGAGCCAGGCACGCATGGTGCGGATCGAACAGGACATCCTCAGCAAGAACGACGCTTATGCGCAGGCCAATCGGCGCCGGTTCGCCGAACGCGGCATCCTCGCCCTGAATTTGGTCTCTAGTCCGGGCTCGGGCAAGACCACGCTGCTGACGCGCACCATCGACGACCTCAAGGCCGAGCTGACACTCGCGGTGATCGAGGGCGACCAGCAGACCGCCCATGATGCCGAGCGCATTCGCGCTACCGGTGTCAGCGCGCTACAAATCAACACCGGCAAGGGCTGCCACCTGGACGGCCACATGGTCGGGCATGCGCTGGAAACACTGCAGCCGGAGGATGACAGCGTGCTGTTCATCGAGAACGTCGGCAATCTGGTGTGCCCCGCGGCCTTCGACCTCGGCGAGGCCCACAAGGTCGCGATCCTCTCGGTCACCGAGGGTGAAGACAAGCCACTCAAGTACCCCGACATGTTTCACGCATCCACTCTGATGCTGCTGAACAAGGTCGATCTGCTGCCGCACCTACAGTTCGATGTCGACCGATGTATCGAGCACGCGCGCCGGGTCAATCCGGCGATCAAGGTACTGCAGGTGTCGGCCTTCACAGGTGAGGGGATGAGCGACTGGTACCAGTGGCTGCGGGCCAACCGCCAGCTGGCGATGATCGGCCTTCGATAAGGGCCTGGATGGGGCGAGTGATCGGTCGGCAGCAACCCGGGAGCAGATAAGTATGTGTCTGGCGCTACCTGCACAAATCCTGAGTATCGACGAATCCGGCGACATGGCGACCGTCGCGCTCGGAGAGGTGAGAAAGGACGTCTCCCTGGCGCTGCTCGACGATGTCGAGTTAGGCGACTTCGTGTTGATCCACGTCGGTTACGCACTCAACACGATCAGTCCGGAGGAGGCCGAACGCACCCTACAGTTGTTCGCCGAGGCCGGGCTGACGGCAGGGGTACAGCAATGAAGTACGTCGAGGAATTCCGCCGCCAGGACCTGGCGCGGCAGCTGGCCCGCGCCATCCATGGCGCGGTTGATCCAGGGCGTCAATACAATCTGATGGAGTTCTGTGGCGGCCACACCCATGCGATCTTTCGCTATGGTGTGCAGGATCTGATGCCGTCCAATGTTCGCTTCGTGCATGGTCCCGGTTGCCCGGTGTGTGTGCTACCGATCGGGCGCATCGACAATGCCATCCAACTGGCGCAGCGCCCTGAGGTGATCCTGTGCACCTATGGCGACCTGTTGCGGGTCCCGGCGAGTGGGCGCAAGAGCCTGATGAAGATCAAGGCCGCGGGTGCCGATGTGCGCATGGTCTATTCGACCCAGGATGCCCTGAAGGTGGCGCGCGAGAATCCATGCCGCCAGGTGGTGTTCTTCGCGATCGGCTTCGAGACCACCACGCCGCCCACGGCGGTCGCGATCAAGCAGGCACAGGCGCAGGGGCTGGATAACTTCAGTGTGTTCTGCAATCACGTGCTCACCCCGGCCGCCATCCAGAATATCTTGCAATCCCCGGACGTGCGCGAGATGGGTGCGGTGTCGATCGACGGATTCTTCGGTCCTTCGCACGTCAGCTCGGTGATCGGCAGTCGCCCGTACGAGTATTTCGCCGAGGAATTCGAACGACCGGTGGTCATCGCGGGCTTCGAGCCTTTGGACGTGATGCAGTCAGCGCTGATGCTGATCCGTCAGCTCAACGATGGGCGCCACGAGGTCGAGAACGAATACACCCGTGTGGTGTCGCGCGACGGCAATGTCAAGGCCCAGGCCCTGGTCGCCGACGTCATGGAGTTGCGCCGCAGTTTCGAATGGCGCGGCCTCGGGATGGTTCCGTACAGTGCCTTGCAGATCAAGAAACCCTATGCGCGATTCGATGCTGAGCGGCGGTTCGATATCCCGGTGGTGGCCGCTTCGGATGTCAAGGGCTGCGAGTGTCCGAGCATCCTTAGGGGTGTGAAAAGGCCGACCGACTGCAAGCTGTTCGGTACCGTCTGTACGCCGGACAACCCCATGGGTTCGTGCATGGTCTCGTCCGAAGGGGCCTGTGCGGCCTATTGGAGCTATGGGCGATTCCGCCAAGGCGGACAGGTGCAGGCGTCCGTGGCTTGAATGCTCGCGCGGACCCGAGCAGCAGACAGCTGCAGTACTAAGTCCACCCTGGAAGAGGGCAAGACATGAGCAAACGCTTTCCGGTTCGATTGAATACGCGCGACGGCACCGTCGATATGAGTCATGGCAGCGGCGGGCGCGCCATGGCGCAGTTGATCGAGGAGATCTTCGTCCGGCACTTCGACAACGACTTGCTGCGCCAGGCCAACGACCAGGCGATGTTCGAGGTGGCGGCCGGTCGCATGGTGATGAGTGTCGATGCGCATGTGATCTCGCCGCTGTTCTTCCCGGGCGGCGACATCGGCTCGTTGTCGGTGCATGGCACGATAAACGATGTGGCCATGTCTGGCGCCCGGCCCTTGTATCTGTCGGCGGCCTTTGTGCTCGAAGAGGGCTTTCCGCTGGCCGACCTGGACCGCATCGCGGCCAGCATGGCCAAGGCGGCGGCTGCGGCCGGTGTGCCGATCGTCACCGGTGACACCAAGGTCGTGGAACGCGGCAAGGGTGACGGCGTATTCATTACCACCACGGGTGTCGGCGTGGTGCCGCGGGGTATCGAAATCTCGGGCGATCTGGCACGGCCGGATGATGCCATCCTGGTCAACGGCAGCATCGGTGATCATGGCGTCGCCATCATGTCGCGCCGTGAGAATCTCGAGTTCGAGACCACCATCGAATCCGATTCGGCGGCATTGCATGGCCTGGTCGCTGCCATGGTCGAGGCGGTGCCTGGCATTCACTGTCTGCGTGACCCGACGCGCGGCGGTTTGGCCACCACGCTCAACGAGCTGGCGCAGCAGTCAGGGGTCGGCATGCAGTTGCGCGAGGCCGATATCCCGATCAAGCCGGCCGTCGCCGCGGCCTGCGAGTTGCTCGGACTGGACCCACTGTACGTGGCCAACGAGGGCAAGCTGATCTGCATCTGTCCGCAGGCCGATGCGCAACGCCTGCTAGGGGTCATGCAGGCGCACCCGCTCGGCCAAGAGGCCGTGATCATCGGCGCAGTGGTGGAGGATCGACAGGGTTTCGTACAGATGGAGACCGGGTTCGGCGGCAGTCGCGTGGTCGACTGGCTGGCCGGTGAGCAGTTGCCGCGGATTTGCTGAGCGATGCGCATACTGTTCCTCACGCATGCCTTCAACAGCCTCACCCAGCGGCTGTATGTCGAGTTGCTTGAACTCGGCCATGACATCTCGGTGGAGTTGGATATCAATGACCAGATCGCCATCGAGGCGGTGCAGCTCTACCAGCCGGACCTGATCATCGCGCCCTTCCTGAAGCGTGCGATCCCGCCTGAAATCTGGCAACAACACGTCTGCCTGGTGGTGCACCCCGGGATCCGTGGCGACCGCGGACCTTCGGCGCTCGATTGGGCCATTCTGAACCGGGAGAGCCGCTGGGGCGTGACCGTGCTGCAGGCGAACGCCGAGATGGATGCAGGGGATATCTGGGCGTCGGCCGAGTTCCATAGGCGCGCGGCCAGCAAGGCCAGCCTTTATCGCAATGAGGTAACGGATGCGGCGGTGCGTGCAGTCCTGCTCGCCGTGGAGAGATTTCAAAGCGGCGATTACCGGCCTGAACCCTTGGACTACAGCGACCCACAGGTGCGAGGCCAGCTACGGCCGCGGCTGACTCAGGCCGAACGGGCAATCGACTGGCGGACCGACGATACCCTTACCGTGCTGAGAAAAATCCGCAGCGCCGATGGTTTTCCTGGTGTGCGCGACCGCTTGGCCGGGCGCGAGCTGCTGCTCTACGACACCCACCCGGAGGGCAGCCTGAAAGGCGAGCCCGGGGCCTTGATCGCCCGCTGCGGCCCCGCCGTTTGCCGGGCCACCGTCGATGGCGCGGTCTGGATAGGTCATCTGCGCGACCGACATGCCGAGCACCCCTTCAAGCTGCCGGCCACCCGCGTGATCGCCGATGCCATCCAGGAACTGCCGGAGATAGTCGCGGACCGGCACAGCGGATACCGCGACATCTGGTACGAGGAACAGGGCGCGGTCGGTTACCTGCATTTCCCGTTTTACAACGGCGCGATGGGCACCGAGCAGTGCACCAGGCTACGTGCAGCCTATGTCCAGGCAAGACGGCGTGACACCCGGGTGATCGTGCTGATGGGCGGGCCGGACTTTTGGTCGAACGGTATGCACCTCAACTTGATCGAGGCGGCCGAGAGCGCCGCGGACGAGTCCTGGCAAAACATCAACGCCATGGACGATTTGGCCAGAGAGATCATCGCGACGCGGACCCATCTGACGGTGGCTGCATTGCAGGGAAACGCCGGTGCCGGCGGGGTGTTCTTGGCGCGCGCGGCCGACGAGGTCTGGGCGCGGCGCGGTGTGGTGTTGAACCCGCATTACAAGGATATGGGTAATCTCTATGGCTCGGAGTACTGGACTTACTTGATGCCGCGTTATGCCGGTACCGAAAACGCCGAGCGTATCGCCCGGGCACGCCTGCCGATGGGGGTTCGCGAGGCGCGCTCGCTCGGACTGGTCGACGCTAGCTTTGGGCGTGCCGTCGAGGCATTCGCAGCGGAATGCCGAGAACGTGCGACGAGCCTAGCTGGTGTCCCAGCCTATGCCGCGCGTCTCGAGTACAAAAACAAACGCCGGGACGCAGACGAGCACAACAAGCCGCTGGAGAAATACCGCGAAGAGGAGCTTGCGCAAATGTATCGCAACTTCTACGGCTTCGACCCGAGCTACCACGTCGCCCGTTACAACTTCGTCTACAAGGTGCCGAAGTCCCGTACCCCGTTGACTATCGCACACCATAGGCGCACCGCCGAGCGATTGCGGAGGATTTCATGACCACACAGCCGACCGTGCTAATCGTAGACGACGAGGTGCGCAGCCTGGAGACCTTGCAACGCATCCTCGAAGATGACTTCGATGTAAAAACCGCGTCCAGCATGGTGGCCGCGCAAGAGATCCTGCAGCAGGAATGGGTGCAGATCATCCTGTGCGATCAACGTATGCCGGAGATCAGCGGGGTCGAGTTTCTCAAGCAGGTCCGTGACCAGTGGCCGGATGTGGTGCGCATGATCATCTCAGGTTACACCGATTCAGAAGACATCATCAGCGCGGTCAATGATGCCGGCATATATCAGTACATCACCAAGCCCTGGCATCCCGACAACCTGATTCTGACGCTGAAGAACGCCAGCCAGCTGTTCGAGCTGCAACGCCAGAACGAGGCCCTGTCGGTCGAACTGAAGATGACGCCCGGCAAGCTCGACGAGTCACTGGCCGCCAAACGTGCCCAGTTGCGCGACAACTACCGCTATGACGACGGTATGGTGCGCGCCGACGATAGCTGTATGAACGCAGTCTGCGAAAAGATCTGCCGCATCGCGCCCTATGATGTGTCGGTACTGTTGTCGGGGGAATCCGGTACCGGCAAGGAGTTGGCCGCACGCGCCCTGCATTACAACAGTCTGCGTGGCGACCAGCCGTTCGTGGTTGAGAACTGTGGCGCGTTGCCGGATGAGCTGCTCGAGAGCGAGCTGTTCGGTTACAAGCGTGGGGCCTTTACCGGTGCGGTCGAAGACCGGGTCGGGCTGTTCGAACGGGCCAATGGCGGCAGTGTGTTCCTCGATGAGATCGGTGAGGTGTCGCCGGCCTTTCAAGTGAAGCTGCTGCGCGTATTGCAGGAAGGTGAGATACGTCCACTTGGCAGCGGCCGCACCCGCAGAGTCGATGTACGGGTGATCGCGGCAACCAACAAGGATCTCGAGGCCGAGGTGCATGCCGGGCGTTTTCGCGAAGACTTGTACTATCGGCTGGCAACGGTGACCCTGGCCTTGCCGCCGTTGCGCGAGCGCAAAGGGGATATCCCGGTCTTGGCCAATAGTCTGTTGGATAAGGCGATTCGAGATCTGGGCAAGCAGGTACGAGGGTTCAGCGCCGAGGCCCTGGCCTGCATGCAGGCCTACCACTGGCCGGGCAACGTCCGGCAACTGCAGAACGAGGTACGCCATATGCTGGTCATGGGCAGCGGCGATGAGCTCAGCGCCGATCTGCTGACGCCACGGGTACTCAGTGCGGCACCACAGGAAGAGCCGCCGCTGGAGAACCTCGCGGGCCTGCAGGGCACCTTGAAGGAGCGTGTCGAGGCACTGGAGGCTCGCATCCTGCGCGAGACCCTGATCCGCCAGCGCTGGAACAAGAGCCAGGCGGCGCGTGAGCTGGGTCTGTCGCGCGTCGGGTTGCGCAGCAAGCTGGAACGCTATGGCCTGGAAAAGGTCGAGCACATCGATGCTGGCACAGACGAAGCCGCCGGCTGATACAGGAAAGGCTATGGGCGAAGGCGCGCAGGAGAACGAGACGAGCCTGATCGATCAGGCCGGTGTCACCGATTCGCTGGAGTTGAGTCCGTCCACCGAGAGCGCCTGGATCGAGGTCATCCACAAGATGGACGCGGTGTACGCCGACCTGGTGCGTTACCAAGTAGAGCTCGAGCAGAAAAACTCTGAACTGGAAGAGGCACAGCAATTCATCGTCAGCGTGCTCGCGGCGATGACCGATGTGTTGATCGTGTGCGATACCCAGGGTGTCGTCCAACAGATCAATGCAGCACTCGAGC
Source organism: Chromatiales bacterium (assembly GCA_028284585.1). Classification (GTDB taxonomy): domain Bacteria; phylum Pseudomonadota; class Gammaproteobacteria; order Chromatiales; family Chromatiaceae; genus Thiosocius. The sequence goes on from JANQRK010000013.1 coordinate 17,632, forward strand.
AGCTGACCGGAAAGCCGGAAAGCGATTTCTTGGGATGCCGTTTGGACGAGGTCTTTGCACCCGACGCGATGGCTGTCCTGGAGGCGTTTCCCGAGCGACTCGGCGCCGAGTCGCTGGTCGATTGCGAGATCAACCTGCGTTGTGCCGATGGCTCAGTGGCGCCGCTGGCGATGAACTGTTCGGCACGTTACGACCATAACGGTAGATTGGTCGGCATGGTGCTCATCGGTCGCCCAGTCGGTGAATTGCGGCACGCCTATGACGATCTCAACCGCACCCATGACGCGCTCAAGCAGGCCCAGCAACAGCTGGTGCATTCGGAGAAGATGGCGTCGCTCGGTCGTCTGGTGGCCGGGGTGGCGCATGAGCTGAACAATCCGATCAGCGTCGTGTTCGGCAATATGCATGCATTGCAACGTTATGGCACGCGCATTGCCGACTACCTGGCGGCGGTCGAAGCGGAGGCCGACTCCCCGCGACTGCGCAGCCTGCGACAGGATCTAAAGATCGAGCGCATCCTGGGTGACATGGGGCCTTTGATCGAGGGGACCTTAGAGGGCGCCGAGCGGGTCAGCGATATTGTGCAGGACCTGCGCCGTTACTCGGGCGGTCAGCAGGAAGATTGCAGCCGCTTCGATTTGGCGACCTTGGTCCGCAAGGCGGCGGAATGGGTCGTCAAGGCCAGTCGCATCAAGCCGGAGATCCATTATCGTCTACCGGAGGCGCTGGAGCTGCATGGCCGCAAGGGGCAGGTACACCAGATACTGGTTAATTTGATTCAAAATGCGCTCGATGCGATGGAGGCGCAATCGGCGCCGCAGTTGTCTCTGGTCTGTTCTCGGTCGGACGAGCAGGTGGCGATCGAAGTCATCGACCAAGGGCCGGGTATCGCACAGGATGATCTGAAACACGTCTTCGATCCGTTCTTCACCACCAAGGCGGTTGGGCAAGGGACCGGGCTCGGGCTATACATCAGCTACGGGCTGGCGCGTGATCTCGGTGGAGATCTGGAGGCGGCCAACCATCCGGACGGCGGGGCGGTGTTCCGGCTGACGCTGCCTTTGGACAAAGATGCTTAGCCGGGCGGCAATCATGCGATCGATCGTATGACCGCTGGCGCCAGTCTGACGGCCCCCAGCGGCTAGTGCATGCCCCGGCGATCCGCGTTGTCGACGGAGGAATGAGTGGGTAGTAGCGAACACCAACAACTGAATCTGCTGTGGCTGCAATCGGGCGGTTGCGGCGGCTGCTCGATGTCCCTGCTCAGCGCCGAGTCACCGGACCTGTTTACCTGCCTGAAGGGGGCGGGCATCAAGCTGCTCTGGCACCCCAGTCTCAGTGAAGAAAGTGGTACCGATCTGGTCGGCCTGCTGCAATCGATCGCCGACGGCGACCTGCGCTTGGATTTTCTCTGTCTGGAGGGCTCGGTGATCCAGGGGCCGAATGGCAGCGGTCTGTTTCACCGCCTGGCCGGCAGTGATCGGCCGATGCGCGACTGGATCCGCCGGCTTTGCGGGCTGGCGCACCACGTGGTTGCGGTTGGCAGCTGCGCCGCCTTCGGCGGCATCACCTCGGGTGGCGGCAATCCCAGCGAGGCCTGCGGCCTGCAGTTCGACAATGCCGAAGTGGGTGGTCTGCTCGGCGCGGACTTTCGTAGCCGGCACGGCCTGCCGGTGATCAATATCGCCGGCTGCCCGACCCATCCGAACTGGGTCACCGAGACGCTGCTGCAGATCGCGATGGGTGACCTGCAGCAGGGTGACCTGGACGAATTCGGCCGACCGCGTAGCTACGCCGACCACTTGGTGCATCACGGTTGTCCCCGAAACGAGTTCTACGAGTTCAAGGCCAGCGCGGAAAAGCCTTCGGATCTCGGTTGCATGATGGAGCATATGGGCTGTCTGGGTACCCAGGCGCGTGCCGATTGCAACACGCGTCTGTGGAACGGCGAAGGCTCCTGCCTGCGTGGTGGCTACGCCTGCATCAATTGCACGGCGCCGGGTTTCGAGGAACCCGGTCATCGTTTCGCCGAGACACCCAAAGTCGCCGGGATTCCCATTGGCCTGCCGATCGACATGCCCAAGGCCTGGTTCGTGGCGCTGGCCTCGTTGTCGAAGGCGGCGACCCCCGTGCGCCTTAAAGAAAACGCCACAGCGGACCATGTACGGGTTGCGCCGGGCAACAAGGGCCGGGAGAAATGAGCCGACGTGTGGTCGGGCCTTTCAACCGTGTGGAAGGCGATCTCGAGGTGCAGCTGGAGATCGAGGACGACAGGGTGACCGGGGCCCAAGTGGTGTCACCCTTGTACCGCGGCTTTGAGCAGATGTTGCACGGCCGGGATCCGTTCGACGCCCTGGTCTATGTGCCGAGGATCTGCGGTATCTGCTCGGTCTCGCAGTCAGTGGCGGCGGCACAGGCGATCGCTGCGCTACAGGGCGTGGCGTCACCACCCAATGGCGAGTTGGCGCGTAACCTGATCCTGGCCAACGAAAACGTCGCCGATCACCTGACGCATTTCTATCTGTTCTTCATGCCGGACTTCGCGCGTGAGATCTACTGCGCGGAGCCTTGGTATGCGGCAGCGTATCGTCGCTTCAAGGCTGTCGAGGGCAGCGCTGCCAGCGAGGCGCTGCAGGCACGTGCCGGGTTCCTGCACCTGATGGGGCTGTTGGCCGGCAAGTGGCCACACAGCCTGGCACTGCAACCGGGTGGGACCACGCGCGCCATCGAGGCCCAGGAAAAGGCGCGCATCCGGTCGATACTGTTCGCCTTTCGTCAGTTCCTCGAACGGCGTTTGTTCGGCGATGCGCTGGAAAACGTGATGGCGTTGGATTCCGAGCAGGCCCTGGCTACTTGGCGCGAGCAAGCGGCACCCGAGAGCAGTGATTTCCGGCAGTTTCTGCAGATCGCCGATGCCCTAGAGCTCGCGAAACTGGGACGTGCGGCCGATCGATTCATGAGCTACGGCGTCTACCCGATCGAAGCTCGGCCGCTGTTTCGGCAAGGCGTTTGGGACGGTGCCTTTGGCGAGCTGGACCCGACGTGTATTGCCGAAGACATCAGCCATGCCTGGCTACATCAGCAGAACGGCCCCAGGCATCCATTCGAGGGGGTCACGCAGCCGTCGCTGGAGGTGCCGGATGCCTACACCTGGTGCAAGGCACCACGGTTGGACGGGCGAGTGATGGAGGTGGGGGCCTTGGCGCGGCAGGTGGTCGATGGGCATCCCTTGGTCCGCGACCTGGTCGCGCACAGCGGCGGCAATGTGCGCAATCGCGTGATCGCCAGATTGCTGGAGATCGCTCGGGTCGTGGTCGCGATGGAGCACTGGGTACAGGCCCTGCGGCCGAAAGAGGCCTTCTGTTCGCATGCCCCCATGCCGGAAGAGGCACAGGGTTGCGGCATGATCGAAGCGGCGCGCGGTAGCCTCGGGCACTGGATCAGGGTCAAGCACGGGCGCATCCTCAACTACCAGATCATTGCACCGACCACCTGGAACTTTTCACCACGTGATGCGCAGGGTGTCCCCGGGGCCTTGGAACAGGCGCTGGTCGGTGCGCCTGTCAGGGCCGGTGAAGTGGATCCGGTAGCGGTGCAGCACATCGTGCGCTCCTTCGATCCCTGTATGGTCTGCACGGTCCACTGAATGACCGGCGAACGTATCCGCGTCACCGGCATCGTGCAAGGTGTCGGCTTTCGGCCACTGGTCTGGCGACTGGCCCAGGAGTGCGGTCTGAGCGGACAGGTGTGGAATGATGCCGAGGGCGTATTGATCCAGGCCTGGGGAAGCACCGAACGGCTCGATGAGTTCGTTAGACGCTTGCGCCAAGAACCACCCCCGTTGGCACACATCGATTCGATACAGCGCACTGCGCTGACGGATGGTTGTGCAGTGCCGGATGCCTTTTCTATTCGGCCCAGCCTCGAGGGGAAGGTGCGCACCGGTGTCGCGGCCGATGCCGCTACCTGTGCCGCCTGTCTGGCCGATGTCATGGACCCAGCTAACCGGCGTTATCGCTATCCTTTTGCGAATTGCACCCATTGTGGGCCGCGCCTGTCGATCGTGCGGGTGGTCCCCTACGATCGCACCAATACCAGCATGGCATCCTTTCCAATGTGCCCGCGCTGTCAGGCCGAATACGAGGACCCTGCCGATCGGCGTTTTCACGCCCAACCGAATGCCTGCCCCGAGTGTGGTCCGCAGATCTGGCTGGAGAATGCCGCGGGCGAGCCTGTTGGGTTGGATGAAGATTGTGATGCGATAGAGGCCACAGTGCGTCTCATCCGCGCCGGTGAGATCGTTGCGATCAAGGGCATCGGGGGTGTCCACCTGGCCTGTGATGCCACCGATGCCGGCGCGGTGGATAGGCTGCGCGCACGCAAGCATCGCTACCATAAGGCACTGGCGCTGCTCGCGCGTGATATCGCTATGGTCCGACGCTATGCGCGCATCAGTGAGACCGAGTTGGCCTTGCTCACCGACACTGCCGCACCCGTTGTGGTGTTGGATGCCGAGGGTGAGACCTTGGCCCCCGGGGTGGCGCCTGGCCAAGGTACCCTGGGGTTCATGCTGCCCTACACACCGCTGCATCATTTGCTGATGCGGCACCTCAAGCACCCAGTGGTCCTGACCTCAGGCAACCGCAGCGAAGAGCCGCAGACGATCGATAATCAGGATGCGCAGCGCCGGCTCGGTCAGATCGCCGATTATTTTCTGCTGCACGATCGGGACATCGTCAATCGACTGGATGATTCGGTGCTGCGTGTCATAGACGGCAAGCCGCGCATGCTACGACGGGCGCGCGGTTATGCGCCCAATCTCTTACCGTTGCCGCCGGGCTTTCCCACGGATCGGCGCATCCTGGCGATGGGTCCGGAACTCAAGAACACCTTCTGCCTGTTGAAGGATGGCAAGGCGATCCTCTCGCAGCATATGGGCGACCTCGAGGATGCGGCGACCTATGAAGATTACCGCCTCAATCTGGACCTGTATCGGCGGCTGTACGACTTCGTGCCCGAGCTGATCGTGATCGATGGACACCCCAACTATCTGTCGAGCCAGTTGGGTGAACAGCTGGCGACCAACGCAGACTTGCCGCTGCTCAAGGTCCAGCATCACCATGCCCATATCGCGTCCTGTATGGCCGAACATGGCATGGCCATGGACTGCGGTCCGGTCTTGGGCGTCGCCTTGGACGGGCTCGGCTATGGGGATGCCGGGCAGCTATGGGGGGGCGAATTCCTGCTCGCCGACTATCGGGGCTTCGAGCGACTGGCGCACTTTCAGCCGATCGCCATGCCGGGGGGTGCACAGGCGATGCGTGAACCCTGGCGCAATACCTATGCGCATCTGTGCGCCTGCCTCGGATGGGAACGCGTCAGCAGTGCATATGCCGATCTGGACATCGTGCGCTATCTGAAGGCCAAGCCGATCGACAACATGCAAAAGATGATCGATGCAGGGTTGAACAGTCCGCTCGCCTCGTCCGCCGGTCGCCTGTTCGACGCAGTCGCCGGGGCACTCGGGGTCTGCAGGGACGCCGTTGCCTATGAGGGCCAGGCCGCGATCGAATTTGAATGCCTTGCTGCGCCCTATTTCGCTGCTCAATCTGGATCGCCATACGGCTTTCACTACGAGCACAGGGTGTTGCATTGGCGGCCCTTGTGGGAGGCGCTGTTGGCCGATGTTCGCGCTGGTGTTGCAACCGGCGTCATTGCGGCACGCTTTCATCAGGCATTGGCTTTTACGGTTGCACGCGTAGCCGGCGATCTGTGTCGGCAGCATGATAGGGAAACGGTCGTACTCAGTGGCGGGGTACTGCAGAACCGGCTGCTACTCGAACGCACCGCCGAGTTGCTGCGTGAGCAGGGCCTGGTCGTGTTGGCACCGACCCTGCTGCCGGCCAACGATGGGGGCTTGTCGTTCGGGCAGGCGGTCATTGGGGCGGCAAGGTTTCAAGAGCTGACCCCCTCTGTGGTCTGTTGAATCTCGACAATCCAACTTCACCACATGGGCCACCGCCTCCTCTAAGAATGTGCAAAAAAATGATGAGTCATCTCGATACATTTACCCGACACCTGTTCTTCAAATAGGTCGAGCAAAATCTGAAAGTCAGGAGTGTGCTCGGTCACACGATCAACGCTGTGGCAAACCAGATTTTTGTCGCCTTGTGTGTCTACCTGTTGATGGTGTACTCGAAGTTCGTTTCCCGATCCGCTTTCAGTGTTCAAGTGATCCTCAGGCCGCTGCACGTGAGCCTCTTCCAACGCCGTTCGGTGGAGCAGTTGCTACACAAGCGTAAGGCCGATCCGCCGGATCCTCAGATGAATATTTCTCTGAGGTTCGCGTAAGTGAGACAGCAGTGAGAGCGACTAGAGTTTGTTGGCTGCTTCATAGTTCCAACTTCGCATATTTTTCAGCGGTGTTTTACTTTTCACGGACATCAAGGCTCCAGACAAACCAGCGTTTACGCTGAAACATTACAACTTAGAAGCAATGCGGTTCTCGAGTAGTTCGGCTTAGTGGTCGGCAAGCACCGACTTCGGATCCTCGACTGGTTGTATGCGCGCTACAGCTGCCGGAAACTGAGGCAATGGATATTTTTCGAAAAAGAACCAAGTGGTACTCAGTCCAAAAAGCTGTTTGGGAAAGGTGATGTCAAGCAACCCCAAAAGGCCGCGCTTGATACGGGCGGAAGTCAGCCAATACAATCTGTACACGGCTTTACTACGAACCGCTATCAATCTGGTGTCAATTCGAGTTCGTAACGGCCTGAGGGAATCTGTGCAGGCAGACCTCCTTCGCCAAGGGCTTGCAATAAAGCCATGGGTTCACAGTCAAAAGCTACGAGCCTAGCTTGATTGTCGCGGCCCATGGCGGTGAGCGCCAGATCGTAATCGAGCAAATTATCCAGAAGGGCCAGGTCAAGATCCTGTTCGCGTATCCAGTGCGCAAATTGCAGGCATTCGACCTCACCAAAGGCCTGTGGGGGCTGGCATTTCCAGAATTTTTTCAATAGTTTTCTGAAGGTCTCCTTGCCCAGGCTGAGCATCATATAGCGGCTACTCATTTTGAGTAGATCGACAACAATGCCAGCACGAAAAGTACGTGCGAGATCCATGAACAATGGGATACCAGGGTCGCTCGCCAGACGCTGTTGCCACAGGGTATCGATAGAGTCTTCCCGGCCGGTCACCAGGGCACCGCAGGTCGATTCCCAGTTTTCCGGCGTACAGTCTTGGGGAGGTTTCAGGTTCGAACTCAGTGTATTCGGTACCGAGTACCAGCTGCTGAGCTGTGTCGCTCGTGTTTCCCAGATCTGCTGCATGAGCTTTATCTGGTCTTGCAACTCAGCCAGATCAACCCCTGGGACAAACTGTGGCAGGATCTCGATATGAATGGCGCGTAGATTGGGTAGGCGGGGTACCAGGTCACGCGCTATCTCGAATACCTCATCTGGCACCAGCCCGGAATGCGCATCCAGCCAAAAGCCCTGATATTCGAAGCCGCCTGCCAAATGTAGTTCGCGGATACGTGCGGGATCGAGTGGCGACAGGAAATCCTCTACAGCCATGCGGCCATTGATTTGGTTGGTCCAGATATTGTGTACATCCATGAGAATATCGCAGTCCGCCATGCCACAGAGCTTGGCAGTGAACTCACCATCATGCATCTCCCAGCCCTGACGACGCAGATAATTCACACCCGTTTCCAGTGCTATAGGAAGCTGCAGGCGATCTCTCACCTGGCAGATATTCCCTGCCAAGCGGTGCAAATTGTCTTCACTGAGCAATGGTGGGAGTAAAAAACCTGTGGCGTAGTCCTCGTGTGGATTCTTTACCCGATTGAAGGCCAGATGCCCGCTGTACCATTTCGCATCAAGCAGCTTGATCGATTCGCACATGGCGTCCAGGTGAGCTTGGTTTGGCGTTGCACAGGTGCCAAGAGCGGCTCCCACGCCATGAACGACTTTGATTTGCGGAAGCCGGGTAATGCGTTGCAGCGCCGCATAATCCAGGCTGAGCTTGTTGGGTTCTCTTGGGGACTGAAACCAGAAAGCCTCGACTTCCACTTCCAGACTGGTGAGGGCAGAGGCCTCGGCCTCGAACAGGGGTTCAAGACCGGGCCAATAGACAAGCCCGATACCGGACTCGATGTTGGACATTAGAGCGAGCGGATGTTCAGCTTTTGGTCGACCACGAAGTGTTGTTCAAATTCCCAACGGATGTCATGACCGGAGCAGCAGGCACTACAGCCCAGCTTGCCGAGAATATCTTTCTGAATCGATGCAAAACGATCCAGGTCGTAAGCCACCTCACGTGGCAGGGTGACGCGAACCGGTTTTTTGATGACCATTTTTTCGATGTCGGCCAAATCGAACTTATCGCTTTCCATATTCCGTTCTCCTGAGATTAGAATCTTAGTAAGGAAGTCCCAATATGGCCCAGTTAGCATGGTGGTCGATGTGAAGAAAAACACATCGACAGAGTATCAATGAGACGGAAGAAACGAACCCATTCACCGGAGTTCAAAGTCAAGGTGACCCTGGCGGTGATTTAAGGTGATCTGACGATGGCTGGGCTGATCAAGAAGTTGGCCGCACGCCACTGGCCACGCTGGAAAACAGAAAACAAATCTGGCAGGAAAAACTCGTAGGCTGAATTTGACCTAACAGTCACGCCATCGAAACCGGTAACTGTCAGGTTAAGTCCCGACTACTGCACTGGAAGGAGTCAACAGACTGCTCCAGCCGGCCCGCGCCAGAGCCCGCGGATACCGCAACGTCGAGACCTTCATGGCCATGATCTACATGATCGGAAGCCCGGCGGGCACCGTGCTCAAATCCACTTGAAACGTCAGAGAACCCGAATGGGCCTTTGATTAAGGGCATACCACAATAATGAACTCCGCGCCGATATCTTCTGAACAAACCATTTCAGCCTCGCCGTGGCGCTTTGCACTATTTTTTTACCTCAAAGCGCGCTATGCCTTACTGGCTATTCTTGTATTCGAGGCGGCACAGGCGGCTTGCACAATCCTATTGCCCTATGCCGTTAAGGAGATTATTGATGCGGTTACTCTGGCCAATGAAACAGGCGCCGAAATTTTCTCCACCTCGCGTGATGCATTACTACTTTTCGGTTTACTGAATCTCGGGATTGTATTGTTCAGCCGGGCCAGCGGAGCAGTTCTGGTAATGACTGGGCCTAAGTTGCGGGCCAAAATTCGTCAGTCGCTGTTTAGTTATTTACAGAATCATTCTCATCGTTATTTTATTACACATTTCGCAGGTTCATTGGCGAATCGTATAGCAGAAGTATCGATGAGCTGCATGCATGCGCTATGGACAATAACCTTTGACTTTTATCCTCTAATTATAAAGTCCCTGGTAGCGCTATTGATCCTAGTAAACTCCAGCGTGGAGCTGGCTCTCGTACTGAGTCTCTGGCTTGGAGTTTATATCTATGTGTCATATTTGCTAGCCAAGCGTTGTCGAGTTTATGCAAAGGATTTTGCGGCAGCGCGCTCATTAGTAACCGGTAAGGTAGTGGATTCCGTAACTAATGTAATGAACGCCAAGATGTTCGCCCGTCGCCAGTATGAAGAAGACTATCTAACAGACTATCTGAACCATGAAGTCGATCATGCATTGCGTACGTTTTGGTACATGGAGAAGCTTCGCTGGTTCCAGTATGTTGCAGCGATGCTGCTGATGGTATGCATGGTTGGCTATGCGCTAAAAATCTGGTCGGAAGGCGACGTGAGCGTGGGTGAGTTTTCCATGGTCGCAGGGCTGGCGATCATGTTAATCGAGGCCGCCCGCGGCTTGAGTCGGAGCTTCCTCGAGTTTTTTGAGTACCTCGGCAATATCAGCGACGGCGTCTCCGTTTTTATTCAGCCTCATGAGATCGTAGACAAACCCAATGCCTCCTTGTTGAAAGTGACGCGCGGTGAAGTGGAATTCGATAATATTAGTTTTACCTATCAAGAAGGCTTACAGGTTTTTAATGGCCTGAGTGTCACTATAGCGTCGAAACAACAAGTCGGCCTAGTCGCAATGGCACTGACTTAAGGAATTGTGGCGTGGACGAGCTTCGATAAGATTTTGAAATTAGGCAAGAAAGCTGACCTGGATTGGTAGGATGTTTGTCGC
>JANQRK010000015.1 GCA_028284585.1 Chromatiales bacterium
ATAGCCGTCGCTATGGCTTGAGTGAAGGGCAAGTACAAGCGCGACTGGACAAGTGAGGGTCCGGATAGATTGGGAACGGGAAACAAACTGTCCCTGCAAGAATACGCCCCCAATAGGGCTTTCGCCGCATCTTTGACCGCCCGTTCACGATCGACTGGTGCAACATGCAGGCTAGAAGCGGTAGCCTTCAGTCGGTGGACCGGGAGCCAAGGCGCAAGGCGATCGCGAGTTCGCGACCCAGCACGGCTCCTATCTGTCGATGGGATAGATCGGGTTTGATGCGTCGGGCCTCGGCCAGATTGTCGCGGGAGAGCTCGGATTGGTCGCGTAGCAGATGGATGCCCGCCAAGGCCAAGCGCGGCAGATAGCAGCGCGCGTCACGACGACAGGCCAGCTCACCTTGCTCCAGGGCCTCGTCTAGCTGTCCCGCATGCAGCAGGCCGACGCTGAGCAATGTGCCCCAGATCGACAGCCGGGTGTCCAAGGGGCTGATGGCGATGCCATGCTTGAGGTAGCTTATGCCGTCATCGAGCCTGCCTTCGAGCAGGCAGGTCGAGCCCAACGCGACCCAAGCCTGTGCATTGGCGCTATTCAGATCGACCGCGTTGCGCAATAGTGGCAGGGCGCGCTGCGTGAAGCCGAGATCCGCGAGCGCGCAGCCGGCATGGCCGAGGACGGTCGAACTCGCACTATCCAACTCGATGGCGCGTTCGGCGGCCGTCTGCGCTTCGGACCGAGCGGACTCGAATGCCAAGCCGAGGCGGTCGCCGAAACCCACCACCAAGGCGAGCAGCGAGTGTGCGAGGGCGAACTCAGGGTCCTGGTCGCGGCTGCGGCGCAGCAGGGCCGCGACCTGTTCGAATACCTCGTGTCGCCAGCCCTTGATTGCCAGGGTACTGCTGGCCTCGAGAAATAGCTGCCGGGCACTGGGCTCGCCGTCGTGCGAGCGCATGATATCGTAGATTGCGCGTTGCAGCTGAGGCTCGAGTTTGCCGATGATCGTGATTGCCGCTTGCTCCACCGCCTCATCCGGTGTAGCGGCGATCGCGAAACGTTCGCCCCAAAGCTGAAACCCAGTCCTGGCATCGGCCAGTTGGGCATTGACCCGGATGCCACCGCCCACTGTCTGCAGCGTACCATCGAGGACGAAATCTACACCTAGGTGTTCATGCAGCTTGCGGGGGCTGCTGCCTAGGCCATCGGTATCGATCGGTCGATGCGCCTTGCCTAGTCGCAACAGCGGCACACGGTTGAGAATGGTCCCTAGGTCGACCGCCAAGGCGTCGCTCAGCTCGGCGCTATGCGGCTCCGCGCCTAGCGGCCGAAAGGGCAGCACGAGCAGCGCCGGTGTGTTGTCGGGCTGCGCCGGTGACTTGGTGTCGCTGCTTGGAGCAGGACTGGATAGGACTCCTCCGAAGCGGTAGCCGCGGCCGCGGATCGTTTTGATGTAACGTTGGGTATCGCCACTATCACCCAGGATTTTGCGTGCGTTCTTTATGCAGGTGGTGACGGTCGACTCAGCCACTAAGCGCCCTTGCCAGACTTGCTCGAGCAACTCCTCATGGCTGAACACCTGCTCGGGACGGCTCGCGAGCAGGGCGATCAAATCAAAGATCTTGGGTTCGACCTTGCACAATTGTCCGGCCTTACGTAGCTCGAAGGCCTCGGTATCGATTTGGAATTGATCGAAGGTCAGAAGCATGGGGGACTGCAGGTCGATCTGGACAATAATCAGCGTTCGCAGACACCTAGTGTAAACAATCCATCGTGTTCAGCGAGTCTGAGTTCGGTTTTGCAGGTCGTGGCCGGCGGCCTCTCCCGACGTCTCAGCCTACAGGCTATAAAGAGCCGGAGATTTTGCTAGATGCTATCGAGCGGCAGCTGGATCGGCTTGCCATAAAAATACCCCTGGCCATAGTCGACACCCAGGTCGGTCAGGGCCTGTGCCAGTGCCTCGTTCTCTACATACTCCGCTATGATGAGCTTGCCGGCGGCTTTTGCCACTTCGGTAATCGAGCGGACCGTGGCGCTGTCCAGTTCGTCGTCGAGCATGCCCTTGACAAACGAGCCATCAATTTTTACGTAGTCGACCGGTAATGAGCGCAGGTAGCCAAATGACGAATGACCGCTCCCGAAGTCATCCAAGGCGAAGCGCACTTGGCGCTTGCGCAGCGCACCGATAAATTCCGTCGCTTGAGCCAGATTCGATATCGCTGCTGTCTCTGTGATTTCGAAACACAGCTTCTCGCATGGGAACCCAGTCTCGTCCAACAGCTTTTCCACCCTGCTCAAGAACTGTAAGTCACTCAGAGATTGACCGGACAGATTGATGCTGCAGCTCTCCAGGGAGCCCAACGCGGTTTTATCGTGCAGCAACCGGGTGATCACTTCGTTGACTACCCAGAGATCGAGGCGTGCCCCCATCTGGTAGCGTTCTACTAATGGCAGAAAGTCGCACGGGACGACTAGATTGTCCTTTTTATCCAGCATGCGCAACAGCACTTCGTAGCGGTTGCCTGTGCTCGAGTTATCTTGGATCGACACAATGTCTTGGTAAAACAGCTCGAACCGCGACTCGATAATCGCATTGTTGATCTGGTTGACATAGAGCATGGCATTGCGCATTTCCACAACACCCGCGTCCTCGTCTTGCAAGACATACACGCGGTTGCGGCCGCCCTGCTTGGCAGCGGCACAGGCGGCATCAACGGCGTTAATTACCGTAGCGAGATTGTTCTCGCCTCCAGGAATTTCGCACAACCCAATGCTGGCGCTGATGCTGAAAGACTCTTCTCCCCACTGATAGCGAATCAGGTCGACATCACGCCGAATACGCTCGGCAATGTTCTCAGCGTCCTCTAGTGTGCAGCGTCTGAACACGATTCCGAACTCATCACCTCCGAGGCGTGCGACGATGTCGCTGAGTCGAGTGTTCTTCTGCAGTATCTTAGAGACTTCGATAAGCAGTTCGTCACCTGCGGCGTGTCCACAGGAGTCATTGACCACTTTGAAATGATCGAGGTCGATATAGCACGCCGTCCCCGGAGACTTCGCGCGGTCGCCTTGGTTGCGGTCGAGTGTGAGTTCGAGTTGACGCTCGAATTCTCGACGGTTGTAGAGATCCGTTAATGGGTCGTGTATCGCTTGGAAACTCAGTGAGTTGGTCAAGGAGGTGATCTTGTTGCTCAGGACTAGCACTTCTTTAGGTGCATCGGATACACCTTCGAAAGGCTCTCCAGATTGTGCCCGCCCCGCCATGCTCGACAGCGCTGAGAGTGGTCGTGATATCTGCCGATTGGCCCAGTACCAGAGGCCGAAAACAGTGATTGAGAATACGATGATTGTCAGATTCTTCGTACGTTGGGCCAAGCCTTTCAAGGTCTCGAGTGCGATTTCATTCTGATCGAGCTGCTGTTTAACATGGGTATTTGTTTCTTCCAGTATTTTCACCAACTCCGCGCTGTCTCGATCGTAGAAAACCAGCAATTCGCCGAGTTGTTGGTCACGATCCTCCCCGTTGAAAGTCATCGATCTCCGCAAGAGTGACTGAATACTTGCAAGCCGCTCGAACAAATTGCGCAAACTCGCGTGGTCATAGAAAAGTGCGCTCTCGTTGAGCAACTTCGAAAACTGCTCCGATAGTAGGCGTGATTGGTCCAAGGCACCCGCGGCTAGGTAGCTTTCGCCAGCGCCGATAACCAAATCACCACTGACCAGCAATTGGGCGACATTGTCTCTGAGGTAGCCGAAGTCCTTAGCGGCGAGTATGTCGGCATTGTGCTGAGCAATGCCAGCTTGGACACTCTTGTGCTGCTCGCCGAGTACGTATTCGATCATGTAGCCACCGACGAGGCAGCTGATCACTAGAATGGCTAGGTAGCTTTGGACCTTCATTGTTGGTCGGCCAGAGGCCCTCCCCAGTCCATTGAGCGATCGGCAGGGGTCGCATCGCAAAACAGTGGGACGAGCGGGTTGGCGCGCTGAGCTTGGCTAAAGCGCATCGCGAGAGATGCCTATACTGGGGCGCACTGGGTCACCAAGAGGCCCTGGAGTGAGTAGCTGGCTATCACCTCGTGTCGGTGCAAAGGGTAGGCATGACCACAGTAGCCTAGCGCGGACACAGTACGCGTTGGTACGTTCTGGCAGCCGAATTGCGCGCGGAGAGTTCACCGGCTGGCGACACCTTGAGGATCACTCAGCGCCATGGCTTGCGAGAAAATACAATTCGTAACCTGCAAGTCCCGCGGCACTGGCACAGACTTCGTCGCTGGCAACCCGTGTGCCGAGCAACTGATCAAAGGATTCGGCGATCTCCCGATTGGGCCAGCGGGGCGTGGTGCGAATCAAGTGGACCGTGCCGAGTTCATCGAATAGCCAATGGGTGAGTCCCTCTTCGCCCCGGTTCTTCCAGTTCGCTGAGGCCACCCAGCCGAGTTCTACTTCCTGCTTGCTGACTCGGAACAGTTGCACGGAGCCACGATCGATAATACTGGTGTCGGTCCCCAGTTTTGTGGCCAGGGTGTTTTCTGCCGCGCTACGGATGGCTTGGGGTGCGAGTCGAAGGCCCATGGTCTGGCCATACTGCTCGATCAATAGCAATTGGCGATTGATCTCAGCGACTTCATCGCGCCAGGCAACAGCCGTGACCGCCATGGTTTTTAGCGCCGAACGGATTGCCGCAACCGCCAGAGCCGGATCGATTTTCGCGTTGATGCTGGCATGCTCGGCCAATGAACTACCGTTGCTGCTAAGCAGTCTCAGCAGCTCGGTGGAAGACTTCCCTCCGAGCGAATTTCGCAACTCGGCGGCTGATTCGTCGTTACATGCCGGCACGCGGCAGCGCTGGAACACCAGGCCCCTGATAGATAGGTCGGGATTCAGGGCCCAGGCTATCTCCATCAACCCCCACTCGGTCAGCTCCGAGCGAACATGCACAAAGCCCACTGGTGTAGTGCTCTGCTTAGCCACGTACAGGGTGTGTTTCCCGAGTTCATTGAAATGCAACGTAAAGGGTAGTTGTGTGGCAACCAGGTCCCGCACGCGGGGTCCAATCGCTCGTACGACTGAATGGTGACTATCGGCGTTCGGGAACAAGCTGTGAATGGCCCGCACTGGATCTCTCAAGGCGCAGAAGGCAACTGCCGCGGCCTCCGCCGTCATTAGGCACAGCATCACGGCAGTGAGCAGGTAGGTGGTGGGTTTCTTTTTTGAGTACATCGACTAGATTCTTACCCTGAATTGCACTGTCAGCCCTGTTGCACGGGATGCTGGCTCCAACGCATCGACGTCGTGAGCAAGCTCACTGCTCAGGCTGATGTGCGGTGTGAATTCGTATTTCGCGCCCAGTGTTATCCGGGTACCATCACGCCAGCCGGTGTCGGCGTCGGCATAGGTTTGACGCAGCTGTGTATAGAGATGTGTCCGCTCCATCGGCGTGCGCCAAGATAATTCCGAAAGAAAGTTGCCGGTAGCCAGGTGGTTGTTCTCGCCACCGGAAACCTCGAACAAGAGTTCCCAACCGCGGTGATAGAGAGCTAGATCGAGACCGAGCCGGCTGCGCCGTGTGAGATCGCTTCGACCCAGAACATCGCCGTAAAGCCAGGAGAACCCGAGGATGAGGTTGTTGGTAGCCGGCGTGCCTACCCGACCTGAGAACAAGTAGGGATCGTGACGCGTCCGATAGTCGTTGCCGGAGCCACGAGTCAGTGCGATTTCGTAGTCCAGTCGCTCGAGCACGCCATTGACTGACACACCCCAGTCGACCTTTATTCCACGGTCAGAAAAGCTGTACTGCCGAAGCGTGCCATTGGTGTTGATATTCTGTTCCAGGCCGAAAGGGACTTCGAAGTGGCCGATGCGCAGGTTGAATCGACCGCGGGCCAGGCCCGTATAGTTGAAATTCGCGATGCGCCAGTTGAGAGCCCAATCGTCTCCGTCATCGAAGAAACTGGGAGGATTGGGAACATTGTTCAAACGGACTACATAGGGTTGGAAGACAAGTGTCCCGTAGTCTCCTTGGTCGTTGCTGAATACCTTATGGATATCGATGCCGAGTGCGTGCACCCAAGCACCTTGGCTGCCACGCAGCGACTCCATCCGGCGGGTCGAAAGGTCAATCGCTGTGCGTAGGTTGGAGCGCCAGCTCTCCTCGCTATTGGACTGCCCTGCAGCGTACGTGCCCGTGCAGTGCACCATCCATATGAGGGAGAGCAAATAAGAGAAAATTCGCAACCGTCGAGGCAGATGATCTGTCCTTGGCTTCGCCATACGGCACAATAGCGACCAAGTTGCGACAATATTGAAGACGCCTCACGTGCTGAGCAAGCAGGTGCGCGGTCTTGCGCCAAGATCTGGGCGCGGAGGGTCAATGGCATGCTCGCGGGGTTCAGGCCTCGCGTTTCTTGTTGTCGGTCGGAAACAGTTGCGAAAGAGGCATAGGCTTGGCGATTGCGAAACCTTGCACGAAGTCGATACCTAGCGCCGACAAGCGCTCCTTGATCGCATCGTTTTCGACGAATTCGGCGACGGTCTTCTTGCCCAGCGTATGACCGATGTCATTGATCGCGTGGACCAATGCGGCGTCATTCTCGTCTTCTAGGATGTCGCGTACGAATGCACCATCAATCTTTAGATAGTCGACAGGCAGTTCTTTCAGGCTACCCAGCGAAGAGAATCCACGTCCGAAGTCGTCCAGCGCGAATTCACAACCCAGCGAGCTCAGCGCGTCCATCAATGCGGTTGCCGCATGTAAGCTACTGACGGCGACACTTTCGGTGATCTCGAAGATGACCGCGTCATAGGAGGCGCCCGTGCTCAGGAAGGTTTCGGTCACAAAGGTGAGGAAGTCTGGGTCGGAGATACTCGCCCCAGCGACATTGATGCTGAGCCGTCCGTTACCGATTCTATCGGAGTTTTCACCCAGCCAAGACAGAGTATTCTCGATGACATATCGATCGATGGCAGGCAAGAGTCCATAGCGCTCAGCGGCAGACATGAATGCGCCGGGCAACACCAGCGAGCCGTCGCTATCGTATAGCCGAATGAGTACCTCATAGTGTTGCATTTGTCGACAGTTTGGGCTGACGCCGGCTATCATTTGCGCATGCAGTTCGAACGCTTGGCTGTCGAGCGCGCTGCGTAAGATTCGTGCCCACCGCGTCTCCCCCTGCCGCTCCACGATCTCCTGATCGCTGGATCGGTACACCTGAACGCAATCTCGTCCGTGCTCTTTGGCCATGTAGCAGGCCGCGTCGGCAATACTGAGCAAGGTCTCCAGATCGCGTGCCTCGGCTGTGATTTCCACCACGCCCACGCTGGCGCCTACGCTCAAGACCTGATCATCGTAAACCAGGCGGTAATCATCGATTGCATGACGAATGGCCTCGGCGATCTCCATTCCCTTTTCGATCGGACATTGCTCGAGCAAGAGGCCAAACTCATCACCCCCCAAGCGCGCAAAGGTATCGCCTTTGCGCAACAGAGCACGCACCCGTGCACTCAGTTCGCACAGTAGAGAATCGCCGGCGGCGTGGCCACAGGTGTCGTTGACAGCCTTGAATCGGTCGAGATCGATGTAACAAAGTGTGTACGAGGCATCGTCGACGCGGGCACGGCTGAGGGCCTGCTCCAAGCGTGACTCGAACTCGCGTCGATTGACCAGCCCGGTGAGCGCATCATGCGTTGCCTCGTGAGCGAGTCGCACCGCCAATGCGCGGGCCTCGGACACATCCCTGAGCACCACCACTGATCCATAGCTCTGTCCACTGGCATCGGTGATGTTGGCAGTCGTCTGTTGAATATCCACCAGCTCGCCATCCGGACGCAGCAGGGCGCCATCGGTAGTGCGGCCGGTGCGATCCTCAGTTGGCGCTGCCACGCCATACAGGGGATGCTTGGTCCCACTATCGCGATCGAACAGATGAAGTACATCGGCGATAGGCCTGCCTTCTACTTTAGCGCGGGGGAGGCCGGTTAGGCGTTCTGCGGCAGGGTTCATAAACTCCACTGAATCATCCGGTGTGATCGTTACCACACCGTCACCAATGGAGGCCAGGGTCACCGACAAACGTTCGCTCTCCTGACGTGCTCGTTGCTCGGCGCTTTTGCGCTCCGATACCTCGTTGATCAGTTCAGTAGTCCGCTCGTCGATCAAGCGTTCGAGTTCGTCGCGATGCTGGCGCAGGGCCTTCTCGGTGCGACTGATCTTGCGTGTGACATGTATGGCAATCACCAGACATAAGACTGAGACGATTGCCAACAAGGCAAACATCCAGCGGGACTTTTCCTGGTACTGAAGCTTGGCCTGGGCATTGGATATCTTTGCCTGAGTTTCGTAATAGGCCGCCAGTGCTTCGAGTTCTTTGTAGATTGCATCTTGGGCGGGGGCCAGTCGGTTGAGCATCAGTTCACGGGCCTCGGCCTGTTGCTCGCCGATCGCTAGATCGCGGATTCTGTCATTTAGTGGTGACGCCAGCATGCTGGTTTCGCGAATGCGGTTGAGCAAGGCCAGCTCCTGGCCGCTGGGTGCCGTTTCGAACAGTTTCGATCGCGCGGCAATGAAATGATTGGCATGCCCCATATGCTGCATGGCCACTTCATCGATGGCGAACGGATCGTCGAGCAGCAACATGTGCTGCAGCCCGATGAATCTCTCTCGGTTGCTGCGCCGCATGATCGCGATCTGACGGAGCTTTTCCGCATTGACCTGCACGACTTCGTTGAGCTGCTGCTGAATTAGGTTCATCCCCGATACGGCAAGCGCAACCATCGAGGCCATCGTGATGATGACGGTCAGGAAGGCCAGAATGACATGAACGTTAGTAGTGGAACGCATTGCAAGCAGGGCAACTGAGAGGTCCGACTGTCAGGCTATCGGGTCATGCGATTCATTTCTTGAGGGAGGCCAACGAGCCTGACCATGCATTAGTGATAACTTAAATAGGATTCTTGCCCGCCTTCATGGGGCAACTGTCCAGCCCAATGCGATGGGCAATCCCTTGCTTCCGGATCTCGGACCTGTCTTAAGGCACAGCCGACAGTGCTCGGCTACACAGCCGGTTCCAGGTAAGTCGGCAAACGCTGCGGCTAATCGAGCCCGCGAGTGATCTAGATGTGCGCCGTCTCCGTATATAGCGCTGACGGACTGAATAACGTCCGCCAGATCGAACGCAACGAGGCTGGAGGGAGCAGTGCGCACTATCGATTCAATCAGATCATTTTGGCTACTTGCCTGCGTGGTTGGACTAAGCGCGCTGGTACCTCTGGCGCTTGCGTCGAGTGAGCCCTACGTGCCGGCTGATCCGCAGTTGGTTGTGGAACGCCTCCCCAAAATGCCTATGCGCTCTGTGCCTGACGTAAAGCCAGCCCCACCAATCCGAAGCATACAAAAGGCTCGCGACGATGCCTTGACCTATTTGACGCTGGCCCAGCGCAGTGGTGATACCCGTTACCTCGGGTATGCCGAAGGTGTTCTGGCGTCTTGGCGCACCGGCGGGGCGTTGCCTGCGGCTCTGTTGCTGCCGCAGGCGATCGGCGAGCAGGCGCGGCATGACTTCGCTGCTGCGCTCGATACTTTGGACAAGCTGTTGAGGGAACGACCAGGCGATGCCCAGGCATGGTTGACGCGGTCAGTGATCCTGCAAGTGATGGGTCAACCAGCGGCGGCGTTGCAGGCCTGCCGGCCGCTCGCCGGTCGGGTCAGCCACTTGGTGTTGACGACCTGTGTGGCCAGTGCGAATCGCTACACCGTCGAGGCGCCGCGTGCGTACCGCGTGCTGCATCATGCGATCGCCGATGCGAGCGTTGCCGACCGCGAAGTCGCGGCCTGGTCACTATCGGTGTTGGCCGATCTGGCCGAGTCTACGGGTGACATGGCGGCGGCCACAGAGGCGCTTGAGAGTGCGTTGCAGCTCGATCCCGAGGATGCCCGGCTACGCATCGCCTATGCCGATTTTCTACTCCGCCAGGGCGATGCTTCAGAGGTCTTCGAGATCATCGCGCATGACAGTACTGGACCCATGCTGTTGTTACGCCGTGCGCTGGCGGCCAAGGCCCTGGGCATGCCGGAACTCGACCGGCTACGTGCGCTTTTACAGTTGCACTTCGATGCCGCAGCTCGGCGCGGCGACGGTCTGCATGAGCGCGAGGCAGCGCTAGCCGATCTGCACTTGTTCGATCGGCCAGTCAGGGCACTTGAGCTCGCGCAGCACAATTGGCAAGGGCAACGCGAGTTCGCGGATACCGAGCTGGTGCTGGCGGCGGCACTGGCCAATGCGCGCCCGGAGGCTGCGCGCCCGGCGATCCGATGGCTGCGCGAACAGGGCAACCAAGACGTCCGGCTTGCAACCTTGATAGATCGCCTCATGGAGCAGGGTGCCGGTCATGCGTTCTGACTGGTTGCTTCGCCTGCTCTGCTTGTTGTTGCTTCCCGCGAGCGTGGCCGCGCACAAGCCCAGCGATAGCTATCTGACCTTGGATTTGCGCACCCAGCCCCCACAGTTGCGCTGGGACATCGCGCTGCGCGACCTTGAGCAGGCGGTGGGCATCGACCGCAATAGTGACCGGCTTCTGTCCTGGGGCGAGGTGCAGCGGGCGCATGCGGCGATCGCCGAATATGCTAGCGGGCGGCTGGCGATACGTGCAGGTGACCGCCCATGTCGCCTGCAGGCCGAAAAACAACGCCTGGTCGACCATAGCGATGGTAGCTATACGGTGCTACCGATGGCGGTGGACTGTGCGGGGGCCGAGCCCAGAACACTGCACTATACGCTGTTGTTCGACATCGACCCGACGCACCGCGGTCAATTGCGCACCTTGCATCCGTCGGGCGAAAGCCTCCAGCAGTTATCCCAAGACCACCCCAGCGTGCTGATCCAGTCCGGCCGCACGCGGGCGACCACGCAGCTGTTCCTGGAGCAGCTCGGCGCTGGGGTCTGGCATATCCCGCTGGGCTTCGATCATGTCTTGTTCTTGTTGACACTATTGTTGCCTGCGGTGCTGTACCGGCGAGACGGTGAATGGCGACCGCTGCAGTCCAGTGTGCGCATTGGGTGGAATGTGCTGTCGGTCATCACCGCGTTCACCGCGGCGCATTCGCTCACACTCGCGCTGGCCGTGTTCGGCCTGCTCCAGGTGTCCGGCCACTGGGTCGAGCCGGCGATCGCCGGCACCGTGCTGCTGGCCGCACTCAACAACATGCGTCCTTTTCTACCTGGCCGCCGGTGGGTCATTGCCTTTGTTCTCGGGCTGGTCCATGGCTTGGGTTTCGCCTTCACACTAACCGACCTGGGGTTGTCGGCTGAGGCCATGGCAGTCGCACTCCTCGGATTCAACATCGGTGTGGAACTTGGCCAGCTCTTAATTGTGCTGGTGTTGCTGCCGGTCCTCTTCAGCTTACGGGCCACGCGCGTCTATCGCACCGCCGGGTTACAGCTCGGTTCGGCGATGATCGCTGGGCTTGCCGTGGTTTGGTTGCTCGAGCGTAGCCTGAATCTGCAACTGGTCCCGTTCTAAATCAGCCGAAAACCATCGGGAGGAACGGTAATGAACACAAGACCCAACCCCATCAACGCACCGGCGCCGCCATGTTCGTGGCGCACCTTTCAACCACTTCGCCTGATTTGGCAAGGAGACACACATGAACCTTAAACACAGGTTGCTCGGCGTCGCGCTGGGCAGCGCATTGGCCTCGGTAGCGGCCGGCCCCGTGCTGGCGGCGAGCCACAGCGATGCGCCCCTGATAAAACAGGATCCCCAAGCGAACCTGACTGATGTGTATGCCTTCATCGGGACGCGCTACAACGATCCGTCGCAGCAGGTCTTGAATGTGGTGGTCAGTGTGCGGCCATTCTCGGAGCCTGGTGACGGCGTGATCTACGATCGCTTCGCCGACGATGCCTTGTATAGCATCCACGTCACCGACCCCTCCAGCGGCGAAACCGAGCTGCGCTATGACTTCAGATTCTCGTCGGTCAGTTCGCCTGTCAAAAATCCGGATACCATCCTGAGCTATGGACTGGGCACTGTGGCAGGGTCGATCCGCGACGTCGGCGATGCCAGCCAGAATTACACCCAGCGTTATTCCGTCATCAAGCGTGTCGGCCGCAAGCGCAAAGTGATCGCGCATGGTCTGTTGACGCCGCCGCCCAACGTCGGCGCTAACACCACACCGGAGTACAACGACTCGAATGGTGTCGCGGTCTCCGGTGCCACCAAGCTCGACGAGTTGGACCGCTACACGCAGCAGACAATCTACACCGCGTCCACCGGCGAGGCCCTGTTCGCAGGTCCTAGAGAGGACGGTTTTTACGCCGACATCCCTGGCATCTTCGATCTACTCGACGATCGAATCCTCGACAATGATGGCGACTTGAGCGACGGCTTGGGTCAGGATGGCGGTGGTGTCGATGGCTTCAAGGGCTTCAACGTCCTGAGCTATGGGATTCAAATTCCACTAAGCGAGTTATCGCCGGCCCCGTACACAGCGGCCTTTGCCGATTTGGGGAACCCGGATAATCCTTTGCCGTCGGTTGCGCAGGCGACGGGTGTCGGCGTCTATGCGTCGGTGAGCCGCAAACGCGTCCGGCTATTGCGCAGTAACCGTGGCGCGATCAATGCCGGGCCCTGGGTCCAGGTCAACCGCATGGGCAATCCGCTGTTCAACGAGGCCCTGGTCGCCTTGGCCGATAAAGACAACTACAACCGGAGCAATCCGTCGGATGATCCGGCAGATTTCGCCGTCTACGCCGAGAATCCGGAACTTGCCACGTTGATCAACTTCGTCTTCGGCACGAATCTAGCCGACAGCGGACGTAGCGACCTGGCGCTGGTCTACCTACCCGATGTGCTCCGAGTGGACACCACGACTGGCCCGGTTCGATTGGCCGGGCAGCCCGATTTCAGCCGGTTCGGCTTTGCCGGCGGCGATACCACCACAGCGGATGACGGGCGGGTAATGTCCTCAGGCTGGCCGAACGGTCGCCGCTTTGGCGATGATGTGATCGACATCGCGCTGACCGCAGTGGCCAGCGGGCCCAGTTACGCGACGGTGACTCCGGTCGGCGACAACATTGCGACCAACGACCAGATCTACCATCAGGTGTTTCCCTATGCGGCGACGCCACATGCCGGACCTACCAACAAGAAGGATTCCAACTGACCGCCCGTGGTCTTGGCGCGCACAGGGAGGTGCGCTTAGGATGAGGAGCAATGTATCGAATAGGTGGATGAATAGCGTCATGACCGGTCAACGCGTCGACGGGGGAACATCGTTGGATGGCGCGAACACGGCTGTCTGCGCCTCACGTGATGACCTGGTTATGTGGCTGGAGCAGGTTGGCCGAGACGCAGACCCCGACGCCTTCGGACGCTTGTTCGATCACTTCTATCCGATGCTGTGCCGCTACATGCAACACTGTGGCATCAATCACGGAGAGGCCGAGGAGCTGGTCCAGGACACCATGGTCAAGGTCTGGCTGAAGGCCAAGGACTACCAGTCGGCACGCGCGGCGCCCAGCACTTGGATTTTCACTATTGCACGCAATCTACGCACCGACCGTGCGCGCAGGGCGGGTGCGGCCAAGGGCCATCTTGTTCACCCCGAGGACGTTTACCCAGAGCAACGTGATGGCGCAGAGATCCAGGCCGACGCGCTGGCCATGCTCGATCGTCTTGATGAGCTTCCCGAGGAGCAGGTTGCGGTGCTCAAGCTGGTCTACCTGGATGGCCTGTCTCAGGCGGAGATCAGTGAACGTCTCGGGTTACCGCTCGGCACGGTGAAGTCTCGGATACGCCTCGGCTTCAAGGCGATGCGCCGCAACCTGGGGATCAGCCCATGACCATCGTGCACCACCCCAGCGACGATACGATCCTGGCCCATGCTGCCGGTACCCTCGAGCCGGCGCTTGCACTGGTCGTTACCCGACATCTGGCCATGTGCGCGGAATGCGCCGAGAAGTCGCGTTGGAGCGCAGCGCTGGGCGGCGCCTTGTTGCAACACGCCGGCCACTCGTCGCCGCCCGAGGGCAACGCGGACCAAGTGCTGGCACGGGTCCGTTCCCGTATTGCCGGGGTGAGCGGTGTGACGGCCGATTCAGCCCGCGACGATAGTGAGACCGAGTCCGCGCGGATCTGGCAGTTGCTGAACGATTCGGGTGATGCGGTGCCATGGCAGTCGCTCACCTCTGGTATCGAACACCATCTGGTGATTAAGGGCGCGACCCGCGGCAGTTGGGCACGGCTGTTTCGATTCCAACCGGGTGTCAGCTTGCCGCGGCACACGCATGGCGGGGACGAATATGCGTTGGTTCTGTGCGGTTCCTACGTGGATGAATCCGGCCACTATGCGGTCGGTGATTTCTCCGAGGCCGATGCGGCGTTCAGCCACGAACCCACTGTTGATAGCGAGGTGCCCTGTATCGCCTTGATCGCGGCCGCTGGCGGCATCCGTTTCGAGCGTCCGATACACCGCGCTGCATCTCGTTTCCTTGGGCTATAAATTAAATTAGATCAAATATTTAATGATATAGAATAAAGTTTATTCTAGATTATAATTGCACCTAGCTGCGCAAGCTCGTCTGCCCTCGGAAACCTGCAGCAGCAGTGCCGATGTCGTAGGTGCAATCTCAAGAGTTCCCTAGAGCAGTGTCTAATTATTCATAAGAAACAACAAAATACGGAAATTATCTAGATTCGTTGTAGCATAGGGATTGGCACAGAATCGAGGTGTTCCGGGGTTGTTGTTGGCCCTTCGTATTTCCTTCTATGGGATCAGCGCAGGCTCCCAGGGTCCAAGTGCAACGATGCGTTCCCGTATCTTAAAGATGGACGCTCACACTTTCTTGATCTCGAAGCGCTCACATAGGGCCAGTAATCCGGCAGCAAGTGGGTGTGACCAAGGGAGAGCAATCCGCCATCCGCGGTCACTTCCAAGCAGCTCGATCGCTAGAGCCCGTTGCTTGACGGTCGTTGCTTCGATTTGGTTCGAGGCAGGCACTGTGGTGCCGAGGCCTTAGCGCTAGTAAGGCTCTGCGCATTCGGCGTCTTGCTTGCCTCAGTGGCTGCCGGCTACTCCGCCACGAAAGCAGCCGTCTTTGCTGCGGCGCTATCAGCGGCAACAAGCGTCCGCTACTATCTCGCTGAAGGCTTGTGAGCGAAACGGTTGGGTCGAATGCTACGTTTTTTTGCCGGAATCCTGCTGGTGCAGGCCGTTACTGCCGTCCTGGTGCTGGTGGTGGGAGTGGATACGCGCGACTGGGACGCATGGTGGCCGATTATTCTCGCGCTGGTCGTGATCGGCTTGGTCGTGGCCTTCTGGTTTTCGACAATTGCCTCACATCTAAGGCGTGATGAGCTGGATCGGGCACGCGCCGAGTTCGCGCGCGAACGCGAGGGTCTGCGGGCCAAGGCGGAACGCGACAAGACGCGTCTGATCCGCGATAGTCAGAAGACCATCGCCAGCGAGGCACGGCGTGCCGAGGCCAAGGCCAGCCTGAAGGTCGGGGTCGCCGCCGCAGCCGCAACTGGATTCGGCTTGTTGATGATGCTGACCAACTTCATGACCTTGGGACTGCTGTTGTTGACCGGTGCGGGCAGTGGCCTGGGTGGTTACCTGGCAGGCCGAAAGTGGTTGCCGCGTCGCCTGACCAAGGCGCCCACAAAGCCTGTGGCCGCCAATCGCGCTTTGCCTGAGCGTACCTCGGAGCGGGTGCCGGAGTAGCCTCACGCATGCGACACGCCGACGTCGAGCCTGCGACGCCGTTCAAGCCAGGCTCGGCCCTGTCATCCTAGACTCGAAGGCTAAGGCCACCCAGGCCAGCCCATTTTTGTGTGCCACTTTTTTCCAGCCGCATGCAATCAAAGCCGTCCACAGTGCGTCTTCTTACTGAGTCCCCGTGGACACTGGCGGGTGACCATTCGCGACCTGCCCCAAAAACGAGGAGGATACATCTTATGAATTCATCGGAACGTACCAAGAGTGCGCTGGTCGGCCTGTTGGCTGCTGGCGCCTTGTTGGCGACCCATACCGCCTCAGCTGTCCCAGAGGCCCCCGAGGCCTGGGAGAAATGTGCCGGTATCGCCAAGGCTGGCAAAAACGACTGCGGCTCGCTTGATGGTAAGCACGGCTGTGCCGGCCAGGCCGCGGTCGATAATTCTCCCGAGGAGTGGGTATACACCCCGGTCGGGACTTGCGAAAAGATCACCGGTGGCGTCGTTGCCAAGGTGAAGCCCGCCAAGTAAGGCAGGGTGGCTACTGCATTTCCATCGGGGGAGCGCAGACCCGTGCGCGGTGTTGGCATCGGTCTGCGCGATCCCCATTTCCAGCAGCTGATGGCAGCCGACCATGGTGTGCCTTGGTTGGAGCTGCTTACCGATAACTTTCTCGCCCGGGGTGGATTGACCCCGCTGCAACTCGATCGTGTCGTCGAGCGTTACCCGGTTACCTTGCATTGTGTCGGCATGAACCTGGGTGGCAGCGACCCGATCGATTTTGACTACCTGGATGCCGTACGCCGGATAGCGCGGCGCACCCAGGCGGCTTGGGTGTCCGATCATCTTTGTTTTACGGCCCATGGTGGCCGCCAATACCATGACCTGCTGCCATTGCCGTTCGATGACGAGGCGGTGTGCCATGTTGCTCGGCGCATTTCCCAAGCGCAGGATTTTCTCGGTCAACGCCTGGTCGTCGAAAACGTCTCTGCCTATGTTCGGGCCGATGCTCCACTGAGCGAGATCGAATTTGTGGCCGCGGTCTGCGCCGAGGCCGGTTGCGACCTACTGCTCGACATCAACAACCTGTATGTAAACCAGGTCAACCTGGGATTCGATGCCCTGCAGGCGCTCAATGCCTTACCCTTAGACCGTGTGCGCGAGATGCACTTGGCCGGCTTCGAAGAACGTGGGCGTTTTTTAGTCGATGCCCACAACAATCGGGTCAGTGAGCCAGTGTGGCAGTTGTTCCGCGAGGCCACGCAGCGCTTGGCCGAGGTGCCTGTCTGCATCGAATGGGACAATGACATCCCGGCCTTGGAGGTGTTGTTGGCAGAGGCAAAGCGTGCAGATGCATTGTGCTGTGCTGCGGGCCGAGCGGCATGACGCGCCTGGCAGCATGGCAGGCGGGACTGGTGCGCGCGATCGATGCGACTGCCGAGGGCGATATCTATTTGACATCGGCTGTCGACACCCCGGGTCTGTCAACCCGACAGGGTTGCTCGGTCTATCGCAACAGCAGCCGGAGTGCTCGCATTCAGGCGCTGCAGGAAACCTTTGAGGTGTGTCGCCGCCTCGTAGGTGATGAATGTTTCGCCGCGTTCGCCACGGGTTTCGTCGAGTGTTCGCCGTCCCGGCATGCCGACCTCAACCGTTTCGGCGCCGGGTTTGCCGAGCATGTCGCCGTGACGGTCGCGGGCCAGCCGTCATTGACCGCCTATCCCTGGCTCGGTGATTTGGTGTGCCTCGAATGGTTGTGCCACGCGATCTATTATCGCGATAACGATGCGGCTTTCGAGCCAGGTAATCTGAATGGATTGGACCCGGCGGAGGCCACCCTGGTACCGGCCCATCGGGTTGCCTGGCTGCGCAGCGCCTGGCCAGTGCACCAGATTTGGGAACTGCATCGGCAGCACGCAGAACCGCCGGCCCTGCAGATCGAATCGGGGGACTGGTATCTAGTGATCGAGCGACGCGACTATCAGGCCGAGGTGACGCTGACCGAACAAGCCCTGTGGCGTTTGCTGGATGCCTGCGCGGGGCACCCAAGCATTGTGCAACTGGCCGCCGATCCCACACTGCCCGTCGGGCGCTTGGGTGAGTTGTTGACCCGCGGTTGGATCCGTGTCGCGCGGACCACAGCGGATGTTGTTTGATCGATCCACACTCAGCCGTTTGTACCGCTATGCCTATGCCTTGAGCGGTGACGAGACTGCCGCCTATGACTTGGTGCAGGATACTGTGGAGCGCTGCCTCAAACGACCGCCGGGTCCGCTGTTGTGTCCCGAGGCCTTTGCGCGACGCGTGATGCGCAACCGCTTTATCGACCTCGCGCGCCGGGAACGCGTCCAGCCAGAAAGATTGGATGCCGATGGTGAGGTGGAATTGTTGGCGATTGACACCCGTTGTTTCGAGGACATCCTGATTTCGCGCGACCAACTCGAGCGGCTGTGGTCGCTGCTTGATCCACTGGAACGCGAGATCTTGTACTACTGGGCGGTCGAAGACATGACGGCGGCGCAGATCGCCACGACCCTGGATAGTCGGCGCGGCACCGTGCTTTCGCGCATCCACCGCTTGCGCAAACGCTTGCGCAGGGCACTGGCGGATGATTCCCTGGGAGCCGAGGGGGAACGGCAGTGACATCCGGATTGAAAGATGCGGTGTGCACGCATCTCGAACGCCGTGAGCTCGATGAAGCCCAGTTCAGGCGGCTCGAGCGGCTGCAGCAACAAGGCGGTGCAAGGCATCGCCGTTATGGCGCAGCGGCGGCATTCGGCGTGCTGTTGTTGAGCTTGGGTGTGTTGGCCTATTGGGTCCCGTCATGGGTAACCACCGACCTGGCGCGAGAGATAGCCAGCGAAGTCGCCTTGAATCATCTCAAGCGCCGCCCGCTCGAAGTGCATGGCGCGGCGCTTGCCGAGGTCCAGCCCTATTTTCATGAGCTACCGTTTCGCCTGCTCGATTCATCGCTATTGGCGACCAGCGGCCTAGATTTGCGCGGTGGCCGTTACTGCAGTGTTGGCGGTGTCTCGGCGGCGCAACTTCGGTTGCGCGATACGCAAGGCGGCCTGCAGACGCTTTATCAAGTTCCCTATGATGCAGAGGTCTTTGGTGGGCTGCCCAACCTCGATGCCGGCGCGCTGCCTAAGACGCTACAGGTGCGCGGTTTGAGCGTCGATCTCTGGGTCGAGCGCGGGCTGTTGTTCGCCCGGGTGCGCGAATAATGCGCTAGTCGAGCGGTTGGGTACGCAGCCGCTCGATATCCTGGACCAGGCCGCGTACGGCGGTCTCGACCAACAGGCGTCCCTTGTCGACACTGGCCAGGGTCGCATCACCCCAGATACCCGAGGCGGAATAGATGCCGCTGTGTTGCGGCGTTCGACACAAGCCTCCGGGGCCGCGACGTGGTTGGTCATCGCGTACTGCCTTATCCATTTCGACCCGGCTCGGCGTGAGATACAGCATCATCGAGGTCTCGATCTCATCAGCGTGGCTGCCCCGTTGCTGCTCCGCTATTGCGCGCGCGACATCCTCCGTCACCGCCTCGATGTCGGTAAAGTGCAGCAGGATGCCGTTCGCACCGACAAGTTCAGCAGCTGCCGTCAGCGGCGCCGCGGTCGACAGGCCGGTATTGAGCACATAAAAGCGCCGTGGGCCGAACGCGGCGAGGCTGGTTACGATATCCACGACCAAGTCGCGCGCAGTCTCGAAACGCAGGCTGGTCGAGCCGGGGTAGCTGACGAAGGCCGGGTAGTGATGGTAGGTCAGCGTGGGTGCGACCACGACCGAGGTCTCTTGCATTACCCGGTCCTTTAGGGCGTCGGCCAGGCGTCGGTCGTTATCCAGTTTAAGGTGTGGTCCGTGCTCCTTGGCCGCTGCGCCGAGCGGCAAAAGGACCACGGTATCCGCGGTGAGTAGGAATTCTGCTTCTTGCCAGCTCAGATCAGCGAGCTCTGCGGATCCGTGTTTCATCGGTTTTGCCTGGCGGGAGGCGCTGGCCGGTCGGGCGATCGCTGCGATCTCGAGCTCAGAAGCGGAGCAAAAACCCAATCCAGTGCTATGCGTGATACCCAGTGTCGCCGTGCCCTGGATAGTCGGGGCACCAAGCATTGGGTTGAGCGACGGGCGCAACTCAGTCGCTGTTAAAGGTGTTGGTAGGCACCCCAGGAATTTATGTCGTCGTGGCGACGTGGTTGGTCTGAGCGCCGGTCGTTTGCCTCCATACGCAGACTTTCCCGCCGGTCGCGGCCGATGCGACGAGTGCTCAGTTTGCGGCGTTCCGGAAGGCCGATCAAGGCGCAGGTGCAGCAAGTCTCGGAACAGCCATCAACCGGCAGCGGTGGAGGCGAATCGAATGGGTATTGACGGCCGGCCAGACGCGATGAGGCATGGCAACGTGATTCGACACTCACACCCCAAAACCTGTTATCAGCCCGCAACTTGTTAAGCTGGCTTTGCGGCGATGGTTTGATGCCCGACTTCGGTAGTTCCTGGAAAGTCGGACGGGTTCGGCGGCGGCGTAGCCATAGCGAGCCTGCGATCACGATCAGCAGCAGACCGCCCAGTGCAAGCAGTGTGTACACAGGTGCTTCCTCTTGTGTTGCCTGGTAGAGGTTCGGGCAGTAACAAAGTCTTATCGCAACCGGGAAGCTTTCGCAAGGCAATGCATTCGGAAAGGCTACCAGATTCACATCTGCGGATGTCCGGGGTGCGAGTGGGGGCGGCGCCCATCTGATCAGCTCGATCGGCTGGGAAGGCAGTGCCTAGATTAAGCAACCCAGACGCTGGTCGTGACATTGCAGGGCGACGCTCGGGGTGCGATAAACCCTGGGCATGTGCACAACCACAAACAGGGCGAACGACCCGTGACCCAGCCGACCTCTGAAGAATTGATGCGCATCGATCGCGCCCATGTTTGGCACCCGTATGCAGCGATCGGTGATGCGACGCCAGTCTTTCCGGTGGTTTCGGCCGAGGGTGTGCGGCTGACGCTAGCCGATGGCCGCCATTTGATCGATGGCATGGCGTCCTGGTGGTGTGCAATCCACGGCTACAGTCATCCAGTGCTGAACGCGGCCGCCGAGTCGCAGCTCGCTGAGATGGCGCATGTGATGTTCGGAGGCCTGACGCATCCGCCGGCGGTGCGCCTCGCAGAGCGGCTAGTTTCGATCACGCCGCAGGGCTTGGATTTGGTGTTCTTCGCCGATTCCGGCTCGGTCTCAGTCGAAGTAGCCTTGAAGATGGCGATCCAGTATTGGCGAGATTTCGGCCGGCCGGGCAAGCGGCGCTTTGTGGCACTGCGTAACGGCTATCATGGTGACACCCTGCATGCGATGTCGGTTTGTGACCCGGTGACCGGCATGCATTCCCTGTTTAGGGACGTCTTGCCGCAGCAATTGTTCGTGCCCGCACCTCGTGCCGGGTTCGCCGCACCGGCCGACCCGGCCGACGTGCGGCGGCTCGAGCAGGTGTTGTCGGAACACGCCGACCAAATCGCCGGGTTGATCCTGGAGCCCATCGTGCAGGGCGCTGGCGGTATGCGCTTCTATTCGCCGGATTATCTACGCGCAGCGCGTGAACTCTGTGATCGCCATCAGGTGCTCCTGATCGCCGACGAGATGGCCACGGGGTTCGGCCGTACCGGCCGCCTGTTTGCCTGTGAGCACGCGGCGGTAACGCCGGATATCCTATGCCTTGGCAAGGCCTTGACCGGTGGGTATCTGAGCTCGGCCGCGGTACTGACGCGACGCGCGGTCGGTGAGGTGATCTCGGCCGGTGAGCCCGGCCTGTTCATGCATGGTCCGACCTTTATGGCCAACCCCTTGGCCTGTGCGGTGGCACTGGCCAGTATCGACTTGCTGTTGAGTTCGCATTGGTCGGAGGCCATAGCGCACATCGAGCGCGGCCTGCAAATTGGTCTGGCGAGCTGCGCAGAGCTGCCGCAGGTGGCCGAAGTTCGAGTGCTGGGCGCGATCGGTGTCGTCGAACTGGTTGCGCCAGTCGATGTGCGCAGTGTGCAGCCACGGTTCGTCGCCGAGGGGGTTTGGGTACGGCCGTTCGGTCGCTTGGTCTATCTGATGCCGCCGTTCGTGATCGAAGATTCGGACCTCGCGGCACTGACCAGTGCAGTGACCAAGGTGGTGGCCTGTCTGATCGTGGTCGATGGGCAGTGTCGGCCGAGCACCTAGGGTGCGGCGGGGTCGTTAGAGAGGTTGGTTCGATCCTTGTCTGTCGCCCCAGGGCTGATCAAACGGATATACTCGTACGACCCTTTTGAGATCACCGCTTGAGTGCAGGTCTCTTCACGTGGCCTTTGGTAGGGGCCACCACTGAACACGGAGATACGGCATGCCCGTTGTAACCCTTCCCGATGGCTCCAGCCGGGCCTATGAAAATCCGATCACGATCGCCGAGGTCGCTGCCGACATCGGCCCAGGCTTGGCCAAGGCCGCGCTGGCCGGCATGGTCGACGGCAGCCTCGTGGATACGTCTTTCGCGATTGATCGCGACAGCAATCTATCGATCATCACCGCCAAGGACGACGCGGCCTTGGAATTGATCCGCCACGACGCGGCGCATGTGATGGCGCAGGCGGTACAGGAGCTATTTCCCGGCACGCAGGTGACTATCGGCCCCGCGATCGAAGACGGTTTTTACTACGACTTTGCGCGCGATGAGCCGTTTCACCCCGATGATCTCAAAAAGATCGAAGATCGCATGCGCGAGATCGTCGGTCGCGACTTACCGATCCAACGCGAGGTATGGGACCGCGACGAGGCAAAGCAGACGTTTGCGGGAATCGGCGAAGACTACAAAGTCCAGATCATCGACGACATCATTCCGCTGGGTGATGAGGTCTCGGTGTATCGACAAGGCGACTGGTTCGATGTCTGTCGCGGCCCGCATCTGCCCAGTACCGGCAAGCTGCCTAAGGCATTCAAGCTGATGAAGTTGGCCGGTGCCTACTGGCGCGGTGACTCCAACAATCCGATGTTGCAGCGCATCTACGGTACTGCCTGGCGCGATAAGAAAGAGCTCAAGGCGTATGTGCAACGCTTGGAAGAGGCGGAGAAGCGCGACCATCGCAAGATCGGCAAGGCGCTCGACCTGTTCCATGCACAGGACGAGGCGCCCGGCATGGTGTTTTGGCACAGCCGCGGCTGGACCATCTACCTGGCGGTGCAGGATTACATCCGCGCCAAACTGCGTGACCATGGCTACCGCGAGGTCCACACCCCACAGGTAATCGACCGCTCGCTGTGGGAGAAGTCGGGCCACTGGGACAAGTTTCGCGACGATATCTTCGTCACCGAGACCGAGGATCGGGTGTACGCGATCAAGCCGATGAACTGCCCGGCTCACATTCAGATCTACAACCATGGTTTGAAGAGCTACCGTGATTTGCCACTGCGCCTGGCCGAGTTTGGCTCCTGTCACCGCAACGAGCCCTCGGGCACCCTGCACGGCTTGATGCGGGTGCGCAACTTCGTGCAAGACGATGCGCATATCTTCTGCACCGAAGAGCAGATCCTCTCGGAGGTACTGGCCTTTACCGATCTGTTGTTCGAGGTGTACCGGGATTTCGGCTTCGACGAGGTCTTGGTCAAGCTATCAACGAGGCCAGAAAAGCGAGTTGGATCAGACAAAATATGGGATAAAGCTGAGAGATCACTTGAAGATGCGCTGAACACCCGCGGCCTGGATTGGGAGCTGCAACCGGGCGAGGGGGCCTTCTACGGACCCAAAATCGAGTTCTCGCTGCGTGATTGCCTGGGCAGGGTATGGCAGCTCGGCACCATTCAGCTCGATTTCTCGATGCCCGAGCGCCTGGGTGCGACCTACATCGCCGAGGACAACAGCAAGCGAGTCCCGGTGATGTTGCACCGCGCCATCTTGGGTTCTATAGAACGTTTCATCGGGATTCTGATCGAGCACTATGCCGGCGCCCTGCCGCTCTGGCTGGCCCCGCTTCAAGCGGTGGTAATGAACATTACCGACCGCCAGGCAGCGTTCTGCAAGGAAGTGGTAAAAAGCCTTCAGGATAAGGACTTTAGAGCGGATTCGGACTTGAGGAACGAGAAAATCGGGTTTAAGATCCGCGAGCACACGTTGCAGCGCACGCCTTACCTACTGGTGGTTGGCGATCGCGAAATGGAAAGTCGCAGCGTGGCGGTGCGTACGCGAAGCGGAGAAGACCTAGGTTCGATGCCGCTAGACGACCTGATCGCTCGTCTCGAGAGCGAGGTGGCGCAACGCAAGTGACGTGGACCCTGGGTTACGGCCGAGCAGGCCAGCAGACCCTTAGGGTGTTTGGGCCCGACAACCGCTAAGCACTGGCCGTCGCCGGTGCTTTCTTTGTTGCCCGATTATTTAATTATTTGGAGGAAATCGGCTATCGCCAGACAACCCGAGAAGCGCAACCGCCTCAATGGCGAGATAACAGCGCGCCAGGTACGCCTGATCGGTCAGGACGGGGAACAGGTTGGAATCGTCGAAATCGACGATGCCATGGCAACCGCAGAGTCGGCCAGCCTGGACCTGGTAGAAATTGTGCCCAATGCAGAACCACCGGTCTGCCGGGTGATGGACTACGGCAAGTTTGTCTTCGAACAAAAAAAGCAGAAGCAAGAGGCGCGAAAAAAACAGAAGCAGGTGCAGGTCAAGGAAGTGAAATTCCGCCCGGGTACCGACATAGGGGATTACCAAGTCAAGCTGCGTAATTTGCACCGCTTTTTAGAAGACGGTGACAAGGCCAAGGTAACCATGCGTTTTCGCGGTCGCGAGCACGCCCATCGCGAGCGTGGCTTGGAACTGCTCGAGCGCATCGAGAAAGACTTAGAAGAGATTTCGCAGGTCGAGCAGCGACCTATGATGGAAGGGCGCCAGATGGTCATGGTGCTGGGGCCCAAACGGGGCAAGTAGGAATTCGGCCTTTCGCAGGCCATTGGGTGGTCGGGCCACAGGCATTGCCTAGATCGCCAACATATAACCCTCGCGGCAATAGGAGAGAGAAAATGCCAAAAATCAAAACCAACCGTGGTGCGGCGAAGCGCTTCCGGATTACCGCCGGCGGTGTCAAACGCAACCAGTCACACCGCCGCCACATCCTGACCAAGAAGTCGACCAAGCGGAAGCGGCAACTGCGCTCACCGTCGATGTTGCACAAGAGCGATGTTGCGGCCGCGCGTCGCATGATCCCTTACGCCTAAACACCGGGGAGACTGACTATGTCACGAGTCAAGCGCGGTGTGCAGGCGCACGCCAAACACAAGAAGGTCCTGAAGGCGGCCAAGGGTTACTACGGTGCCCGTCGCAAGGTCTACAGGGTCGCCAAGCAAGCAGTGATCAAGGCCGGCCAGTATGCCTACCGAGATCGCCGGGTGAAGAAGCGAGAGTTTCGTGCCCTGTGGATCCAGCGGATCAATGCCGCTGCACGGATGTGCGGTCTGAGCTATAGC
Source organism: Chromatiales bacterium (assembly GCA_028284585.1). GTDB lineage: Bacteria > Pseudomonadota > Gammaproteobacteria > Chromatiales > Chromatiaceae > Thiosocius. The sequence goes on from JANQRK010000015.1 coordinate 25,167, forward strand.
CGTTTTATCGACGGCCTCAACAAGGCCGGAATCGAAATCGATCGCAAGATGCTGGCCGACATTGCGGTGAACGATATGCCGGCTTTTGAGCAATTGGCACAGAAGGCCAAGGCTGCCCTCGCGAGCTGATTGCGCTGACCGGGCCTCGCCCGGCAGACCTGATCGATGACCAGAGGGGGAAGGCCGGGTCGGTCTTTCCCCTTTTTCTTAAGGCCCGCAGGCCAGGCAGCAGATCGCCCTGCCAACGATGAACGACCTTTGAGCACAGCATGACTACCGATCTCGACCTACTGGTATCCGAATCAACCCAGGCACTGGATGCTGCAGCCGATCTGCGCGCACTTGACCAGGTGCGCGTCCATTATCTCGGTAAGAGCGGTCTGTATACCGAGCGCCTGAAGGGCTTGGGCAAGCTGCCGGCCGAGCAACGCAAAACGGCCGGTGCCCAGATCAACCGTGCAAAACAAGCTTTCCAGCAGACGCTAGAGACGCGTAAGGCTCAGCTCGAGGCACAGGAACTCGCCCGGCAGTTGGCCTCGGAACGCATCGATGTGACCCTACCCGGCCGGGCACTCAGTGACGGTGGCCTGCACCCGGTGACGCGGACCATGGAACGCATCGAGGCGTTCTTCGCCAGCGCCGGGTTCGAGGTGGCCGAGGGCCCCGAGATCGAAGACGACTTTCATAATTTCGAGGCCCTGAATATCCCCTCGCATCATCCGGCGCGTGCGATGCACGACACCTTCTATTTCGATGAACGCTTGCTGTTGCGCACCCATACCTCGCCGGTACAGATTCGCTACATGCAAGATGCCGAGCCGCCGATGAAGGTGATCGCCCCTGGTCGTGTCTACCGTTGTGACTCGGATCTCACTCATACCCCGATGTTTCATCAAGTCGAAGGCTTCCTGGTTGACCGAGAGGTCAGCTTTGCCGACCTCAAGGGGATCTTGAATGCCTTCCTGCACCGCTTCTTCGAGCGTGACGATCTCGCAGTGCGTTTTCGTCCATCTTATTTCCCGTTCACCGAGCCGTCCGCCGAGGTCGATATCGAGTGTGTCATGTGCGCCGGTGATGGCTGTCGGGTGTGCGGACGTACCGGTTGGTTAGAGGTCTTGGGTTGCGGGATGATCCATCCCGAGGTGTTCGGACACGTCGGCATCGACAGTGAGACCTACCTAGGTTACGCATTTGGGATGGGTGTGGAACGCTTGGCGATGCTGCGCTATGGCGTCGATGACTTACGCCTGTTCTTCGACAACGACTTACGTTTTTTAAAGCAGTTTGCGTAGCGAGCGGTCGTCCTTGAACCGCCTGCGGCAGATGCCCGTCGTATGGGTAGCTCGAGCGCACCGAACTGCAGTAACAGCCGATAGACCTTCGAATTAGGAAAGAATAATGAGATTCAGCGAAGCCTGGCTGCGTGAATGGGTCGATCCGGACATCTCGACCGAGGCACTGGCCGAGCAACTGAGCATGGCCGGCCTCGAGGTGGATGCGGTCGAGCCCGCTGCGCCGCCGTTCAGCGGTGTCGTGATCGGTGAGGTGCTCGAGTGCGAGCGCCACCCGGATGCAGACAAGCTCAGCCTGTGTCGGGTCGATATCGGCGCCGATATGGCGTCGCAGATCGTCTGCGGGGCGAGCAATGTGCGCGCCGGCTTGCGTGTACCGGTGGCGACCCTGGGCGCAGTCCTGCCCGGTGACTTCCGCATCAAACGGGCCAAGCTGCGGGGTGTCGAGTCGCACGGAATGATCTGTTCCGCCAGCGAGCTCGGCCTGGCCGAGAGCACCGAAGGCATCCTGGAGTTGCCGGCGGAAGCGCCGGTCGGCCGTGATCTGCGCGATTATCTTGCGCTCGACGATCAATGTATCGACGTCGATTTGACTCCGGATCGGGCGGACTGTCTCGGACTGGCCGGCGTGGCGCGCGAGGTCGGGGTGCTCAACCAAGTATCTGTGACCGAGCCGACGATCGAATCGGTGAAGCCTCAGATCGACGATGAGTTGCCGGTGACGCTCGATGCGCCCGCGGCCTGTCCACGTTATCTGTGTCGTATCGTGCGCGGCATAGACCCGGTGGCACCAACGCCTGGGTGGGTCGTCGAAAAGCTAAGGCGCAGCGGAGTCAGGGCCATCTCGCCGGTGGTAGATGTGACCAACTATGTGATGCTCGAACTCGGGCAGCCGATGCATGGCTTCGATCTCGCCCGCCTCAGCGGTGGCATAAAGGTGCGCATGGCGCAAGCTGGTGAGTCGCTCGAGTTGCTCGATGGCAGCAAACAGACCCTGCGCGACGATACCCTTGTGATCGCAGACCATGACAAGGCCTTGGCGATGGCTGGGATCATGGGCGGCGCGGATTCAGGTGTGACCTCGGCGACCCGGGATGTGTTGCTCGAATCGGCCTTCTTCGCGCCCCTGGCGATCGCCGGCAAGGCGCGCAGCTATGGCCTGCATACAGACTCATCGCATCGTTTCGAACGCGGTGTCGACCCCGAGTTGCAGCATCGGGCGATGCAGCGCGCCACCGCACTGCTGTTGCAGATTGTCGGCGGACAGCCGGGGCCTGTGACCGAGGTCAGTTCGACCGCCGATCTGCCGCGGCGAGAGCCGATCATGCTGCGGCGGACGCGGGTCGCGCGTGTGCTTGGCGTGGATATCGACGATGCGACCATCGTCGACATCCTCAAGCGCCTTGGCATGCAGCTCGTAGACACAAACGGGGGGTGGCAAGTCAGCGTGCCCAGTGCGCGCTTCGATCTCGCGATCGAGGTCGATCTGATCGAGGAGATTGGTCGGATCTATGGCTACGCCAAGATCCCCAGCGCCCTGAGTTCGGCGCCGGTCAGCGTCACGCTGCGCCCGGAGGCCGAGTTCAGCCTGGCCAAGGCCAAGCGGCTATTGACTCATCGCGGCTATCTCGAGGCGATCACCTACAGCTTCATTGCGCCGGAACTCGCAGCTGTTTTGGCCCCCGGCGAGCAACCGATAACACTGGCCAATCCGATCTCGGCCGACATGTCGGTAATGCGTGCGAGCATCTGGCCGGGTCTGGTGCAGACGCTGCAATACAACCTGGCGCGCCAGCAGAGTCGGGTAAGGGTGTTCGAAAGCGGTCTGACCTTTGCCCGGGTCGATGGAGAGATCAAACAGCGGCCGAAACTGGCCGGCCTGGTGTATGGGGAAACAAGCGCCGAGCAGTGGAGTCAGGCGACGCGTCAGGCCGACTTCTACGACCTCAAGGCCGATCTCGAATCGCTGCTTGGCCAGGTTGCGGATCTCAGGGAATTTCGCTTCGAGGCCGCCGAACACCCAGCGCTGCACCCCGGGCAGAGCGCCCGAGTATTGCGCGGCAAGGAGCCACTGGGTTGGATCGGTCTGGTGCATCCGGCCCAACAAAAGACCCTGGATCTGCCGAGCGGGGTCTATCTGTTCGAGATCGATCTGGCCCCATTGCGCATGGGCAAGGTGCCGCAATTCGCGTCCTTGTCGAAGTTTCCGGCCATTCGGCGCGATTTTGCGCTCTTGGTCGACCGCGATCTGCCCTATCAGCGTGTATTGGACACCATCGAGAAGGTGGCACCACAGATTGTGAAGGATATTGGCTTGTTCGACGTCTATACTGGCGATAACATAGATTCCAGTCGAAAAAGTCTTGCTTTGAGCTTGATTTTACAGGGGTCTTCGAACACTCTTACAGAGTCAGATGTAGAGCAGGCGAGCGGCGTGGTATTGAAAGCCTTGGCCGACGACCTGGGGGGAAAATTGAGGGACTGAGTCTATGGCGCTTACCAAGGCAGAAATGGCAGAACACTTGTTTGAAGAGCTCGGGCTGAACAAGCGCGAGGCCAAAGACATGGTGGAGATGTTCTTCGAAGAGATCCGGCTGTCGCTGGAGAACGGGCGTCAGGTGAAATTGTCTGGTTTCGGCAACTTCGACCTGCGAGAGAAGAAGCAGCGCCCCGGCCGTAACCCCAAGACCGGGGAAGAGATCCCTATCTCGGCACGGCGTGTGGTGACATTCCGGCCGGGGCAGAAACTGAAGGCTAGAGTAGAGGCATATGCTGGATCCCAACAGCAGCAACATTGAGCTGCCCCCGATACCGGGCAAGCGCTACTTCACGATCGGCGAAGTCAGCGAACTCTGTCAGGTCAAACCACATGTGTTGCGCTATTGGGAACAGGAGTTCGCACAACTCAAGCCGGTGAAGCGGCGCGGCAACCGACGCTACTATCAACGCCACGATGTCGAGATGATCCGCAACATACGTAGCTTGCTCTATGAGCAGGGCTTCACAATTGGTGGTGCCCGGCAACAGCTGGCCGGTGACGGACCCAAGCACGAGGAGCAGCGTCCGCGCAGTGCCGTGGTCAGGAAGTTGCGCAACGATCTCGAAGATCTACTGGCGATCCTCGAAGGCTGACCAGTCCACGCAGTGCGTTGACAATAAAGTGCCGCGTCCATAGGATGCGGCGCTTCCGATTCGGAGCGTAGCGCAGCTTGGTAGCGCACCACAATGGGGTTGTGGGGGTCGGAGGTTCGAATCCTCTCGCTCCGACCA
>JANQRK010000022.1 GCA_028284585.1 Chromatiales bacterium
TGCTCGCTCATGTGCGATAGGCACACCGCGCTCACAGCGCCTTGTTGGCCAGAAAAACGGCCGCCGTCGCTGCGTCTCACTTAGTGTGAACAGGCCCTAGTATACTTGCCCTGGCGTTGCTCATTGCATCGCCAGGTCCGATGAGGAGTTCCAATCAAATGCTGAGCCGGTCGGGTCGCGAAACGGATTCGCTGTTCGCCAAACAAGTCGATGTGCTATTCGACCAGGCCAACGTGGCTCTCACCGCCAATGCCGCAGCAGCACTGGTTGTGGTGGCGATATTCTGGAACACCGCATCGCACTCTGCGCTACTGGTTTGGTTAGCATTGTTCGCGCTCGTCACCATAGCTCGATTCTACTTGGTACACAGGTACAAGCGTGAACCCGTGCCACCGGAAGACGCCCACCGGTGGTTCGCGCTGTTTCTGCCTGGGGTGATCCTGTCCGGCTCCATTTGGAGCGCGACCGTCCTAGTTCTGGCATCCGGCGCCTCCATCCTACACATCGGCTTCGCCGTGCTCTGGATCAGCGGCCTGGCTGCAGGCGCCGTAGCGGCGCTGTCTATCATCAAGAGTGCTTATTTCTGCTTTGCCGCACCAGCGCTGGTCCCGTGCTTCATCTATCTACTGTCGCATCACGACGGCGCTTTCAATCTGGTGGGTGGCGCAGCCGCGCTGTTCTTGTGCTTTGTCTCCATGAACGCATTGCGCATGCATAAGACATTGCTCCATGGTCTGAGATTACAGCAAGAGAACACGAAGTTAATCGTTCGCCTGGACGACGAGAAGGCCAGGGTGGAACAACTCAATCGTGGTCTGGAACAGAGAGTTAAGGAGAGAACAAGGGAACTTGCTGTGGCCAATCAGCACTTGCAGGAGGACATTGTCGAGCGCAAGCAGATGCAAAAAGCATTGTATACCGAGAAAGAGCGCGCCGAAGTAACCCTTCATTCTATCGGCGACGCCGTTATCACCACGGATGCATCTGGCACAGTGGACTACCTGAACCCTGCTGCCGAAGCACTCACCGGATGGTCTTTGAGGGACGCCGCTGGGCAGGCACTAAGCACGGTCTTTCGTGTCGTTAACGAAAATACGCGCGAGCCGATGTTCGTGCCGATTGAGCGATGTCTGGATGCCGGACACATCGCCACTCTGAATGAGGATGCAGTACTACTGAGTCGTGACGGCAGCGAGTATGCCGTTCAGGACTCGGTCGCCCCGATACGAAGCTATGACGGGACGATATCTGGCATCGTTTTGGTATTCAGCGATGTAACCGATGCAAGACGGATGGCCCACGAACTCACTCATCAGGCAAACCATGATAGTTTGACCGGCTTGCTCAATCGACGTCAGTTCGAGGTCCGATTAAAACGGGTTCTGGAATCCACCCGTGCACAACCTGATAGCCATGCCCTGTGCTATCTCGATCTCGATCAGTTTAAGATCATCAATGACACCTGCGGTCACGTCGCAGGGGATGAGCTACTTCGCCAACTTGCAAATATCTTGCTGGAATGCGTTCGCAAGCGCGATACCCTGGCACGCCTTGGCGGGGACGAGTTTGGGGTGTTGATGGAGCATTGCACTCTGGAGCAGGGCCGGCGTGTTGCCGACTCCCTGCGCCAAGCGGTTCGTGAATTCCGGTTTTCATGGCAAGAAAAAAGTTTCAAGGTAGGCGTCAGTATTGGACTCGTCCCCATCACCGAGGCCAGCGAAGGAATTACGGCCGTCCTAAGGGCAGCAGATAGTGCCTGTTATGCGGCCAAGGAGGCAGGCCGTGATCGCATCCATGTCTACATCGAGAATGACGAAGTGCTCGCGCGCCGTCGTGGCCAAATGCAATGGGTCAACCGCATCCAAAACGCGCTCGAAGAAGACCATTTCGTTCTCTACTGTCAGCCGATCGTTCCGCTAAGCCAAGGATCGGAGCACAAAAAGTGCTATGAACTCTTGCTGAGGCTGCAGGACGATACAGGCGTCGCTGCCTTGCCGAAAGACCTTCTTCCTTCAGCGGAGCGCTACGATCTCGCAGTGCAGATCGACTGCTGGGTGATAAAAAATGCCTTCGATTGGCTCACACAGCATCCAGCCATGATGCAGGATACCGGCGTTTGTTTTATCAACATCTCCGGCCAATCGCTTGGCGATGTAGGCTTTCTCGAGTTCGTTTCGGATCAACTCGATAACAGTACCATCGAGCCAAGTTGTATTTGCTTCGAAATCACCGAAACCGCAATGATTGCGAACCTCTCCAGCGGGCAACGCTTCATCAAGCTATTCAAGGCTAGGGGTTGTCAATTTGCACTCGACGACTTCGGGAGCGGCTTGTGTTCGTTTGCTTACTTGCGAAGCCTGGCCGTGGACTACTTAAAGATCGATGGCGTATTCGTTCAGAACATGCTCGAAAGCGGCGTCGACCTAGCCATCGTGCGCTCGATCAACGAAATCGGAAAGATGATGGACAAGAAGACCATTGCGGAGTGGGTAGAGACGGACACCGTGGCCAATCACCTACGCGAGCTTGGAATCGACCTCGCGCAAGGCGATGGGATCGCACGGCCCAAGCCGATCGAACTACTGCTCACCGATCCGGTCGATGAAACTCCGCTCAGATGTCCAGAACCCACTGGATAACCGCCTTGGCGGCAAAGCCGAGCATGCCGAAGGCCAACACGAAGAACAGCACGAAGGTGCCAAATTTCCCCGCCTTTGATTTGCGTGCCAGGTCCCAGATGATAAACAACATGAAGCCTATAAAAATGCTCAGGCCCCAGGTCATCCCGATCTCGGCTATTCTCTCCTCTGTCAAGCCGAGCATGCTGCCCGCACTCAAAAGCCGACCTCTCTCGCCGGTAGGACGCTCGCATCGACCAAGTCCCGATAGACATGCCATGAGGCATGGCCCATCAGTGGATAGAGCACAATAAAACCTAGCATCAAGGTCAGTATCGACAGGCCCGTGGCGACCAATAGAAGAATCGCCCAAAAACCCATCGCGACCGGATTCTCGCCAACCGCACGTATGCTCGTTAGAACAGCCGTCTTTGTGTCGACCTGACGGTCGAGCAACAGGGGCACTGATACGACGGTCATACCGAATATCACTGCAGTGCCCATCCCACCCAGCACTGTCCACAACAGGAAGTGCACCTCGTTCTGGACGACCACATACTCGAGAAAGTCCCAGGGTTGGCGGATCTCCGTATCGACAAAGAAGCCGAACAGCAACACGCTCACACCTACCCAGGCGGCACCCGCCAGAATCAACAGCAGCCCGAAACGGATGAGACAATGTGAGCCGTGCCGCCACGCGGAGATGGCATCGCCCAATCGCGGCTTCCGCTGTCGCTCCAAACTGCGGCTCAAGGCATATAGGCCCGTTGCTAAAATCGGACCGACCAGCACGAATCCCGACAAGGCACCCGGCAAGATGGGCCAGTACAACAAGGTGATTTGGACGATCGCGACACTGGCCGCGAACACAATCAATCCATGCAGAAGGCTCGGCCAGCCGGCAGCGCGCAGATCCTGCCAGCCGAGTTTCACCCAGCGAATGACCTGGCCAGGAGCGACCCGCCGAATCGGTGGCAAATCAGAAGGCCCCCGCGGGGTATCGACGGCCGAATTCACAACGGCTTCTCTATCCGCTGCGGCTTGACTGGCCCAAACAACCGTCCAATCGATCTCTTATCTAGGCACTCCAGGTCTTCACCGCGGAGAAGTCGCCGCACACTAAGACTAAACCCGGTATCGGGGGGAACCGAGATCCAAACGTAGGAAGCCACAAGGTGCAGCAGAGACACCGCACAATGCGTCGCGCTCAGCGAGAACGGCGAGCAAAAGGCTTGGGTGAGGCGGCGCCACGATGAGGCGAGTTATTGTGGCACGGCCGAGTGGCTAGCCAGCAACGCCGCCTCGCGGCGCAACCCGCGACCGACGCCGCCGTAGCGAACTCGCCCAGAGCCCGATCAGGGCCACAGCCGCCAAAGCGACTGTCGGGGGTGCCGATACCGGCACATTGACCTCGACCAGACGCGCAAACAGGGTCGCGGAGTTGTTCTGCTCCTCAAGGGTAAAAAACTCGGGCGTAACGGAAGCACCGTCGTCTTGGCTGAAGCCAATGATCTCAAGTTGATACAAGATGCCGTCCAGGGTCACCGTCTCGGTCGATGCAGCATCTGGCAGGCTGACCTTGTCTCGACAAGGGGTGCCGCCACCTTCGGCGCACGGGCTGGCGTTGTTCGGGGTCTCGGTATGTTCGAAGAAAAAGTCGAAGGCCTGGGCCACCGGTCCACCGCCGTCGGTGAACGTCAAATCCACGGTCAGATCGGCGCCGGTAATCGAGGGGAGGAAAATAGTAAAGTTGGCGTGGGTAAAAACGCCGAGCGCGAACAGGTCCGCATTGAGGGGCGCATCACCCATCGGGACGCCATCGAAAGTGTAGCCGCTACTGGGCCCTACATTTTCATCGGGGAACGGATCACCCCATGTCACCTCATTAGTACCGACCCCATCGATGTTGTCAACGACACCGTCGCCCTGCTCGAGACCTGTCCAGATGCCCTCACTCACGAAAGGGATGGCGCCGGCTTGACACGACCAAACCAGAATAAGCGCCGCACTCATGCGCAAGATACTTTTCATTGTTTTCATCACTCCCCTCTCATTCGTTATGCGAGGTCAATCGGGTTACGAACTCATTGGCATCGTCATCCGTGAAGGTGTCAGGTCCCACTCTAGGAATTGTAAAAGCGCCTGTGAGTTATTCTTGCGCTGACCCGACTCCTGCCCTCGAAGAAAACGGCAGCAGGCGGATAGGTTAATGGCATAGTTTATGCGTTTAACGCCTATTACTCAAGAATCGACCTCGAATCTCCGAGAAACTGGCGAATCTGCTCAGACCTTGATGGCTCAGGATAGTGCGTTCTCCGTGACCGCACCCCTGGCTGGCGGTCTGCGGCCGTCGCCGGACACACCGCTGCCTTACCAGGTAATACCGACTGAGCCAAGCTTTGGGATGTAGCGGGCAAAACACCGGTTGGCGGGAATAGCCCGGCTAGAGGCAGCGCAAGTCACCACTGCGTTCGATAGATCCGTGTGGTTCTCGGAGCCTTGGCCCCATGCGGTCTTGATCTCCCTCGCGTCGGGCGACCTAGAAACGTCGGCCAGATCGCGGCCTGTCCCCTCGCACCCCTTCACCTTGACCGCACCAAGCCATCCGACTAGCCTAGCTCCAGCCGCCATTCAGGCATTGCGATCTCTGTATTCGGTCCTTCCAAGGCGACACGACCGAAGGCATTGGGGGGCCTACTCGATGAGCGAAAAAAAAGTATACACCTACCTCTATCTCGTCCGTCCCAATGCCAAAATCGACACAATGGTGTACGCCAATGATCTACCGTCGCTCACCGGCGACGCACTGGGGGTCGCGCTGCGCATCAATCCCAACCTCGGTGAAAACACACGGCGTGCCATTGCCAACCTGGAGATGCGGAGATACTTCGTCAACTCACCCGCCGTCTACGTCTACGAAAGCGAGGTCGAAATCACCCCTGTCGAATTACAGGAGCTGATCGATCAGCACAAGTCTGAAGGTACGCTGGGAACCTTTTTGGAAAACTCGCAGCTACACCATTTGGCCTCCAGGCACCAACAAGGCTCCTAGGCATCATGGTCATGAGCCACCCAGCCGCTTCATAGTCGGTCTACTGCAATAATCCCGATACCCGTGCCACCACCGCTGTCGCTCATATGCACCGTGTAGCGACCTGGCGCCAACGTCGTCAAGATGGCGGCCTCCCTACCGTGCTTCGGGGCATTCGGCAGTGCCGCGATCTCGTTCGCATTGGCGACCGATCGCCAATCGTCGTTTACCGAAAGCACGTTTGACCCTATTCCTTCATTTCGCTTGTGCAGTTTCAGTTGCGGATCCACCAGATGGGCGGCAAGACCACGCTCTGCGAGGCTGGGACCCAGTCCGCGGATCAGCACCTTGACCGGGCTGTCACCTTCGATGACGAAGCCACCGATCGCGATGTTCTGGTCACGGCCAATCCAGGTGCGACCGGACATGTTCACCCGCATCGAGTCCGTGGGTATCCGTCGGTCGACGTCAATCGCACAGATACCCACGCCGCTGTCGCCGAGTTCGCCTTTCACGTTCACCGTGTAGGCCCCAGGCTTAAGCCGTATCCGCAACGCCGCCTCTCTATCATGCGGCCTCCCCGGCCCGCCTGGTCCGATAGAGATGCCAGATTGTATAAGGTCGGTCACAGGGACAGGGTGGTCACGCCAATCGTCGTTACTCGCGATCAACCTGCGCCCGGCATGCAGACGCAACCTGGGGTTCTGTAATTTTTTGGTGTCGATAGGACTTATGAACACCCCCGGGCCCAGTCCGCGCAGGATCACGGTCTGCGGCGATTCGCCTTTGATGACGAAGCCGCAGATCTGAACTGCGCCCGCGGTACCGACAAAGGAGTTCGTCGAGAAGTTGCGGATCGCACCCGGGCTACGTGCCAAGTTGATCTGAACACTCCCGTAATGGGTACTCACTAGATCTAGATCACCATCACCGTCCAGGTCGACGTTCGGGCCTCTCGTGATTGGACTGCGAAAGACACGGAAGGCGATCTGCCGCGCCGGGGCAAACACCATCGGTGCGATCTGTTCGAACAAGATGGAGTTTTGGTGATTCCTCGGGTACACGATATCCAGATCACCATCCCCGTCCTCATCGAGGAAGAACGCGTTCAAGGACAACCCGTCGCGCTCCGCATAGTGCTCGAGTGCCACGCTGTCGCTTTCCAAGATGAACTCCACCGGTTCGAACGCCCCATCGCGCAGCGTGACCAACTCCATCCGCAGCGGACGCTCCGAACGGCTCAGTGAATAGCTGCCCTTGAGCAATAACTCGGGCCTACCATCACCATCGAGGTCTGACCTATCCAACGACCCAAAGGTGTGATGGCGGAAAAAGTCGGCGGGCTTGCTCCGGTCGACTAAATCGAGCGGAAAGTTGTCCAGGATGACCGGGGCGGCAAAGCCAGGGGCCGGTCGTCGGCCTGCTCGTGTAAGGCGATTTTACTGGGTTGATTCGGGACATAGGACAGCACATCCAAGTCACCGTCCGAGTCGAAATCGATGATCGCGAAGGGTTCACGTTCGGCTGGCTGCGCGTGGAAACTGCGTTGTCCCGCCGGGAAAGGAAAAAAGGGCGTGACAAAAACCGGCGCCTGATCCGTGCCTGCGCTCTCAAGGTAGTTGCCGAAATGCCTGGTGCTGAACAAGTCTCTGTCGCCATCCACATCGGCGAGCTGAACGCCATTTAAGATTGATTCAGCAGCAGCGCCACCGAATACCTCGAGCAACGCCGGCGGGAACTTGGCAGCGAATACCTCTTGCACCGCCGGCGGCAACTTGGCATTGATCGCTGCCATAACCTCCGCATAGTCTCGAGCGGTCTCAACGAAGACTGGAACTTCCCTAGTCCCGCGATTCTCAAAAAAAAAATCGGCTTCAAATACAGTACCTACAAGCGCATCGAGATCTCCATCCCCATCCAGGTCGTAGAAGCGGAGCCGCCAGGTTGCAAAGTTAATGTCGTCGTTATTACCAAACAGCGCATCGCTGAGAACAATGGGGGGGTCCTCCAGCGACAGGAGGGAATTGTTGACACTCAGCTCCGGTTCCCCGCCGCCGTTGAGGTCGACCAACTCACTGCGTGTACCAACATACTTGGGGACCCAAGATGCCGAGGGAACAACTCCCCCAAACCTGGCCGGAAGGACGAAGCGCTCCGAGCTCAGGATCAGGTCAGCCGGATCGTTTTGAGGGTCCAACAGCGCCTCGAGCGGCCCGACGATCATGTTGCGAAAGACGAGCTCCTCTTCCGTCGGTACGACCACTTGTAGATGGTTCACGCCATCGATCGATCTAACGAACGACCAGCCGTTATCGAAAACCCCTAAGGGATTTGGTCTGGAGAGCTGTGATGGCGGCTCATGGGATAGCCAAGGCGGCCAGACAGAGGCCGACCGCGAAGGGATCTACGACAAGTACCGAACGCTGCGTGCGACGCATCGATCGATCTCCCTGTAGCCGGCTCGATAGTTGCCGGATTCCTCAAATGCCTGATGCTGTCTTCGGCCCGGCCAAATCTAAGCATCGATTGCCGACACTATCATCGCGCCAAAGCGGCCCACAAAGCGCGATGCCGTTCTAGACTGGCGTCCCCATCCAAGACAACCCGCAGTATCTGCAGGCGCCGGCTGTTCGCTGCCTGGACCAATGCACCCTGAAACTGCATCGCAAACTGGGCCGGCGATGCGTTACAGTAACCGAGCCCGAAGGCCTTGGCGGCGGCCTCGAGATCGACCGGACGTGGCGTCCTAAACAACTCCATGTGTTCATCGAGCCGATGCTGGGGTAGGTGATCGAAGATCGCACCACCGCCATTTTCGAGCACGATCACCACCCCTGGGCAATCACCGGCCTCGGCCAAGGCGCCGATGTCATGTATCAGCGTCAGGTCGCCGAGCAATCCGACTAACACGCCCTCGCCTGTGCTACCCATGCCTAGCAATGTAGCCACATTGCCGTCGATCCCCGAAGCACCGCGATTGCAAAGGATCCGCAACGGCGCATCGCGGCGTGCCAAGAACCAATCGAGCTGGCGAATCGGCAATGAGTTACCGCAGAATAAACGGCTGCCGGCCGGTAGCTGCTCACGCAGCGTCTCGATGATCTGCGCCTCTTCGGGCGCAGTATCGACGAGGATCTCGCGCACAATGGCTTCGCGCGTTTGCCAGGCCGCCAGGTAGCCATCGTCTGGCGCGCCGGTTACCGCATCATTAAGCGCCGTTGCGACATCCTCTGGATCTGCCTGCACCAGGTCGGTCGTAAGGTGCAGAGGGTCCGGCCAGCGCCCGCCCGGGTCCACGAGTATCTGGCGGCTGCTGCCGAGGCCGGACAAGAAAACCGCCAACTCCTTCGACACCGGCGGCGCGCCGAAGCGCAGCACCCAGGCCGGCGCTGCGGCGCGTCGAAAGGCCGGCTGGCGCAGACAGGCATCGTAGTGCGCGATGATGTTGCCTTTACCGTGCGCCCCGCTGCGCAGATTGGACAAGGGATCGGCCAGGATCGGCACACGCAGCGCAGCGCCCAATCGGACGATCGCCTCGCTCGGCAACGGGTCACCGCACGCCGGACCACAGATGATCAGGCCTGGCCGGCCATCGATCGCCGCCGCAATGCAGGCGAGATGCGTAGGGTCGGCCACCAAGCAAGGTCGCGAGACCATCGGGCGCACCAGGTCGGGCAGTACCACCGAGGCGCTGGGTGTGAGGGGCTCGCGCAACGGCACATTCAAGTGCGCGGCACCGGGCAACGGCCAACGCGCGGCCGCCACCGCCTGCGTGGCATAGCGACAGGCCACAGGGAACAACGCGGCATCCGGCACCGGGAGTTCGATGCACGCCCGTACCTTGGTGCCGAATAGATCAGACTGATCGATGGTTTGGTTGGCCCCGCACTGGCGCAGCTCCGGTGGCCGGTCGGCAGAGAGCAGGATCAGTGGAACTCGACTGAGATCGGCCTCGGCGACCGCCGGCAACCACTCGCTGACCGCCGTGCCCGAAGTCGCCACCAATGCAGTGGGCGATCGATCCGCCTTGGCGGCCCCGAGCGCGAAGAATGCCGCGGCCCGCTCGTCCAGGATCACCCGCGTCGTGAGCTCAGGATGCCGACTTGCCGCCAGCGCGAGCGGCGTAGAGCGCGAACCCGGTGAGACGACTACGCGCTGCACACCTGAGGCGACCAGGCCCTCGCACAGCGCCCAAGCCCAAGCATAATTCAGATCGGCGGTATCCATCATCGATTCGACGACAGCGCCGCGCGCTGTCTCAGGCGGCCTTGAGTGCCTGGATCATACTGTCCAGCTTGATCTCCGTCTCATCCCACTCGGCCGCCGAGACCGAATCGGCCACCAACCCCGCCCCAGCATAGAGATCAATGCGGTCCCGCTGCAGATGGGCACAACGCAGCACGACATTGAGCGCCGCCCCGCCGGCCACATCGACCCAGCCACTCAGGCCGGTGAACCAGGCGCGGTCCATGGGCTCGTATTTCTGTAACCAGGTCCGCGCCTGTTGCCTGGGCGACCCACAGACCGCGGGACTCGGATGCAGGGCCTGCGCGATCTCCAGCGCTGGCGTGTCCTCTTTTAAAGTTGCCCGGATCGGCGTGTAGAGGTGTTGCAAGGTATGCAGCCTCAGCAGGCTGGGCTGGCGTGGGATCGCCAGGCTGGCACTCAAGGGTTCGAGTACACTGCGTAACAAATCGACTACCAGTTGGTGCTCGTGGCGATTCTTCGCGTCGCGCAATAACCAGTCGCCCAGCTCTTGGTCGACCGACTGGTAGGGGTCGCGCCGCACGGTGCCCGCGACCGCCTCGCAGAACAGTTCCAATGCATGCCGATTCAACAAGACTTCGGGGGAGGCTCCCACCCAACAGCCCTCGTGAACATCGGCGGCAAAGATCGTGCAGTGGGCATGCTGACAGGCCAGTGTCCTGATCAGATGAGCGGCATCGACCGGACGTTGACTGGTCAGGCTGACGCTGCGCGCCAGGACCACTTTCTGCAGCGCGCTATCGGCGAGGCTCTCTACCGCGCGTTCTGCGAGTGCGATCCATACCGAGGCATCCGGCACCTGGCGTTCGAGTGATAACAGCAGCGGACCAGGCGGCGGCTCGTAGGGGCGATCGATAGCGACCAGCAGGCGCTCCAGGGTGTCTATCCAGGCATCCGGTTGCGCCGGGTCGGGTGTGACCGTGAGGTAGGTCGTCTGATTGCCGCTGCCCAGTTGGATCGACGGCAGCGTGATGCGACCACCGTGGCTGTCCGAGGCTAGGCTGAGTCGCGGCGGCACGCCACAGGCATCTGGGTCTATGTGGCAGAATCGCGAACTGAGGTCTTTCAGCGCCTCGGAAAGCCCCCCAAGGTGACCCTCGCCAGGTTGCTCGAAGCGCCACGCTCTGCCCAGGCCCAGCCATTGCTCGCCGCGATCCGGGCGCATCCAAAAATAGCGCTCATCCGGCACTTGCGGCAGACTGTGCAGCGTCGCACCGGGTAGCGGCAGCGTGACGCTGACCAGCGCATGGCCGTCGCGTTTGGCCTGCCGCAACGCCTGCTGTATGGGCTTTTCTAGATTTCGGCTATCGATCATGCGTGTTCAGGGTAGCGGCCTCTTGCCGGGGCCGGGGACACTGGCCTTATATATCAAGATAAGCGGGGTCGCGTTCTGATCCGGATCATAGGCGCATTAATGCGCCCTTACCGTCTGAAGTTTAAACGGCCATGGGTCACGGCCCGAGGCACCCTTGCATACCGCGAGGGCCTGCTACTCGCCTTGCGCGGCGCGTCGGGCACGCTCGGCTGGGGTGACTGTGCGCCGCTACCGACGGCCGGAACCGAGACGCTAGCTGAGGCGGCCGGCACACTGCAACGCCTGGTGTCTGGCCTTCCCGAACCGGCAATCGACCAAGACCTGGACAGGCTACCACCAGCGACGCGTTGCGCAATCGAAACCGCACTGCTCGACCTGCGCGCACGCGACTTGGGTTGCCCCTTGGCGGATCTGTTGGGGGGCAAACAGAGGTCGATCATTCGAGTCAACGCCGCCTGTGGTGAACTGGGCAAGGAAACCGCCGCCTGCGTCAACAGCGCCAGCAGCTCGGGGTTCGACGTCATCAAGCTCAAAGTCGGTCTCGCTGAACCCGAGACAGAGGCCGCCACACTGCGGCGACTGGCTCGCCAAACGGGCCCGAGTGTGCGATTCAGGCTGGATGCCAACGGCGCCTGGACACCGCGCCAGGCCAGACGCTTTGTCGATGCGCTGGGCACCAACATGCCGATCGAGTCACTCGAAGAACCCCTGGCGCGACCGGACCATGCACAGCTGGCCGCGCTGCAACGCCGCTGCCTTTTTCCTCTGGCGCTGGACGAGTCGCTGGCGGGACGCCACCCCGAGTATCCGGGCAGACTGCCGCCGGTGCGGCGCATGGTCCTGAAACCCACGGTGCTGGGCGGTCCGCGCCATGCAATGGTCTGGGCCAGATGCGCCCAGCGTGCGGGGATGCAGGTCGTGGTAACCAGCACCCTGGAGTCCGCGGTCGGCTTGGCCATGGCGGCACAGGTCGCGGCAGCGCTCGCAACCGAGGGTGTGCATGGCCTGGCGACCGGTACTTGTTTCGCATCCGACACGGCCGATTTTCCGGCCGCGACCTCGGGTATCCTCAGCCTACCCGAGACACCGGGGCTCGGCGTCGAACCGGTGCAATCGGACAGCGACACGGACCCTGGTCACAGTACATCCGCCGGAGAAGCTGGTCGTGTTTGAAACGCAATTGGATATCGGTATGGCACAGGTCGACGCCGCCGGTGTGATCTTCGCGCCCCGTCTGCTGGAGCTGGCACATTCCGTCTATGAGGCCTTTCTTGCACAGCACGGTTGGTCGGTGGGGCGGATACTCGACGAAGGCTGGGCCTTGCCAGTTGTGCACATGGCAGCCGATTTCAAACAACCGCTGCGCCTCGGTGATCGCGTGAGCGTCACACTCAACGTCGAACGCCTGAGTGAGAGCAGCTTCACCCTCGGTTATCGCTTTTCGAAAGGAGGTGCGGTTGCCGCAGCAGCGACCAGCGTGCATGTCGCAACCGACGGCAGCACCAAGCAGGCACTGCCCGCCGATTTGGTTGCGCTACTCACTGCCATCGTCGACTAGCTCAGGGTCCTGGACGAGCTCGCGCAGACGCCGACGGTCGACCTTGCCAGTCGCACCTAGCGGCAATGCGTCACGGCGCACCACCCGCCGCGGCCGCAGAGCACTCGGCAACTGCTCGCGGCACCATGCGAGCAACTCCTCGCCAGCGACGCCACCGACCACGATCGCGGTAACGATCTCGCCGTATACCGAGTCTGGCTGGCCGATAACCGCGACCTCTCGCACCGCCGGGTGTCCGCAAACGATGCGCTCAACGCTCGCCGGGTGGATATTGATCCCGCCGCTGATGATCATGTCATCAAACCGACCGAGTACGTGCAGGTGCCCGGCCTCGTCGATGCAACCGAGGTCGTTGGATACGAACCAACCATCGGCCGCAAGGCCCAATCCCGGCGCGAAGTCAGGATTCAGATAACCGCACATCAACATGTCGCCGCGCAGCTTGATCCGGCCGTGGGCGTCGCCGGACGGCTCGATCGCAAGCTGCATGCCGGGTATCGGGCTGCCAACATCCCCCGGCGTCCAGTCGTCGCCGGGATCGCACAAAGTAGCCGCCTGCGAACCCGCCTCACTTAGCCCGTAACTGACGCACAACGGCCAACCCTGCGCGGCGGCCTCGCACGCCAACGCCGGGGACAGCGCCCCGCCACCGATCAACACCTTGCGCAACTGGGCCGGTGGGCGCTGTCCGGCCGCTTGCTCGAGCAGGCGTGCCAGCATCGCAGGTACTAGCGACAGATGGCTCACCGGGTGACGGTGCAATCCGTCCCACACCCGGTCGGCCTCGAACTTCGGCAACACCAGGACCCGGGCCTTTCGGTAAAGGGCACGCTCGAGGATGGCGATGCCACCGATGTGCCAGGGCGCCAGACAGACCAACCAGAGATCATCGGCTGCAAACGCCAGGCGTTGGCAAGCGGCACGACTCGCCGCACGGAGACCATGCGCACCGTGCATCACACCGCGCGGCCGTCCCGCGCTGCCGCTGGTCTGTATGATCAGCCCGCCGCGCAGCGCGGTTGATATCGGGCGCCCCGGCACCGGGTCCCGCGCAAGCGCAAGCCCGGCGTGCTCCCCATCCAACAGCACCGCCCCACCGGCCTGCCCCAACAGCTCGTCCACGTCGGCCGCACTGAGCTGTGGTGCGAGTGGCATCAAGGGTTGTCCGGCGGCCCGTGCCAGTCCCCACAGCCACACCCAGCACGCCGGATCGCTGCTCTGCACGGCCAACACGCGAGATGCCGACACGCCCAGGCCGCGTAAGGCCGGTACCAGCCGCTGCGCCGCTTCGACCAATTCACGGACGGCCAAGGCTTGTGTAGCGAGGCGGAAAGGCGTCATCGCAGGTCGGGACCTATGGTCGATGTCATCGACCTCGTGCGATTATTGTGCCTGGATCGCACGGCCGGCACTGGCCATGTGAAAGCCGTCCACCCTATTGGGTATAACATCCCCACCCCGTTGCGCACCCGTGCCCCCACCGAGGGATGCCGCAACCGGACCGAGCATGCCGAGGAGAAATAATGCACTGGCAGGATCTCACCCAGATTTCCTTCGACGATATCAGATGCGAATACGCCGAGGGCATCGCCAAGATCACGATCAATCGCCCGCAGGTCAGAAATGCCTTCCGGCCGGAGACGGTGCAAGAGCTGATCACGGCCTTCCATCATGCGCACCACCACCCGGACATCGGCGTGATCATCCTCACCGGCGAAGGCGACAAGGCGTTCTGCGCGGGTGGCGATCAAAAGATCCGTGGCGACGAGGGCGGCTACCGCGACCGCCAGGGGGTACAGCACCTCAATGTGCTGGACCTGCAGATGCAGATCCGACGCCTGCCCAAACCTGTGGTCGCGATGGTCGCCGGCTATGCAATCGGCGGCGGCCATGTGCTACACCTGGTGTGCGACTTGACGATCGCGGCCGAGAACGCCCGTTTCGGCCAGACCGGACCTCGGGTCGGCAGCTTCGATGCAGGACTCGGAGCTGGGCTGATGGCGCGCACCGTCGGACTCAAGCGCGCCAAGGAGATCTGGTTTCTGTGTCGTCAGTACGACGCCCAAGAGGCGCTGGCCATGGGACTGGTCAACGCGGTCGTGCCACTCGACCGACTCGAACACGAGACCCTGAGCTGGTGCCGGCAGATGCTCACCCACTCGCCGACCGCGCTGCGCTTGATCAAGGCCGGCTTCAACGCCGATACCGATGGCCTGGCTGGGATTCAAGAATTGGCCGGCAACGCCACCGGCCTGTTCTACATGACACCGGAGGCCAACGAAGGCAAGCAGGCATTTCTCGAGAAACGGGCGCCGAATTTCACCAAGTTCCCGCGGCGTCCCTAAAGACTGGCACGGCTGGGCCGTGCTCCCCGATCCGCCCATGCGG
Source organism: Chromatiales bacterium (assembly GCA_028284585.1). Taxonomy (GTDB): domain Bacteria; phylum Pseudomonadota; class Gammaproteobacteria; order Chromatiales; family Chromatiaceae; genus Thiosocius. The sequence goes on from JANQRK010000022.1 coordinate 15,177, forward strand.
CAAAAATCGCAAACCGCGGTCACCGATCTGCACGAAGGCGTGCCGGAACACTAGCCCGCTACGCAATGCCCGACGACGTAGCCGGCATCGGAGATCGGACGCAGCACATTGGCGCCGCCCAATGGAGTTCGATGTGCAAGGTCGCCTCATGCTCAAACAGGTGCCGAGCATAAAAAAACCCCCAAGAGCCCGCTATCTCTGGGCTCTTGGAGGCGATAGTGAGCGCTGCCTTAATACTTCACATTCACTTCGACAGTCCACATTTCCTTATCAAACGCACCCTGGGTCCCGCTCGGGCCGACACCGCCATCCGAGTCGTAGTTACCATACTTAGCCAGTATGTTGGCGTGCTTGCTGAACTGGTATTTGGCAACCAAGTCCAGCTCGTCACCACCGTCGAACCCAGCAGCATCGTCTTCTGGATCGTACCAGTGGTAGATGACCTTGAACGACAGACCGTTACCTAAGTTGTAGCCACCATATATGTAGTAGTCCTCCAATCCTTGCTGGAAGCCGGTGATCGGTAACAAGGCGTCAGCAAAACCGTGGAATTTGTGGAGGGTAGCGAGTGGTGTGCGGAAATCCGGTTCGAGGATCTCTAGACCAGCCCCAAAGGTCGCACCGGCGATACCTGCGGAGAGATCGGCCGCATAGTAATCAGCATCGAAATCCGCGCCGCTCGGCGAACCGCTGTTGTCTTCTTGGTTAGCATAAGACAACGCATAACTAATTTTTGCTGCACCGGCACCTATGGCGCCGGTGGCGCGCACGCCATAGGTATCATTGGATATAGCGGCATTTGCACCGCCGTCCTCATCGCCCTCGATTTGGTAGCCAAAGCCCGTGAGCTTTAACCAATCGTCAAAAGAGAACGAACCATTGAGGCCGTAGCTATCGTGCTTGAGGTAGTCACCGGTAACGGAGTTTTGGGCATCGATGTAAAACCCTCTCACATCCAAGCCGTCAATCGCAGTGAAACCGGCGGTAACCGCATCGAAAGTCTGAATGTTCTGTCGCCAGCCAACATGGCCGATGAAACGATGATCGTCGAGAGTGTAAAGTTGACGGCCGACTTTCACGTTGCCGAAGGCATCGTTGGCGTACTGAATCCAGAGCTGGTTAAGATCTGTGCCATCTCCCAAGTCGTCGAGAGGATGAATGTCGTTTCCGTCGTTGAAAACGGCATTTAAAGTTTCACCCTCGACCATGGCGGAAAAGCCGTTGAAAGTCGGCGTGGTATATCCGTAACGCACGCGTATGGATGAACCATCCCGATCGACGTCCGGCGAACTATCGAGATCGAAGCTCTCGTAGCGCAACCGCGCGTCGAGGTTAAATTTCCCCACTCCCGCGCCGTTCAACGCCCCGAGAGACGCATCCAAAGCATTGGCGACAGGGTCAGCCAATGCCATCTGTGCTCCGCCAGCCATGGCGAAAGCGGTCAAGAAGGCGGTGGCCATGGCCGCCTTAGTCTTTGTGGTGCGTTTTAGGCCGAGTTGTATTTCTGTCGTACCAGTCGAGGCGATTTTCGTCTTCTTCATGAAGGGCTCCCGGATTGGAGGGGGTGAGTACTTGCCAGTGAGCTAGGAATAGTCTTTATCTTATTTACCACTAGCGTTTGCTGCCCAGCGCAGTCAGCGTCTCGGACCACCCTACTATATGCGATATGAACAAAAATACTACAGTTATGCTGCATTTCAGACAGACAGCCTGCGCTGCAGCAGAGGGTTAACTGGCAGCTTCCGCCGAGCAACGCCGATCCTGAATTTGACTCGTGCGCTGCCCGCAAGCCTCTGGCAGTCAGCGAAAAAATGCCAGTTGGTGGCGTCAGAGCGACGCTCAACCAGGAAACAGAAAGTTACCCGCTGCGGGCAAATAAAGCATGATTTTTTGTGCTTTTAGCGTGTGACCGGCGCATTTACGAACCAGATATCCAAAAACCGGCCGCTGCAATCATTGCGCCTCACCTCAATAAGTGGAAGGTTCTGCCACCCAATGTATAGGCGTATGCCAAACGACACAGATGCCGCCACATCAGCGCCACTAAGGGGTTGGGGCTGTCCCACTACCGGCTTTGACCTGTTCCCTCAGCCGCATCTCCAATCCAGACATCAGGCTCTGGGCAAGCCAGGTCTCGCGATCGGAGAGGACGGGCTGGGATAACAAGGCAATCCTGAACTCCGCACCCTGCTCGGTCGCCGGAGCGAGGGTGAGGCTACCCCCGTAGCGCCGAACCAACCCGTTGCTCACCGCCATCCCCAGCCCAGACCCCTTGCCGGCACCTTTGGTCGTGAAAAATGGTTTAAATATCTCCTCGGCGAGTTGCGGCGGCACCCCGGGGCCATTGTCACAGACGCTGATAAGGATTCCCTGCCCCTCCCAGTCACGCGACCTCAACTCGATCTGGCCACGATCCACCGTTTCCAGGGCATGTAAGGCGTTGACGAGTAGGTTGACGATCACCTGCTGCAGATCTTGGCAACCGATCGTAATGGGGGATGTGGCCTTCAGGTCGGTCCGAATCTCGACATCGATGAGTTTCGCCTGATCATCCACGAGCCGAATACTGTCCTGCACCAGCACCTGTACCTTGTCGGGCGTGAGCAGCTCGAGATCTCGCGCCGGCCCGGCAATGCACAACAGGCTGTCGATGATCTTCTGCACACGATGTATTTGCTGGACGACGATATCGACTTCGGAGCGCACTGACCAAGCGGCCGGCCCAAGCTCTCGAATGGCAAGGTTCACATGGCCCAGCATTACCGCGAGCGGGTTGTTGATCTCATGCGCAATGCTGGCAATGAGTTCGCCAACGGCCGCTAATTTTTCGGCCTGTACCAGCTGCTGTTCACGTGCCTCGCGAAGCAGGATACGCAAGGTGGCATCATCTTTACCGACAAGTTCGTCTTCCTGACTAGGCTTCACATCAGATCCATCGCGGTCAGGCACTTGCTCTGGACGACCCTTTCATAGGATATCTGGTCGCGCACGCCAATGGCGTTCGGGGCAAATCACCCTCTACTCACCAACTAATCGGCGTCGCATTGCACACACCATTTCTTCAGCTTGCGCTCCACAGTCTTTCGAGAAACACCAAGTGCTCGTGCAGCGACCGATTTGTTACCGCCAGCGGCATTCAGGGCACGCAAGATATGGGCACGCTCCACGGCCTCCAATGATAGGCCATCGGTGGCCGCTACGACCGTATCACCCTCACTGGCAACTTCACTGGATGGGCACACGAAATGTCCAATGGGCTTGCCGAGCAATAGCGAACGCTCGATGACGTTGCGCAGCTCCCGGCAATTCCCCGGCCAATCGCAGCTCTTTAACAACTCCACATCCCAGCCGGTCAATCCCGGCTTCGGCACCGACAACTCAGCCGAAAGTACCTCGAGAAAGTGGTCCGCTAACCAAGGGATATCACTCTTGCGCTCACGCAACGGCGGCAATTCAAGGTCCACCACGTTCAGGCGGTAGAACAGGTCTTTGCGAAAACGGCCGGCCGCGACTTCATCGGCGAGATCACGATTGGTAGCAGCAATGACTCTGGCATTTACCGGGATCTCCTGACTGCTGCCGACCGGCCGGTAACGCCTTTCCTCTAGCACTCGTAGAAGCTTCGCCTGCATCGCAAAAGGCATCTCGCCGATCTCGTCCAAGAAAAGCGTCCCGCCATCGGCGTGTCGGAAAAGCCCATCGCGCGCCTGATGGGCGCCAGTGAAGGCACCCTTGAGATGCCCAAATAACTCGCCCTCGAACAACTCTGCAGATATGGCGCCGCAATTGATCGGGACATATTGGCCGCTGCAACCGCTCAAATCGTGCAGCGCACGCGCCAACACCTCTTTGCCGGTACCTGTCTCACCTTTCACCAAAACCGTGGATGGCATAGGCGCGATCCGCTGAACGGTATCCCAAACGGCTCGCATCTGCTCGCTGACACCCAGGGCCGTCGCGTTAGAAAACCATTCCGGCTTCCCGGTCTGCGCCCCGACAGTCTGCTCCACCGCCATGGCGTCCAATTTGCGTGCATCTAATTTGCGCCGCTGCCGCGCGTGCTCGACCGCCTCGACCAACTCACCGATCTGAAACGGCTTGCGTAAAACATGCATCGAGGCCTCTTGGGAAGAAATCTCGACGAAGACGTCCGGGTAGCCGGTGACAAATATCACGTCAAAATCGGCTGGATACCGGTCACGAAACTCCGTCACCAATTCGCGCCCACCCACGGAGCCCGGCAGACGGACATCCACCACCAGTACCTGAAACCAGGCCGAGTCGGCGAGGACCCGCGCCTCATCAGCATTGGCAGCAGCCTCCACGCGAGTAAACTTCGGCGCGAGGGCCCGTTCGAGAAAGGACCGCATCTCAGGCTCATCATCAATGATAAGAACGCCATCGCTCGCCTCCCCCTTGGGGCCATGGTGGCGTGCAAAGGCGTCACGGCAAGTTTCGAGTGGTGAACGACGCATGATCTCGGTCTCAGTAATCGTGGCTTCTTACGCGCATGCTCCGGAAACCCGGTAGATCACGCCTGACATGGACAGTCGACCGGTTTTGGTTGCGACTGCGCAGCGCCGACTTTAAGCAGCACCGCCTTAAAAATCTGCGGTCAGCCATTAGCCCTAGCGATGACTGCCTAGGGGCTTGGCTGAGACCGACAAGGAATCACGCGCGACCAACTTATGTCTACATCGTCCCATTGCGGCTCAGGACTGCCAACATCGGCCTCGGCAGTGAAGGCGTTCGCCGGAAAATCCGATAGCCTACCGACTCTTACATCTTTCAAGGCGATCCGGTTTCTCCCGTCGAACTACCCAGGAGTATTGGCTTTCGCGCAGCACTGTATTAGACAAGCATCTCAAGCATGTCGTTATTTTGCATAAGCATATCTTCAGGCCTGATACCTGACAAACGGAATCTATGGGACAATGATATCGGTGTTGCCGATACTAGGACAATCCGGTGGGTACTTTTGGACCAAGTGGGAGTCGTGCTTCTCTATAGAACCGGGCGGACCCGCTAGCTTGACAACCCCACCCGTGCGCTAGCAAAAGCCAATCGCGCGTGCCGCATAAAATTCCACAGCGGCTGACGCACTTGGAGGTTTGCATAGTCCCCCCGAATCTACCGGCGGATCCGGGGAGCAAACTGCCATGGCTCCACCCGGTGCAGATCCAAATTGCACCGCAGGACAACGGCGAGCGCGCATTGCCCGTTTGTGTAGCGTCAGCTGTGACCCCGCTAAGCGCGATACAGTGCCGCTCCCCCCAAACCAGGACGAGTTGAGGGTCACCCAGTCTCTACGCTTCACCTGCAATGGCATCTGCATCGCCCGGTTGGCCGGTGTAGGCCCGGTGAAACGCAGTAACAAAGGGCCGGAAATCTTTGACCGTTCCATAAATCGCGACCACACCTTCCCGTCGACGATCGTAGACTACGTTCACACCCTCGGTGCGTCCCGCTGGATTGGGTCGCGCCTCGCCGTTGTAATAAATCCAATGCCTGGCCCGGACTGAGGCATAGACCAGGTCCTGGTCGGAATGAATAGCCCACACAACGACATAATTCCAACTGCCGATGCTCAGCTTGGCGCGGCCTGTTTCCTCCCCGGCCTCATCTGGATTGACCTGCCACTGGAAGACGGGAACTTGCCCTTTGTAGCCGGGATCCGAGTTGCCTTGCGGCTGGTCTGCTTCTGGTGGAGCGAAGGCATCTGGCATTTCGGCCGGCGGCTCAGTCGCCGATTTCGACTTCTCTTTCTTCTTTTCTGCGCCTGGATCCAACAAATCCTTCAAGTTCGGACTCCCGCCGTGATCGGGATCCGGCACGGGATCGAGGCCATACTCCTGCAAATCGACATGCAAGGGATTCATGGCGGCGCCGCCGAGTAACATGGATTCGTCGTCATAGGGTGGCTCGGAATGGATCTCGATCTCCGTGAACGAGGCATTGCGCAGCAGCTCGCGCACCTCGTTCTCCATGGTCGCCACCTTCTCAGAATTGACCGAGTCCGGCGTCAATTCCACTTCGACGCGCGAGCCTTCCACCCCGACACTCTTGACAAAACCTAACGCCACCAGATCCCGCGAGCGGCCCGGAAAGCGGATTTGCCGCAACATCTCTTTGACTTCCTCTGGCTCCATTGAAAACCTCTCTACCTTATGTATTCGCCAAAATTGAGTACGTATTGTCGGCCCATCGATGCCAAACCGCGGCCGACCCAGGCCGCGAATTACGCACTATCGCCGATCTTGGAAGGATGACAACCGGACAATTTAAGCAGAATGCAGGCCAAACCGAAACGTCTGCACGCTGCACCGACTTTGCCGGCGGCTCGTATGTGCTGCGCCCGACATCTACGAATCAAACAACCTAATCACAAGCGCTGCTATGGAGCTGCGCCAATTGCGCTCTCTGGTGACCGTTAGCGAGGTCCAGTTCAGGGTGACTCGAACAGCCAAACGACTGCACTTGGTGCAGTCTGCTGTTACTCAGTACCTGAGACAACTAGAAACAGAGATAGGCACCAGCCTATTCGTGCGCCATGGCAAACGTCTGATCGGATTGACGGCGGCAGGCGAAAAGGTATTGAGCCATGCCTGTGAGATATTAAGGTGGGACTTTGTCGCGCATCTTAGGCGGCCAGCCAGGAAAATTTGATCCTTTCACATCCTCCGGAAACCCGCAAAGGTTGACGTACCAATCGCCTAGCAGGACCAAATTCGTAGACCTACTGACCACTAAAGTCTGCGACATTTGCCTAATTCTTGTGGGTTACGATCGTTTAACGTGGTGTTTGGGCGAGTTGAAGAGTAGCGGCGTATCTCGTTAGAAATTGTTGTTGAGAGACACCCAAATCAACTGTGGAGATACGTCACTGCGAAAGAGAATTGCGTGGTCTTTCTTGCGGGTCGAGAGACCGGCTTTAATGCGCTGACCGGGCTGTTGCGCAACGGCGCCAGGACACTGATAGCGTAAAGCTGCTAGAGACGTTCAAAGGTTGTAAGGACGCCGAGGGTCATGCCTTGGCGGTCCGCTACGGTTACCAGCCAGAACGCGAGATCCAGACGGGCATCGGTCCTGTGACGGAGAAGGTGTCGAAGGTGCACGGTCGTGGCGGCGGTGAGCCGATCACGTTCCGCGCGGCCCTTGTACCGGCCTATGTGCGCAAGGCCGCTAGTCTAGAGGCGGCCCTGCCGTGGCCGTACCTGAAAGGGATCTTGACGGGCGAGATGCAGACGGCCCTGGAAGCGCTGGTTGGCCCGGAAGCCAAGGGCTTATCGTCGAGCACCGTCTCACGACTGAAACAGCGCTGGACAGGAGAATACTACGCTTGGCTGCAGCGCCCTGGGACAACGACCGCTGGGTTTATCTCTAGGCTGATGGGATTAATGCACCGCGGGCTGAAGGCGCCGAAGCTGGCTGTCGGTGACGGTGCGTTGGGATTCTGGGCCGCGCTGGACGAAGTCTTTGCACAGACACGTCAGCGCCGCTGCTTGATGCACAAGACCGGCAAGGTGCTCAATGCCCTGCCCAAGACCGTGCAGCCGAAGGCCAAGCGGGCCTTGATGACATCTGGCAGGCGCCCAAGTGGGAAGAGGCCGAAGTGGCCTTTTATGCCTTTGTCGAGACCTATCAACCGAAGTATCCCAACACCAAGGCGGTGACGACACTGCTTAAGGGTCGTGAGGTGCTGATGACGTTTTACGATTTTCCGGCGACGCATTGGCAACACTTGCAAACGACGAATCCGATCGAATCCACGTTTGCGACCATTCGCCATCGCACGGCCCGAGCCAAGGGCTGCGTAACCCGAGACAGCATGCTGCATATGCTGTTCAAACTCGGCGAATGTGCCGAGAAGACTTGGCGCAAGCTACGCGGCTTCGCCTATCTCGCCAAGGTCATTGACGGCGTCGAGTTCGACAATGGCAAAGGGGTGAAACGAACTGACCAGCTCGCCGCTTGATTTCAATTCGTACACCAGATTTGACGCAGCTCAAATTTTCGCCAGTTGCTGTAGCGTCCAATATAAACCGCGTAGCTTTCAGCGACTTCACGCCGTATCTTACGCGCGCCATCCTTTGGTTAAGTCGCCCCCTGCGAGCAGGATTGTGAACACGAGTTCACAACCAGGGTTTAGTGTGTCTTGTGCTAAATCGTACTGCTGCGCAAACGATTTGGCTGTTTTGCAGCTCCCGAAGACGACGGCAGGACGCATGGCATATCGGGAAGACGCCTCTATACATGTTTGCGCGGCTTCAACCTGGAGGTCATATGTCTCGAGCCGCGTCTATTTTCCAGACCACTTCTGAATCATGGCGCCGGAACCGAATCAAATCATCACAAAATCGTGTACGCACTCTAATAAGGAGATGAATTAATGTCCTATCTAGACCCCTCAGAATTCGGCAAGAAGATGGTGGATGCCGGTGAATCCAAGATAAGAATGGCAACCAAAGATACCCTGATCAGGGCTTACATGGCCGGTGCTTTACTTGGACTCGCGGCGGCATTTGCAATAACTATCACCGTAAACACAGGTAACCCACTCGTCGGCGCGTTGCTGTTCCCCGTCGGCTTCTGCATGCTGTACCTCATGGGCTTCGACCTGCTGACAGGTGTGTTTGTTCTCACGCCGCTGGCTTGGCTGGACAGACGTCCTGGCTGTACCTTTGCTAGGGTGCTCAAAAACTGGTTCCTCGTATTCTGTGGTAACTTCGCTGGAGCTATCACCACGGCGGTCATGATGGTTTGGATCTTGACCTACGGCTTCAACACCGATCCAGGACCGGTTGGAGCAAAATTGGCCTCCATCGGTGAAGCCAGAACCTTGGGCTACAAGGAGCACGGCGCAGCGGGCTGGGCTACGATCTTTATTCGGGGCGCACTCTGTAACTGGATGGTCTCGCTGGGCGTTGTTGGCGCCATGATCTCGACCAGTGTCAGCGGTAAGGTCATCGCCATGTGGATGCCCATCTTGCTGTTCTTCTACATGACCTTCGAGCATTCGATCGTTAATATGTTCTTGTTCCCTATCGCGATGATGATGGGTGGCGACTTCGGTATCCCGGACTATCTGTTCTGGAACGAGGCACCGACCGCCCTTGGTAACCTGGTCGGTGGTCTTTCGCTGACCGGTCTGATTATCTATTCCACTCACGTCAGGACCGCACCTAAGCATATTTTCTAAGGTAAGGTTCAAGGCAATTCAGTGGATAGAGTTGAAAAGCCTCACCGCATATGCGGTGAGGCTTTTTTATTGGACTCGTGGGATAGGGTTGACGGTGCACCAAGGTTGGCACCACCCGTCTTCGAAGGCCGATTGGGCGAGGCAGCGTAGAAGTATTTGGATTGCGCTATTACTCGCCGCCGACAGTATTACAAATCCCGAAGCGCTTGGGCCGATTCATTGGTGGTGCAGAGATGCGGTGAGAATTCGCGCTTGGACGCCTCAGAGCAGATTCATCTGCAGTCTGGCGGCCTCTGACATTGTTTCCGGTGTCCACGGCGGGTCCCATACCAGACTCACATCTACGCAGCCGATGCCATCGACATTATTGACAATAGCGTTACGAACCATGATCGGCATCACGCCTGCAACTGGGCAACCGGGGGCAGTGAGCGTCATCTCAACGGCGATATCGCCATCTGCCGAAACATCCAGCCCATAGACCAAGCCGAGGTCGTAGATATTGACCGGTATCTCGGGATCGTAGACGGCGCGTAGGGCCTCAATAACCTGCTGCCGCAACCCCTCTATCGCTGGATCGTCCGTCGAACCCAGCCCAACGCGCCGATCCAGCTCGTCGGGGTCCATGCCTTGCACTGAACCGAAATCGACGCCTTCTAGGTGGTCAGGTCGTTCCATCACTTTTTACCGGAGTAATGTAATCATCGAATCAGCGCGGTTTTTTGCCAGCGCCGCAGCGATACGCAGCGCAGCAGGCCGAGGCGACACAAGCGGCTATCCCCGGGGCGCTATGAATTACCTGATATCCCACGGATCTGGTGGCAGCGCATTCTTGCCGAGCACCGCCACTTCCGAGCGACGTCTCTTGGCCAACGCTCTCACTGTTCCGACGTGTACCTTTAGCTCTGAAGCGGCAGCGTAGGCTTCCTCGACCGTGGCCGTCTTTCGTGCCTGCTCCGGAGCCGACGCAAATTGCGGCTTGTGGGGCTCGTGTAATATATCTGGCTCAACACTTTTAGGCATAACAGTTCTCTAGGTTCCGTAGCTTTAGTGTGCTCATCTAAACAGCTTAGATGGGTCACACGGGATTTGATTCAAAGGCGCTCTAGGGGCCGCAAATTTCCACCACAGCCCCGGGACGGAAAACTTGCGTCTGCGTCCCCTTAATTGGCTCTGCGCAGACTGACAAAGCGGTCCGATCATGACGTAATAATTGATTGTACCAGCGAATCGGCCTGCAGAATGCCCGCCAAGCACTAGATTCTGCAAAATATCGACCGCGGGCTTGCCAAACTGACTGTGGCAATCCCAGCGGCCCCTGCCCGAGTGAATAAGCATTGCCGAAACATCCACATACGACACGGGCAGCATCACTCAAACGCCGATGCTCTGAATGTCGTTCTGGCCTCTGCCGGCCCCAGAAACCAAGTCGTGTCCCAGGTCATGCAAAGGATAAGGACTTTTTTAGCATAAAGAAAACGAATTTTTTTGGCCTTGATATCGAAGTCACCGATATATTATCGTGGCGCCCGTGGATGTTCAGCAAGTAAAGACCTTTCTAGCAGTGGTGGCCCACGGTAGTTTTCTCGAGGCGGCTGCCCAGGTCCATGTCACGCAATCCACGGTGAGCGCGCGTATCCAGAATCTGGAGCGATCCCTCGGCGCGCGCCTGTTCGTGCGCAACCGAACCGGTGCTACGCTCACTCCGGCTGGGCAGCGTCTGCTGCGGCACGCCAAGACCCTGTTGCTCACCTTCGAGCAGGCGAGGCACGACGTCGGGCTACCCAGCCGGTTTAGCACGTCCCTAACGATCGGTGCACGTACCGCGCTGTGGGATGACTTCCTACCACGTTGGGCGGGTCGGATGCGTGAAGTCGCAGGTGATATCTCGCTGAACATGGCGATCGGCTTCGAAGGCGACTTGATGCGCCGCATTATCGCCGGCACGATGGACCTAGCGTTGATGTACAGCCCGCAGCAAGGCGCTGGCATCCAGGTTGAACACCTGTTCGACGAGACCCTAATCCTGGTCGCTAGCGGCGCAGATCAGCTCCCTCCGAACGACGGCTACGTCTATGTGGACTGGGGCCCAACATTCTATGCCCAGCACCGAAAAGTCTACCCAGATCACGAGCGCCCCGCCCAAACCGCTAACATCGGCTGGCTTGGGCTGCAGCTGATACTGGCCAATGGTGGTAGCTGCTTTGTACCCGAAAGAGTCGCCGGCACCTATCTGCGCGACGGTTGTCTACATCGAGTTCCACATACACCCGCCCTGCTACTACCTGCCTATGTGGTGTACTCGACGGAGACCGAGTCGAGTGGCTTGGACACGGCGCTCAGTGTACTGCGAGCCCTGATCGACGAAGGCGCGGTATCAGCAGACGCTGGCCGGTCCCTCCAAACGGGTTTGTCCGGCCCAGATAGCCCTGTCAGTCCTGGGGAGTCCTGGACTAATCCAGCGCGTGACGAACGTCTGGTGGAATAGCCGTATCCCGATCACTCAGCGTTCGTAGCACGGACATCGGATGGGCAGCAGCCCATCTTAGGCTTCTCTGCATGGGTACCGGGATGAGGTGCCCGTCCAGGAACGCCGCACCAGTTGTTTTGCAGGTATTCGAACGCGCCGCGGCCAAGCCGCTCGCCGTCAGCCGGGCGCGGAGACGTCGCGCATTGCGACCTTCAATGCCTGTACGACACGCTTGAACAGACCGAAGAAAGTGAGGCTCCAGGCCAAGAGCGCGACATAGACGGTTATCGCCGGTAGCCACAGCAAGCCGTCGTAATCCGTTGCGATCGCCAACTGATAGGTGCTTGCCGTGTACATGCCCAGGGGAAACACCGCGCTCCACAGCATTGGTGTGTAAACGACCCCACTCCGTCTTACAGTCCAGACCCAGAGGATGACGAGCAACGGTATCCACCAGCTCCCTGCCGCCCAGAAAAACAGGGTGAAGCCCTTCACGAAGGGCACTAGATCTGTCAGGAGCGGCGATCCGGCGGCGGCCAACAACAAACTCGACCCGGCCTGGGTGGCAATAGCCGTCGCCCCCATATTGATCCAATAAGGCGGCGTGATGCTGGCTGGCTCGACCGGCAAGAAGGTCAAGCGGTAAAAAATCAGCGCAATGATGTTCAGATACAACATGCAACCCATGCAGTAGAACAAAAAACATACAAAGAGAATCGCTTGTTGGTGTTCGGGGAACTCAGCGGCGACTCCACATCCGAGAACTGCAATCGACTGCGTGGCAACCGAGGCGACCAGCCACACCCCGCTGAACCCGTCGATCAGTGAAGGTTTCGTCGGTTGAGCAATCACGGCAGTGAACAGCGCATAGCTGATAACAAGCCATAGCGCCAAGGCCAGCATCCAAAGAGCCGCGGCAATACCTGTTTGGTCGGTCAACAATACAAACTGCCCGCCCAACACACTGGTTCCCGCGACTATCGTAAAGAAGCCGGGCGCCTTGGCATGGGTGCGCAAATCGTCCAGCAGCGCGGTGGGGAAGGCCATAGCGCGCAACGCGAACATGGCCCACAGAACCACGAAGGTCACCAGGTTCACGGCAAACAACGGTACCGCGATCCAGTGCATCCCCAATAGCTCGCTCGCAATGGAGACAATGCCTGTCGCCATCACCAAGGCGAACGACGCTGGTGGTAAAGCGGCGACCCATCCCTTGGCGACGTCGGACATACTCCGCGTCGAATTTTGATTATCCATCAAAGAGAACCCGTAGGAGGTGTAATCACCCAGGTAATGATATCCATGCAATCAAGAGCGGCACGGATTGGCGATGATGCGTCTTATCAACCCATTCAGGGGAACCCTGAAAGAAGCGTATCAGTATTTGTTGCGCCCCAGACGCGGACGACTTGGAGGGGAAAAGCGCCCCCGGCGAGGGGGGCGCTAAACGCTATCTACTGATTACTTGCGATCGCCGCAGCAGCGGGTACCTGCCCCTGCTTGGCATCCGCAATCAGCGGGTCAGGCAGGATGCTCGACTCGAGATAAGCGACCAAAGCCCAGACCTGTTCTGCAGACAGGCTCTCACCGAAGCGCGGCATCAACCAGCCGCCGTTACCGGCAGGTATCCCTGCGGCAATCCGGTAAAACACCTGCTTTTGGCTCTGGCCGGCCTTGAGTGGCTCATCATTGAGGGCCCTTGGGCGGATAGCATTGCCTTCTGCGTCAACGATACCAGCGGCCGCCACACCGTCACCAGAGCCGTCGGCGCCATGGCAGGTCGAGCACAGGTTGGCATACAGCTCCTTACCGGCTTCAACCAGCTCGGCACTCGATTCCGGTGATGCCGGGATCTGGATGGTCGGGCCTGCCGCCGGACGATCCTGCCACAGGTCCCCCACGACCTTGACCAACGAGTTCACCTGACTGTCGGATAGCGCCCTGAAACCGGGCATCCCGCTGCCATTCAGGCCATGCACAATCGACCGCCTCAGGTCGGCATCCGAAGCAACACTGTTCAGCGTCGACACGAAACGATAATGGCCGGCCGTGAGATCGCGCGGTACCGTGCTGAAGGTCGGCGAGTCCGCACCAGGTCCGTCGCCCGCACCTTCTAGGCCATGGCAGCGCGCGCATTGGCTCACGTACAACGGCATGCCGTGCAAAGCCTCCTTCGGTGATTCGACCCCGGCTATCTCAGCAGGATCCACCCCGGCTTCGGCATCCTCGACGATACCAGTCGAGGAATCTGGCCCAGCAGCGGCGATCATCAAGAAGACCACGACCACGCCAGCCGCGAGATAGGTCATGTACGACTTGTCGGTGACCCCTTTGAACTCCCAGCTACCCAAGGTCCAGCCATTCTGGAACTTCTTGTTGGTCGTACGCAGCACCTGGTAGGGGCGCGCCAGGTAATTGACCGGAAGTGTCCAGGCATGGATCAGCTTGGTGAACGGGAAATAGGCGGCGAACAAAAAGGCAAGGAACACATGCACCTTGGTCAGCCACGGGGCCGATACCATTAGCTCGGGCTGTGGTGAAAACTGCCACAGACTCGCAAACCAGGGTGCCGCTGTGTAAGCCACACCCCAAATCTTGTGGGCCAAGGCCTGATAGATCGCCACGCCCATGATAAGGATCAGGAACGCGTGGACTGCATAATCGTCGTGGCTGCTCATCGCCCGCACCTCGGGCACCATCGCCCGACGCACCAACGCGACCACCGAGCCGGTAACCGCCATGAGACCGCCGATCGTGGCCATCCAGTAGAAGGCACCGACCCAGCTACCCCAACCCTGCAGCCCCCCGATCAACCCGAAGAGGTGACCGAAGAAGGCAAGGAAGATACCCCAGTGCAATAGGTGCGCGGCTGGGCCAAGGATGTCACGTCCCAGAAATATACCGCTGGCACGCGTCGACATCCCGAACGGCCGATAGAGCATCCGGAAAAACGGCACGACGAAGAACAGCAATAGTGCAAAGTAGGGAAAGACACCCCAAATCAAATAACTTGAAGAGAGTAACTCACTCATTATCGTCCCCTTATTCTCTAGGACATTTTATCGGACGTCGCCTTGGGAGCGGCTGCGCTGCCAAAGGTGACCTGTGCCGGACCCGGGTCGGCGGCCGGGCTTCCCATGCTGACCGGTATCGTGGCCGCGGTTTCCGGCTCGACCCAAGCGGGTTCATCTGCCGAACGCCGCAGGTCTTCTTCGATAACGATCTCCAGCGCCTCAATCAAGCGTTCGTAAACACTTTCATATCGGCGCATGGCTTTCCGCAGGTGAGGGAGCCCTGGCTGCATGTAAGTGCCAACGAAGCGTCTTCGTAGCCCTATGTTGTCTAGATCCCTGTGATCAAGACTAACCGCCGAGAACTCGACCATCAGCGGAAGGAAGTCCGGTAACTCACCACCGTCCATCGCGACGCCGAAGTGCTCGTACACAGCCTTAAGCTCGATCATGTACTGATTTCGCCCGCACGCGCCGGCTCCCCGGCACGAGTTCGGCTCATCGTACATGTGTGCACCTAGGTAGAGCGGACAGGGCGGGGTGAGCTCTAAGGTCTGGGTATACTCCTCCACGTCTTGCGACCCGGGTGATTCCAGAAAAACCTCAATGCTCTCCCGTACAGGCGAGTCCGGCACCTTGCCGAGTAGGCTGTCAACCCGCTGCGCATCGCGCGCAGCCGGATTGATCAACAACTCGGCGATCAGACCGTACATCGCACCGAGGTCCCAGCCCGCTGATCCGGAGGATGCTTGCTGTTTCGGTCCTGCTGTACTCATTGGTCAGCTCCCTACCCCCATCTTCTTGCCGTGGAACTCGGTGCGACGCGACTGACCGCCGGTGCCTTCGCTCGGGCTCATGAGGTCGAATCCGGTGAATCCACGCTCAAGATACGGTGCGTTGTCGGTATCCTCGGAGCGCGCCGTCGCAATGACGAACCGCTCGTGGAAGTGCGCCAGGGAGAGCAAACGGTGCATATGCCGTGCCTGCGACTCGGTGAGCCCAACCGCCTCGAGGATGCTGGTATCGGTGCGCCCTTCCACCCGCTCTTGACGCCGGAACTCGCGCAGCGCGAGCTGACGCAACAGAGACCTTTCCACCACCTCGGTATTGCCACCACCCAGTAGGCGCGCCAGATACTCAATCGGAATCCGGAACTCCTTCAGGTTCGGCAGCACGGTGCCACCATCAACCATGTCGAGCGTTCCACGATCGTTCGGCAATGCCGTAGCAACCGGGCTTTCGGGCGGGATGTAGAACAGGCTGGGCAGCGTCCGGAACTCCGGATGCAGCGGCAGCGCGATCTCCCATTCGACGAACATTTTGTAGACCGGCGAGCGACGGCAAGCGTCTAACCACTGATCCGAGATACCCTGCTTCTTGGCCTCCGCGATCACTTCGGGATCGAAGGGATTGAGGATGATCTCACGGTGCTTCTCGACGAGTTGTTTTTCGTCCTTGGTGTTCGCCACCTCGGCAACACGATCGAGATCGTAGAGCAGCGGACCCAAGTAGCGGATTCGCCCGACACAGGCCTGAAAGCACATCGGCGGTTGGCCGGTCTCGATACGCGGGAAGCAAAGAATACACTTCTCCGACTTACCGGTACGCCAGTTGTAATAAGTCTTCTTGTAGGGGCAGCCCGATACGCAGTAACGCCAACCACGGCAACGGTCCTGGTCGATCAGCACCACGCCGTCCTCTTCACGCTTGTAGTTGGCGCCCGAAGGACAGGACCCAACGCACGCCGGATTCAAGCAATGGTTACAGATCCGCGGTAGATACATCATGAACGAGTTCTCGAACTTCAACAGCGCCTTACGGGCCTCGTCCGACATGTCGCTAAAGTTGTAATCGAGCTTACCCGTGCCCTCTTCGTGGGTACCGGCACCATTGTCTTCCCAGTTCACGCCATAGGTGAGTTCAATGTCTTCCTCACCCGTGATCTGGGACTTGGGACGTGCAACCGGTTGGCTATATTTAGTCGGTTCCTCGGAATGCAAGTCTTCGTAGGTGAAGGTAAATGGCCCTTTTCCGTAATAGTCATCCATCTGCGGCAGTACGGGATTGTAGAACAGGCTGATCATCTCCCAGAACTTCGAGGCCTGATTCAGCTTGGGCGCATCGGCGCCGGGCTCCGAGTTCTGCTTCCAACCACCACGGTACTTGTTCTGGTTCTCCCATTCTTTGGGGTAGCCAGCACCTGGCTTGGTCTCCACATTGTTCCAGAACATGTACTCCGCGCCTTCGCGGTTGGTCCACACGTTCTTGCACGCAATGGTGCAGGTTTGGCAACCCAGACATTTGTCCAGGTTAAAGGTGATTCCCATCTGTTGCTTGATACGCATGTTTTACGCCCCGACGTTCAGCTGTGACTCTTGATAAATGACCTTGCGACCGCGCGACTCCATCGGCTTCTTGCGGATCAGCACCACACAGTCCCGCTCTGACGGACTGGTGCCCTGGTAATTGATCCAGTAGGTCCAATTGGCATATCCCCCGACCATGGTCGCTGGGTTCATCATGATCCGCGTGGTGGCATTGTTGTTACCGCCGCGTAGGTCTGAACAGCCGCGTTCTCTCGCCATCGATGAGAAGGGTACGTTCACGTGCCGTTCACTCTGGTGATAGACGATCGACATATCACGCGGCACTGTATGACTGACCACTGCACGCGCTACCTGGATGCCGTTCTCGTTAAAGATCTCGACCCAGTCGTTATCCTTAACGCTGATCTCCTTCGCGTCGTCATCATTGATCCATACCGTCGGACCACCACGGAACATGTTCTGCATCTGCCAGGAGTCACCGAACATGCTGTGGATGCCCCACTTTTGGTGTGGCGTGATGAAGCGGAAAAGCTTGGCCCCATCCATCTTGATGTCGTCCGGGGCGACGTCGCCGATCGCGACCATGTCCACCGGCGGCTTATAGGTCGGCAGATCTTCGCCCAAGTCACGGAACATCACGTGATCGTAATAGACCTCCATGCGCCCTGTGAGCGTATGGAATGGCTTTAGGGTCTCGATATTCAGCGTCCACGGGCCATAGGTCCGTCCCTTGTTCTCGATCGCCGACCAGTGTGGCGAGGTCAACGAACGACGCGGCTGCGAGATGGTATCCGGGTAGTGGTAAGCGATCTCACGCTCCGGCTCAACGATGTGCGCAAGCGGCACACCGCAACGCTTTTCGAGGTTCTTGAACAGCATGTAGGAGACCTCGCCATCACTTTCCGGCGAGATACGCAGAATCACCTCACAGACCTTCTCAGCCCGCTCAAGACTCGGCTTACCATTGGGTGCCTCGCCCACCAGGTAGCTTTCCTTCATCTCCTCGTACTGCTCAGCGAGACTGCCCCTGATGCCTTTGGCGCCGAAGCCGCTCTCCCCAGTGACCACATCACCCAAGCTGGTGTACATCTCATGGATCTTGGTGTAATCGCGCTTGACGATCTTGACGTTCGGGAAGGACTTGCCGGCCACCGGCTCAGTTTCTCCGGTCCACCAATCTTTCAGCTCGCCAAATGGCTGCGCCAGCTCGTCTGGCGTATCCGTGCTCAACGCGGTCATCACCACGTCTTCGACAGGGTCCGGCAGATGCGTCTTGGCCAGCTCACTGAACTTCTCGGCGACGATCCTGAACGCCTCCCAGTCGTGCTTGCATTCCCAGGCCGGATCATGGGCCGGCGTGAACGGGTGCAGGAAGGAGTGCAGATCGGAACAGGTCAGATCAAACTTCTCGTACCAGTGTGCGGTGGGCAACACGATGTCCGAGTAGTTGGCCGATGAATCCATCCGCAGATTCACGTTATAGATCAAGTCCCACTTGCCAAGCGGAGCATCCCCGTTCCATTGGACCTCCTTCACCATGTCCTTGGAACGACCTTCACCGCCCAGCACATTATGGTGGGTTCCCAAGGCGTGCTTCAGGTTGATCTCATGGCCCCGCATACTGGTACCGATCAGGTTACCGCGGTAGATCCAAAGTACCTTCGGATGGTTCTTTTCCGCATCCACATTGGGCAGTGAGAACCTCAGCTCACGGTCTTTGAACCGCTGGCACACCCACTTCTGGACATCTTCGAGGCTGCTACAGCCGTCGTTGCGCGCATCCTTGATCACGTCCAGCGGGTTGCGTTCGTCGAACTGCGGGAAGAATGGCAGCCACCCGTTACGCACCGCCACCGCGTTCATATCGGCGGCGTGATTAGCTGCCGCTGGCATACGCTTGGCTTGTGGCGCCCATAGAGGATCGAGGCTCATACCATCGTAACGCCACTGATCGGTGTGGAAATACCAGTAGGACGTGGCGTTCATGTGTCGTGGAACATTGCCCCAGTCCAGACCGAAGCCCATGGTGCCAATGGCGGCGACGTTACGGATCTTCTCGGTGCCCACGTAGTGTGCGAAGCCGCCGCCGTTGACCCCCATACAGCCGGTCATGATCCCCATGATGGCCTCGGTACGGTAGGTCAGCGATCCACCATGGTACCAATGCAGGATGCCCGACCCCGTGATGAACAGGCACCCACCTTTGGTCTTCTCGGCGGTATCGGCCCATTCACGCGCCACGCGGATCGCGAGGTTACGGTCCACACCCGTCTCTTGCTCTTGCCATGCCGGCGTGTACGGATGATCCGCGTCGTCGTAGTCCTTCGGATAGCCAGAGCCGGAGAGACCACGGCGCACGCCGTAGTGCGACAGCATCAGGTCGTATGCGGTACAGACCCGCACCTTGCTGCCGTCGGCCTTGGTCAGCACCCGCGTCGGAACGCCACGCAGGGTTGGGTCGGCCTTTTTGCCTCGGGTCTCAGTGGTCCCGAACTCGACATTGTAGGTGTGTGTGAAGTCGGCGAACTGGACTTGCACTTCCTCGTAGTCGCCATCGATCATCGTCAACATCGGGTCGTAGGCCTCCCCGGTGACGATGTCCTCGTTCTTCATATTCCAGCGACCCATAGTGGATTCCCAACGGGTACCGACCGAGCCACCAGGCAGATGCATTTTGCCTTGCTTGTCGAAGAGCGGCATTTTCCACTCAGATAGCTCTTCGTTCTGGTACTCGGCCATATCGCTGGCGCGCAGGAAGCGGCCGCTAATGAAGTGATCACCGTCCTCTTCGAGGCAAACCAGGAACGGCAGGTTCGTGTACTGCCCCACATAGCTGTGGAAGTACTCCGAGCGCTTGTCGTAGTGAAACTCTTGCAGGATGACGTGGATACAGGCCATCAAGAAAGCTGCATCGGTCCCCGGCCGCACCGGAACCCAGAGGTCAGCGAACTTCGTGACGTCGGAATAGTCAGGCGAGAGGTTGACCAGCTTACCGCCGTTGTACTTGTGCTCGGAGGCGAAGTGAGCGTCAGCGGTGCGCGTCATCGGCAGGTTGGAGCCCATAACGATCCAGTACGTGCCTTGGTACCAGTCGGCCGACTCGTGTACGTCGGTCTGGTCGCCGAAGATCATCGGCATGATATGCGGCAGATCGTGATACCACTCGTAGAAGCTAAGCATCGCCCCACCGAGTAGGTTCGACAGGCGGTGGCCCGACAGGAAGCTGACCATACTCATGGCCGGGATCGGCGAGAATGACGCCAGATGGTCTGGACCGTAGTTCTTGATGGTGTAAATCTTGGCAGCGGCTATCAGCTCGGTCGCCTCGTCCCAGGTGACGCGACGCCAGCCTGCCTTGCCGCGCGCGTTGCGGTAAGTCCGCTTGCGCTCGTCGTCTTCCACGATCGAAGCCCAAGCCTGTACTGGGTCTTTTCCGGACTCTAGCTCCTCGCGCCAGTACTTTAGTAGTACGCCCCGGACATAGGGGTATTTAGGTCTTACGGGGCTGTACGGGTACCAAGAAGCTGAGATTCCGCGCTGGCAGCCGCGCGGCTCGTAGCTTGGGGTGTGGTCGTTGATTTGGGGCCAGTCGGTTTTTTGCAACTCCCAGGTGATCATGCCGTTCTTTACGAACACTTCCCAGGAACAAGAACCCGAGCAGTTGACGCTGTGGCTGGTGCGCACAGTTTTGTCGTACTGCCAGCGGCGTCGGTAGAAGTCTTCCCATTTCCGCGGTTCGTCCAACTCGCGAAACCAACGAGAACCCTTGCCACCATTGCCGTTGCCTTTACTATCACTCATTGCTTTGCTGCCTCCTGGTTATCCGGCCCGCCTTGCGCACCAGTCTCGATGCCGTACGCCAGCTCGAAAGCCTTTACGAAAGGGCGGAAATCTCGAACTGTGCCGTAGATTGCCACCACTGCATTGCGTTTCTCGTCGAAAACGAGGTTGACCGCCTCGGAGCGGCCGATCGGATGGGGGACCGCATTGTTACTGTGGTCTACCCAGTCCTCTTTCATTGCTTGCATGGAGACGTAGTAGACATCGCCTGATTTATGAACCTGCCACCATACGCGGTAGTCCCAGTCATCCAGCTTGATCTCATGTTGACACGTCTTGGCGTCTGCGTTGTGAGGATCTATGTCCCACTGCAGGACAGGCAAGCTTACTTCATATTTTAAGTTTTCGCGCGGGCCCGATAGAGGATTGGGCCCACCAGGGCCATAGCCCGCCCCCGGCGCGACATCCAGACGCCCCAGCTCCTTCGCCAACGTATCAGGCTCCGGAACCTCTCCGTCTTCCAACATCTCCGCTTGCAGAGGAGTCATTGGCCGACTCGACGGAATTTCCTGTTTCTTGTCCGGCGCATTCCCGCCGGGCGGCCGGCTAGACCACTTCGCGGAATCGAGTTCCTTTGCGAGATCATCGGCACTACGCAGTGGAATATCGGTCGCGTACTTTAGCCGTCGGATTTCGATTTTTGAGTATCCCGCACCCTCTAGGACGGACCGCATCTCCCGCTCCATAGTGAGGATTTTTTCCGCGTTACTCGTCATTGGTTTGAATTGAAGTGATACCTCACCATCCGAGGCTTCGATGTCGCCGACAAATCCCGACGCGACAATGTCCCGGGAGAACCCAGGGTATTTGACCTGTCGAAGCAGCTCGCGCACGTTTTGCGCCTCAGCACTCATAATCAGCTCCGCTCCTGAAGTTCTTAAATGGTTTGGTTTTCTACAGCCGCGACATTAGGAAGCGGGGGACTCCCGGTGCGGCGCGCAGATGGTACCACTTCTCCAGCGCTTATAAGGGGCAATGTGTGTGCCAGGCTTTAAAGTAAAGCAGTTTTTGGTCGCTAAAGGTTAGCTGTATCTCGTATCCCCGCGTTTCGCCCCAATCACACCATAGATTCCGCCGATCTCCAATGAATGCGCGGACTTGGCGTGATCTGAGACGTCATTTAAAGACGGACTGCTGACCCAGTCCCAGGCTGTCTGGAAACAGGCGTTCTAATCGACTCGCGCCGGGGCAGCCCATTCGAACCATGGAGCGCAAATTGAGACAGTTTGTCTGGAGGGCAAAAATCCCCGCTGGTGCAACGTGTCTCAAACAGTCGACCGCACTTAAACCCGTGAAATTGAAGCCGGAAATCCAAATTCACTCACGTCCAACGAGGTCCCAAAGCGGCTCCAAAAGCCGAACAAGCACCATGACTGAAGCCCTGGACAGTTCTGTCGCTCTGTGGCGGCCGATCCCGACATCGATAGCTAATCGACTTTGCTGGCGATGCCCGCCGCCCCGACTTCCTACTCGTCGCAAACCCGCGCCTGGTGGCGCGTGCGATTTTTCTCGAAGCTAGAAGAGAAGATACTGTTTATATAACTGATTTCCTGAAAAAAATTCCAACTCTACCAATCCACTTTGGCGCTGCTGCCGAATGCAGGCCCAGGTAACGACCGCCGGTGTAGCCAGCCCGAAACCTGGGAGTGAAAACCCTGCTAGCCGGACATCATCGGAAACACCACCGCCAGCGCCCAAGCGAAGGCGACCGCATTGGCGATGCCCGCAACAGCCGGGTGACCGGTGGCCCGGTAAATCCAAGCGCTGAACAGCCCATACAACAGAAAATACAAGAGAATCATCACCGCGATGATGAGTAGAAAGAACAGATCCTCGAATGACAAAACCACCGCGAAGGCCAGCGACAACAGGAAACAGGCGCGGGAAGCAATCTGGCTACCCCTTGGCCTGCCCGCGCCCCGCATCGACCATTCATGTGCGAGGAAATACGCCAGCGTACCCAGCAGCATGGTGCCGAACAGCGTCAAGCGCGGCGCGGTGATAGCGAAGGATGTAACGAAGCGATCGAGCACCAAGGCAATAACACCCGCTACGTAGGCCGTAGCTAAGACGGTCGCCGCGATACCCCTGCTGAGAACCGCGACGTTCAGCTCGTTCGTGTGCTGTTCAACAGGCGCGGCACGCATCGCCCACCAATGGCAGGCGGCTGTAATGAGACCATAGACGCCAAAGTGCACAGCCAAGTAGCCACCCACCAGGACCGACAGAAAATCGCCTGGAAACCACCACAACAACAGGGGCGTCGCGAACGCGGGAATCAGCATCACGGGCAGCAGGCGGCGCCATCCCAGCACTACGCCCGGGCGCCGGGTTACTGTCGGCAAGAAGCGTGACAACGGCCATCCCAACAGCGCGACGCCGAGCAGTAACAAGACGATCGCCCCGCCCCGCCGGTCCAGATGGCCACTACTCGACCGCTGGTAAACCTGGTCGAGCCAGTCCACGGTTTCACGCATGCTGTCGGTGCTGTACAACACCCCGACATGTTCAACGCCCTTGGCAAATGCGGCACGGCGCGCCGTGCCGTCAACGAAACTGCCAGAGGTGACACCAGGCTGCGGCTGCGCCGTGCGCATGCCCACGACACGCATCGCTTCCTGTTTCAGAAAACCTTCCAGACCACCTGCAATGATCAAGAGATTGCGTGGCGCGGTCGGTGTTACTGCTGGCGAAAACATCGATACCGCGATTGTCGCATCGACACGTTCATCGGACTGCGCATAGCGGACGACCACATCCGATGCCATGGAGTGCCCAAGCAGCGCCACCCTGCCATCAGCACCGGGCACCGCCAGTCCATACTCGACCATCTCGCGCATCTGACGCAGCAACAGCTGTGTCGAACCCTCCACCTTGGTCACGTCGCCGCCGAGCGGGAGCAGATTCCGACCGTGACCCAGGAAGTCGAAGGTCAGCGCTAGATAACCGTTACGCGCCAGGGTTACGGCGAACGATCGCATCAGCTGTTGTGAGCCGGCGAAGCCATGGGCGATCACGACGATGGGGGCAGATACCCCACTCGCCGCCCCCGCTTGTCTGAACACGGTTACCGGCGTAGGCCCCACTTGCGAGCGGACCGCCTCCACACCGGCATCGGCTTTGATCAGCAAGCGCAACGCCAGGCCAATCAATATCAGCGAGATAACAAAGACCAAGAGCACCCCGATCGTTAACCGCCTTGGCTGGGGTGTCGCCATGCCCGTCTGTTGTATCGCCATATTGCCGCTCGTCAACATCTCGCAGCGCAGACCTTACCCGACAACAGCAAGGCGCGGCGACAGCAGAGCATGTGCAAAAAAATGTCGCCATCCCTGGCAACAAGCCGAGAGGCGGCTAAGGAGGAGGTGGGGGATTGAACCAAAGCAAGAGCAATAGCAACCCCAAGAGCACGGCAAGCAGCAACGCGCCATTCATCGGCGACCGCAGCTCGTCTTTGTCACTGGTGGCTCCGCCAGAACTCGGCACGAGTACCCGTCTTATGGAGGTGCTGTGCACAATCTGCGAGCGCCGTCGACAAGCAGCCTTAGCCGGCCCATGCATCTTATGCACGCAGCTCGGGCCTGCCGCCGGACGCCCACGTACAGCGGGCCGGAAACGTGCCCCACGATTCATGCAGCGGTTCATCGACGGCCGATCCGATGCACGCGGCCATCGAAGGTCGGGACTGACAGGACAAAGGGGTCTGTCGGATAGCCGAGCGCCTGTTCTTCCAAGATCCCCAGGGCAATCTGTTCGCCCATGCGCAAGCTGTCGGAGTAATCGCTGTAGTAGTGCACGCCGGCCATGTTGCGTCCAATGGAGATATTGGCCGCCAGCTTGTTCAGTTCACCCTCGAGTGTCAGGTAGCGATCGGGCTCGCCTGGTACCGGTGCGCCGACGACCAAGTCCCCTACCGGGGCGCCCTCACCGACGCCGGGCCCAGGTAGTGCCGGTGGGCGAAATGCGATCGGTGTATCACTGCCTTCCAGATGCTTAAAACGCACCTCGCCGCTCGACGTCTGTGCTAAGACGGTACCGGTATCGAAGTAGGCCTTGAGGATGGTGACGCACGCACCGGCAACGGTCGCGTGGCCGGCCCCATAGGCCGGGTGCATCGGCGAGCCTTCAGGAAAGGCCATCGGCAGAAAATAGCTGCCCGCCCCAGGGCCGCCCGCGACCGCACCCAGTGTGCTTTCGGCGCCACCACCGGTGTTACCTTCCAAGGCCTCACGGTAGGCCCGGACATGCGTGGTTACTACCTGCGGGACACTCCCCGCAGCAGCTGGGGAAAGCGCCCCAGTGGCATGCAAGCGATCCAACTCGATCCGTGCCGCCAAGGCCTCCGGGCGCAGACGGATATGGCTGTTGAACTTTTGAAAGCGTACGGCCTTGAGCGCCCGGGTCGCCACCTCGGTGACCAGGTTCAGGATGTGCGGCCCACCGTACAGCGCGAAACCACCGGCATTGCGTCGCGTATCGCCCTGTTGCGCTGCCGCGCCTGCACCCGACAAGTGGTCAAAACTGGGGTCGGACGGAGCCCCCATGCCGAGCAGGATAATGCAGGCATTGAGGTAGGCCTCGTACAGCGCGTCATAGTGCACATAGGTCGCCAGGTCACGCGGCGTGGAGATGAATCGACGCGGTGCGCGGGTCGGCGCGCCTACCGGTGCACCGTTGCTCGCCCCGTAGGTCTCGCCTGCCGGACTTAGTCCGCGCTGGACTGCAACATAGTCGGCCATCGAGGTCATGTAATCCTTCCTCGGCTCAGCAATCGGCACCCTCTGGTCGACCATCAACACGCCATAGCCGATCTTGCCTTCTGCGACATCACCGCCACCGTTGACGTCGGTGTTGCCGATTAGCATGAATTGCGAAAGATAGGGCCCCACTTCGACTCCGGGTGACGAACCACGGAACAGCGTCTGCGCGGTCAGGTCGCCGCCGCTCCCGATCTTTCGAGCCCGCCCGGTGGGAGCCGACGCATAGCCCAGGGCGTTGAGGCGCCCCAACGAGCTGGTGATGTCAGGATTGCCGTTTCCTTCGAAGTCGACGAAGGCCTGATCACGTAGCACCGCGAGCTCATAGACCTCGGCGATCTCGAAGATCAGCTCAGGGTTTGGGATGCCCTCGACATCGGTCAACGCCGGCGCTGGGGGCATTGTGACCGCCTGGGCGTCCGGGCCTTGCAGGTCGAACACGACGCCCGCGGTCGGCGCCTCCCATTGCCGAAAGTTGGCCGGAGGCGTGTCCGGCTGTGCCGCGTAGACACCAACGTTCAAACTGACCTGGTAATGGGCGCCATGGCGGACTGCGTAGCTGAACGGGTCGATCAAACCATCATCGATGGCGCGCCGGAATTCGACAAAGTCCCGCGGATCGTGCAGCAACCCGGTGTCCGGGTTGTGCGGCAATCCCTTGGTGAAGGACATCAAGTATTTGTCACCGGCATACCGCTGTTCATCGCCATTGGCATGGTGCGGTGGATGGGCGCGACTGCGTGCCAATTCGGCCGCCTCAAGGCGAACGGCATAAGCCTCCTGTCTGCGATCGGTCATCGTGGTTCTCCGAGCTCGGGCCGGAGCGGTCGCCTAAGCTGGGTATCTCGGTTTTTGTGCGCTCCGATTGCGACACTGAACCAATCGCCAATCGCCCGATGTGAGAAATCTCACGTTGCAAAAAAATCTACAGGGCTTGCCGGCGCACTGGCTACAGGGCTGTTCACACTACGCGAGGCGCAGCGACAGCGGCCGTTTTTTCGGCCAGCGAGACGCTGCGAGCGTGATGTGCTCACTGTACATGAGCGAGCAGCCACAAAGTTGGGCGGAAAAACGGCCCCGTCCCTTCGGGTTGCACCTCGCGTAGTGTTGAACAGCCCCCAGTCAAGATCTCGCTGCACCACGCATAAATCGCAGATATCAGTGTGGTCTGTCGTTGCTCAATGTGCAGCGATATGAATAGTAAAAGAATCGATTAGGTGAAGAATGCCGTCGCTGTCTCGACAAATTAGCCCGGTTTTCCGAAGGTCGCTAATGCGGCTCGCAACTCAGGGCATTGGCGTGCATGCTCGGCGACCGGCACGCCGGCCTGGATCGCCTGCCAAGCCTGGCACAGGCTAGCCGCACCGCCACGCGGGCCCATCGGGTGGCTGAATACACCGCGCCCTGGCACGAAACCAAAGTCGACATGGCCGATCTTGCGGTACACCGCCTCGAGTGTGGCCGCCGAGTCGCTCCCCCCAGGAACCGGTAAACAGGGCGCAATATCACCGAACCCAGGGTCCAAGCAGGCTGAGATGTTCTCCAGAACTTCGGCCTCCGAGGTCATCATTCGATCGCCGAATCCCGGCATGATCACGACATCGAAGCCGGCCAGGCGCTGCAGCTTGGTGAATACCCGCGAATGCACGCCGTAGTTGGGTAACCGGCTACAGGCCGCGATAAAGGGAAAATGCGCGACCAAGGGCACTTGGGCATGGCGGCGCAACATGCGCACGGCACTGAGACCCACCGGCAGCGCATTGATCATCACCGCGTTGGCACCGCGCGCCACAGCCTGATCATGCAACTCAACGAGGCGATCCACCTCGTCGGTGATATTGGCGAGATACATCTTGGGCATGCCAGTCGCGGCTTCGGCGCGGCGCCGCGCAGCGCCCAACAATTCGGCACGCCGCGCCAACGGCGACCAGTCCACATCCGCCAGCATCTCGTCGTCCTTGGCGATATCCAGCCCACCCAGCCAAGCCTCATGGGCCAACTCGGCAAAGGGTTCGGGGTGCAAGCCGATGTTGGGTTTGATTACCCCGAACAGCAATGGCCGATCTTGCACCTGCAACAACTCGCGCAGCCCGACAACACCGAAACCTGGCCCTTGAAAATGTGCAAGAAAACTGGCCGGAAACGCGATGTCGAGTAGCTTGACGATTGGGATACCCGGGGCAAAATAGGCCCCTTCACCGAGGACCGCGCTGATGAGATTGGGCAGGCGCGGACCAAAGTTGCGGTGCGGATGTGCTATGCGCGCACGACATGCATGAACCGGCCCGCCGACCGGCGGATCGAGCGCATAGCTCGGCGTCTTAAGTTGGCTCTCGACGCAGAGATCAACAACCTTGGCGGCATGCCGTGGCCGGTAATCCTCGTCGACATCGACACGCTTCCATTGCGCGGTCGACTGCTCGCTGCAGAGATGCGCCGCGGCCTGCTCAGGTTCGCCGCTACACTCGAAATAGTACTCGAGCAGCAGGTAGTCCTCGGCGGCCAATTGCCGGATATCGGCGAAAAAGCCATCGATATCCGCAGCCTGCACAGATCAGCCCTGCCCCATGAAGTGCAAGGTCAGACTGCGTTGCGCACGCGGACCATCAAGCTCGATGAAAAACACCGACTGCCAGGCACCGAGCAACAGCTCGCCATCGACGATCGGTATGCTCTCGGACGCGTTCATCAGCAATCCCAGCAGGTGGGCATGAGCATTGTCGCGGCCGTCCACCGGCGCAACATTGTGCAAATAGTCGCCATCGCGTGGCACCAAGCGCTTGAGCCAGGTCACCATATCGAGCTGCAACTGCCGCTCGGCTTCGTTGAGATTCACATAGGCCGTGGTATGTCGCGAGATCAGGGTCAGCACGCCGTCGCGCACACCGCTGGCAGCACACCGCGCGCGCAGCCGCTCAGTGATATCAATGATCTCGATCGGGCCTGTCGTAGCCAGTTCGATGTTATCGAGAACCACCTGCATGACGGTGTCATTCAAGAAGGAGGAAAGACCTGGATCAGGCGGTCAACTGCTTTTCGATCGCATCGTCCAAGGTCTTCTCGATCATGCCCCTGAGGGGACTCAGCAGTCTCCCCAGTTTCACTTCGATTTCGAGTTTCTCGTCACCGACATCAATATGGCCGGAGGCACCACTGCGCGAGAACTGAAGAGTAGAGCCCTCCCAGCAATAATCCGCATCCAGGTCCGACTCGAGTTTTTTGGCGATCGCCTCGACTCGGGCACGCGCCTCGTGCGCGCCGAGTTCATGTTGCAACCTGCGTTTGATCACGGCCATGGGGGTCCCTCGCTTGGGTTTCCTCAGTCGCCCGGCGTTTATTACCCGGGTTATTCTTTTCCTAGTACACGTACAAAGATCTTCGTCAGCGCCACTTTGCGCAACGTCAATTTACCTAGGGGACACGCATCATATCCTTGAATTAAGCTATCTGCTGATCGAGTTCCAGACAATTATTTAGACGATATCTCGCTCGATCGCCAGGGTCGATGAGACAAGGGTACTTCCAGCATGGCGCACAGCATATTGGAGGGCGTCTCCGCAGACCAGGTCCGGCATTCTCCCTTCTCGCACATCGTGATCAGGAACTGTTTGCCAGCACCTTACTACCAGGAGTTGGCAGCCACCTACCCCAACAACGATCAGATCCTCGAGTTCTGTCGAAACAAGCCAGAATCGAAAATTTGGCTTTGACGACGGTGCCGCAGGCGAGGATCTAAAGATCCTTCGCTAGCAAGATCCGCAACGTCGAAACCTCGTCGGGTCGAAGGCCGAAGAATGGGCCGCCGAATGGGTCGAGACCATCGCCTATGAAGCCAGTACCCTGGTGCTATTCCTAAGCAACCCGGATTCCCTGTACGCCGTTACACCACGTGCGCCATCGCAACACACGCGCAGATTGGTCAACCCGGTTGGCGAAGTCGGTGATGCCTGTCCCAATGGGCTATTCTCGCGGCGGAACAAGAAAGACAAAGAGTATTTGCGAACAAGGCACGCGGCCTGATACGAAAGCTGCGCCCGCTATAGCCAATGCGTGCCGAGGACCCAACTGCGCCGCACGCCCGGATTGTTGGCAGGTCCAGGCCCCTCCGCACACGATTAACGACGCCCGCTCGAACACCGCCCAATCCAGCAACCTGACCCCTGTCCGCGGGTTCCCATCAGCCGTCACGCGATGCCTGGGCATCCCTGATGGCGGTGCCGATCTCCTGACCTAGCCGGACGACTGCGTTGCTCAGCGCAGCGACCAAGCCGGCATGGTCCGAACTCGCGGTCACCTGCTCGATCTGGGTCAGCTCGCTCAGCAAGATCTGGCGGCCGTCACGGCCCAACAGAGTCCAACGGGCATGCAACACGACGTCCTGTCCGAGCGCACCGTCGAATCGAAACACATCGATGGCGACTTGGTAATTGAGTTCGCGCTGCCGGCGCACTGGCAGCGCGTACACCTGGTTGCCGTCGAGTTCCCGACCCAAGGTGGTGACCAACACACGAGTGAATCCCGCCTGTAGCGGCTCGGCCCAATGGTGCCGTTCGGACAGCTGCAGACGGGTCGGCGAAGCACGGCTGACAATCTGATGACGGTCGAGATGCGGGGGTAGCTCGATCGGACCGACACCGACCGCGATGCCGTTCGTGGCCAAGCCGGGTCGCTCCGGCTCGGCCATCGCTAGCAGATAGAAGCTAGGTGGTGGTGACTTTGCGCAACCGAGAGTCAACAACAACAGCCCTGTGACTGCAGAGACCTGCGCAGCGAGTATCTTCACATCAAACTCCTAGTCCCTTGGCTCGGGTTCTATTTACCCTTGATCAGCGCATCTGGGTGCTGTTGCAGGTAGTCAGCGAGGATACGCAGTGAACGCGCCGCGCCCGCCGCTTCCCTGATCAACAGTTCGAATTCATGACGCATGCTGGAGCGCTCACCGACCAACTCCTCGACCGACCCGAAGGCCTCACTGGCAAGCTGGAAGGTGCCCTTCGCCGAGGTCGATACGGCAGCGATCTGTTGTTCCAGGTCATCTGACAACTGACGCAGCTGGGCGCTGTTCGCTTGCAGATTGCTTGCCAGCCCATTGACCTGGGTCTCGGTGCTGGCAGCAAGCGCAGAATAGTCGGCCAGGGTGTCATCTATCCGCTGCAACAAGGGCCGCAAGCCCGCATTGAGGGTAGTGAGCAGTTGCTGCATCTCACGCAGGGTGTCGCCACCCTGCATCACCAGGCCTCGTAGATCATCGCTGGTTGCCAACGCATGGATGGCATCCATGGCGCCAGTCGCGCGGTTGACCAATTGATTGAGATCCAGACTCTCGAGTGCCTGCTCGAGCCGGTCACGATCGGCCTCGATCGTCGGGATCTCGATGATGTCCTTGTCCGGTTCCAGTAAGCGAATCGCGCTATTGGGCTGCAGGCTCAGGGACACCATGTACTGCCCTGTCACCAGGCTGACGCTCTGCAGTTTGGCGCGGAGACCCTTCTCCTCGACCAGCATGCGGTAGGCCTGATCGATGTCGTCGATTCGGCCGCCGATGATCTTGGTGCTGTCGGCCCAGACTTCGTAGCGCACCGGGACGCGGAAACTACCTGCATCGGCGTCGTATTCCAGGGAGATGCTGGTCACCCGGCCGACTTGTACACCTTCGAACTCCACCCTCGCGCCCACGCCCAAGCCCTGCACGGTGCCCGGAAAATAGGATACGAACTGGCGTTTGTCCTGAAACAGGGCCCCGCTACTGAACACTAAGATAGCCATCACGAGAAGGATCAGGGCACCCAGCACAAAACCACCGATCATCATCGGATTCGCCTGCCTGCTCATGTCTCCCCCCTTCTCAGGAAGTTGCGTACCTGCACTATGTCGGCCTGATCGCGTAGCTCTCGCGGATTGCCCGTGGTCAACATGGTCTTGGTTTCTGCATCGAGGAACACGCAATCATCGGCGATCGCAAAAATGCTAGCCAAGTCATGTGTGACCATCACCATGGTCGTGCCTAGGCTATCGCGCAATGCGAGAATCATTTCGTCGAGCAGGCGTCCACTGACCGGGTCGAGGCCTGCCGATGGCTCGTCGAAGAACAAGATCTGCGGGTCTAGCGCCATGGCGCGGGCAACGCCGACGCGCTTGCGCATCCCGCCGCTGATCTCCGACGGGTAATAATCGTCGAAGCCGTTGAGCCCCACCAGCGCGAGTTTGTAGGCCGCGATCTCCCGAATCTGCGCTCCGCTGAGGTCGGTGTACTGCTCCAGCGGTAGCTCGACATTCTCGCGCAGGGTCATCGAACTCCACAGGGCACCGCTCTGGTACATCACACCAAAATGGCGCATACGGCGTTTGCGCTCTGACTCGGTCAGCTCCCAGAAGCTCGTCCCGTTGTAGCAAATGCGCCCCGACTGGGGTTCCAGCAAGCCGGTGAGGCTGCGCATCACAGTACTCTTGCCACAACCGCTACACCCCATGATGATGAACACATCACCGCGTCGAATCGTAAAACTCAGGTCCCGCTGGATGACATTGCTACCGTAGGCCAATGCAACATCATCCAATTCAATATGGGGGTCACCGTGGACCACCTTCTAGAAGCCCACCGCATTGAAAACGACGGTCAGCACGGCGGCCGCAATCGTGATGAAGACGATCGCCGTCACCACCGCCGAGGTCGTCGCCAAACCCACCGATGCCGCGCTTCGTCCACACTGCATGCCGCGCAGACAACCGGAAATCGCAACGATCGCACCGTACACCGTCGCATTGATCAGACCCTGGGCGACATGATTGAAGCCGACGGCCTGCTGGG
The DNA here is from genome assembly GCA_028284585.1 of Chromatiales bacterium. Classification (GTDB taxonomy): domain Bacteria; phylum Pseudomonadota; class Gammaproteobacteria; order Chromatiales; family Chromatiaceae; genus Thiosocius. The sequence continues at coordinate 47,589 of JANQRK010000022.1, forward strand.
CCTGCGTAAAGTATTCGGCAGCGGTCAAGCCACCGACTGTCATGGAGACCACAGAACCACCCAGGATGCCCATCAGATCGGCGTAAATCGCCAGCAGCGGCGTCATCAGGATCAGGCCGATCAAGCGCGGCAGAACCAAAAACTCGATCGGCGAGATGCCCAGGGTGCGCAGGGCATCAATCTCCTCGTTGACCTGCATGGTACCGAGCTGTGCGGCATAGGCCGCGCCGGTACGCCCGGCCAATACGATCGCGGTAATCAAGGCGCCCATCTGGATCACCATCGCCAATGCCACCAAATTGGCCACATAGATGTTCGCACCAAACTGCTCGAGCTGTTGATCGCCGATGTACGCCAGGATCAGACCGACCAAGAAGCTCACCAAGCTGACAATCGGCAGCGCATCCGCGCCAGTCTCCTGAATGATCAGCCACAGGTCGGTAGAACGAAACCGTGCCTGTCGCTTAACCAGCCTGCGCACGGCAAGCGCCGATTTACCGATGAACCCGATGATTTCCCCAGTCGACCGCACAATGGCAACCGCCTCGCTACCAAGGCGTTCGAGAAAATGCTCGGGTTTGTCATCGTGCCGCGCGTCGGCGTGCTCTGACGCCTCTTCCGTCAAGCGCAGCAGGGCCTGCACGCCATCCGGTAAGCCGTCCCGCTCATCGTCAACGCCGCGACCACGGCACCAGTCGATAACGCCCATCAGATGACCGAGCAGCGCAGAATCCCAGGCTTTGAGGGCACTGCTGTCGAACGCGACCGAGCGCAAATCGCTCACGTCGGTCAGCTGCTGCAACACATCGCCCAGCAACGGCAGGGTTTCGTCGATGCACCAGCGACCAGAAAACGCGAGGGTTACCCGACCGTCGCGGGCGACATGCAGCTCGACCAACGCCGATGACGCGGTCGTAGCAGGCTTGCTTGGCTTGGTCGCTGTCATGATCAGGCTCGGAGGCGTCGGCACATCCACCGGGTGGCTAGCGTGCGCGAGTTTAGCAACGTCGAGGGGCGTTATCTAAAGGCGGCAAAAGGCTCTGCAGCGCCAGCAAAAGCCGGCTTAGGGGATCTAGGGGGCCATGGAGGTACTGGGCCGATGGCGATTGGTGTAGCTTGCTACCCTGGGGTGGCGTCAGCTTCTCAGGTCAATCTAGAGGCCGATCCGCTATCGAGCATGTCGATGGTCGATGAAGAGAACAACGCCAGCAGCTCGGCCATTCGCGAGCTGCTGGCCACAAAAACAATCAAACGAAAAGCAGGGGGCGTCCCACGCATAGCACGGGACGCCCCCCAGTCTCACTAGATCCGCGATCGCGGGCCTTTTACAGGAGTCGATCTACGTAATGGATCACGCCATTTTGCGCCACCTCGGTGGCGATGACATTGGCATCGTTAACCTGGATCTCGGAACCGACACTGGTAGCGATCTCATCACCAGCAAGTGAGACCACCGTCTTGTTGGTCATCAAATCCGTGGCGGAGACATGTCCGGGAACGATATAAGTTTCAACGAATGACCGCAGCGAGTCCGAGTCGCTGAGCAGCGAGGACAATTGCTCACCTGTCATCGAGGAAAATGCCTCGTCGACTGGCATGAAAAGGGTGAAGGGCCCATCGACCCGGAGCAGATCAGCATCGTTGGCCGCCTGAATAACGCGGCCGAACACATCCAGCGACCCGGTGCTGGCAGCGATGTCTAGCAGCTGTTGGCCAGTGCCGTTTTGGGGAAGGTTCCTCGTCGTATCATGCGCTGCTAAGGGGTTGCTCGCCAGACCACTGCTGAGTTGCGAATCACTCCCACTTGGGCCAAACAGGGGTGCAGCCAGGGGCCCTAAGGTTATTGCAAGACCACCTATCAAAACCCAGCCGTACATCGAATCCGAGACTTTGTTGGATGCATTCATGAGATCGCTCCTGAGGTTTCATTGAACATGTTTTGTAAACGTAGTGACCCAACATAAACATTTCAACCGTACACACATCGGAAAAGATAGCCCTATCGCTCGCTTTATTCCCTTGAAGCAACCAGTCAACATCGCGACATCTGTCCAAGATTTCACGCTAGTGCGCGCTGCACCCCCGGCGCGCTGTAAAAATTTCACAAAACCTTCATTTCAAATACACAGCAAGGATCGGCGATAGCAGGTTCGAAAAAAACGCGCTGCTCTCAAGCCTGGGTAGCCAAAACAGCACCGAGCATCCCATAGGTGACGACACCACGGGCCCCAGACCATGGCTACGCAAGGCTAAAAGCGATATGAGATTCAGCGCATTGCTGCTACGAATGCGATCACCAGCAGCCCGCCCAACAGCACTTGGCTCTGCGCCGTGCGTGCCAACTGCAAATTCATCTCGGGGTTTGGCCGCATCTGCCAGAAGCAACACACCAGCCACAGACACCACGGCAAAGCCAGCCACACCGGACCAAGCTCGGATGCACCCAGCACCACCGCCAAGATTGGAAACGGCGCCAGCATCATCACGCCGTATAGCCAATGCGCACTTTCCGTCGTGGTCAGTGTCGCCAGGGTACGACGGCCCGCACGGCGATCGCTTTCGAGATCACGGACGTTATTGACCAGCAGCACCGCAGCCGCCTGCAGACCGAGCGAAAAGCCTACAGCCACTGCCACAAACGAAAGCGAGGCATGCTGTAGATAGAAGCTTCCACCGACCGCGGCGAGCCCGAAGAAAATGATCACGAAGACCTCGCCCCAGGCCGTGTAGGACAGCGGCCTTGGTCCACCTGAATAGGCCCAGCCCGCCAACAAAGAGGCCAGGCCCAGGGCGAGAATTGGCCAGCCCCCATGTAAGACTAGATACAGACCACCCAGCAAAGCCACCGCAAACAAGGCCCAGGCGGCCTGCTTCACCTGCGCGGCGGTCGCCAACCCCGCCGCCGTGATGCGCAGCGGCCCGACACGATCAGGGCCATCGTTACCACGCTCGGCGTCCGAGGCATCATTGAACAAATTGGTCCCGGCCTGGATCAGCAATGCACAAAGCGCCGCAACCAATAGCGGCGCCCAAGCAATCGCAGCACCTTCGTACCATGCCAGGGCGCTGCCCACTATCACCGGAGTAAGCGACAACGAAAGGGTGCGTGGGCGAACCGCTGTCCACCACAGACCCCAACTCAACATGGATCCACCGGCAAGCCGAGCCCTTCCAAACTGGCGAGGGTGAGGCACGTGGCCCCCAAGGCGTTCGCGCGAACAGGGCTGAGCTGGATTGGGTGTGCACACGATGGACCCGTGTAATCGATCATCTCGCACACTTCATCAGGATAGTTATCAATCGTCGATTCACGATTAAAAGGGCAGTACAATGATAACAGGGTGTGACCGACCTGCTGTCCCAAGCGCAACGCGGGCCATCGCAATAGTCGCCCAACGGCGACGGCTAGCCCGCCAGCGCCGTTGACCTGTATCAACGCCCAGGCGCGCCAAATGTGCGAGAGTGAAATTCGATCCGGCCGCCGATCTCCAATCCACAGCCTGCAGGATCCATCCGTTGACTCCGGAACGCCCAACTGCCGAATCGAATGCAACCAAGGTCACCGATCAAACGGCTCGCATCGGCCCGAACGCCATCATTCGCCTCGCCGAGGCCATTGACTCCCTGCATGGCAAGGAAAGCACGCGGGCCGTGTTCGACGCGGCCGGGCAGTTGAGGCATCTAGACCAGCCGCCCGACCAGCTGGTGGACGAAGCCGACGTCATCGCGCTGTATCGCACCTGTGGCGATCAGCTCGGACCTGCACCTTTTGCAAAGGTCACCCGACTCGCCGGCCAACTGACTGGCGACTATGTGCTACACCATCGTATCCCAGGCGTTGCCAGGGCGCTCCTGCCGCGGCTACCCAAGGCGATCGCAGCGCGCATACTGGCCAAAGCCATCTCTGCACACGCCTGGACCTTCGTCGGTAGCGGCAGATTCTCGCATCAGTGCGTCGCCGGCGGCCTGACAATCACCATAGCGAACTCACCGCTGGCCCGCGGCCAACGCTCTGCTGCGCCGGTTTGCCATTTCTACGCAGCAACATTCGAACGTATTTTTCAGTCGCTGATCGACCGCCGCACCAGGGTTACCGAATCCGCATGTTGTGCGATGGGTGCCGAGGTCTGCCATTTCAGCGCCCGCTTCGACGGCGCCCTTGCTGCCCAACCCGCCGCCTAGCCGCCGTTGCACGCGCCGGACTGGTGCTTCGCAATCCCGCATACTGATTTGCAGCACATAGCTGTCAAGATCGACGGGCTGTCGGGTCACAAGACGGCAAGGTCGCAAGCACAGCGCGTGTAGCAGGCCGCATCAAGCTCGCCCTAGAGGTCCTACGCCAATTCCATGGCTGTGTGCGTTTTCGCACTTTTGCACAGATCTGAGCGGGTGCAATTGGCTTGATGTTTCCAGGACAGACATCTAATACTTAAAGGACATCGAAACGGGGGATGACCCGCTGACTTCACCGGCCGTTGATTTAGTCGCAGGCGGTCGTGACAAGCAGTATTCTGTTGGCTGGTCTGCGATTGAGCTTCAAGAGACCGGCGATGGCCGCGAGCTGGCGCCAACGCAATCAGTGAGGAGAACGTGCGATGAGCATCCGTGGTCTTTCGATCATTGGGGCAGCCATGCTGCTGCTCGGCTCCATCGGCCAATCGATTGCCGATCCCACACCAGTCACCTACAGCGATGCGGGCTTTCATGCTGGCGCAGCCGACTTGACGCCACAAGAGCGCGCCGGACGCGAAATCTGGTACAAGGCCACTGCCGGCAACGACCGGTTCCACACCTACGTGTTCCAACAGCGCATGGGGGTGCTGATCGACTGGTGGCGCGTACTGCGCGCAGACAAACGCGACGAGCGCTTCAAGACATGGGGACTAGTGAACAATCCCGGCTGCTGCATGCCAGGCACCGCGGGTTGTCCAGCCAAGAGTCTCGACGAGACCTTCGGCTTCGAATGGTGCTATGGCGATGACGAGCTGTTGAAGTTCGTTGGTCGCAGCGGTTACCGCGACCCGGCCTGCGATTTCGTCGACCCACCCATGCCGGACGATCACCCGCACAAGGGTGACGGCCTGCGCGAAGACCCTTGCCATATGGCCTTCGGCACATCGACCGGCGCGATGGGGCTGAGAAAGTTTCCCAACCCTCGTTTCGATGCCGATGCCTGGTGCTAGGTCAATGATGGATCACTGGGTACCTGGGAGGGTTTTGCGCGCCGCATGTCGGACGACCCCAGTCAATCCGGCTACCAGGCCAAGAAACTGGCCGACGCCTCAGTGGAGCCGCCTTTCCTGATCGGCATGTCCTGTGGCAGCTGCCATATTGCGTTCGACCCGAATAACCCGCCGGACGATATCGCCAACCCCAAGTGGGAAAACCTGATCGGCGCCATCGGCAACCAATACTCTCGGATGTCCGAACTTATGGTCTCGGGGATGAGCGAAGACAGCCTGCAATGGCAAGTCTTCTCGCATACGCGTCCAGGCGCGGTTGACACCTCGGCCGTTCCGACCGACCAGGTCAACAACCCCGGCACCGTCAATGCACTTATCAATGTGCTGCAGCGGCCGCGCTTCGAAGACGAGCTGATCGATCGCTGGCGCCCGACTAACAGCTGCCCGGAGCAAGCTAATGCGCGCGAGTGCTGGTGCGAACCTGGCAAGACCGACAAGTGCTGGAATAAGAGCACCGAGCGCGAGACGGTGTTCCACATCCTCAAGGGCGGTGGCGACTCGGTCGGCGACCTGTTGGCGGTGCAACGCGTGTACATCAACATCGGCTCCTGCTCGGAGCAATGTTGGCTGAACCACCTGACCGATCTCTACCAGGTCGATCCTCAGCAACGCAATTTCGGACAAACACCGTTTGACATCGGCCAGTGCCGTCGTGACTGCCCGAGCTTCCGCGCGATCGAGGACCGCGCTCACGACGTGGTGAGTTTCCTGCTATCGAAGAAGGCCTACTCGACGCCCCTATGGAAGGCCAAAGGCCTGACCGATCTGGACGACTGGGTGGATACCCTAGAAGCCGACTTTGGGGAGGGCACGTTTGATCGTGGCCGCCAAGTGTTCGCGCAGAATTGCGCACGCTGCCACTCGAGCCAGGACGGCCCAGTCGAGGCGCGGGATTTCCATAAGGCCTCTGATACTCCCGGGGTGCGTGAAGACTGGCTGGGCAACGACCAAGCCACGCCGGCGTCCGAGGTCGGCACCTACAATTGCCGATCGCTGCATTCCAATCACATGGCCGGGCACATCTATGAAGAGTTCGCCTCCGAGACCTATCGCTCGCGCGAACCCGATGTCAACCAGGCCGATGAAACCGGCGGTGGCCGCGGCTACTATCGCAACATCTCCTTGGTCGATCTCTGGGCCCATGCGCCCTTCATGCACAATAATGCGATCGGCCCGGAGTTGTGCGGCAAGCCGAGTGATCCGAACGATGAGTTCTATCGCTCGCCCTATGTCGACGCCGATGGCAAGCGTTTATCCAATCCGCCGGACTGCGTCGCCTACGATCCGTCGGTCGAGGGTCGCTATCAATTATTCCTCGAGTCGGTCCGCCTGCTGCTCAATCCCGACCAGCGGATCCCAAAGATCACACAGCTCACCGACCCGATCCGGCGGGCCATCGGACCCAAGCTATATGACGGCGAGAAAGAGCGCCTGATGGGCATCGAGATCGAAGTGCCGGTTGGCACGCCGGTCGGTTGGTACGGCAGCTTCCAGCACAAGGAGCTACTGCGCGACATGGTGCTGTCTCGACTGGACAGCGCCCGCCTCCAAGAACGCATGGTGCAACGCGTCGGCCCCAGCGAGGCCAAGGCGGCCGCCAAAGAGATCGCGGCCCTGACCAATGCGGTGCTGGACCAACCCGATCAACTGGTGGCGATCGCCGGCGAAAAATTGCCATTGCTCGGTAGCCTGTATAGCACCTGCACAGCCAAGGTAGAAAACGCCGGCCACCGCTTCGGCGAAGACCTATCGACGGATGACAAGCGGGCACTGACCGCATTTCTGGCGACGCTCTGAAGGAGAATCACTATGCCCCACCGGTCGCTTCTCCCAGCACTGGCCATGTCGCTACTACTCGTCGGCTGCGGTGACGTAGCCCCACCGGACGTGCCCTTCCTGGGCTATGGCGACGAATATCAGACCAAGCCCGATCTCGCCCGGGTCGAGCATGAGCTCCCACTCGGGCCGGCCGATTTGATGAAATTGACGCCGGACAATCTGGCTGCGCTCGATCAGGAGCAGATCGACCAGATCTACGCCCGGCTGACCGCTGGCCCGATCCCAGATGGCGCCTACAACGGGACCTTTTTCTTCGCCGACGGTGGCGGCGCCCGACGCCTCGCCGAACTCATGGGCGGACTCAAGGGACTGGCGGTAAACTTCAAGCTGAGCAGCCTAGAGACGATCGGCCAGATGCTCTGGAAGGGTAAGGTCTTCTATCGCGACGAACGCCTGCTGCGCAACATGATCCAAGACCGGCAGCTACTCAAGTTGCTGGTCGATGATCCGAGTGCCTTGCCCAAGACCGATATTCCCGGGCGTAAGATCCTCGGCCTGTTCCAAGACGATGCCTGGTTACTGTTTCCAGCCAAGCTGTACTGTGGCCAGAGCCTGCTGGACTCGCGTCGTGAGTCGATCATCATCGACTATGCCTTCAACGACGAGATCGCCGGTTACCAAGAGCGACCGGACTTCCTGGCCGGACGTCGCGGACTGAAGATCCGCGATGAGATCCGCATGGTACGGCCTGGTTTCTACCTCGGGCGGGCCTACATGGGGCATGTCTTCTTGCTCAACTTCACGCTCTACAACAAGTCAGTGGCCGATGCCACCGCCAAGGATTTCGAGGCAACCGGGGAGGCCGCCGAGGACTGCTGGCCCGGCGGTCAGGGTCCCGGTCGACTCGTTGCACGCGGAGGTTGAGGGCGGAGGGATGTCGCGGTGGCTATCGGAAGCGCGCACTCTCTATTGCTTTGCTCCTTCCTGGTTTGCGGCACCGCCGCTGCCGGTCCGGCCTGGGTGGTGGAGCCGCACCCGCCCGGACCCGACCTTCCCCCCCAGGGACGCTCCCTGTTCGATCGACTGACGCTGCACAATGGCAAGCAGCGGGTGCCCTTCCCGTTGCAAGCCCTGCTCGATCAAATCACCGGTCAGCTGGACCAAGACCATGCCTACCTGGACCAGCCGTTGAAGGCCGTGCTGATCCCGCTCGGCCGCTCACTGCAACGCGAGGCCGCAGCGCCGAACTACTTCGCGTCGCCGCGCGCGGTGATCGCCGTCGACACCGACCCGGCTGTCCGACCGGGTGAGGCCGGCCTGTTGCTGCGTGACCGACTGTTTTTGGGCTACCTCGAAACAGCCAACATACTCGAGGTGATCAGCTACAACGAAGACGCCGGGCGCTTTGAGTTTCAGATCGTGCACGACTACCGTGCCGGTGGTGAGGCGCAGGTCCGCTATGCGCGACGGGTGGTATGTCTGGCCTGCCACCAGAACGCCGCGCCGCTGTTTGCTCGCCCTTTGTGGGATGAGACCAACGCCAATCCGGATATCGCCGCTGCACTGGACTCGGTTGGTGGCGACTTCTATGGCCTGCACACCAAAATCGGCGTCGATCTCGCCTATGCCATCGACAACGCGACCGACCGGGCCAACGATTTCGCACTCACACAGTTACGTTGGGGCCAGGGTTGCGGCCTGGGTCAGCCGGGCGCCGACTGCCGGTCTGCCCTGCTGACCCGTGCACTGCACTATGCGCTGAGTGGTGAGCGTAGCTTCGAACATGATTCCGACGACTATCGCCAAACACTGCGCGCACCCATGCAGGAGATCCGCGTCTCTCTGTGGCCGGAAGGGCTTTGGTTGCCTAATCCCGATGTCCCGAACCGCAAGCCCTTGAGCCAAATTGGTCTGGCCGCCGCGGCGCGACCGGATCTGGCAGCAATCGATCTGGCTGCACGGGCGAATGTCACCGCCCAATTCGAACCCCTCGAGCCGCGCCCGCCGCTCGCGCTCTGGAACCCCGAGTCCGACGCCTGGGTGGAGCGCGCGATCGTCGGACTCAGACAGTTTCTCGCCACAAGCGACATCCAACGTCTGGACCGGGCCTTGCAATCCAGCACCGCCGAGCTAGAACAGCTCGCCGCCGACTGCACCGCCAAAAGGCTACCGGGCGAGTCCTTCACCCGTATCAAGCTCGACTGCCAAGGCCCAAGTGTTCGGCTTCAGGGCCGGCTGCGCCTGGCACAGGCCGACAAATCGATCAACGGCCGTCTGCGCCAGTTACAGGTGCGTGGGCAAGTGCTGAGCGGCGTTCGGCTGCGAGGTCAGGCCACTGCAGATGGTGCTTGGCAAGCCGAGCTGTATCGTCCGAGTTCGGCACTGCGTGTGCGCCTAGCAAACGGCGATGCATTAGACGGGTTACAGCTAAGACCCGCCGCATCAACCAGCGAGCGCGGCCAGATTAGGCTGCACATCAAGCATGACGCCGCGACGCTAACTGCAGCCGTCCTGCAACTTAAGAATTCGCCCGCACAGGTGCTCACCAATCAGCCTTTCTCGCGCACCCGCATGCTGCCACCGCTATTCGCCGCATTGAACCAGCCCGCGCTCAGCTGGTGCTGCAATGATGAAGGCCCATCCGCGGTCGGCACGCCGAAACTAGCGTCGCCAGATGGAGGCCCACACTTGGCCCCCTTCCTGAAATTCTGTGCCGCCTGCCATCGTTCCGATGATCCGTTTCCGCCGAACTTCCTGGCTGGCAACGCACATGAGGCGATGCGCCGTATCGCCCACTGCGCCGAGCGCATCCAGTATCGGCTGGCGATGTGGGATCTCGACACCGCGAGCCGACCCAAGACACCCATGCCGCCACGTGGATTCGTCGGACTGGATAGCGTGACACTTGCCCATTGGACCCGTGAGTCGCTGACCCGACTGCGGCATGCGCTAGAGGACATCGCCGCGCAAAACGCCCAACCCTTGCCGGCCCGCGAGACCATCCGCAGTCGGTCCTATGTCGAACTCCGTCGCTGCCTCCCCACAGGTTGATGCGCCGAGGAAAAAATCATGACGACAGCCGCAGAGAAAAAATCCAAGAGGTCCCGGTTCTGCCCAATCCTCGTGTTCTTTTTGCTGATCCCGCTGGTGTTGGCCGGGATATTGACCATTTACCTGGCAAAACGCTTTCTGCCGGATGAGCCGGTCGCCTATGAGGACCCAGTCGAACACTTTAAATACGGCTCCACCGGCGGTGAGCGCAACCTGGGTTTCCCGTACTGGATCTGGCAAGTGTTGCCCCAAGTATGCGCAGAGCACCTGCCGGGTGACGGCTATGAGTCAGTCGGTTTCGTCTTCGAAGAGGGCAAAGACCTGCCCATCGGAATGTCTAAACGGCGCCAGTTTGGAATAGACCGGGTGTTTCTGAATTGCGCCGCCTGCCATGCCGCTACCGTGCGCACCGCACCGGATGCCGAACCCTTGATCGTGGTCGGTATGGGTGCCAACAACCTCGATCTGATGGCGTTCCAAAAGTTCATGTACAACTGTGTCGCCGACCGGCGCTTTACCCCGAAACAGATCGTTCCGCATATCCAAGCGGCCGGTGCCGATCTGGACTTGCTCGACAAGTACGCGGTCTACCCGGCCGCGGTGCATCTGATGCGCGACGGGGTCGCCGGCTTGCTCGGGCGGCTGCGCTTTATCCATGCGCAGCCCGACTGGGGACCCGGCCGGGTCGATACGTTCAACTCGGCTAAGGCCCTGTTCAACTTTCCGATCGAAAAACTGCACCCGGATGAGCTGCTTGGTGCGGCGGATTTTCCGACCATCTGGAACCAGGCCAAGAAGAAAGGGATGCAACTGCACTGGGACGGCAACAATGACAGCGTCGAGGAGCGTAACCTGAACGCCGCGTTCGGCACTGGAGCCACACCGCGCCTGATCGATCATGCCTCGATCGCCCGCATCCAGGCCTGGAACGCTACAGCCACCCCACCCGCCTTTGGCGATCACTTCCCGATCGACCAGGAACTCGCCAAAAAAGGCGCACCGCTTTACAAACAATACTGCGCCGATTGCCATGGCCTCTCAGGTAGCGATTTCACCGGCCGCTTCGTCGGCCTGGTGGTATCTCTAATTTCAATCGGCACTGACCCTTACCGACTACACTCGTTCACCCCAGAGCTGGCCGCGAACCTGGGCACGCCGTATGCGGGCACCGAGTATCGGTTCAAGCACTTCAAGAAGACCTTCGGCTATGCCAATGCACCCATGGACGGTCTGTGGCTACGCGCTCCCTATCTGCACAATGGTTCAGTGCCGACCCTATGGGACCTGCTACAGCCGGTCGATCAGCGACCCGCCAGCTTCTGGCGCGGCAACGACCGCTATGACCCGGTCGAGCTTGGCTTCGTCGACGACGTGGCGGAAGAGAACGGCCGCAACTTCTTCTTGTATGACACCTCGATTCCCGGCAACGGCAATAGTGGGCATGAAGGCGCCGCCTACGGTACCGAACTGTCAGACGACCAGAAATGGGCGTTGATCGAATACCTGAAAAATTTCTGACAGGAGTTAGCGATGAAACTGTTTAGGCGACTCTGGCGCTGGCTGAAAGTGACCGCTGTCCTACTGTTAATCCTAGGTGCCGTGGGCGCATACATCGGCTGGGACCGATTCATGCGCGTCCATCCGGCACAGGCATTCGGTGACCCGGTTGAGCGCTTCAAATACGGCTCGATCGGTGCCGAACAAGACGCCGGCATCCCGTATTGGATCTTCTATGTGCTACCCCGCGTTTTTCCCGACAAGTTGCCCGGGCCGGGTGGCTATGCCGCCTTCGGCGTCGCCTGGGAACCGGGCGAGGAACTGCCGATCGGTTTCTCGAAGCGCCGCATCGGCTTCGATCGCGTGGCCAATACCTGTGCGGTATGCCATACCGCCAGCTACCGGACGAAGCACGATAGCAATCCAGTATTGGTGCCTACCGGACCCAACCACACGCTCAACCTCGAGGCCTTCTTCCGCTTCCTGGTCGACTGCGCAAAGGACCCACGCTTCAACGCCGACACCTTGATGGAGGAGATCGATCGCAGCGCCGATCTGGATTGGATCGATCGCCTCGCCTATCGCTTCCTGATTATCCCGATCACTCGCAAGCGCCTGATCGAACGCGAGCAACAGTTTGAATGGATCTATCGTCACGACTTCCCGGAATGGGGCCGCGGGCGCGACGATGCCATGAATCTCACCAAGTACTTCATGATCGGCTGGCCGATGGACGATAGCTTCGGACCGACCGACATGCCATCGATTTGGAATCTAAAAAAATACCGCGCCGAGGACGGCCACCGCATGAACTTCGCCGGCGACAGCCACAATGCCTACTCGGTGATCATCGACTCGGCACTTGGGCTGATGGGCGCAGAGCCCAAGGACAAAGACGATTTTCTCGGCCATATCGACTGGCTGGTCGACTACCTATCGAACAAACCAGCCCCCAGCTATCCGTTCCCCATAGATCAGACCAAGGCCGCCCAGGGTGAACAACTGTTCGCACAACGTTGCGCCAGCTGCCACGCCAGCAAGCGCACCGGGGCGGTGGTCCCAGTGGCCGAGGTCGGGACCGACCGCGAACGTCTCGATACCTGGAACGAGAAAGCCGCGCGTGAGGCCAATCAAGTGGCCGAGGACATGGGTATCGAACGCAAAGGGCTGGTCGAAGAACCGCTAACCGGCTATGTGGCGCAATTTCTCGACGGTATCTGGCTGGAAGCGCCCTATCTGCACAATGGTTCGGTGCCGACCCTGTACGACCTGCTACTGCCGCCAGAGCAGCGACCGCAGCGCTTCTATCGCGGCTACGACGTCTACGACCCGATCAAGGTCGGTTTCGTGACCGAGGGGCCGCAGGCGGAACGCACCGGCACACTGCACGACACCAATGAGCGCGCCAACTCGTCCTAGGGTCACGACTTTGCGAGCGGCCTGTCCGAAGAAGAACGCTGGGCCTTGGTCGAGTATATGAAGACGCTGTGATTAGTTGCCAAATCTGGCCACCACCGAACAAACCCAAAAGCTCTGATTCGCTTCGCAAATCGGACAAAACTCACCAAATCAGGAGATGCTATCGATATCGCGCGCAAGCCTCTCACACGCGTAGCTATAAAGCTGCGCATCAAGGCGATTATAGTGAGATATACATTCTAGAGTCTCCTCGGATACCGGCGCGCTCGCACACTGCGGCGCCTGGTTTAGTTGCGGGATCTGGCCACCGGCGGGCCAATCCAGCCGGTCAGCCAAAACCTTCAGTGACTCATCGAACCTCTCTGTGACGCCCACGAAGACAAACCGCTCCTTCAAATTGCGCAAGGCTCGGTCTAACACTGCATCATCATCGAGTATGCTGTTGTCTCGCGAACCCACTAGCATTCGCGTCATATTATTGTTCATCTCGGGCATTTGCCCAGCGCGCAGCAGGGCTACTAGCGATATGCCCTGCTTGAGCTGGTGATAGTGAGGGCTATCTGAGTGGCGCTCATTGTGCCGATAATAGGAAATTGCTCTCTCAATCGGATGCCGTAGAAAGGTGACATAGTCTGCGCTAACTCCCAAAGCTTGGTCGACACCAAAGGGTATATGCCCTACAAAAGCCTCGGCTACTCTGGCCCGCGCCCGAAGCCGCTGCGTAAGTTCATCGTCGAAGGGAAAGTGACAATAGAGACTGACTAACTTCGGACCAGGGTAATTGTGCTCAAGGATGCGTCGAAACGATGTCCCAGCGGTCTTCGGAATGTGCAAGAAAACGAGCTTGCGCCGCGATTCAGGCCCAACTGTATGCTTCGGCGGATCAGGGGATGAGTTACGCCTCCTTGCGCCAAACCGAAAAATACTCGAAACCATTTTGATCTCCATAATGCTCAAACAGCCGGGTCGCACGAATTCCTAAGAGTCTTAAGGCATGGTCCATGAACTCACGGAAACTGGTACTGGACCACACATGGGCATGCTCACGACGACGTCGCACGTTAGCAATGTGCTGCGGTAGCAACCTATCGATGTCGGGATGCTCAAAGATTTCCGGGTGTACGCCACGTAAAAAGTCCACGTAGTGATCGTCGGACACCTCTGTCACGCCATCGTGATACTCCCTTCGGAGATGCTCGAAAGGCGTGAGCGCACGATCGCGATCGAAGGTGTAATCCTTATCGGGTGCCGAAATCAGCACCTGGCCAGACGGGCTGACCAATTCGAACAGGACTCCCACGGCCCGGATGGGATTCGCGAGATGTTCGATGACGTGGTTGAGGATGACGAAGTCGAACGGCGCCTCAGCCAAGCTACCCGGATCGTCTCGGTCAAGATCAAAAATGATATCGACCTCAACCATACCTTTCGAGTCGATCTCGCCGAATACCGTGGCGCCTTCTTTTTTCGTGCAAATGTCCGAATAGACTACCGAACAGTTCTTTGGTAGCACCGCGGGTTGATGCAGTGCGCCGATTTCGAGTCCATGGCCGTTCAAGAGTGCGTAACCTTGCTGCCGGTGGGACAAGTGTGGATTCATTCTTTTCGACAACCTCATGATCACGTGGCTTCAAGTCACAACGTGGGCGAGCTTGACAACGCCATGTTAAACCGTGATTGGTGGCCAACCCGGTTTGAGTAAAACCTGTCGAGCCTTCCGCTCACAGAGATCAGGCTTCAAGCACTTCCAGTAGTGGATCAAGTTGCTCACGAAACTGTTCCCAGCTTGCAACAGAACTCTGATACATCGGCTGGCGCACCTGCAGCTTACTAGCGGTTCGAATACTTCGATCTTGTTGGTGAAACGCAAGACATGCCTCGTTCCACTCCAGATCGCAGAACGCCAAGATATCCCTAATCTGCTTCTGAGGTTCCGCTACTAACGATTCATAATCCAAATCTAACAACTCTCCCTCATACTGCATCTGCCAGTGCGTCATCAGATCCTGATACATTCTGTGATATTGGCCCAATTCCTTGAGGTCATATGCATAAGGGTGGTAGCCGGAAAAGTTTTGTTTGAAAATCGACCAACAATTATCTCGTGGATCGCGCCGGCAATGGATGATTTTAGCTGCTGGGAGGATTGCCCGAATCAAGCCAACCCGAAAAAAATTATGGGGCATCTTGTCAGTGATATAACGTGCCTGTGTAGAAAATCGACGTAATCCTTCAACATAGTCTTTGCCCATCGCGTACCGCTCTACATCTGTCAATGACGCAACACCAGCAGGGAACCCTCCCCGGCTAGTCAGATGTTCGTGGACAACCTTGGGCAACAGCGTGAGTTCACCGGCACCAAACACCTCAGGGTGACTCGAAAGAATCTGTTCAACAAGGGTGGTACCGGAACGCGGCATGCCCAAAATGAAGATCGGTGTAGCATCCGCGAACCCACCGCTTTGCCAGCGTTTAATTTCTTCGGTACGAAATGTATCTTTGATCGCTTCGAAATGCTGATGATCCCTAGCGGTGTCGTAATCGTACCCGCAACGCCGCAGCGCGTTGCCCTCGGACAGGTATCGGAAAGACTCTGCCGGTAACTTGAGCCGCTCATAAGCCCTGCCCAGCGCAAACGCCAAATGCAGTCGATTCATCTCGTCGTCGGTCTCGTCGGCGAGTGCTTGGTGAATGATCGGTAACACCTCTTGCAAATGTGTCTTCTCCATAGCCAGTACCGAATGAAACCACGCAATCCCAGAACTTGGATTGGCCGCCAACGCGGCCTGTAGCACCTCGTTCCCCTTCCCGATTCGGCCCAGCTCTTGAAGTGTGCTACCCACAGTCTCCAGCACCTTCGAGTCAGTGCTGCTCTCGAATCGGCTGTAGAGCGGCATGGCTTCTTCGCTACGACCCTCTTCGAGGTAGTACTCAGCCAACTCTCGAGCACATTCGAATGATTCAGGATGCTCGTCGACAAGCTGACAATAGATGGGCTCGGCGCGTTCCCTGTCACCCATATGGCGCCAATACCGCGCCAAATTACGTTGCGCCTCGCTGTAGGTGGGCGCCAGACGTAGCGCATGCTCATAGCACGACAACGCTTCAGCAGGATGGCCCAATCGGTGTTGCACCACACCCAGGTTATTGTGGATCTTCGGATTCGTGGGGTCGAGCTTCGCGCTACGCTGCATGCATTCCCGCGCCTCCGTGAACTTCTCCAGCTCTTGCAGTACGGCACCTAGGTAGCCGTGCGTCAGTGCTGATCCAGGCACGGCCCTAGCCGCCTTGCGTAGGACTTTCTCCGCATCCTCCAGCCGCTGCTGCTTGCGCAGCATGTCTGCAAGATGCATGTAAGAAGCCGGCTGATCAGGTGCAGCCTTGATGGCCCTACGGAACCACAATTCGGCCTGGTCACATTCACCGTTCCGATCGAGTAGATCTGCCATTAAATGGAGCAGCATCGGGTTCCGACGGTCGGCTGATACAATCGGATTCAGCAAGACGATGGCCTCTGCGAAGCGCCGCTGACTAACCAATGCTTGTAGCCGTTGCTGCAGCTCTTGATTGTTCGCCTGTGTGGCCGACTTAGCGGCGGATCGACGCCCATCTTTCGCCATGTTAACCCCGAAGAATCAGATAACACTCAAATACTGGGGATGTTAATTTACTTGTAGTGACTTCGTTTCACATCCCATTGGACTCCCACTCGCATCATGCCCGGGGAACTTGCGGGGCTCGGGTCCTCGACTTCAATCTCTGCTAGACGGTATCCCTCGACCCGCAGTAACGACTCATCCAGGAGGCCAGCGGCAACCAAATAGCCACCTCGCCGAAGCGGGTGAGTGTCGATTGAGAACTCGACACGATATTCTCCGGGTGAGAAATGCAATGACGGCAGCCCAGTATCGCGCGCCGTCTCTGCCGCGAGCCGCTGCCCGGTTTCACGACGGTCGATCGCGATCCCAAAATTGTACCGATCGGCTACCCGCACCTCAAACTCGACAGCAACATGCAGCCCCTCTCCCCGTCTTATCACAGTACCCCCCTCATTCAGTACCTCTACGTTTGTCACGCGACAGCGGGTATTCTCGGACTGCCCCTCAGGTTGTTGAATGTCGTTTACGGCCGAACGCTTCCCTTGGTCTGCATTACCAGTAGCCGCCACATAGCGGTCCACAATCTCGGCTGCCGGCCCCAGCGCTACCGTGCTTCCCTTCTCTAGCCATATTGCGCGATCGCAAAACTGCGTTACCTGATGCATGCTGTGAGAAGAGAACATGATGGCGGTACCGCTCTCCCTGATTTCCGACATACGCTTGATGCATTTTTGTTTGAATATTTGGTCCCCTACCGCCAGAGCTTCGTCTACGATCAGCACGTCTGGGTGGATCGATGTCATCAGAGAAAAGCCAAGTCGCATGACCATGCCAGTTGAATAGGTCTTGATAGGGTCATCGATCGCGTCTCCCAATTCGGAAAAGGTGAGGATGTCATCAGCACGATCCACGATCTCTTGGCGGGGCACACCCAAGACCTCCGCCGAGTAGAATAGGTTTTCACGTCCGGTAAACTCGGGGTGAAAACCCGTTCCCAATTCAAGAATCGCGGTAACACGACCATTGACCTCGACATGGCCGCAACTCGGAGTCAGCACTCCGGCCACCAGCTTCATCAACGTACTTTTCCCAGCGCCGTTATTGCCGATTACGCCGAGCGAATCACCTTGCTCCAGGACGAGATCGACGCCCCGAATGGCCCATTGGGCGTGAAAAGACTCCGTTCCAAATACCAAATCACGCAGCCGATCCTGTGGTCGTCGGTAAGTCCGGTACGCCTTGCCTGCGCCTGAGAGCCTTACCCGACTCATAACCAGTCCGCTAAGTTTTCACGTGCCCGTTCGTGCAGTGCCGTGGCAATACCGGCCATCACGGCAAGCCACACGAAACCCGCCAATACATCCCCGGCAGAGGGTAATTGTCCAGCGAGCACGATACTGTGATATCCCTCCACAATAGGTGTCATCGGATTAATATACATCAGTAATTTGAATCCATCGGGTACCCGGGACATTGGAAACAACACCGGCGAGAAAAAGATCAGCATCCCGACCACGACGTTGCAGGTTTCCCCGATGTCGCGCATTACCGCCGTAAGAAGTGCCATACAGTGAACAAGGTAGAAGGTGAAAAATATTTGAAGCACCATCCAAGGCAGCAGAAAAGTCAAGCTCGCAAACTCCACCGAGGCAGCAGTCAGTGCCCATACGAGCACAATAAACGGCAGATAAGCCAAGGCGGGCGCAAGCACGGCCTTAGCTGTGAGCAGCTCGAATGGCACTCGCACCTTTTTAATGAGTGCGGCATCCGCGACGAGGCTGTGGCTACCCTTGCTTACGCCTTCCCGAAAACACATCCAGGGGATGAGTCCCGACAACAGATAGACGGCATAGTCGGCCCCACCCTGTTCTTTCCCTAGCCGCGCCTCGAGCACAATTCCGAAGGCGAAATAGTAGGCCGCTATCTGTAGCAGAGGCCGCAAGAGTGCCCAATAGACACCAAGAGAAGAACCTGCGTATTGCGACCTAAGGTCGCGCAGCACCAGGGCCCAGAGCCGTGATCTTGCATTCCAAAGCAGTGCAATCAATAGTTGGGAGCTGTGCCAAACAGCCGACACGGCATTTGTCATCGCAAGCGCGGGATATGTTTGTGATGCGTTCGATAACCAGCGAACCCAGTCATTGAATGGGCTCCACAGATTTGTCTTGGCCTGAGAAGTACTGCTCATACGCTTGCTGCAGAGCAGGCTTGTTCAAGCGGAATTCATTCCCACTCTTCAACTTGGTCAAATGGGTTTCAATCGCTGTCCTGCGCGCCTGCTTGCGCGCCTCCGATATCAGCGCTCCCTTGATGTTTTCGAATGGCATCTGAACTGACGGAAAGTGCGCATTGAGCCGAATGATATGATAACCAAAGCGGGTCTCAACGGGCTCAGAAATCTCGCCGGGCTGCAGCGCTAGCGCGGCCTTTTTAAACTGCTTCACCAACCGCTCCGTTGCCATTGCACCCAGGCTACCGCCCTTAGGAGCGGTCTTCGCATCCTCGGAGTATTCCTTGGCTATGTCTTCAAAACGTTCTGGAGCCGCCTCTATTTTTGAATACAATTCGCGCGCTAGCGCCTCAGACGCCGCTACGTCCCGATCTTTGCCACGTGTGCGAATTAAAATATGCGCCACATCCACACGTTCATCCGTCATATAGTCTTCTTTGTGAGCAATGTAGATCTCACGCGCTGCTGCCTCCAATTCACGCTCTGTCAACTCGTTAATCAACGAGTCTCGCCGTGCCTGAGATAACCAAATCTCTCTTTGTCGCTGGAGCCTTGCTTCCAAATCCTGTTCAGGAATCAAGTTCATTTTTTCGGCCTCGTGCGCCAAGACACGACGCAAGAGTAGATGATCTGCCAATGTAAATATGATGTTCTTATCGGGGTCAACGCTTATATTTTTTGTTTCTTTCAACTCCTCAATTTCTTGCAAAAGGTCGCGCTCGCTCAAATCTATGTCGCGGTAAGTTCCCAGGATGGATTCGCCATGGGCATCAGAAGAAAAGATAACTACCGAAGCCAGCAAACTTACCATCAGGGCCAAGCTGCCAAGACAGTCTATTTGTTTCTTAGCTTTCAAGTCCTACATACCTCCATCAAATTAATAATAAAAATCTGCTCTTTAGTGAAGCGCTTTTTTGCACTGCCTTACCCGATGGCAACTATCGAAAATCAACGTGAAAGCACCGCAGATTCCTCGAAACAATCAGCAGATCGGAGTACTCTAGCCACAGCGTGCGCAGGTTTCATGTGAATCATACCTTAAAATAATCAGGCAACATTACATCTGATGCTCAATCGAGTATGTGACTCGTTTGGCCTATGTCACAAATGCTTCAGTCATCCAAGACAGTGCAGACCCAGGCAGGTGCCGCACCAGCGGGGGTTCGCTGGATGCAAAAAAGGAAGAATGGAGTAACTTGCCCCTCATCACCAGCCGGGTGGTATTTCGCACGCCGACATGAACTAAGACAGCACCTAATTCGCGTATTGGCAAACTCACTGCCGATCTCGCATTAGAACCGTTGAAGATTCGCGCTCGCTGTCTGACCGACTGACCGTCCCCAGCAAGGCCCGCCCATCCCGAGACAGGCGCAGGCGATGCTCGTAACGAAACGGCTGCCGCCCAAAGACGAGTTCGAGACTGGCAACAAGTCCATCGCCGCCCACCAAACCCGGCCCGCGCTTCCAGACCTGCCGCGACTCGTGGTGGGTCTCCTCGACCCACAGCTCGCCGTCACGCTCTTGTACTGTCCAGAAGCCCCCGTCCGGCAGATACCAAATCCCGGTATAGCGATCGGCACCAGTGCCTGCACCCTGCCAACACCAGACCGCCATCCCGAGTAACGCCGCGAGCAACAAGCCAATCACGACGACGGCCCAGGTCGGTGGCAGCAGGCGCCGCGGCGGCGCAACACCGGCCCCTTTCAGGACCTTGACCAGACGCGCCATGTCGTGATCCCAGCGCCGTTCAGACAGCTCGATTGCCTGCAAGCGGGCTAAGCGGCGCAATGGCGCCGGCAAGTCAGGCTCACCAGGCATGGCCGCCCCCTCGAGCAGCACGGGCAACACCGTCATGCCGGGTCGCTCGAGCGCCAGGGCGATCTCGCGCCGCACATGGTCTTCAGGATCGTCGAGCCGGCGCCTACCATCTGCGGCGGTGCTGCTCAACCAGGTATCGCCGATCAGGACCAGTGCCACGCGGGCACGGGCGATCGCGCGTTCTAGGGCTGTGACGAAATCGCTGCCCGCAGAGATCGAATCGACATCGCGAAACACGATGGGGTAATCGAAGCGACGTTCCAGTTCATCACAGATCCGACCGGCATGGCCGGCGGTGTCCGCGCGCCGGTAACTGAGAAACACACCTTGTTCCATCGCCGTCCCGAAGAGTTTTCAGATCACAGGTTAGGCCGCCCGTTGCGGCACACTCAGACGCGCAACAAGTGCTCGCGATAATGGCGCAGCTCAGCAATCGACTCGCGAATATCGTCCAGTGCGAGGTGCGTTGAGTCCTTGCTGAAGCCGTTGTAGACATCGGGCGCCCAGCGGCGCGCCAACTCTTTCAGCGTCGACACATCCAGGTTCCGATAGTGAAAGAAATCTTCCAAGGTAGGCATCAGGCGGGCCATAAACCGTCGATCCTGGCAGATCGAGTTGCCGCACATCGGCGAGCTGCCCTTGGGCACCCATTGCTCGAGAAATCCTAGGGTCGCCTGCTCCGCCGCCGCTGTGTCTGTCGTACTGCGGCGCACCCGTTCGGTCAATCCGGACCCCCCATGCTGACGGGTGTTCCATTCGTCCATCGCCGCCAGCACGCTATCCGGCTGGTGGATCGCCAACACCGGCCCCTCGGCCAATTCGTTGAGCACGGAATCGGTCACCACGGTCGCGATCTCGATGATTCGATCGGCGCCCGAGTCCAGACCAGTCATTTCGAGATCGATCCAGATCAAATTGTGCTCGGATACTGCCATCCCCTGCGCCCCCGCCGGCGGTCACGTTGTCTCCCGCAGTCTAAACGATTGAAGTCCGGCCGGGAGTACACGGCGATCGGCGTCGCCCACAGCGCCGACACCTGGCGTAGAATCTGGGCATGCAGATCATCACCGTCGTCTTTCTCCTTGCC
Source organism: Chromatiales bacterium (assembly GCA_028284585.1). Classification (GTDB taxonomy): domain Bacteria; phylum Pseudomonadota; class Gammaproteobacteria; order Chromatiales; family Chromatiaceae; genus Thiosocius. The sequence goes on from JANQRK010000022.1 coordinate 69,312, forward strand.
TTGGTCGCTGGATTGCTGCTGCAGCTATGGCTGATCGCACGCCAGGCGGCGCATATCATTGCGCACCGCGACTCGGTACCCGACGCCTTCGATGCCAGCATCGAACTCAGCGAACACCGCCGGGCGGCGAGCTATAGCCTGGCGCGACTTGCCGCGGATCGTTGGGACCTAGCCCTGGCGGCCGTCATGGTGGTCGTCTGGACCCTCGGCGGCGGGCTGGGTTGGTTGGAAGTTGCGACCTCACAGCTGGTATCTGATCCGCTGTGGTCAGGTGTGCTGCTGATTCTGGCCACTCTGCTGATCAGTGGCCTGATCGAACTACCGCTGTCGGCCTGGCGCACCTTCGGCATCGAGCAGCGCTTCGGTTTCAATCGCACCACGCCGGGTCGGTTCCTCACAGATCGCATGCTTGGTGCCCTGCTGGCGGTGCTACTCGGGGCGCCCTTGAGCGCCGCCTTCCTGTGGCTGATGACCAGCGCCGGCGGGCTATGGTGGTTGTGGGCCTGGCTGGTCTGGATGGCCTTCTCATTGTTTATTACCTGGGCCTACCCGACCTTGATTGCGCCACTGTTCAACCGCTTCGAGCCGCTCGGTGACCCCCAGCTGCGCCAGCGCCTCGAGTCTCTGCTGCAGCGTTGCGGCTTTCGCAGCAATGGCATGTTCGTGATGGACGGGTCCCGCCGCTCGGCGCATGGCAATGCCTATTTCACCGGCTTCGGTAGTAACAAGCGCATCGTGTTCTTCGACACCCTGCTCGAGGGGCTGGATCCGAATGAGGTCGAGGCCGTGCTGGCACACGAACTCGGTCACTACAAGCTGCGCCACGTGGTCAAGCGGCTGCTCGCCTCGGCGGTGACAGCGCTGCTGGGTCTCGGTCTGCTCGGCTGGCTGTCGGCCCAGGATTGGTTTTATAGTGGCCTGGGGGTCGACCATGCCTCGCCGGCCCTTGCACTGGCATTGTTCCTACTGATCCTGCCGGTGTTCGGCGTCTTCTTCAGCCCGCTCACGGCGTATTTTTCACGGCGCCACGAGTATGAGGCCGATGACTTCGCCGCCGACCAGACTGATGCGCGCTTTTTGATCAGCGGGCTGGTCAAGATGTACCGCGACAACGCCAGTACCCTGACCCCCGATCCGCTGTACTCCGCGTTCTATCATAGCCATCCGCCGGCACCGCTGCGGATTGCCCACCTGTCCTCTAAACTTGCTTAGCCGTATCGGGAGGAATCGTTATGTCTTACCAATCCAAGCTGGTCGCCGTTGGCTTCTTGCTCATCGCAGGCGCCACAGCACAGGCTGCCGAGTTCGATGCCGCCGACTACCACTCAACTCAGTGCACAAGTTGTCACGGCACCGAAGTCTACACACGCGAGGACCGGCGTGTCTCTTCGCTGTCCGAGTTGCAGGCCCAGGTCGAGCGCTGCGATGCCAACTTGGCGACCAAGCTGTTTCCCGAGGACCTCGCGGCACTCGTCGATCACCTGAACGACAACTACTACAAGTTTGACAAGTAAGGCCCGTGGCGCAGCGACGCCTGAGCAAGCAGCAAAAGGCGCGCATCGCCCGGATCCAAGATCGTCGACGCCAACGTGCTTCCCAGCAGGTCACCGAGCGATCGGCCGCGGCTGGTGATTCAAAACAACAGCTAGGGCGTGTGGTAGTGCGGCATGGGCGCAGCCTCTTGGTTCGCGGCGACGACAGCGAAGTCCATGCGGTGTTTCGCGCAAACCTCGGCGAGGTGGTGTGCGGAGACCGGGTAGTCTGGCAGGCCACGGCCGACAATGAAGGCATTGTGGTCGCCGTGTTACCGCGCGATACCGCCCTGTCGCGGCCCACTGCCGGCATGCAAAAGGCGATTGCCGCCAACATCACCCAGTTGATCGTGGTACTGGCCGTCGAGCCCGAGCCCAGCGGCTATCTGCTCGACCAGTACCTGATCGCTGCCGAGCGTATCGGCGTGCGCGGGCTGATTTGTCTGAACAAGGTGGATCTACTGGATACCGCGGCTAGCGCGGCGTTTCGCGCCAGATTCGCCCACTACCATGATATCGGCTACCCGTTGGTCGAGATCAGTGCCAAAACCGATCATGGCCTGGACCCATTGCTCGAACGCCTACGCGGCGAGACCAGCATTCTGGTCGGCCAATCCGGGGTCGGCAAGTCGTCACTGATCAATGCGCTGATCCCGCAACCGGCGGCGCTCGAGGGTCGGCTGTCAGATGCAACCGGCCTGGGCCGCCATACCACCTCAACGGCGACCCTGTACCAGCTCGACAGCGGCGGCGAGCTAATAGATTCGCCCGGTGTTCGCAGCTTTCGCCTCGGCCAGCTCGATCGCCAACAGCTCGAACGCGGCTTTCGCGAATTCCTGCCCTATCTGGGTCGCTGCCGCTTTCACAACTGCAGCCACCAGGCAGAGCCCGAGTGCGCCATCCGTGCGGCGGCCACGGCCGGCGCGATCGCACAACAACGGCTCGAGAGCTATCAGCATATGGCGGCCGAGCTGGCGAACCAAGCCTGAGCGGTGCTGCACCCTGATCACCAGGACCCATGCACAAGCTCCGCAGAAGGCATCCCAACTCCATGCCGCGGATGGCAAGATAGAATGCGCAGATTGAGCAGGCCTGGATACGGCATCTGCTGTAGCCGATCAAAGGAGAAAACAACGGACCCGAACCATGGCAAAGAAGGCAATCCACTACTGGCTGATGAAGTCCGAGCCCGACGTATTTGGCATCGACCACCTCAAGGCGATGCCGAATCGCACCGAGCACTGGGACGGGGTACGCAACTATCAGGCGCGCAACATGTTGCGCGATGAGATCAAGAAGGGCGACCAGGTGTTGTTCTATCACTCGAACTGCGACGAGCCAGGTATCGTCGGCATCATGGAAGTGGTCCGTGAGGGCTACCCAGACCACACCGCATTCGATCCGAATTCTAAGTATTACGACCCCAAGAGTGATCCCGATGCCCCGCGCTGGTACATGGTCGATGTTCGCTATAAACGCCATCTGAAACGCAATGTGTCGCTCCGCGAGTTGAAAGGCCTGGCTGACCCACAGCTGGCCGACCTACCGCTGCTACGCAAGGGCGACCGCCTGTCGATCATGCCGCTGAGCAAGCAACACTGGAAGCGGATCCTGGAACTCGAGAAGCGCGGCTGAACCCGAACTGACACGAGGTAGCAATGCCCTTCGAGACTCTGATCGACTGCCAGCAACTCGCGCGCCACCTAAACGATGCGGCCTGGCGGCTGTTCGACTGTCGCTTCGATCTCATGGATACCGCACGCGGTGAACGCAACTATGCCCAGGCACACCTGCCCGGTGCGATCTACGCCCACCTCGACCGCGAACTATCCGGCGCTGTCAGCGCCTCGACCGGGCGTCATCCGCTGCCAAGCCCGGACGTGCTGTGCCGCTGGCTGGAAAGCCACGCTGTCATGCCCGACAGTCAGGTGGTCGTCTACGACGATTGCGGCGGGGCGATCGCGGCGCGCCTGTGGTGGTTGCTGCGCTGGCTGGGCCATCGGCCGGTCGCGCTACTCGACGGTGGTTGGCCGGCCTGGACCCAGGCCGGACTCCCGACTGATGACGCGCAGCCGAGCACGCGCCCGGCAAGCCGCTTGCCCGGCCACGCGGACGACCTTCAGGTGGTCGACAGCAACACCATTCGGCAGCAGCTCGACGCCGACAATGCGGGACTGTTACTGATCGACGCGCGCAGCGCCGAGCGCTTCCGCGGTGACGCCGAACCCATCGATCCGGTCGCCGGACATATTCCGGGGGCGCTCAATCTGCCGCTGCAACTCAACCTCACCAGCGATGCGCGCTTCAAACCCGCCGCACATTTACATGCCTTGTACAAGGCCGCATTGCACGGCCGGCCGCCGCATGAAGCGGTCGCGATGTGCGGCTCGGGCATAACTGCCTGCCACAACCTGCTGGCGATGGAAATCGCCGGCCTGCCTGGCGGACGGCTGTACGCGGGGTCCTGGAGCGAGTGGATACGCGACCCCACACATCCGGTAGCGACCGGCGAGCAGGCGTCGACCCACTTCACTCCGCCAGATTGACTCGCATGCGCACTGCCTGGCCGGTGTTGTTGATGTCGTACACGATCAGGACCTCGGCGCTGTCCGGTTCTGTGGCGAGCAGCGCCAAGCCCTCGGCATTGGCCCCGCCGGGCGAGCTGACTTCGCCCAACAGGCGCGTCGGCAGCACCTCGCGGTCCTTGCCGGGGATTTGATCCACCCCGTCCCACAGCCAAAGGCAAAACGGCCCTGGCGAATCATTGACTGGGCCAGACAGGATCAGAAAACCGCCCCCGAGCGCTACCAGGTCGCGAATACCCTGCCCCTCAAGGCGCACGAAGTTCAGCATGTAGTCCTTAGGTCGGTCGAAAAATAGCGACATCACCGGGACATAGTTGTCGCGCAATACCGGGCCGCGAAAACCCAGGTGCAGTCGGGTGCCGCATACCGCCACCCCTTCGATATCGACCCCGTTCTCCTTACCCGGCAACTTACAGAACGGCCGCAACAGCGGGTCTTTGCGCAGGCGCTTCGACAGATCGATGTGCTCTGGGCTACCCAGCTGCCCACTGGCCGAGTCGAACGGCACCCGGTAGAGACGATTACGCGCCCCCTGCTCATCGACAACCAGTAGACGCTCGCGATTCTTGCGTACCGAGAGTTCGGGTTTCAACCGGCGCCTACGCCGCGAGTGGGAGCCTGCCACATACAGATGACCTTCACCGTAGCAAATGGCCTCGATATCGACCTCCTGGTCCTGCTTGGCCAACGCCAGCTTCTGATGCAAACGGTAGCGATCAAGGCCGGGCTCACGCTGCAACACCTGGAGCTGATGGCCTGCGTCGGCGCCCAACACCAGATAATCGCCGACCAGGGTCACGCCACTCAGATCCATCGCCGCATCGACCGCACCGTCCAGCAGGATCGTCCGGATCTGGGTGATGCGATTCCCCTTCGATGGTGACAAGCGGCTGAAAGACGCCGGATCAGTCAATGTATTGCGCCCCCTCGAGCAGGGACTCGTCGAACTGCTCTGGCAGGCTCGCGAGCTGTTGCAATACCTGCGCGCGCGGCCGGGTCAGCCGCAGACAACCGCTGGCCTCGGGATAAATCAACTCCAAGGTGAGACGTTGGGGATCATTGGCGACATAGCATTGCAGGATAAGATCGTTACGATCGACGACACCGAGGAAATTATCGCCGTCGACCAACACGCGGTCAGCCAATGCGGCCAGTTGATCGGCCGGCAGCGACTGCGGGGCACTCGATGGCACACTCTGCCCATTGCCAGTATCGCGATAAAATACCCGATAATTTGCTGGTCCTAGCTCGCTATTCACGCGCGCCGCCAGGTCGTCCCACTGGCCGAGTCTTCGAGGACGATACCGGCCTGTTTGAGCTGCTCGCGGATCGCATCGGCATCGGCCCAATGCTTGTCGCGCTTGGCTTGGGCGCGGCGTGCGATCAGGCGCTCGATTTCAGTGTCGGCGATCTCAGTTGCTTGGCCGCCGGCACTGCGCAAGAAGGCCTCGGGATCGTCCTGCAGCAGACCGAGCACACCGCCTAGGTGCCGCAGCAAGGCCGCCAGTGCGGCGGCACGCGGCATATCTTCGGCCCGCGTGCGATTGATCTCGCGCGCCAGCTCGAATAGCACGGCCAGCGCCTCGGGGGTGTTGAAGTCATCTTCCATCGCCGCATGAAACCGGGCCTCGAACGGCTCATCGTCCGCCAGATCAGCCTGCGGCAGTCCGCGCAGCGCCGTGTAAAAACGCGACAGTGCCGCGCGGGCATTGTCGAGCTGCTCGTCGCCGTAGTTCAGCGGGCTGCGATAATGGCTGCTCAGGATGAAATAGCGCACATCTTCCGGACAATAGCGCGCCAAGATCTCGCGCACCGTGAAGAAGTTGCCCAGCGACTTCGACATCTTCTCGTCGTCGATGCGCACAAAGCCGTTATGCATCCAATAGCGCACGAATGGATGCCCGGTGGCACCCTCGGATTGTGCAATCTCGTTCTCGTGATGCGGGAAGGTAAGATCCGCTCCACCGCCGTGGATGTCGAAGGTGTCACCCAAGGCCCGGGTCGACATCGCCGAGCATTCGATATGCCATCCGGGCCGCCCGGCACCCCAAGGCGAGTCCCAGGACGGTTCGTTCGGCTTGGCCGCCTTCCACAGGGCAAAGTCCAGGGGGTCGCGTTTCGCGTCGCCGGGCTCGATCCGCTCGCCGGCACGCAGGTCTTCGATCGGCTTGCCCGAGAGCCGCCCGTAACCCGGGAAACTGCGCACCTCGTAATAGACATCATCGTTATCCGCAACATAGGCATGGCCGCGCGCGATCAGGCGCTCAATCATGGCGATGATATCCGGCAAGTGCTCGGTCGCCCGTGGTTCTTGATCGGGCGGCTGCACGCCCAGTGCCCGTGCATCCTCACGCATGGCGGTGATGAAGCGCTCGGTCAGGGCATGGAAAGGCTCGCCTCGTGCATGGGCACGCTCGATGATCTTGTCGTCGATATCAGTGATATTTCGGACATAGGTCACCTGGTAGCCGATGGAGCGCAAATAGCGCGCAACCATGTCGAATACCACCAGCACCCGTGCATGGCCGAGATGGCACAGGTCGTAGACGGTCATGCCACAAACGTACATGCTCACCTGACCCGCTCGCAGGGGCGTGAAGGGTTCCTTGCTTCGACTCAAATCATTGTAGAGGTGCAGCATGACTTTCCCGGGAGACGGCTGGACGAAGGGCACCGTCTAGGGTCCGCATACTAAACGAATTCGGCGTCCTGTCGTCATCAAGAGCAGCCGCCCGATGCGCCAGATTCACCTGACGACCCCGCAATGCGGACGGACCCTAGCCCTGGGAGGGTTTTGTCGTGGCATTGACAGCGGCTAAACTACCGCCTGACTTTTCCGACCCGGAACCGAATGACCGATGAGAGCATTGCAAACTCTGCTACTTTTCGGCCTGCTGATGCTCGGCGCACAAGTGATCGCCGCGGGCCAGCAGGTCGTGATGAAGACCAGCAAAGGTGAGATTGTGCTGGAACTGGACAACGACAAGGCCCCGCAAACGGTGAAAAACTTTCTCGGCTATGTCGACGACGGTTTCTATGATGGCACCATCTTCCACCGGGTGATCAGCGGCTTCATGATCCAAGGTGGTGGCCTAGGACCCGACATGCAAAAGAAGACCACCAGTCAACCAGTAGAAAACGAGGCCAAAAACGGGCTCAAGAACCGCCGGGGTACTGTCGCCATGGCGCGCACGGGCGATCCGCACTCGGCGACCGCGCAGTTTTTCATCAATCACAGGGACAACGCCAACCTGGATTATCCGGCCCATGACGGTTGGGGATACGCGGTGTTCGGGCGCGTGGTCTCGGGCATGGACGTGGTCGATGCGATCGCCGACCTGCCGACCGGTGTGCGTAACGGACGGCGCGACGTCCCTAAAGAGACCGTGTTGATCGAATCCATGACTCGCATCGAGTAGTCCTTTACCACGCTCAGCCGTCCGTTCACGATTCAGACTATTTCCTCGGGAGCCAGCACATGATCACATTGAAGACCAGCATGGGAGACATCGTCATCGAGCTCGATCACGAGAAGGCTCCCAAGACCTGCGAGAACTTTGAGCAGTACGTCCGCGACGGTCACTACGACGACACCATTTTCCACCGTGTAATCACCAATTTCATGATTCAGGGCGGCGGCTTCACCAAAGAAATGGAGCAAAAGCCGACCCGTGACCCGATCGAGAACGAGGCGAAGAATGGGCTGAAGAACACGGTCGGTAGTATCGCGATGGCCCGCACCCAGGCCCCGCATTCGGCAAGTGCACAGTTTTTCATCAATGTCCGTGACAACGTCTTCCTCGATCATCCGGGCCAAGACGGCTGGGGCTACTGTGTGTTTGGCAGAGTCACCGACGGCATGGACGTGGTCGACCAAATCCAACTAGTGGATACCACGGACCGTGCCGGCCATTCCGATGTGCCGGCCAACCCGATACTGATCGAGAAGGCCGAGATCAGCGCCTAGCTCTAGCTGCCCACACGGTCAGGGCTCAAAGTACGAAGAACAACGTCGCTGGGACCACGGCCAGGCTAAGGCTGTTACCGAGCAAGACCATTGCCGCGACCTTGCGCGGCTCTACCCCATAGCGTTCGGCCAGCATGAAGTTCAGCACCGCGGGGGGCAGAGCGGCGAATACCAGGAGTTGTGCCGCCTGCCGCTCGTCCAGCGTCAGCACGAACAATACCGCAACTGCAACCAATAGGCCGCTGAGCGGACACAGCAGCGCACCGCTGATACCGATCCGCCAGTCATCCAGACTAATGCCAGTCAAACGCACCCCAAGCGCGAACAGCATCAAGGGGATGGATATCTGGCCTAGGAGATCAATCGCCTCATACAGGGGCCCGGGGACACGGATCTGTAACAGCGCAACCAACAGCCCGGCCAGGGTGGCGGCCAGCATTGGCATGCGAATCAGCTTCAACGGATTTACATGGCCGGTCAACATCGCGTTGCCCACGGTGAAGTGCAGGGTATTCTCGACCAAGAACAAGACCATGGCCGCCGGCAGCGCCGACTCGCCAAAGGCGAACAGGGCCAGCGGCAGGCCCATGTTGCCCGAGTTACTGAACATCACGGGTGGTAAGAAGGTGCGAGGTGCAAAACCAAGCAGTCGCGCCAGCGGCCAAGCAACCAAGCCGGAACCGAGCACCACCAAGGTGCCGGCCACCGCTAGATCGGCATAGCGAGCCAGCTCGAAGCCCTCGCCGGACAGCACGGAAAAGATCAGCGCTGGGGTAAATATCTCTAAATTGAGGCGGTTCGCCGAGGCCATATCCGGACCATGGCGACGCGCATAGAGATAACCCAATAGCACGATGGCAAAGATCGGGAAGACGATCCCTAAGACCTGCGACATGATCCGGTCCGCAACAGAGGCTGGCGGCAGCATAGAGGGGCCCCGACACGCTGACAATCACCGGCCGGGTAGCGAGAGTAGTCGGCGCCGCGCCCCCCACCTCAGCATCTGGTTACAATGCCGCCCCATGCCCCATCAATGGTTCATATCCGACCTGCACCTGGCGACTGAAAACCCGGGAACCCTGGCGCTGTTCGAACGCTTTCTCGCTACCCTACCGACCCCTGGTGACCACCTATACATCTTGGGCGACTTGTTCGATGCCTGGATCGGCGACGACGACGATGCAGCAGTTGCCAACCGAGTCCGTGGCGCATTGCGTGAAACGTCCGCTCGCGGCATCAAGCTATCCATCCAGCGCGGCAACCGCGACTTCCTGATGGGTCGGCGGCTGATGCGCCAAACCGGCGCGCAACTGCTGCCCGACTGCTACGTCACTTCGGTCGCAGGCCAGCCAACACTGCTGATGCACGGTGATCTACTGTGCACCGACGACCTGGACTATCAACGTGCGCGACGCCGCTTTCGTAATCCGCTGTTCCAATGGTTCATGCTACGCAAGCCGCTGATCGAACGACGCCAGATCGCGGCCGATTACCGCCGCCGCAGTGGCACGGCAACCGCGCAGAAGACCGCTGAGATCATGGACGTCAATTCGGGCACTGTGGTGCGCTATTTACAGCGGCATCGTGTGCAGCAACTCATACACGGCCATACCCATCGGCCGGCGGTGCATCGCCACACCCTCCCCGACGGAGGCGATGCCCGGCGCCTCGTGCTGCCCGAATGGCACTCGGAGGGCACGTCCGCCTGGCTCGACGACGGCAGCGCGCTGCACGAGGTCCAGGTCGACCTTGAGTGACGCCTGTCCCGTTCGGGTTGCAGTCGAATCGACTGTAACACCTATCGGGCAGGCCTCAAGGTTTCTTGCACAATGCCTCTAGGCGTCCCATCTCGGACGCAGTGAATCCGGCGGCTAGGCGTGCCGCCCTGTGCAAGGGTTGGCGCACAGCGCTGCTGAGGTGCTGCTCCAGCACTTCGAAATAGGTGGTCTCGGGGTCCAGCTCGCGCTGTGCACAAAAGTAGCGGAACCAACGGCTGCCGGCGGCGACATGCCCGACCTCGTCGCGCAAGATGATTTCCAGTATCTCGACCGTTTCCTGATCGCCGATCGACGCAAAGCGCTCGATCATGCCCGGCGTCACATCCAGGCCACGTGCCTCCATCACCCGTGGTACTAGGGCCATGCGCAACAGCGGATCCTGGGCGGTTTTTAGCGCAAGCTCCCAAAGCCCATCGTGGGCGGGAAAATCGCCATAGGTGAACCCCAAGCGCTGCAGGCGGCCCTGCAGCAATGAGAAATGGTAGACCTCCTCGACCGCGACCGTCAGCCAATCAGCATAATAGTCATCCGGTAAAGAGCGAAACCGGTAGATGGCATCGCAGGCCAAGTTGATCGCATTGAACTCGATATGCGCGACTGCGTGCACCAGTGCTGCCTGGCCACGAGGCGTACCGATGCGTCGCTTGGTCAGACGCGCCGGGGCAACTAGCGGCGGACGTTCAGGCCGGCCCGCTTGCTCGCGTGTCGCAGACGGTAACGAACTCTCGCGTTCTAGTCGCCCGGCTTGCCAGTCTTCGCGAAGGCGCTGCACCAATGCCAGCTTCTGCTCGACGACATCGCAGGCTAGGCAATGCTCGGCGGCGAGGTGCAGATTGCTCGACATGGCACGAGTCTAACACCACGCTGCCCGACTCCTACGGGAAGCTGAGTAAGTCCCTCCTGGACTTCTCAGCGCACGCTGCGGTGCAAATGTGATTTGCACCTCGCTTCAAAATCAACCGCTTACCGCGGTAAATTTTGGCGACACATCCCTGTGTCGCAGGAACCTCTGATTTTTCAGAGGCTCCCTAGACCGCTATCACAGTCCGTCCTTGTATCGGCAAAACCCGGTCAACACCGGACGGGGCTTTTGTTAGTATCGCCACGCCCTAAGCAGCACGGCAAGAAAGTCCCGCGTCGAGGACGCGCCATGCGAGGTTAGCGACATGGAAAGCATACAACTGCGGCACAACTTCAGCCGCGACAGCCTACTCAGAATGCTCCTGTTGGCAGCACTGGTGGCTGGGCTGGGTATCTGGAAATTCGACCTGATCCACGCCGTCTACTTCAAGGATCAGTTGACCCAGATGGGTCTGGTCATCAACGGGGCCATATTGGCGCTATTTGCACTCGGACTGCTGCGCACTACCGTCATCTTGATCGGTTACATGCGCGAAGAGAGCGCACTGATCGAGTTTGCAGATAACCTCGACCGGCGACCGGATAGCGATCCGCTCCAGGCGATCGACGGCGACACTATGATCGCGCGGCGTTTTGCCACCATGCACCGGCTACATGAGTCGCGCACACCGATTAATCAAAATGCGCTGGCCGCCACGCTGGTCGCCAGCGAGAGCACGCGCAATGGCACACCGCGCTACATCAACAATATTCTCATATTGACCGGCGTGTTCGGCACCATCGTATCATTGTCGATCGCCTTGCTCGGTGCCTCCGAAGTTCTCGACAATGCAGTGAATGCGACCGGCATGAACATGGTCATCCACGGCATGTCGACGGCATTGTCCACCACGATTACCGCTATCGTCTGCTATGTGCTCTTCGGCTATGTCTATCAGCGCCTCACCGACGCACAAACCAACCTGATCAGCGGTATCGAGCAAATCACCACCAGCCACTTGATACCACGCTTCCATGTTCAAACCGACAATGTCGTGTATGAATTCACCGGTTTACTCCATTCATTACAAGGTCTGGTCGATCAGCTGAAACAATCCCAGCTCGGCTTCGAGGCCACTCGAGGCCAACTGACCAACATCATCACTCAGCATCGCCAGAAGGGGGACTCACTGGACAAGCGGCTCGACACCATCGCGCACCAATTGCGCGTCGGCTTCCGCCTGCGGGATGACGAATGAACCAGGACGGTTTCACGGACCTGCGCCTGGGTCGCGGCAGCGGCGAAGGCCAAGAGGGGTTCTGGCCTTCGTTCACCGACATCATGACGGTGATCGTGATGATTTTCTTAATCGCACTGGTGGTCTTGATGGTACGCAACATGGAGCTGGTGAGTCAGTTGCGAGCAACCATGGAAGCAGAGAGGATCGCGGCCGCACTGGCGGCGGCAACCGGCAAAGAGAAGGATCAGCTATCCAGCGCATTGGATCGCACCGAGGATCGGCTGCAACGAATGCAGCTCGAGGTTATGCGTCTACAAGACGAAGGCCAGCGCCGTGAGGCCTTGATCAGCGAGCAACGACGCCGTATCGATGCGCTATCCACCGAGCGCGATGACCTAGCCCAGCAGAAGGCGCAACTGATGCTGGCACGCAGGCGCTTGGAGACCGATCTCGAGGGACGCCAGACACAGCTCGACCAGGCGCAGCGAGAGATCGAGCAAAAACAGCAACAACTCAATACCGCGCAGCAAGACACTGCGGCCCTCGAACAAGACATGCAACAACTAAGGACGCGCTTCGCCGAGAGTCAGAACGAGGCCGATCGATTGCAGAATGCCCTGGCCGAACAGCGTCTGCAGATCGAGCAGGCACGCCGCAGCGGACTCGACCTCGAGCGGCGCTATCTGGTGTTGGCCGGCGACTATGACGAACTCAAGGTCAAATACGACAAGCTGGTTCGCCCTGCACGCAGCTCGGCCGGACGTCATCTGGTCGAGGTTCGCTACCAAAAAATCGGCGGCGAATACCGCATTGCCTGGCGAGAAGGCAGCTCGGGTAGCTTCCGACCGATCAGCCGCCGGCAGCTCAACGCCACACTGGCAGAGCTATCTTCAGATAAGGCCAACGGCCTGTACGTAAAGGTGATCTTTCCGGAGAACAGCGGTCTATCGTATAGCGAGGCCTGGGAATTCACCCAGCACCTGCACAGCAACTACGATTACTACTTCAAGCGCAGCGGCACCACGGGGCGCAGCACACCCTGAGGCCAGGCACCCGGCCGGTTGCGCACCACAGCACCAAAGCCTCAAGAAGCGGGCTTGATCTTTTCCTTAATACGAGCAGCCTTGCCGGTCAGGCCGCGCAGGTAATAGAGCTTGGCACGACGCACGTCGCCACGCCGCTTGACCTTCACCGTCGCAACACTGGGACTGTGGGATTGAAATACCCGCTCGACGCCCTCGCCGTGCGAAATCTTGCGCACCGTAAAAGAAGAATTGAGGCCGCGGTTACGCTTGGCGATGCACACCCCCTCGAAGGCCTGCAGCCGCTCGCGCTGTCCCTCCTTGACCTTCACCTGGACAATGACGGTATCGCCGGGGCCGAACTCGGGCAGTTGCTTGCCCATCTGTTCTTTTTCAAGTTCTTGGATGATGTTGCTCATCGCCGCAGCTCCTGTACTTCAAGTGCCCTCGCGAGCACGGATGAAATCGTTCAGTAGATCCTGTTCTTCGCCGCTCAGCCGGCGATCCTCTAGGAGATCGCGTCTACGCAGCCAGGTCCGTCCCAAGGCCTGTTGAAGACGCCAACGGCGTATTCGCTCATGATCGCCGGATAATAATACTTCCGGCACCCGTTTCCCCTGAATCTCCTCGGGGCGCGTGTAATGTGGGCAATCCAGCAGGCCATCCATGTAAGAATCCTGCTGCGCCGAGTCTGCATGCCCGAGCACGCCAGGCAGTAAACGGACCACGGCATCCACCAAGACCATCGCCGCCAGTTCACCGCCCGACAGTACATAGTCGCCGATCGAGTACTCTTGATCGACATGGGTCGCGATCAGGCGCTCGTCAATGCCCTCGTAGCGACCCGCTAGCAACACCAGCCCAGGTTGGGCAGCCAGTGCATGCACCGCCTGCTGGTCTAGCCGACGGCCCTGGGGGCTCAAATAGAGCACCGAACTGCGCCCAGCCGCCGCGCGCGCTCTCTCGATCGCCTCGCGCAATGGCCCGAAGGTCATCACCATGCCTGGACCGCCCCCATAAGGCCGGTCGTCGACAGTACGATGCGGATCGGCCGCGTAGTCGCGCGGATTCCACAGCGACAACATCACTTGGCCACGCTCGATCGCCCGACCGGTAACGCCGTAGCGTAGTGCGGCAAACATCTCCGGAAACAGGCTGATCACGTCGAAGCGCATGACCGTTTCCTTAAAATTCCGGGTCCCATTCAACCCGCATCACACCTAGGTCGAGGTCAACCTCGCGCACCATCTGGCCCCAGACGTAGGGGATCAGGCGTTCGCGCTCGCCTTGGACGACTATCACATCGTTCGCACCGGTCTCGAACAGCCGTTCGATACGCCCCAGACTGACCCCGTCGGTCGTCTCAACCGCAAGCCCGATCAGGTCCGCCCAGTAGTACTCGCCTGGCCGGCTCGGCTCGGGCAGCTGCCCGCGTTGCACCTGGATGTACGCACCAATGAGCTGCTCCGCCGCGTCACGGTCATCACATCCGACCAACTTGGCGACCACGCTTTTGCCCTGCAGACGCCCGGCGCTGACGATGTGCGTCGCACGTTGCCCACGCTGCTCTAGGCACCAAGGCGAGTAGCGCACAATATTGTCGCGGGGGCTGGTCTCCGAGTGCACCTTCACCCACCCCTGTATGCCGTATGCTCCGGTGACACGGCCTAGCATCACTAGGCGCTGCTCGCCAGCCTTATCTGGCGTAGCCCGATCGGGGTCGTTCAACGGACACTCCCGGAACGGCGCGGTGCCCCGGCACGCTGGCGGCGGGTACCCGTCAGCCCTGCACGGTCTTGCGGTAGCCGTCGACCAGTTTGCGCGCACGGTCGCTCAGCTGTCCGCCGACCGACACCCAGTGATCGACACGCGCCAGATCGATGCGCAGACCCTCTTCACCTTCGACCGCAATCGGATTGTAAAAGCCCAAGCGCTCGATGTAGCGACCGCCGCGCGCGCGACGCGAGTCAGCGGCGACCAGGTGGTAGAAGGGGCGCTTTTTCGCACCGGTTCTTGCAAGACGAATCGATACCATTACCTGTTAACCTTACGAAAGCGATTTCATTGAGGCCGAAATCTCTCGACCCGAGGAAACCGCGCATTGTACTTGGTCTAGATTGCCCTGTGAAGCGGCATTTTGCTGCGGAATCAGCGTTTTGGCGGGGGGAACGCATGACATCGGGAGAGCCCGACAACGACCGGCCAAGGATCCACCGCGGGCCTGCGCACAGCTCGCCGTACCCAGTAAGCCGCCTGGCCCCACAGATGGGCCTAGTCGACCTGGCGCGCGAAATCGACCAAGCCGACCAGATGGTTTCGGCGCGCCTGGGCGCCCAGCTCCGAGTAATCGCCGATCAGGTCAAGGCATTGCAGGCGCAGGCCAGGCAGATCTTGGACCAAGCCAAGTCTGACCAACACCTGCATCATGCGCGCTGCGCCTTTCGCCGCATACCTGGAAAGGTCTACCACCTGTACGAGGAGGCGGAGGGAACAACATGCTTTTCGATGCTGTCGCCCGATGATTGGAAGGGCAAGCCACCGCGGCCCTTTCTCGGCTCCTACCGCCTGGAAAAAGATATGACCTGGACAGCGCTCGGCGATACGGAAGGCGCGGACGATGGTCAACGGCTAGTCGCGCACCTATTTGAGGCGGCAGACGACCATCGGTAAACCGGGGCCCCCGGGTCAGCATGCATCACGGTTCAGGGTGCGGCCGCATCGGCGAACTCCAGATGCACCTCGATGCGCCGGTTGCGCCGGTGCGCGGACTTGTCCTGGCCGGCGTCACGCAACCGGGTTTCGGCCAACCCGACCGCCGACAACCGATCTTTGTCCAGCCCCTGGTCGACCAGGAAACGCAGCATGCTCAACGCCCGGCTGGCCGACAGCTCCCAGTTGCTCTCAAAATATGGGTTCGCCCGTAAAGGCCGGCGGTCGCTGTGGCCCTCGATGCGCAGGCGCCATGGCGACTGTGCCGGTAGCTGGGGAACCAACCCTTGCAGCACGTCGGCCAAGGGCATGAGGCGCTCGTGGCCCTCCGCCCCCAGCTCGCCCTTCCCGAAGATGAACACCGGGTCGCTGGCGATGATGAGCCGATCGGACAACACCTCGTATAGCGCGGACATCGGCAACCGGCGGCGCAGCGCCCGATAGAACTCGCGCTTAACCGCATCGTGGCGGTGCGGATCTTGGGCCAGGAGCTCGGCCTGCAGACGCTCGATCTCGCGCGTTTGCTCGGCATTGCGGTGTTCCGCCTGCAACAGAGCTTCGTTAAGACGCTGCAGGCTGTTTTCTATCCCCGCCGCATGACGACGCATCGCCTCGAGTTGCGCATTGCTCTGCCGGACCAAGTCGGCGCAGGGCTCGGCCGCGGCAACGGCGCCATGGGCGCCGCTCAACAACAGAAGACCAGTCCGCCCAAGACGGAGCAAAAGGTGCATATCAGAAAGGGAGTCCGCCCCCTGGGGGCATGCCACCCCCCGGCGATCCACCCGGTAATTTGCCCGCCATGCCGCGCATCATCTTGGCCATACCGCCGCCCTTCATTTTCTTCATGACCTTCTGCATCTGGCTGAACTGTTTCAGCAATTTATTGATGTCCTGCACCTGGGTACCCGAGCCGGTAGCGATGCGCCGCTTGCGCGAGCCCTTGATCACGGCCGGAAAGGCGCGCTCCTGGGGCGTCATCGAATTGATGATCGCGATCAGTCTATTGATCTCTCGGTCACCGACTTGCGCCTTGACCGCATCAGGTACCTGCCCCATGCCCGGCAGCTTGTCTAGCAACCCGGACATGCCGCCCATCTGTGCCATCTGCTCCATTTGCTCTTTAAAATCGTTGAGCGTAAAGCCTTGGCCTTTTTGGATCTTGTTAGCAAGCTTGGCGGCCTTGTCTTGGTCGACCTTAGCGGTAACTTCCTCGACCAGCGACAATACATCGCCCATACCCAAGATGCGTGAGGCGACGCGCTCGGGGTGAAAGGGTTCAAGCGCGGTGGTCTTCTCGCCAACCCCGAGAAATTTGATCGGCTTTCCGGTGATATGGCGGATCGAGAGGGCAGCACCACCGCGCGCATCGCCGTCACTCTTGGTCAGGACCACCCCTGTCAACGGCAGCGCATCGTTAAACGCCTTGGCCGTGTTCGCAGCATCCTGGCCGGTCATTGCATCGACCACAAACAAGGTCTCGACCGGCGCGAGTTCGGCGTGCAGGCCTTGGATCTCGGTCATCATTTGCTCATCGACGTGCATGCGGCCTGCAGTGTCGACGATCAGTACATCGAAGAAGCCCTTGCGGGCGGCAGAGATCGCCTTGCGGGCGATCGCCAAAGGCTTTTGATTGGACTTGGATGGGTGGAACTCGACCTCGACGTCAGCGGCAAGCCGCTGCAGCTGTTCGATCGCCGCCGGCCGGTAGACATCGGCGCTGACCACCATCACCTTTTTCTTTTCGCGTTCGCGCAACAAGCGCGCCAACTTGGCGACACTGGTGGTCTTGCCCGAGCCCTGCAGCCCAGCGACCAGGATCACGGCTGGCGGCTGGGTGGCCAATTCGAGCTCCTCGTTGGCCTCACCCATAACCTGGATCAGTTCGTCGTTGACAATCTTGATCAGGACCTGGCCCGGGGTCAGGCTGCGCAACACCTCTTCACCCATCGCCTTGGTGCGCACTTGGTCGACAAATTGCTTGACCACGGGTAGCGCGACATCGGCCTCCAGCAAGGCCATGCGGACCTCGCGCAAGGTGTCCTTGATATTGTCTTCGCTAATCCGCCCCTGTCCGCGGACCTTCTGCATGACGCCGCTTAAGCGGTCGGAAAGGTTGGCAAACATAATTCTCTTCCATGGCTGGCCGCCCGGCCGTTCGACCCGGGATTATACGGGTGCAGGCGCCTCAGCGTTATGCCATGATCCTGGACCGGATGAACATCACCCTGATCGCACTTCCAGCGGCCCTGCTCTACCTGCTGGGCGGCTTGAGCACAGCAATAAGGCTGTTTGCTGCTCAGGAAGATTGGCGCCCGCCGCGCAACCTGGGCCTGCTACTGGGATTCGCCGGGCTGCTGATGCATACCCTGATGCTCTATCAAGAGCTATTCACCGGCAGCGGCCTCAACCTAAGCTTCTTCAACGCGGTCTCTGTCGCCGCCTGGACGATGACCGGCCTACTGCTGGTGTCGGCACTCAGCAAACCGATAGACAACCTCGCAATCCTCGCGCTGCCAGTCGCCGCGCTCACCGTGCTGCTAGATATGACATATCCGGGCATCCGGTTGCTCAGCGACGACGCCGGCTGGGCACTCCAGGTGCACGTATTGACCTCTATGCTGGCCTACAGCTTGCTGACCTTGGCGAGTGCACAAGCTCTGCTACTGGCCGCGCAAAGTGGCCAACTGCGGCGCCGACCGGGCGGCTTCGTCCGCGCACTCCCGCCGCTGCAAACCATGGAGGCGCTGCTGTTCGAGATGATCGGCCTGGGCTTCGTGTTGCTCAGCGTCACCCTGATCACCGGCTTCTTGTATCTCGAAGATATGTTCGCTCAGCACTTGGTGCACAAGACGGTGCTGTCGATCGTCGCTTGGATCACCTTTGCAACCCTGCTGTGGGGCCGCTACCGGTTCGGCTGGCGTGGGCGCAAGGCGATTCGCCTCACCATGATCGGATTTGCGGTGCTGATGCTGGCCTATTTCGGCAGCAAGGCCGTCCTCGAGCTGGTACTGCTGCGTTAACCCTCAAGACCGGGCGGCACGGCCGGCCGGCGCATGGCGCATCCACCTACCTGGACCAGAATATGCATCCCACTGGGAGGGCGCCGGATTTCTGGCGCTGATCCGATTCTGTAGAAGCACCCGGGTCCAGCATGAAGACACTGATAACCGGCGCCGACGGCTTCATCGGCTCACACCTCACCGAAGCACTGGTACGCCGTGGCCACGAGGTCCGGGCATTCGTGTTCTACAACAGCTTCGGGCACTGGGGCTGGTTGGACGAATCACCCGACGAAATCCGCCGTGAACTGGATGTCTTTGCCGGCGATATACGCGATCCGCACGGGGTACGCCGTGCCATGCAGGGGTGCGATACCGTCCTCCACCTGGCTGCACTGATCGGTATCCCCTATTCGTACCATTCACCGGATGCCTACGTGGACACCAATGTGCGCGGGACCTTGAATGTGGTGCAGGCGGCACGCGATCTGGGTATCAACAAGGTAGTCCATACCTCCACCAGCGAGGTCTATGGCACGGCACGCTATGTCCCCATCGACGAACACCACCCGTTACAGGGGCAGTCACCCTATGCGGCAACCAAGATCGGTGCTGACCAAATCGCGCTGTCATTCTATCGCGCCTTTGAGACCCCGATCACGGTGGCACGGCCGTTCAACACCTTCGGCCCACGCCAGTCGGCGCGTGCGGTGATACCCACGGTGATCACCCAAATCGCCAGCGGCGAACGTGTGTTGAAGCTCGGCGCACTGCACCCGACACGTGACTTCAACTATGTGCACGACACAGTCGACGGATTCATCGCCCTAGCCGAATCCGACCAAGTACTCGGTGAGGAGGTCAATCTGGGCAGCAATTATGAGATCAGCATTGGCGATACCGTGCAACTAGTCGCCGAGGCCATGGGTGCGGAGGTAGAGATAACCACCGACGCGCAGCGCCTGCGCCCGGAAAACAGTGAAGTCGAGCGCCTTTGGGCCGACAATGCCAAGGCCCGCAAACTACTTGGCTGGCAGCCACGTTTCGGCCAAGGTGACGGCTTCCGGCATGCGCTCGCCGAGACCGCGGACTGGTTCACCAATCCGGCGAATCTTGCCCGCTACAAACACGGCCTCTACAACGTCTAAACATGGTGGACCTAAGCACCGACTGGCTGGTCAACGGTGTCTTGGATCGGCTGGAGCGAATCCTACCCGCACAGCGCCCCATTGCATTGCACGAACCCGCTCTCGAAGCCAATGCCTGGGCGACCGTCAAGGATTGCCTAGCCTCTGGCTGGGTCTCATCGGTGGGGACCTATGTCGATCGGTTCGAGCGCGAACTCGCTGAGTCAACCGGCATTGCCCATGCCATCGCCACTGTGAATGGCACTGCAGCGCTTCATACCAGCTTACTTTTGGCCGGTGTAGCGGCGGGCGACGAAGTCCTGCTGCCCGCGCTGACCTTTGTCGGTAGCGCCAACCCGGTTGCAACAATCGGTGCAGTACCGCATTTCGTCGACTGTGCTGAGGATACCTTGGGAATCGATCCACAGGCCTTGGCCACTCATCTGGAAAAGATTGCCGAGCAGCGTGATGACGCCTGCTTCAATCGGCGCAGCGGGCGACGTATCCGCGCCCTGATGGTGGTCCATGTGCTCGGTCATCTAGCCGACATGGCGGCGCTGAGCAAGATCGCCGAAAACTATGGTCTACATGTCATCGAAGACGCAGCCGAGGCGCTAGGTAGCCGACGCGATGGCCGGCATGCCGGTGCCTGGGGTGTGCTGAGCGCACTGAGTTTCAACGGCAACAAGATCATCACCACCGGCGGTGGCGGTGCATTGCTCACCGCAGACGCGGACCTGGCGCAGCGCGCCCGCGCACTGACCACGACAGCCAAGCGGCCGCACCCCTGGGCCTTCGAGCACGATCAGGTCGCCTTCAACTACCGAATGCCAAATCTGAACGCCGCACTGGGCGTCGCTCAACTCGAACATCTCGATGCGCTGCTGGCAGCCAAACGACATCTTGCCACTGTCTATCGAGACACCTTCGAAGACCTCGAAGGGGTTGAGGTCTTCCGCGAACCGGCGACCTGTCAAGGTAACCAATGGCTCAATCTGCTGTTGCTACCCGACGCCGTGCAGCGCGATGCGTTGCTCGGTGCAGCCCATGCACGTGGCCTGTTGTTGCGCCCCTTCTGGACTCCGTTACATCATCTACCCATGTATACCGGTACCCCGCGCGCTGAACTGCGCACGACCGAGCACCTGTTTGCCCGCGGGGTTTGCCTGCCCAGTTCGGCGGCACTCGCCGCCACTATCAGGGCCGCCGCATGACGGTCTCGCGGTATCAGGTAGCCGTGCCTCTGGCGGCCGGGGCAATGCCGTGAGCTCAGCGGTCTATATCATCGCCGAGGCCGGCGTTAACCATAACGGCAACCTGGACCGCGCGCTGGCGATGGTCGACGCAGCAGCCGACGCCCAGGTAGATGCAGTCAAGTTCCAGACCTTCTGCCCGGAGGCACTGGTCACAGCGGGCGCAGCTCAGGCCGGTTACCAAATCCGTAACCAGGGCGATGTCGGCTCACAGTTGACGATGCTACGACGGCTGGTGCTGCAACCCGAAGATCATCACGCCCTCATGGCACATTGCACAAAGCGCGATGTTGATTTTATGTCCTCACCGTTCGATGCAGGCAGCGCCGACTTCTTGGTCAATGATTTGCAGCTGCCTTGCATCAAGCTGGGTTCCGGTGAATTGACCAATGGGCCACTGCTGCTGCAGCTGGCGCGCAGCGGCCGCGAGTTGATCCTGTCGACTGGGATGGCAACCTTAGAGGAGATAGGCGAGGCGCTGAACGTCTTGGCCTTCGGCTACCTAAGGCAGGACACACCGTCAGAACGGGCCGCCTTGGCGGCGGCCTGGGAAAATCCCGCGGCCCACCAACTACTGCACGATCGGGTCACCCTGCTGCACTGCACCAGTGAGTACCCCTGCCCTCCGGACCAAGTCAATCTGCGCGCAATGGACGACCTGGCGGAGCACTTCGGATTACCCGTCGGCTACTCCGACCACACCCTGGGTATCTCGGTTGCAGTGGCCGCTACCGCGCGCGGCGCGCAGGTGCTGGAGAAGCATTTCACACTCGATCGCGGCCTTCCGGGCCCAGACCATGTCGCCTCACTCGAGCCAGACCAACTAGCGTCATTGGTCAAGGCGGTACGCGAGGTGAGCGCCGCACTCGGCGGTGGCAGCAAAGC
The DNA here is from genome assembly GCA_028284585.1 of Chromatiales bacterium. Classification (GTDB taxonomy): domain Bacteria; phylum Pseudomonadota; class Gammaproteobacteria; order Chromatiales; family Chromatiaceae; genus Thiosocius. The sequence continues at coordinate 91,250 of JANQRK010000022.1, forward strand.
CCCGGCGGCGGTAGAGGCCGCCAATGCGGTCGCGGCCCGCAAGAGCCTGGTGGCCGCGCGACCCATCCAGGCCGGTGAGGCCTTCGACGCCACCAACCTGACAGTCAAACGCCCAGCGACCGGGCGCTCACCCATGGACTATTGGGACCTGCTAGGCCAGTGCGCCGCGCGCGATTTCGCGGCCGACGAGGTGATCGAGTGAACACCGCCACCGGCCCCGAGGTAATCCTATTGGGTGGCGGTGGTCATGCACGGGCCTTGGCCGACTGCCTGCGGCTGAGCGGTCGCCGCCTGCTCGGCTTCACTGACCCGCAGGCCGGGCAACAACTGGCGCCGGGTATCCCCTGGCTGGGCGCTGATGACACGCTCTCAAGCTACGATCCGACGTCCGTTGAACTGATCAATGGACGCGGCTCGACCGGCTCGACACGCGCCAGGCGGCAACTGTTTGCCGCCTGGTGTGCACGCGGCTTCCGCTTTGCCGCCATCTACCACCCGTCGGCCGTGCTCTCCGAGCTCGATGTCGCCCTGGGAGAAGGCTGCCAGGTACTGGCCGGCGCGATCATCGGGCCAGGCGTGCGGCTGGCGTCCAACGTACTGGTCAACAACCGTGCCGTGGTCGAGCACGATTGTCAGGTGGGTAGTCATAGCCATATCGCCACAGGCGCGGTCCTGTGCGGCAGCTGCCGCATCGGTGAAGGCGTCCATATCGGCGCCGGAGCCTGCATCATCCAGGGTATCAGTATCGGAGATGGCGCAATTATTGCTGCCGGCTCGGTAGTGACCCGTGATGTCGAGCCAATGACGCTGAGTGCAGGGGTCCCGGCAGTACCCAAACGAGCCTTGAATGACGAAGACCTGGAAGGACATCAGCATCCCACGTGAGGCCTCGCTGCAGACCGCACTGCAAGTGCTGGACAACGGCGCCATGCAAATTGCGCTGGTCGTGGACAACGGCTGCCACCTGGCCGGCACCGTCACCGACGGTGATACCCGGCGGGCACTGTTGCGCGGCCAAGACCTGCAAACCCCAGTCGCGGAGGTCATGAATCCCAATCCAGTGACCGGCCTTCTCGCCGAGGGACATGAGATCTGGCAACGCACCATGCACCGCCACAGTCTGCGTCATTTGCCGCTGCTCGACGCCGCAGGTTGTGTCGCCGACTTAGCACGCTATGAGCTACCGACCGAGCCGGTGCGCAATACCCCGGTCATCATTATGGCGGGCGGACTGGGGGCACGTCTGCGACCACTGACCAACGACATCCCCAAGCCACTGCTCAAGGTCGGCTCGCGACCAGTGCTCGAGACCATTGTCGAAAACTTCGCCGAGCAAGGCTTTCAGCAGATCACCCTCTGCGTCAACTACCGCGGCGACATGATCCGCGAACACTTCGGCGACGGTAGTTGCTGGGATATTCGAATCGACTACGTCGAGGAGCCGGACCGAATGGGCACCGCGGGTGCCCTGACGCTGCTGCCGAATCGTCCTCAGGAACCCTTCATCGTGATGAACGGTGACCTACTGACCAAAGTGGACTTCGTGCGCTTGTTGGAATTCCATCGGCGCCAGGGCTTCGCCGCAACCGTCGCGATGCGCGAATACAGCTACCAAGTCCCTTACGGCGTACTCGAGATCAACGATCGGTATCGAGTGATGCGGATGGTAGAAAAGCCGATGGAGCACCGCTATGTGAGTGCCGGTATCTATATCCTCGACCCGCAGACCATCGATCTGATCCCACCCGGGGAATACCATGACATGCCGACCTTGTTCAATCTGCTGATGCAACGCGACCACAGTGTCGGCAGTTTTCCACTGCGTGACTACTGGATCGATATCGGCCGCATCGAGGATCTAGAACGGGCCAGTGCGGAATTTACCGAGTGGTTTGGCTGAGCGAGCCGAAATTGATTTGCAGCAGGACCAGAGAGGCCGTCTGCAGACGTTGAGCTTGTCAGCCGCGCACCGCGCTGTAGGCGCCCGTGGCCCTGCGACCCCTGCCGGCGCGGCCGATTTCTTCGGCCACCTGGTCACGCGCCTCAACACTGCGCGCCATCAGATGCTTATCCAGGTCGAGGATGGCCCGCACCCGTTCGGTCACGAACTCATCGGCCGGCGCATGGGTCGCGAAGGCCTGCTCCAATAGCTGACGACGTTGTGGTTCCAGTGCAATCACCTCATCCCAATCACCGGCCTCACCGAGCTCGGTCATACGCTGACTCATCGCCAGGGCATCGTCTAGTAGCTGATGGCGGGATAGATTCATGATGACTAGACGGCTTCTTTCGTAGTTGAGAACTTGCTACTACCCACGCCACGTACTTCTTCGGGCATGACATCCCAAGCGCCTTTGATCTCTAACATTAAGTCGATCACTTCGCTCAAGGCGTCGGCATCGTTCTGCGCCGAGGCATCGATCAGGCGACGCACCATATAGGCATATAGATCATCCAGATTGACTGCTATCGCGCCGCCGGACTCCATGTCGAGGCTGCTGCGCAGGCCATTGATGATCGACATAGCCCAAGTGATCTGCCGGCTCTTGCCCTCGAGGTCACGCCGCTCGATACAGCCCTTGGCCGTTGCCACCTTATCCAGGGCCCCCTCCATCAGCATCTGCACCAGGCGGTGAGGGCTGGCATAGGCGACTTCTGACTCGGTGGCCACCTTGCCGTACTCGGCCACTCCTGCGCGTTTTTTGCCGTAACTCATCGGTTGGTATTCCAGGGTGATCTCAAGACAAGTTTGCTAACGGCACGGGGGCTTGGAAATTGAGGGAAGCCCAGTCGCAAACCGAGCAGCCCTGAACCGCATCACACAAAGTTCTGCAACAAGAAGTTGCTGGTGCTCTGTAAGCTGCCGACAAGTTGGTCTAAGGCCGCGTATTCGCGACGCAACGCGACCTCACGTAGGTCCAGACGCCGCTCGAGATCGGACTGGTCGTCTTCTAGTTGCCGGACCCGGGTATTCATACCATCGACGCGATTGTCGATTAAGCCATCGGCATCGAGCATACTGTTGGCCAATGCATCAAAGCGGAATGCGTAACCTTGGTCATCGTTGGCGAACAATTGCGCCACACCAGCGAAATCGGTATCCAACGCCGCGGCGAACTCAGTGCTGTCAATCGTCAGTTGACCGGAGTCTCGGTCGGTCTTGATACCTAGCTCCGACAACGCGCTGTAACTGCCCGTGAGCCCGCTCGGTGCAACATTCAAGATACCGCGCATCTGGCCGGTGATGCTGCGCAGGGTCGAATCGCCGGAGAGTTCGTCGGCACGCAATTGATCGACGGTAGAAAAGACATTGTTGTAAGCATCGACAAAGGCCTTGGCGGACTCCTCGATCGCAGCATTATCGCGGCTCACGTTCAGAATCGTACTGCCCTCGCCTTCGAGCTCGATATCCAGGCCATCGATGGCCGAGGTGATGTTGTTCGAGGCCGAAGTCAGGGCGAAACCGTCGATGCTGAAGGCAGCATCCAACTCGGTCAGATCGGCCAAGGGCGTCCCTTGGCTGTCGCGGTTGGTCATCGTGAAATTGAAGGTCGCAGCATTGACGCCACCCGAGTAGGACAGCTGCACCCGGCTGTCATAGCCAGATTCGTCGGCGGTAAGGATCAAGCGCTGATTACCGCCACCGACATTCAAGATGGTCGCAGTCACACCCGGGTTGTCGCTCGCCGAGTTGACGGCGTCGCGGATCTCGCTCAGGGTCGACGCGCTAGATAGATCAATGCTGGTCGAATTGCTGCCCACTGTCAGGGTGAGCGCATCACCTGCGCCACCACCGAAGGTATCGGTTTCGGCAAAGGCATCCGAGCCCAGCTTGTGATTCTGGGCCAGGCGGGTGACATCCACATTATATAGACCGGCCGCGGCATCGCTTGCGGCACTGACCTTGGCGACATCCTCGTCTGACGAGTCGGATTGAAAAATCCTGAAGGCGTCCAGCGAGCTCAGGTCCTTCATGGCGTCCTGGAACGATGAGACGGCACTCTTCAGGCTGCCGTAGGCCGAAATCTGCGAACGAGTGTCCGCTTCCCGACGCTGTAATGCGACCAGCGGCTGACGTTCCAACGTCATCAACTGCGAGATGATGGTTTCGATATCCAGGCCTGACCCGACGCCGGCCGCAGTGATCGCCATATCGATATCTCCTGCGCCCGCTCAGCGCATATTGTTCAGATAAGTTCAGGCGGAGTCTTGGAAAATCACCCCAGCCGCCTCTTCGAGGCGCTGCCGCAGGCGCACCAGCTCCTCGCTGGGGATCTGCCGCACCACCTCATCGGTCTCTCGATCGATCACCTTGATCACGGTACTACCGCTTTCTCGATCGACCGAGAAGTGAAGTTCTCTATGCAACTCACGTACCAGTGTGTTCAGGTCGGAGACCACATCGTCCAACGACGGCTTCTCTTGGGCCGCTTCCCGGGCCTGCAACGACGTCGGCTCTTGGGTCGCCCGAATCTCCGCTACCGTGCCGCGCTGCTGCACCGCGCTGGGTGCTTGCGCCTGGCGCGGTGCGACTGATTTGATGCTATCAAGGTCACTCACCATTTCGTTGTCTCCTACTCCGTCGGGAGGTCACGGCGCCCTTGGGGGGCGCCGCCACCCGGCACCGCGCGGGGGCTGCCCGCGCGGCCCGAGCGATGTTCGGTGCTGCCAGCGATCCGGAAACCCTGTGGTTTCGTTTCTCTGGCCAAAACTACCGGACATCAGCTACCTCTAATCGAGGATGCCTTACCCTTACCGCAGCAGCGACAAGACGTTCTGCGGTACCGAGTTGGCCTGCGCCAACATTGCTGTACCTGCCTGCTGCAGGATCTGCACACGGGTCAGGTTAGCGGTCTCAGACGCGAAGTCTGCATCCCTAACACGGCTACGTGCAGCGCTTTGGTTCTCGATGATGTTGGCGTTGTTGCGCACAGTCGACTCCAAGCGGTTCTGCTTGGCACCAAAGTCAGCCCGTTTTTGCGTGATGTTGTTGATGGCGCTGTCCAGGCGAGTGATCGCGCTCAAGGCCTTGTCTGCGGTACTGATCGCCGTGGTTGTTGATACCGCGGATGCCAAACCGCCACTGGCTACCGTCCGAGTGGCTAGATCAAAGGTGCTAATGCCGATCTGGTTGGCTGCTCCGCTTTTGAAACCAACCTGGAAGTCGAGGCTAGCTTCGTTACCCAGCAGGTTCACGCCGTTAAACTCTGCGGTATCCGTAATACGGACAATCTCAGCCTGGAGTTCGGTAAACTCATCGTTCAGCGATAACTTGTCGGCGCTGCTGACCGTAGCGTTTGCCGATTGAACGGCAAGCTCACGCATCCGCTGCAGCATATTACCTATCTCATCCATTGCGCCTTCAGCGGTTTGCAACAGCGAGATGCCGTCGTTGGCGTTTCGGTTGGCCTGCTCTAGGCCACGGATTTGCGCGCTGAAACGCTCCGCAATGGCCAGACCAGCGGCATCGTCTTTAGCACTGTTGATGCGCAGGCCCGAGGACAGGCGCTGCAGTGATGTGGCCATGCTCGCTTGCGAGTTCATTAGCATGCGCTGCGAGTTGAGGGACATTACGTTGGTATTGATAACTGCCATGATATTTCTCCAATCAACCGGCCTGTGGCTTACTTGGACCGGGGAGTTGCTTCGTGGCGGATATACGATCGATCGTATCTACCGCCTCCCAATGGCTTTGCTTGCAAAGCCTGGATCGCTGAACCAAATCAACGATCCGCATTCGATTGGCGGTCTGTGGAGAGATGAGCTGGGTGTTGCCGTTATGGCCGCTCGGCGCGGCACAGGGCCGCTGTTCGCCCACGCAGAGGGGGCTGCAGAAGTGGTCGCCGTCTGGCAACCGCGCGTCTCGGCCCGCTGTCGAGGCCTGAGTCGCAAACTTCTTGTATGGAGGTCTTTCGGCGCCGCAGGCTGCCAGAAAGGCCTTCACTGTACCGAGCGGATATGCTGAACCCAATCGTCTGCATTTACCGCCTTCGCTGCTTGCAACGGCGGTCTATTAGAATTCTTTAATCCCTAGAATCCCCAATTCACCACTGCACCTTGCAGCGGGTTTTTCCTTTGCGGGACGCTACTGGCACTGATTCTGCATCCACCAAGTTCAATAGCGTCGATGCGTCAATATTTCGTTGTCTCCGGGCTCACAATCGACAAGCTATCGCAGTGACAACACTTTTCATCCGGAGCGAGCGACCTGGAGGGCATTTAGCCATGTCATCAGCCAAACCGATCATCGACGACGGCGATAACGCCAAGACGATTCCCACCCGATTCGGTTCGCAGGAAATCGACCCAGCCTCGGTCCTCCACTTTCCCGAAGGGCTAGCCGGCTTCGAGGACCTACACGCGTTCAAGCTGTTTCATGAAGAAGGCAAGCCGACCGTATTTTACCTGCAGTCACTCGACAATCCCGATGTGCGGTTCCCGGTTGTCAATCCAGACAGTTTCCAAGTCAGCTACGAGTGCGTGCTCAGCGACCAAGAGCTGGCCACGCTGCAGCTCGATGACACGGCAGATGTCGCCATGCTGATCACCCTGGCCCAAGTCGGCAACCTAGACCGCGGTGTCCACGCCAACTTCATGGGGCCCATCATGCTCAACACACGTAAGCGGATTGGCCTGCAAAAACATCTGAATCAAGTCAGCGGCCGCGTCGTGATACGCGCCGAGCAATCTCGGCGCAGGCAAGGATCGGCCGGTTCCTTGCCCACTTGAGCGGCAACAGCTTGCCGCATCCGACCAAACCGAACAGTTCTCGGTAAGCCTCCAAGCCTTTCCCCTCCCCGTCGGCGACGCGGAGGGGTTTCTTTTTGTCCGTGGGCGACGCGGAGGGGTTTCTTTTTGTCCGTGGACAATGCGAATCCGTGCTCACAGCCTGACAAACCCTGAATTCGGACACTTGGCATCAAGCTTGCTGATTGCAGGGGTAGTGACGCGCTCGCCTGGTGCTTGCAGCCGATGCGAATAGTCTGAAACTGGACGAATGAGGGGCCTTGAACATGCCACAGGTAATCAATACCAACATGATGTCGCTGAACAGCCAGCGTGCATTGAATATGTCTCAGAACAGCATGCAGACCTCGCTGGAGCGACTGTCTTCAGGGCTTCGCATAAATCGCGCAAAAGATGATGCCGCAGGCCTGGCGATTTCAGAACGACTAGGGGCCCAAATCCGAGGGCTCGAACAGGCCAACCGCAACGGCCTGGACGGTATCTCGCTGATGCAAACTGCCGAAGGTGCGCTGGAAGAGGTCGGTAACATGCTGCAGCGGATGCGAGAACTCGCAGTGCAATCAGCCAACGGCACGGTAGGTGATCCCGACAAGGCCTCGTTGAATGACGAATATCAGGAGCTCAAGGTCGAGATCGACCGCGTCCTGAACGCCACCGAATTCAATGGGGTTAACCTCCTCGCCACCTCGGCAACCCTTCGGCTGCAGATTGGTTTCAAGGCGGGCACCGGCACCTCGTTTCAAATCGCTGTTTCGACCTTCAATTTATCTGCCCGTACTCTGGCCAGCGGTGGGCTGCGGTCTGTGATCGGCGTCAGCGTTGGGATCAGCACGACCTCAAACGCCCTGTCACGGCTCGGCTTGCTCGATCGGGCAATTGATAACATTACTCAAAAGCGGGCCGACTTTGGCGCCAAACAGAATCGGATCGAGTCGACGCTGCGTAACAACGCCAATATCATCGAAAACCAGAGCGCAGCACGCAGTCGAATTCGTGACGCTGACTTTGCTCGGGAGACAGCCAATCTGACTCGGACGCAGATTCTGCAGCAGGCAGGCACTGCAATGCTGGCGCAAGCCAACCAACTGCCGCAGAACGTGTTGCAGCTCTTAGGATAACTTGGCACTCGTTCCCGACCAGTTGAAGCGGCACGACCGCACACCCAACATCGGACGGCCCGCCGCGCGCCCGTCGGTCTGAGCTCGGCAGCACAATATGGAACAGCTACAGTTCTTGACCAACGCCTTCGGTGACCGATACCTCTACGAGGTCAACCGGACCACCTTCAATGACGTGGGTGCTGCGAGTGTCTTCAAGCGCCATTTCGATGACCGTCTGTTCCCCAAGGACACACTCAACATCATTGTTGGCACGGACTCGGGTTTATTGATTCGGTATGTCCAAAGCCAAGGCGTGCCGGACGGCTCGCGTTATCTTTTTCTTGAAGTTGACGCCTTGCTACCCGTAGTACGCCAGGGACTGGCCGATGTCGAACTGGACAACTCCATCCATATTGCCACACCAGATGGCCTCGACGACTGCCTTAGCGATATCCGGTTCCTCGACTACGCGAACATCGGCGCGATCAATCTGCTCGAGTCGGTGGGCGCCATCGATGCCTACTACGTAGATTACACAGCGACAACCGCCAGCGTCCGGCAACGAATGGAGGCGCTGATCTGGGCATGTAATAGCCAACTCAGCAACCCAACATTCACTCGCTGTCAGTTACGCAATCTCGTTGAGGAAAATGTTGCGGCCGAGGTCCTGCGCAATCGCTTTAGCGGGCGCACCGCCCTGCTGCTCGGGGGCGGTCCATCGTTGGACGCGATCTTGCCCTGGGCCAGGGAGCACCAAGGGTGCTTGATGATCCTCGCCGTTTCGCGCATCTGCCGGCGCCTGCGCGAGGCAGGGGTGATGCCCCACATCGTGGTGTCGATCGATCCCACTGAGCTCAGCTTCGATATCAGCAAGGAGCTGCTGCTGCTCGATCCACGGGTGCTTTTCGCACATGCCAACCATGTGGTTTATGCACTGCTTGGGCAGTGGCGTGGCCGCAGCGTTTACATGGACCAACGCTTTCCCTGGCAGAATAAGCAGGACACTGTGAATATCGGCGCAGTTGGCCCCACGGTCATCAACACGGCCTTCGCGCTCGCCCAGGCAATGGGTTTTTCACGCATAGTCTTCGGTGGCATCGATCTATGTCACAGCGACCAAGGCTACTCCCATGCCCAGGGTAGCAACGAGCATGATGCCGGCCCGCAACTCGGTGGCACCGGGATGCGGGTTCGCACCAATGCGGGTCGCGATGCCGAGACCACACCGGACTTTTACAACGCGATCCTTGCCCTGAGCGGTCAGGCCGAGGCTGCCAGCGAAGCCGGCATCACTGTAGTCAATCCGGCACCCGACGCCGCCGCTATTAAGGGGGTCGAATTCACTGAGCTGGACGAGGTTGCCCTACCGGTTGCCACGAGCGACCCGTTCAACAGCCTGCACAGCTGCCTGCCGGCCGACTCACCGCAGGCGCGCATCGCCAACCTATCGATGATGCAACGCGAGCTGGCCCGGGCCAATGGACGCCTACGCAAGATCATAGGGCTCGCCGAAGAAGCGCTCGAGTGCAACGCAGGCCTGTTCGGGCGCAACGGCAAGACCGCAGATTTCCGCCACAAAAAACGTATGGACAAGATCGAACGTCAGCTCGATAGCCGGCTAAAGGACCTATCCGAGATCGTCCGTATGTTCAGTAGCCGGGATTTCCTGCACATGCCGCCCTCGGACCGCGAGTGGAGCGATGCCGAGATAGAACAGGCGGGGATCACTTACTACAGCGCCTATCGAAACAATGCGCAGGAGATCCTGCACCTCGTCGAACAGGCGCAACAACGGGTAGAGACGACGATCAGCGAAGAAGACGCCACACCAGACTTCGAACGCCTGCTGAAACAATGGGAGCAAGACCAGGTGCCGGGCCGTGCGGCGGTCTGGGCCTATCGACACCCGGAGCCGGCAGCCGCGATGCCGAAGAATATTGCTCAGCGTTTCGAGCAACTGGGTAAGGACTTTGAGCAGCTCATGGGACAACGCGACACCCATCATGCGCGCAAGGTGCGTGCCTATGTCGAGTTGGGCCCGGTTCGCGCTCGCCTGCAAAGACTGTTCAAGGAGGGCAACACAGAGGAACTGCAACGGGCGGGCACGCGATTGGCTACGCTTGGGCAAACCCAAGCCAATGAGCTGCGGCATTTGGCACTCGGGTACCAAGCGGAGCTGAACGGCGATCATGAGGCGGCGTTCCAAGAGTACAACGGTGTCGTCGATGCTGTCCGTGAGGTGCTCGATCAACAAGACGAGGGGCACCTCAATCCCCGTCTGGAAGATGCACTGCGACGCATGGTTTTTATTGCGATGTCGCAGGAGTGGCGGGAGCAGGCCCAGCTGATCCTACAGACCCTAGCCGAACTCGCACCGGCCTACGAACCCCAGTACGCCGAGATGCTGCGCCTGTCCGGCGAATTCGAGGCCGCAGCCACAGTCTATACGGCCTATCTGAGCAAAGCGCCCGGCGACCACGTGGCTATGCTGCGCCTCGGCAAGACCTATCAAGCGATGGGCTCACTGGAAGCCGCCCGCACTGCCTTCGACTATGTGCTGCGCAACGATCCAGACAACCAGGCCGCCAAGGCCCTGCTCGAGCAGATTGGCACAGCTGCCTAAAAAAAACGTCCCGCGCGAACCTTATCCGCGTCAACTAGCCCGGCCCGACCAGCCAGGCCCTCGCCGGCCACGGCTCACTTAAGCAGACGTCGTGGTAGTATGGAAAGTCCGCTAGGGATGGCGGTGACAGAACAGATTGGCCCGAAAACAAGATCCAACGCCGGGATATTCAGGAAGTAGCTTATCCAGCCGATAGCCCGAGCGTGTTTCTGTAAGCAAGAATTAACCTGGATTGCTATGCCGAGGCAACATCTCTTCCGTCTGCTGTTGCTCCTTGTACTGATCGCCCCATTGACCGCGCAGGCGGTGACGCTCGGCAAGATCCGGGTCAATTCGTTTCTTGGGCAACCGCTCGATGCCGAGATTGACCTGGTCGGGCTTAGCGCCGGTCAGCATGAAGACCTGCGCCTAAGGATCGCCAACCAAGATCAGTTTGCGCGTCTGGGGATCATCTACGATGCCATTCTTGCCGATATGCGGTTCGCCGTGGTTCGCTCAGATGGGCGCTGGCTGGTGCGGCTGCGTACCGACAATCCAGTTGTAGAGCCATTCCTCGACTTTCCACTACTGATGACCTGGCGCAATGGGCAGTTGGTCAGACAGTACACACTGCTTCTCGACCCACCCAGGCGCATAAATGTCTCACAAATCACACAGCGCTCAGCACCTGTAGCGGCACCAGCACCTGTGATGCGGCAGCCCGAGCCGTCAACCGGGGACTTGTATGGGCCTGTACAGCGCGGCGAAACCTTGTGGCCGATCGCGAAGCGGCTCAAGCCAGCCAATGTAACCACACGACAGATGGCGCTGGCCCTGCTTAGGGCCAATCCCGACGCATTCATCAACGGCAACATGAACCTGCTGCGCGCCGGTGCACGGCTGACGATACCGCCGCGCAGCTTGATCGATCAGATCGATCAAGCCACGGCTCGCGCCGAATTCGCAGCGCAGGCCCAACGTCACGAACGTACAACCACTCAGGTTGCCACCTCGCCACGCACCGAACCGCCCAAGATTAGCCAGCCCAGTGGAAAAGCTGCGGATGGGTCTGTTGACAAAATCCCATCGGAAGACGACGCCGACGACCAAACTGAAGCTAGGGATGCCCAGCTAAAAATCGTAACCAAGCGGCAGGCCGCGGATCCTGCGTCCAATGACACGCAGGACTTGCAGGAGCAACTGCTGGTCACCATGGAAGAGATCGAGAGCAACCGCCTGGCTACCGGGGCCATTCGGGCACGCGTGGAAGAACTCGAGACCGAGCTGATACGCATGCACCAACTGGTGCAGCTCAAGAACGAACAAATCGCGGCCCTGCAATCCGAGCTGCCCACGGGCGAAGGCACGGACAAGCCGCCCCCCGGCACGGCACCGGCGGTCGAAGGGCGACTTGACGAACAACAACGCCCGACAAGCGACGATCCAATCACAGCCCAGCGCACCGATCCTCGCGATGCACTGGCCGAAGTTGCCCAGCCAGCCGATGGCATCCAGGTGGAAACAGGTATCGTCCCCGCGGCCGACAGCACCGGCGGCCAGGCCTGGTATGAACGCTATCTCTGGGTCATCTGGGCGGTACTCGCATTCCTCGGCATGACCGCCTTGTTGCTCGCATTTCGCCGGCCCAAGGAAGCATCCGATGAGCTGCCGCTACCAGAATTGCCGGAGACGCAGTCGGCCTCAGCCCTGAGCGGTGCAGCGCTATCGGAAGCTGTGGCCTCTCCGCAAGCGCCAGTCGCAGCCGAGCAAGCGCAAGACCGAGATAGCGGGCGCACAGCGGCCGACGCGAGCACCGACGACGGCATTAGCGACACCCTGCTCAACGACATGCTCGAGGAAAGTGAACTGCAGGCCAATAAGCCGCCGCGCAGCGACGCCGATAGCGAGGTCAACGATGCAGACATTGCGTCTTGGCTCAACGAGCTGGGCAGCGAGGCAGTGCCCATCCGACCTACGGATGCGGAGGAAAGGGCAACAAGCGACGATGAAGACATCCCCAGTATCCTGACCGAACTAGACGACCGACTGTCGACCACTGCACCCACAGAGCCATCGCCGGCGTCCAGTGTGCAGCTCGACCCGCTCGACGACGCAGGCGAGGACGAGACCTTTGCAATGAGCCTCGACTTGGCGCGCGCCTACCTCGAGATCGGTGACCAGGAGGGGGCCAGTGACATGCTCAAGCAGGCCTTATCGGTCGCCCATAACCCCGATCACCGGCGCCAGATCGAGGAGCTCTTGCAGCAAATCGACTGACTCCGATCTCACTCTCTTGCAAGCAGCGCACTTGGCATGGCACCGCATGGCATCGAAACGTCCGGCCGCTATCGCCGCCCCAACCGGCAAACCAAAGGCGCATCAGTACGGGGAATCGAACACGGCGCCAGGCTGCAATCCAGCGACCTGCGACTTGAGCTCCGTCCATAGGGCCTGGTACGAACGACCCGCCATCGAGCACGCCGCAAAGGCAGTGACCGGACGACGTTCTAGCCCCATGCGCTCAACCTCGCTGGCATAGGGGATAGTGGTCGACAGCACACCACAGCGGGCATCTACTGGGCTTGCGACAACATCCTGGTGGAGCTGTTTGCGCCTATCGACCATGGAATAAAACGTCAACACCGGGCTTCCCAGATCGTGCCCCGCCATGAAATCCAATAGCTGCTCCAAGGTACGCAATGACAGCGGCGTCGGTATCGTTGGTAGCAGCAAGGCATCGACGGCGCGAAAGATGTTCTCGGAGACCAGTGAGATGCTCGGTGGGCAGTCCAGTACCACCAGATCATATTGCGCCGCCAACGGCCTTAGTAACCTACGCAGGCGCGTAGTGGGTTTTTTGGTACCGCCGAACAAGAGGTCCATGTTGCGATAGGAGAAATCGGCCGGCAATAAATCCAGATGAGGATAGTCTGTGCCCTTTAGGACGTCACTCAGATCACGCTTGCCGAGAAGCATCCGTTTACTACCCCGGACCTTCGGCTTGACCCGCAAATAAAAAGTCGCCGCGCCCTGCGGGTCGAGATCCCAAATCAAGGTACGCAGCCCATCCGCCGCCGCGAGATGACCGATATTCACCGCCGCAGCGGTCTTACCGACACCACCCTTTATGTTGTAGATGCCCAGGACCCTCATCGCGATCAGGCGCCCCGGTCCCTAAACAACCGTCGATACAGCACATGACTGTCTGCGGCATCGAAGCGTGCGAAACGCTCGGCAAATCGCTCCCGCGCAAGGTGCTGGTCACGCAGCAAGTGAGCGACCAATGCGCCCGTTGCCATCAGGCTGCGTCGGCCCTGAGGATCGCTCCGATCGAGTTCGGCCGAAAGCCCCTCGAGCCATTCGGCCTGGAGCTCGCGGTCCTGAAACTGACCAAGGCAATCGAGCAGATCCTTGAGGGGGCGAAGCATGCGCTTGAGCGGCTTCGCCGGATAGATGTCGCGAAAAAACTCGATCAAGTAACGCAGCTTCTTGCAGTCTTTGCGCAGCTGATGGAGCGCTTCGGCCGGGCTATCCGGTTGAATTGCCCGCCCCGCCTTGCGCACCCTCTTGTACATGCGCCAGATCTGCTGCGATGCAAGTTGCGCGACCGGCAGACTCGACAAGGCCCCTGGCTCGCCCGGTAAGCGGGGCGCATCGAGTAACTCGCGCCAGGCCTGTACCATGGCTCCCGTCGCGGGCGAGCCCAGCCGCCGTTTGAGGCGCCGTTGCTCGCTACGCTGTGCCTTGCGCACATGCACTTCCAAGGCATCCAGGTCCGCGGCCATGGCCGGTGGTAACGCGGCCCGCAGGCCAGGTAATTCGAGCAGGAAAACATCCAAGTCACGCGTTGGGCCGGTGACCTGGCCGAGGCGAGCAAAACGCTGCTGATATTCTTTGACCACCGGCTCGGGCAACACTAGCTTGATCTGGGTTAGTGCCGAGCGCGTGCGCCGAATCGCCACACGCAGATCGTGCAAGAACTCCGAATCGAGATCGGCGCGTGTACCCGGGATGTTGCGCTCGATAGTCAGCGACAGGGCACGCAGAATCTCACGCTGGGCCTCCAGTGCAGTTTGCTTGGGCCGGAGGGCTACCTTGAGTTTGGACGAATAGTCACCGGGCGCGCGATCAACGGCGGTGAGCGCCTCTTCGAACAAACAGGGCGGGACCTTGGGCCACACCATCTCGTTGGCCAGAAAATCGGCGGCCCGCTGGGATTCCGCTGTATAACCACGCACCGGGATCAGCCGCAGTCGCGGCCCGAGCGCGATCGACTCGCGATCGGGGGAATCGCACAGTAAGCTCAACAACTGCAGGCGGACGACGGTCTTAGCGTCTTCGTTCAGCAGCGCGAGCCCGATCGACTCGATCTGGACCCGGGCCAGCGGCAGCAGTACACGCATCTCGAGTAGGCTCGACACCCGCAGCCGCAAATCACTGTCCGGGAGATCGGCCGGCCAGGCCGGTTCGGCCACGGATTGCAGCGGCTCGACTACCTGTTCGCCATCGGCGGATTGCAAACGCAACACAGCGGACCCGTCGGAGGTCACTTGCAACAGCCGCAGACCAGCCGAATTCAACCGCCAATCAAAGCTGTCGAAGTAGCACAGCGAGAAATCCGCGGAGTGGCCTTGGCAACAGCATCCGGGGCCGCCGAACAGCTCGATCAGTCGTTCAACATCGACATCATCAGGCAGCAGGAAACTGTCACTTGGAGAGGCGCTGTTCATTTCGTTCTTTGCGCATATACGCCCAGCGGGATGCAGGCGGAAGCCTTCTGTCGCGCTGGTGTAAGGATATGTCCGACATCAACTTCCGCAGGCCATATAGGCGCCTTTAGTGTATGTACATCGCACATACGGTGATCGGTCACGTGCAAGCCGTGGGGCTTGACAGCCCTGCCGGTCGATCGAACCCGCGGCTCTGAAGAGCACACCTCCGCAGCTTGACCACCGTTAGCAGCTGGGAGTTTCGACCTTACCACGGCCTGACCGACCGCGGCCCGCGCAAGCTGGGTTGGCAATGACCATGCCTGTGTTAGAAGAAGGGCCCGGCGTAAATCGCGATGAGCCTAGGGCGATTTGGAGGCAAGCTCAAGACTCACGCCGAGAGATCGCTGTTAGATTTCGGGTCGAAGGAAGCTGGTTAGGACAGGAAAAGGTCGCAGTGGGGTAGTGCCGCAGTACGGCACCGGCCCGCCGGGAGGGGTTTAGGCCACCGCTTGGCCGCCGCCGCTCGCCACCGACGTTGCCCCAGCTTGCGGCCGCAAACGATCGATGGTCGCGCCGATCAAACTGCCCAGCGTTTGATAGGTCTTGATCTGGGCACGCTGGTATACGGTATCGGGTGCCTCACCCGCAAGTGAGATCCGGGCCTCGAAAAACGCCATGTCCGCCTCGAGCGAACATAGGTCTGTGGCACCGCTAAACGCCTTTTTCGATCGTTTACCCATTTGCCGGAGTTTAGCAGCAAGATCTGCAAATGCGACCTCGGCGCAAACTTTTGGTCAGCCAGTTCAGATAACAGTCCGAATCTAAAGCATCTTTAACCTTAGGGAACAAAAGCACTGTGCTAGACTTTTTCGTATCTAAGTAAGCCGCCCGTCCGGCATCCCGCCAACAATTTGGGTAATCATCCAAAAATGTCCGAGTTACTCGAAAGGCTGCGCGGATCTTCCGCCTTTTTCGGCGCCAATGCGCCCTTCATCGAAGATCTGTTCGAAGCCTATTTAGAAGACCCCAGCAACGTACCGGAAAACTGGCGTTCGCATTTCGATAAGTTACCGCCGGTCAATGGATACCCGGCAGAAGACCTATCCCACCGGCGCGTGCAGCGGACCTTCTTGCAGCTCGCGAATGACCATAGTTCGCGAGTCCCATGCAGCGGCGGCCTGTCGGCGGACGCCGCCGAGCGCCAGGCCAAGGTACTCCGCCTGATCAATGCCTACCGCGTGCTCGGCCACCAGGCCGCCCGGCTGGATCCGCTCAATCTCAATCCGAAGGAACCCCTACCCGACCTGGACCCGACCTACTATGGCTTGGGCAAGGAAGACATGGACGCGGTGTTCAATACCGGCTCCCTGTTCGCACCGGATCAGGCGCTGCTGAGGGACATCTTGGCATTGGTAAGAGATGTGTACACGGGCACCGTGGGCTCAGAATATATGCACATCACCAGCACGGCGGAAAAACGCTGGATCCAGCAGCGTCTCGAGCTGTATCGCGTGCAACCCGAGATGGAGGACGAGCAAAGGCGCTGGTTGCTACATATGCTGACCGCAGCCGAGGGCATCGAAAAGTTCATGCATGCGCGCTACGTCGGTCAGAAACGCTTCTCGCTGGAGGGCGGCGAGACACTGATCCCGATGCTCGATGAATTGATCCAGCGCGCCGGCCGCGATGGCTTCAAAGAAGTGGTTATTGGTATGGCGCACCGTGGTCGGCTCAACGTACTGGCCAATATCATGGGCAAGCCTGCAGCGCAGATCTTCGGAGAATTCGAGGGTGAAAGGCACACGCCAGACGAAGGCATCCTGTCGTCCGGCGACGTCAAATACCACAAAGGCTTTTCCAATGACGTCGAAACGCCCGGCGGGTTGCTCCACATCACACTGGGTTTCAACCCCTCGCATCTGGAAATCATCAGCCCGGTGGTACACGGCTCGGTTCGGGCCCGCCAACAACGCCGTGAAGACAAAGCAGGTGAACAGGTGCTGCCGGTGATCCTGCATGGTGACGCGGCCTTTGCCGGGCAGGGCGTGAACATGGAAATGTTCAACATGACCCAGGCCCGTGGCTATACCGTGGGCGGCACGGTACACATCGTCATCAATAATCAGATTGGTTTCACCACCAGCAATACCCGGGACAGCCGCTCCACCACTTATTGCACCGATGTCGCAAAGATCGTTCAGGCACCGATTTTCCACGTCAACGGTGACGACCCCGAGGCGGCGATATTCGTCTCCAGACTGGCCTTGGACTATCGCAACCATTTCCAGAAGGACGTGGTCATCGACCTGGTGTGCTATCGCCGGCATGGCCATAACGAGGCCGACGAACCGGCGGTGACCCAACCGATCATGTACCAGCGGATTCGAAGTCATCAGCCGATCCGCGCGGCCTATGCCGACGAGCTGATCGCGAGTCAGTTGATCACGCCCGCCGAGGCACAAGACTATGTCGAGCGGATCCGCGCCGAATTCGAGCGCGGGCACTGCGTGGGGCGTGCACCCGTCTGCAGGGTGGATAACCGCTACCATGTCGACTGGTCAGACTACCGAGGCATCCGCTGGGACCATCCGGTCGACACCGGATTCGACCCGGAACGCTTCACGGCACTGGCCGGCCAAATGGTCACGCCTCCCGGCGACTTCAATCTACACCCGCGAGTCCAGCGGATCATGGACGACCGCCGCCTTATGGCTCAGGGAGACAAGCTGGTAGATTGGGGGTTCGCCGAGAACATGGCCTACGCGACGCTGCTCGACGAGGGTGTGCCGATTCGTATCTCTGGCCAAGACTGTCGCCGCGGCACCTTCTTTCACCGCCACGCCATGTTGCGCAACCAAGACAATGGTAAGAGCTACATTCCGCTGCGCAACCTGCGCAAGGGCCAGCCGAATTTCACCGTCATCGATTCGGTGCTGTCCGAGGAAGCTGTGCTTGGCTATGAATATGGTTATGCCACTGCAGATCCCAGTGCGCTGACGATCTGGGAGGCCCAGTTCGGCGACTTCGCCAACGGCGCCCAGGTTGTGGTCGATCAATTCATCGCCTCGGCCGGCGCGAAGTGGGGGCTGTACTGCGGCCTGGTGATGTTGCTGCCGCACGGCTTCGAGGGTCAAGGCCCGGAGCACTCATCGGCGCGTCTCGAGCGCTACATGCAGCTGTGCGCCGAGCATAATATTCAAGTCTGCGTACCGACCACGGCGGCGCAAATCTTTCACCTGCTGCGCCGCCAGATGCGACGGCCGTTCCGCCACCCCTTGGTGGTGTTCTCGCCGAAGAGCCTGTTGCGCCACCAACTCGCCACCTCTTCGTTGGAAACACTAACCCATGGCCGCTTTCAAACGGTAATCGATGAGATCGACCCATTGGAGGCCGAAGAGGTCACCCAGATTGTGCTGTGCACCGGCAAGGTCTTCTTCGACCTCCTCCAAGCCAGGAGGACACGTGAACTGCGGCATGTCGCTCTGATGCGCATCGAGCAGCTCTATCCATTTCCACGGAATGATTTTGATCATGTGATCAGTGGCTATCCGAACGCGACCCGGTTCGTCTGGTGTCAGGAAGAACCGCAGAATCAGGGCGCCTGGGACCAGATCAAGCATCGGTTCCATGCCTTGCACCGAGGCCAGCGCGAGCTCATCTACGCCGGCAGACCCTCGGCTGCCGCACCGGCGACCGGCTACAGCCAGGTACACCAGGAAGAACAAGAGAAATTGGTGGACGACGCACTGATCGGGCGTCGTGATCCATCCATGAACCGAAGGGGCTGACCCATGCCGACCGAAGTACGTGTGCCGACTCTACCCGAATCCGTGAGCGATGCGACCGTCTTGACCTGGCACAAGCAGCCGGGTGACACCATCGCGCGTGACGAAAATCTAGTCGATCTCGAGACCGACAAGGTGGTCCTCGAGGTACCGTCACCGGTGGGCGGTGTACTGAGTGAAACCAAGGTAGGCGAAGGCAGCATCGTCGCCGCCGACGAGCTTTTGGCGATCGTCGAGGCCGGCTCAGCGGCATTACCCGCCGCCGAGCCACCCACGTCGCCCGACACGGCCCATGTGCAGCGGCAGACGCCCCCTCAGCCGGACGGCTCGGCGACCACCGACGACAATACCGATCAGATACTGACCCCTGCGGTGCGGCGTATGGTGCGCGAGCTAAAGGTCGACGTCAGCAAGATCCAAGGGACCGGAAAAAACGGCCGAATCCTGAAATCGGATGTGATGGCCTACCTAGACCAGCAGGTGCCTCACAAAGATCCGGATCTGCAGGCGATCGTGCCCAAGCTGCCCGGCGACGCGGTCAATGCGCGACAAGAAAAGCGCGTGCCGATGACACGCCTTAGGGCCCGGATCGCCGACCGCCTGCTCGAGGCGCAGCAGAACGCCGCGATTTTGACCACATTCAACGAAGTCAACTTGAAGGCGGCGATAGACCTGCGGGCACAGCATAAAGAGGCCTTCGAGAGAGCATACGATGTCCGGCTGGGATTCATGTCATTCTTCGTGAAGGCCTCGGTCGAGGCCCTGAAGCAATTCCCGATAGTCAACGCATCGATCGATGGCAAGGATATTGTCTATCACAATTTCTTCGACATCGGCGTCGCCGTCAGTTCGCCCCGCGGCCTGGTGGTACCGATCCTCCGTAATGCCGACCAGATGTCGTTTGCAGAAGTCGAGAACACCATTCGTGGGTTCGGGCAAAAGGCCAAAGACGGCACCCTGAGCTATGACGACCTGAGCGGTGGCACTTTTACAATCTCGAACGGTGGTGTATTCGGGTCGATGTTGTCCACGCCGATTCTAAACCCCCCACAGAGCGCTATCCTCGGTATGCACAACATTGTCGAACGCCCGATCGTCGAAAACGGCGAGGTTGTCGTTCGACCCATGATGTATCTGGCGCTGTCTTATGACCATCGCATCATCGATGGGCGCGAAGCGGTCCAGTGCCTGAACACCATCAAGCACTGCATGGAAGATCCGGCACGCATGTTGTTGGGCATCTGATGAACCAAGCCCTCTACCTGTTCGGCAACTGAACCATGACCTGGATCGCGCAGGATGATCTGATCCAGAGTGTCGCTGACGCGCTCCAGTTCATCTCCTACTATCACCCACTTGACTACATCCAGGCGGTCGGTCGCGCCTATGAGCATGAGCAATCGCCAGCGGCCAAAGACGCCTTGGCGCAGATCCTGACCAACTCTCGGCTATGCGCCGAGGGGCATCGGCCAATCTGCCAGGATACCGGCGCCGTCGTAGTGTTTCTCAAACTTGGTATGCAGGTGCGCTTCGATGGCGAGCTAGGGCTCACAGAGATGATCAACGAAGGCGTGCGCCGCGCCTACCTTCACCCCGACAACAAGCTGCGCGCCTCCATGGTCGATCCACCAATCGGTGCGCGCAAGAACACCGGAGACAATACGCCGGCGATCATCTACACCGACCTGGTGCCCGGTGATCGCCTGGAGATCGCGCTGGCCGCGAAGGGAGGAGGCTCCGAGAACAAGTCCCGTTTCACGATCCTCAACCCGAGCGACAGCTTGGTCGACTGGGTGGTCGAGACACTGCCCGGCATGGGTGCCGGTTGGTGCCCGCCCGGGGTGCTGGGGATAGGGATCGGCGGCACAGCGGAAAAGGCGCTGTTGTTGGCCAAGGAATCCTTGATGGCTCCGATCGATATCGATCAGCTCAGGGCGCGCGGGCCGGATACACCGATCGAAGAACTGCGCCTGGAGATCTTCGACAAGGTCAATGCCCTCGGCATCGGCGCCCAAGGGCTCGGCGGCCTGACCACAGTAGTCGACGTCAAGATCCTCGACTACCCGACGCATGCGGCGTCACTGCCGGTCGGTATGATCCCAAACTGCGCCGCAACCCGGCATATCGAGTTTGATCTCGACGGCAGCGGGCCCGCCGTGTTCACGCCGCCTCGCCTTGCGGACTGGCCGGACGTGACTTGGCAAGTCAGCGAATCGGCAGTACGCGTCGACCTAGACCGGCTGACACAGGAGCAGGTGCGCAGCTGGAAGCCGGGTGACCGGCTTCTGCTGAGCGGTAAGCTGCTCACCGGCCGCGACGCCGCGCACAAGCGCATCCAGGGACTGCTCGAGAGCGGCCAGGGTCTGCCCGAGGGCGTTGATTTCACGAACCGGCTGATCTACTACGTCGGACCAGTAGACCCGGTGCGCGACGAGGCAGTCGGTCCCGCCGGGCCGACCACGGCGACACGCATGGACAAATTCACCGAGATGATGCTGGCGAAAACCGGCCTAGTCGGGATGATCGGCAAAGCGGAAAGAGGACCGGCCGCGATCCAGTCTATCAAGCGACACGGAGCGGCTTATTTGATGGCCGTTGGTGGCGCTGCCTATCTGGTCTCTCAGGCGGTCCGCTCCGCCAGGATCGTCGCCTTCGAAGACCTCGGCATGGAGGCAATCTACGAGTTTGATGTAGTAGAGATGCCGGTGACGGTCGCGGTCGACAGCCATGGCGAATCTATACATGCAACCGGGCCAGCGGAATGGCGTTCGAAGATCGAATTACTGAATCTCGGCAGGCGCTGAGCGGGCCAACAACTTCCGACAATGCCCAGTGCAGCGAATCTATCCGCTTTGTTCCATGGGCAAGCGGGAGTCTTCAACTTCGGCGGATTCCCGCTCGCACAAGTTGGAGTCGCTTTCCGCCGGCGAGAGCACCGTGTCACGAAACACCGTTTCGTTGAATAACGAGTGGTCCGGCGCAAACTCACTAACATAGTCCACAGTATCGCCAGAAGCCACACTGGAGATCCTAGAATAAGCATGTTTGGAGCGCCGGTAGACGGCACGAACGGCAGACGACTTTTTAGACATCAACAATGCGGTCTCGCGCATATCAATCAGGTAGGCGGTGCGTTGCCCCCGGTGCTCAATTGCCGGGCCCATCTGTTGCAGGTTCAGGCCGAGCTTGCGCAGCAACCTGGCGAAGGCATCAGTTACCAAGAATACGCAGTAGGAAAGTTTGCGTTTCAGGGTGAATATCACCATCGTACGTATCATACCGATCGTGACTTCGAACTGCTGTGATCTGCCGATTGGCCCTATACCCCAGGCCTCCAACGAGTTTGGCGCAGGCTCAGAATCTATACCGGCTGATGGTTCCACCACGGGTGGGGCATTGCCGCGGTTGCTGATGATGCAGAATCGCGAGATCTCCGCTACAGGCACCTCGGGATTATCAAGGCGCTTGCGGTCGAAGGCGCCAAGCGTATCTACAGGAAGCTGGAGACCCGCGCCTGGCAACACGAGCCGCGTCGCCGCCACCCATTGCAGAGTCTTCTTGTTCTGGACAATGAAGTGCGCCGACTTATCGTCCCAAGCGTCCGTTTCATGGGCGGTCGAGAACGCCATTGGATCTTCAAACTTTCTGTCCAAGCAAAAAACTTGGTAACGGATGCGTTGATGGAGTGCAACACCGAAAGAGGTATCGGCAAAGCACACTCGAAAATTGTCGTCAAACACTGAGGCCACCCCGCATCGCTTCTGGTAAGAACACCAAGTCGAGTCGCCCGAAGAGCCAGAGACACGTCCTTCTATACGACTGTGCTTGCCGATTCACTTTCCGGTCAGCCGACCAATTAGCAGTGTGGGTAGTCCCTATCCAAAAAAGTCCGTGATAATCCGAAAACTCGTGAGTTACGGGCCCCAAAGCCGCCAAATTGGTCGGTACTTGCACGATATCTTTTTTGCTATCAGGTCTGAATCCCAGACCGATGCGTGGAAAGAGCCAGAGTACCGCCTGGGGACTTAGAATCGCCGCACCAGCTAACAACATTCAGTACTCCATCAACCGTTTCCAGACTACCCAGTCGACACAAGAGTCCCAACGAGTCGGATGTCGCCGCCGACTGGTGAAGGCTAGCCCAAGACCGGGAAGTAAAAGCGTGATTCGAACCACAGACTGCACCAAAGAGCCTCCATGTTATTCGCTAGGACCAATGCTCCCTTCCTGGGTCAGGATCTCCCAAACGTCGTGGCGCTCTTCTTTCACCTGGGCCAGCAGGGCCCGAAGCTCCCTATAGCAGGGTTGCCTCTTGCCATGGTAATCGACCTGCGGGCCCAGATTGTCGAAGTGGATGCCTATGCGTGACAACAACCGCAAGAGTGCGCGCTCCATAACCGAACACCAGTGTGTAGTGCCGGACATGACACTCATGGTTACCAAAGACTCGATTAGCCCAAGCGTGATATGCGGGGCCAAGCGGCGATTGGACAGGTCCTTCTTTGCGGCATCCATCGCCGCCAACGACTCCTCGGTCACCGCGGACGGTGATCCGGCTTCACCGATCCGTCGCCGGAACGAACGCGATACCGCGAAGCGCGAAACCTCCGCCATGCGCGCCCTCGGCACCTTGTGCGGATCCCGCAGACTCGGCTCCTGACAAACGGAGTCTATCGGCAAGCTCCCAACCGGTTCGTTGGGGTCTGGCAATATGAGCCGGGTGGTCCCGGCAATCCCCCCGCTCGGCCTATGGATCAGCAGACTGTGCAGTGATTTGGCATCGTATTCGTCTTTCTCGAGCCCGTCCGGGAACTGAGCGGGATCCTCGAAACTGTGTTCGACACAATAGACCTGATAGCGAAGTCGGTAGACCTCTTGCAGGAGATCAGGCGTATCATCGACCAACATGACACGGAAATAACGGCGGTACGCATCGATTAGGCGATCGCCGTCATCTGACTCCTGCGGTGGATCGGCCATATTTGGGCTCCCCAAAGGTCCCGTCGAGATCAGGCAATAGGAATGCCGCCGTTGGATTGCCTGATCGGCGGATACTCTGAGAACTTGAGATCCTGTGGCTTGGCGTACCACGGGCATTGACTTCAATGCTGAGCAGATCAATGGGAGTTGGATTCCGCCTTCAATACGACACGGTCGAGCGGGAGACGTCTTGACCTCGGTGGCTCCTTCGACGCTTTTCCGAAACGCAACAACATATGCGGAAAGGCGTCAGCATCGTCACCCAGAAACGTCTTGCTTGCCGCCTGTAGGTGATCTGCAGTAGCCACCAGCTCGGCCGGGAGCTGGTGGTCGGCAAGCCGAACGAGCTGATCGGTCACCACATAGTACGGCTGAGCCGCCAACCCATGCCTCTCCAATCCGAGCCAAGCCCTCTCCATGAGCCGACCGGCATCAACTCCCTCCGATCTCGGCCCCAGGACTACTAACATACCTGGGGACCGCCTGATGGCCTGTGCCTCGATGGAGGACAACAAGCGGTACATGCCGACGGCGTTGAGTCGGGACATCCGCCCCCAATCCATAATCAACTTGAGCAGCAAGCCGCCGCCGGGTGGCAAGTCGATCGTGCTGACATCTAAGCCGGTGCCGCCTTCCACCTCGCGTCGAGTAAAGCGCAAGGTCTTGCCGAACCATTCATGCAAAATGCGGTTACGAAAGCGCAGAGAGGACGCACGACGGACCAAATCCGCCAGCACATCGATTTCTGCCTGCGCAGTGCACACCCTCAGCTTGCACGCCCCCTGGGAAAGGCCTTCGAGTTCCTGGAGATACGGTGGTGCCGTGTCGAAACCATCGAATTTGAAGCGATTGGTATGCCGGGAAAAGACTTCATGCTGAACCGGCAGCGACACCTGCTCCTTGACGGAGCGGGGCTTAAACCGCAAAAAGGTGTCGTTTTCTCGACTAAGATCCCAGTCGCCCTCCATTCCTGCATCGGCCGCCAATGTGACGATGTTTTCGCTCACCGCACCCATCGTCAGGGCTTCGCAGTGACTGTCACGACCGAATACTTCGCTAGCCGCGCTGAGTTCCTTGCTACGCAGCACCAACGTTTCCCCATCCCAGGTGAACAGCCAGGGTTGTAAGTTGTCCGCGGAGGGCGCTTGATGGCCGCCTTCTACCAAGTAACAAATGGAGGATGGGAGCAAGGTTAAGGTCCGTCGACGTTTGACGCTATTATAAGGCAAGAACCAGGTTCGTATCGCCGCCCGTTCCGCTGTCGTTTGACCCTGCATACCGTGATTGGCAGATGCAGGCATCCGGGTTTCGCCACTGGCATTTGAGGAAGACGATGAGCAATCTCAGTGAAGACCTTGACTTTGAAAAGCTGATGTTGATTTGCCAGGGCCACGCTGCCTTTCAGTTGCTGTGGGCGGGGACGCGGCTAGGACTCTTCGACACGCTATCCAAGCGACCCGGGCTGACGTTGCGACAAATCGCCAACGAACTTGGCATCGACTTGCAACCGGCGCGGATCCTGCTCACCGGCGTGGTAACACTGGGTTTGGTTGTGAAGCACGATGATGGCTTTCACAATCACTCGCTGACCGAGAAACACATGGTTGCAGCGAGCGATGACTCCATGGTCCCGATACTCGGCTGGCAGCATCACATCGTCTACAAAGGTCTTGAAGACTTCGTTGAATCATTGCAACAGAACCAGAACGTCGGACTGCGCCATTTCCCAGGCGAGGAACCGACACTCTATCCGCGGCTTGCCCATGAACCCGCACTGGAAACTGTATTTCAGAAGGCTATGCAGAGCCTGTCACGGCAAGCAAATAAACAGCTCACAGAGAGATTGGATCTATCCGAGGCCCAACACATCATGGATGTGGGTGGCGGCATTGGGGAAAACCTCATTGCACTGGCCAAACGCTTCACGCATCTCCAAGCCACGGTCTTCGATGCCGCAAGCGTTTGCAAACTTGCCGAAGAAAATATTGCGAGCCAAGGGCTCAGTGAGCGCATCGGGACACACGTTGGCGATCTGTTCGATACACCTTATCCCGAAGGCATCGATGCGATCATCTATTGCCACATGTTCACTATCTTCGCTCCCGAAGAAAACCAGCAGATACTGGAGAAGACGGCTGCGGCACTCCCCAAGGGCGGAAAGGTAATTATCTTCAATATGATGGGCAACGATTCGGACGATGGCCCGATGAGCACCGCGCTCGGCAGCTGTTATTTTCAGTGTATTGCCACCGGTAAAGGCATGCTGTACTCGTGGCAGGACTACGAAGGCTGGTTGAACAAGGCGGGTTTCACACGATTCGAGCGGGTTGAGAACCTGCCGCTCGACCACGGTATATTCATCGCAGTGAAGTAACCATAGGTCAGCCAGAGAGGCTACCGTTCATAATGCCAGACTTCGATTACTTCACGGCTTTTCAGCGCAACCTCGGATTCCTTGACCGAGACGAACAGGAAAGAGTCAAAGCGTCCCGTATCGCGATCGCCGGCCTCGGTGGCACCGGTGGGGCCCAGGCCCATGCCCTCGCACGGCTCGGGATAGGTGCGTTCAACCTGGCGGACCTCGACACCTTCGAGCTCGCCAACTTCAATCGCCAACTCGGCGCTGCGATGCCAACAATAGGCCGTCCTAAGGTCGACGTAATGGCTGAAGTCGTTAGGGACATCAATCCCGAGGCCGATGTGCGCACCTTCGCGGACGGCATCAATGACGCAAATATCGCGGATTTTCTGGAAGGCGTAGACGTCGTCGTCGATTCTCTAGATTTCTACTGCTTCAAAGAACGTTTCTTGCTGTACAGGTCAGCGAGGAGCCGGGGTATCTGGGTGCTGACCGCGCCACCCTTGGGATTCGGTTACACCTTTCTGGCATTCGACCCCAATGGCATGACATTCGAACAGTATTTCGATTTCAATGAGGACATGCCCTTGAGGGAACTGGCCGCCTCATTGATCGTCGGCATCGCCCCGAAACCATTGTTCTTCAAGTACCTGCATCAAGGCGGGCTCGACGTCAAAGAACGCCGTTTGCCTTCGGTCGGCGCGGCACCCTTTATCATCGCCGGGGTTATGTCGACCGAGGTCGCGAATCTCATCGTCAACAAGCAACCGGTCCTTGCCGTACCGACCATACAACAGTTCGATGCGCTATTGAGGACCTACCGCAAACACCGGTACCCGACCGGAATGCGCAGCCCGATCCAGAAAATCAAGAAGAGGCTGTTGCTGCGGAAGATGCCCGACGGCCCATGACGGGTGGGTCTGCTCCGTGATCTAGCGATCGGATACTACGCCCCATTGGTCTTACAGCCCTGCGAGCATGGTTTCGGCTTCGGCCCGTTCGGGAAACTCTTGGGACGATTCCAGTATTCTGCGCAAAACCAGCTTTGCCGCTGATCGGTCACCGG
Source organism: Chromatiales bacterium (assembly GCA_028284585.1). Lineage (GTDB taxonomy): Bacteria > Pseudomonadota > Gammaproteobacteria > Chromatiales > Chromatiaceae > Thiosocius. The sequence continues at coordinate 118,601 of JANQRK010000022.1, forward strand.
ATTCGGCAAGCGCCACTGCATAACGATAATTGGTTGACGGATTCTTAGTCTGGGCAACCGCACGGGCAAGTAGCTCCTTGGCCTTCTCCGCTTGCCCCTCACCTAGCAAGATCGAGGCATAAGAATCCAAGACAGCCGTATTGTCGGGCGCCAACTCATAGGCGGCCTTGGCTACCTCTTTTGCTCTCGCATCATCGGTTTGCTTATACAACCAGGCCAGGTTGTTCAACGCCAACACATCTGTCGGGGTATGGGTCAACAGCTCCTGATATTGGGTTATGGCGGCGTCGTAGCGCCCTTCCTTTGTATGCGCGGCGGCGAGCCGGCGGCGAACTTTCGCATCCTTGGGATGTTGCAGGAGCCAGTCACGCAAATGATCGAGTGCCGCGGTATTCCCAGCCAGCTTGTCGACTTGATACTGACGCAGTACGAGTTCGCTGTCCGATTGAATCGCCGCGGCCTTGGCATAAGCGGCCGCCGCGGCAGCGAAATCACGCGATGCGAAATGCACGTCTCCCTCACGGCGGTAACCCCGTGCCGATTCTGGATCATCTCTCTGCATTGTCTGCGCGATCTCGAGGGCTTCATCCACCTGTCCCGACGCCAATTCCAGTAGCATGAGATTTTCCTTGGTCGGCACGTAATCCGGTGCGATCGCCTGCGCCCTGCGAAACGACCGCTTGGCCTTCTTCAACTCGTTGCTTGCCTGATACGCCAGCCCGAGCAAGTAGTGGGGCGTGGCGGCCTGCGGGCTCATAGTCACCAGGCGCTGCAAGGTCCGAACGGCACGCCGCTTGTCCCCGCTAGCCAGCTGCGTAACACCCACCAGCTCCAGCGCCGTAGGAGAAGCCGGATGCCGTTTCAACGCCCGATCGGCTACTTGGCGTGCTGCCTGTGGGTCGCGTTTGCCCATATAGTGTCGGGTGAGAAGTTGGTAAGGTCGCATCGCAGAGGGGTCCACAGATAACGCCTTCTCCAACCACGCGACGAACTCAGCCTCTTGGCCTTCCAGGGCGGCGACATTGGCCAAACCGATCATCGCACCAGCGCTGTGATCGTCGCTCTTCAATACGGTCTCGAAACGACGTCGCGCCTCATCGGGCTGGTTGTCACCAAGATCCAGTGCCGCTAGTCTCGCCGCGCCCCTGAGGAACGCCGGCGCGGCCCGCTGCACCTCCTCCAACGCACGGCGAGCACCGCGCCGATCGCCAAGCCCCAAAAGGGCCTCGGCACGCAGATAGCCCAAGATAGGACTCGCCGTCTTCACCTCGGTACTGACAGAGTCGAGCGCGGCGAGTGCCTTCTCGTGGTCGTCTTTTTGTAAGTGCGCCAAAGTCAGCAATAAGGCTTCGTAGGGCTTTTCCGAACCGTCATCGAGCGATGACAGGGCCGCTATCACGGCCTCGCTGTCACCCACCGCCAACCTGTTCAAGTTCACCCGCCGCTCAACAGAGTCGGCCTCGGGTGCCAGGGCCGAGGCCCGCTCGAACAGCGGCAAGGCCTTGTCGTACTGTCCCTTACTCAGGTAGATATCCCCAGCAAGACCCAATGCACCTACATCGGGCGGCTGAATCTTCAGTAGCGGGGCGAGTGTCTCCAGAGCCTGATCAGGGTTGCCCAGACGATCCTGGGTTACCGCGAGAAGCCGCCGCGCTTGCCTCGCACCAGGTACCTGAGCGACGACGCGGCTCAGATCAGAGAATGCAATTTCGAGGGATCCGTTGCGAAATGCCGCAGCACCATGCAGATGGAGGGCTGCCAGATGGTCTGGGGATTGCTGCAAAACACTGGCCGCAGCGCTCTCCGCAGCCACAAACTCTCTGCGCTCGTACTCTAGGAGGGCTCTTGCATAGCCCACGGCGGGCATCCCTTCGGCAAGTGCCTCTGCTTTTAATACCAGCTCTTCAGCGCCTGAAATATCTCTCCCCTCGAGCCGTAACTTGGCCAGATCCAACAGTGCCACGAGGTTGTTTGGATTGAGAGCCAGCAGTCTTTGATACGCGGCTGCCGCGTCGGTCGTCCTCTGGTCCGCGACAAGCAGCGCGGCCTTAATCAGCCAGGCCTCCTGCAGGCCAGCATCGCGCACCAGCGCGCTTTCGACGAACTTCAGGGCGGTCTGCCGATCGCCGAGCGCGTAGCTCAGCTTGGCTCTATGCACCGCAATCTGCGGATTCTCCGCGTCGATCTTCTCGGCCTGCTGCAGCGATGCCTCTGCCTGATCGTGTGCGCCCAAGCGGATCTGAGCACGAGCGCGAGCCAGGTGCACCAATGCTAGCGCAGCGGGCTGCAGATCGGGCGTCGGTTTTATCTCTCGCAACAGGCGTTCCGACTCACCCAGCGCATTCAAGGCCAGAGCCAGCTCTGGGAGATACTGGTCCGTGGGTGCCCCCAAACCAGCCGCACGTGCCAGTTCCTTCTCCGCAGATTTGTGATCACCCGCGGCGTTGTAGACGCTGCCAAGCAGCAACCTAAGACCGGAGTTTTCCGGATATCGAGATACTGCCGTCTTCAGCTCTATCGCGGCGGCCCTCAGTTGGCCATCGTCCCGAAATTTTTCGGCCCGTTGCATGTAGCCGAAAGCAGAGTTACCCCCTTCAGATGATTGATCGCAGCCAGGCAGCAACAACACCAGCACCAGGAGATTGAACAAAAACACAAATCGAATCCGTCTCGACATCGTCGGTTCTTCCTAACTTCACACGATTAATGGGAATGGCAATTTGACACGGCAATGGCGACCCGAAGACATGTCCTCGGAAGACCAGCCAGAGTTGGCGTGGACCGTCCCCCACAGGTCACGCGAAGGGATCGTTTTTCAGCCCCCCCAGGCGAAAAAACAGGCGGATGTCGTCTAGCTGCTTTCGATATTTCGTCGGCAGATCGTTGCGCATGCCTTGGAGTTTGTCACGCAGCGCAGCGTCCTCCAGCGGCCGGTCTGCCGTCGTCACCAGAAGCAGTACGCTTAGACGAAATGTTTGATATACCCGCGCACCCGAACCCAACTCTTCGGAGGCCAGACGTTCGAAATCCTCGCGGACGAATGCCGCTCTGAGCGAGCGTTCATAGTCCAGCGAGAACAGATGTGGCTGGTGTGCGCGGTTCATATAGGCGAAATAGAGGACCGACTTCAATGATTTAAGACGCCCAAGATCAACCAAATACAAGCGTCCGTCTGGTTTGAGGATACGCCTGACCTCGCGGAAGGTCTGCCTAAGGTCTTCGAAGCTGGGCAGATGATGCAAGGCCAATGTGCTGATGACAGCATCGGCACTCGCATCCTCCACGCTTGAAATGCGTGTCATGCTGTCGTGTGCGAAGTCGACGTTCGACAGACCGAGTTCCCGAACGTGTCGCCGGCCGTCTTCGAGCATCACCTCTGATAGATCTACACCTGTAAATTGGATACCCGGGTTGAGTCCTGCGATCTGTGCGAGTTGGGTCGCCGGGCCGCATCCCAAGTCGACGACCTGCTCACATCCCTGGATCAACTGCGTGATGCGTGCCGAGTGAAACAGGTAATTGGCGCTCATGACACCGTCAATCCGCCCAGCGACCGCAAACGCCTCTACGTTCTCTGGCGTGTCCATGACCAAATCTGGTTCGGGCTCGCGCGGCAGAGTGCGGGAGACTAAGTTCTCACGGATGACGGTGGGAAGCATTGACAATAGCATGGTGCTGGCTTTACCCGCGGTGAGTGAAACAAATCGTTTAGAGCAGCCTCATCATTATAATGGCAAAGACGATTTGTTCTTGACCCGAATCGGTCAGTTCACCGGATCGCCCTTCCGACCAAAGGTGGCCTCGAGGACCGATAAAGCCAAGCCACAGCGGTCGCGATTGAACACGACTATCGATTTCCCGCACACTTGCAATAAAAAAACCCCTGCTAAGCAGGGGTTTTTGTCTCGAGGACTGTCAGCCTCAGACTTTCTTGCGACGTCGCGCGGCAGTGCTCAGTCCGGCAAGTCCCAGGCCAAGCAAGGCGATGCTGGCCGGCTCTGGCACCTGGGTCACCAAGGAGAATTGGAAGTCACTCCGTGCATCCCATCCGTTCTGGAGGTTGGCACCACCGTTGATTGTGCCCGAACCGATAAATTCGATCATGCCATCGCCGTCGCAGTCGAAAAATGGGGCGGCACAGGGAATAGCCTGATCGACCACGTTAAACCCGCTGTTGTTTTGTAACAGATCCAGCGCAATGTTGTAGTCACCGAGCTGAGTACCGGCGGCGGCGGCAGCAACGACGGATACATCATCGGTCTCAACGCCAGTCGCTTCCCACTGGGCGTCGAGATCACCGAATCCGAAGATGAACTCCAGTGACCCGTTGGTCGCATTGTCCACGCACTCGCCGGCGGTCTTATCACATGAGACAGGATCGGTGATCGTGACCAGGTCGCCATCCAGGTCGTTGTAAATCGCCAACACGGACCCGGCAACACCTTGGCCGAAGCCGGCTGCGAAATCGGCACTAGGGCCAAAGACGAAGTCAAATGTTCCGTCACCGTTGTCGGTCTTCGTGACTACCTCGAGTTGGAAGACACCAGTGATCTCCTCATCACCCAGATCCGTCGATAGACCACCCATCAGGCCTTGAGGTGCAAAGTTACCCGAGGTCGAGAACAGGCCGTCGATCGTCAAGACGCCAAACAGGCTGTCGCCCTCGTCAAGAATTGTGTCGGAACCACCATCCCCGTTGATGAGACGCTCGAGATCGTTGTCTTCGAACTCGGTGCCGTCGTTGGGATATAAAAAGTATGCGTTGGCCTGCGTAGCCGCGAACCCCAAGGCTGCTGCGAGCGCGGTGCGGCAGAGTGCACGCTTGGTTGCCATTTTCATCGTTTTCTCTCCGAATTTCAGATTCTTTATGGACTACGCGCAATCCGCATCAGGTCGTGCGCAGTTTATCGCCACTCAAACTAAGCGAACATCGTGCCAGAATTTTATAAAACACTATAAGTAGCTGAATAAATGGTTTTTTTTGCTAAATCTCTACCTCAGCAATGGCCCGGCAAAAAAGTGATTGTAAAAAAAACGGACACCGAGGAAAGGCGACAAGGTCCTGGTCGACGATCGAACCGATCCCCTCACCGCACAAGGGGATTACCGTCTCGTACCGATCAGTATACCGGGACAGCACATTTTCTACAGTATCCACGCGCGGTTGGACAACGGCATCAACCGATGCCCGTGGCCGGCGGCGCAAGCTAGGTGATGGATGCGCGCTGCTGCCCGGTGTAAATAATGTCGATCGCAACGATGCGCCAACGCCGTGCGGCACACAGCGTTGCCGCAGCAACACTGCTATAAGGCGGCCCAGGCGGTCTCCTGCAGACCGCGAAATGCGGGTTTGGGCGCATGCACCTCGTCTCTGGGCCTCCGGATTCCAGCAATTGGGTGGGGCCCTCAAAGGCCTGGAGGATGAAACCGTCAAGAAACGCGTGTCTTGATCGACAGCGCATGCAGGTCGTCGCTCGCGATCTCGGCCTTGACCGTGGCCTTCACCATCCGGTGTTGTTGAATGAGCGTCTTTCCCTCGAAGACTTCGCTGACCACCACGGCCTCGAAATGACGTCCGTCGCCGGTCACCTCGACTTTCGCTCCGGGCAGTCCTGCTTCGATGAGCGCTTTGACTTTGTCGGGATGCATGACATTTCCTCTAGTTGTGAACAATCCAAGGGTCTGACCACCTGATTGCGAGGTCAGGAGGCGCTTATAGTTCCCGCGTGGCCAGAAAATTCACATCCGGCCAGCGTTCCATCGTGAGGTTCAAGTTAATCCGGGTCGGCGCCAGGTAGACCAGTTGGCCGTCCCCGTCCTCGGCCAGGTTGTCGTGGGCCTTCTCGCGAAACCGCCTGAGCTCCTTATCGTCGACACAGACTACCCAACGAGCAGCCTGCACACCGATCGGCTCGACGACGGCGTCGACGCCGTACTCACCCTTCAAGCGGTGCGCGGCAACGTCGAACTGCAGCACTCCAACGGCACCTAGGATGAGGTCGTTGTTGCGTAGTGGCCGAAAGGCCTGAGTGGCCCCTTCCTCACTGAGCTGCAAGACACCTTTGTGCAACTGCTTGATCTTGAGCGGATCCTTGAGCACGACTCGGCGGAACAATTCCGGGGCAAAGTAGGGAATACCAGTGTACTTGAGGTCTTCACCCTCGCTGAAAGTATCGCCGATCTGGATCGTCCCATGATTATGCAAGCCGATGATATCGCCCGGCCACGCGGTGTCGACATGCGCACGTTCATCGGCTTGGAAGGTAATGGCGTTCGAGATCTGGACCGTTTTGCCGATCCTCACATGTTTCAGCTTCATACCTTTCTGGTATCTGCCCGAGCAGACTCGCAGGAAAGCCACTCGGTCACGATGCGCGGGATCCATGTTCGCTTGGATCTTGAACACAAAGCCGCTGAACTTCGATTCTCCGGGGTCCACGCCGCGTTGTTCCGCAACACGTGGTCGCGGCGCAGGGGCGTACTCGGCAAAGGCATCGAGCAACTCCTCGACACCGAAATTATTGATCGCCGAGCCGAAGAATACCGGTGTCTGGTCGCCGCGCAGATAGGCATCCGGATCGAAGGCATGGCTGGCACCACGTACCAACTCGACCTCGTCACGCAATTCGCCGGCCAGATCGCCGAGCAATTCGTCGAGCCGTGGATTGTCCAGGCCCTGGATTTTCTCACCCGTCGCGATCCGACCGCCGTGCTGCGCATCGTACAAATGCACCCTCTCGTCGCGAAGATCGATCACACCCTTGAGGCGCTTGCCCATTCCGATCGGCCAGGTGATCGGGGCACACTGGATCTCCAGTACGCTCTCGACCTCGTCCAACAAGTCGATTGGATCGTGCCCCTCTCGGTCCAGCTTGTTGATGAAGGTAAGAATCGGCGTATCGCGCAACCGGCAGACCTCCATCAGCTTGATCGTGCGCTCCTCGACGCCCTTTGCCACATCGATCACCATCAGCGCCGAATCGACCGCGGTCAGCGTCCGATAAGTATCTTCCGAGAAGTCCTGGTGCCCGGGAGTATCGAGCAGATTGATGACCTTTTCCTTATAGGGAAACTGCATGACCGACGAGGTCACGGAGATCCCACGCTGCTTCTCAAGTTCCATCCAATCCGAGGTTGCATGACGTGCCGCCTTACGCCCCTTGACGGTGCCGGCGAGCTGGATTGCGCCGCCGAACAACAGCAGCTTTTCCGTTAATGTCGTCTTACCGGCATCCGGGTGCGAGATGATCGCGAAAGTGCGGCGTCTGGCGCGCTCTTGATCGAGGTCTTGCATTTACAGCGGGCTTCCTGGAAAGGCCGGGATTATACGAGATCGGCCCTACCAGGCCGAGAGCGCCTGATCATGCCCTTCCCGGCCGGACGGCTTGGCACCGACCGCAGCTCGCTAAGGTGATGTCTGAACACATCAAAAGATCGCCTTGGCGTAGACGATCGCATCCTCGCGACCACGGCGCGCAGGATAGTAGTCACGGCGCCGCCCGATTTCACTGAACCCCTCGGACTCATAGAGCCCGCGCGCGCCCTGGTTGCTGGCCCGCACCTCCAAAAACATGGTGTCGGCATCACTTTCGCGCGCGATCCTCAGCATCCGCCGCAACAGGCGGCGGCCCAGCCCCCGCCCTTGCCAACTCGGCCCAACGCACAGATTGAGCAAATGCGCTTCGCCGATCGCGACTGACATCACCACATGCGCGGCGATTCGGTCGCCACATTCACAGACCCAACAGCTATACCCAACCCGCAGGCAATCAAGCAGGACCCCCTCGGTCCACGGGTGGCTGTAGGCACGGGATTCCACCTCCAAGACCGCAGGGACATCGTCCGGGTGCATCGGCCGTATAAACGAGAGCGGTTCTTGCAGTACGGCGCTCATAGGCGGAGGTTGGGCGGCAACAGCAACCCGGTCAGTATAGTCAGTTCGCGCCCGCAGGCGGCACGGATTGTTGCGCATGCAGTAGGCGGTGTGCCGATTGCAAATCCTGCCAAACCTTTGCCTTCTCCGATGGCCGACGCAGCAGGTAGGCGGGATGATAGGTCACAAGCAACGGGATATCACCCGGATCGAAGCGGTGCTCCCGACCGCGAAGTCGGCCAACGGGGGCCTGGGTACCCAACAGCCGCTGCGCCGAGACGCGCCCCACCGCGAGGAGCAGCCGTGGATTGATCAGCTCGATCTGACGCTGCAGGAAGGGCTGACAGGCGTCCGCCTCCTCGCCATGCGGGTCACGGTTACCCGGTGGGCGACACTTAATGATGTTGGCGATGTAGACCTGTTCGCGCCCCAGACCAATGGCGGCGAGCATCGACGTGAGCAGTTGGCCCGCACGACCGACGAAAGGCTCACCGCGCCGATCCTCGTCGGCGCCCGGCGCCTCGCCGATGATCATCAGCGCGGCCTGGGGGTCGCCTACCCCAAACACGGTCTGAGTGCGTGTGCGATGCAGGCCACAGGCGCGACAACTGGCCACGGTCGGTTCTAGCGCATCCCAGTCAAGGGCCGCCGTGGTACGCACCACCGGCTGCTCAACTTTAGTGGCCCCGGTAGGCATGGCGCTCGACCCAAGCGGTACCGGATCGAGCAATGCTGGTGCGCTACCCTCGCCGCTCGACTTGGTGCGCCAGAGATCGATACCCATGGCCTTGAGACAAGCGCGCCGGCGCCCATCGAGCATCAGACGTCGGCGACCTGCGGGTGTGCCCGCTGGGCCGTCTCCATCAGCTTGTTGCAGCCGTTGATATAGGCCTTGGCCGAGGCGATGACGATATCCGTGTCGGCACCCTGGCCATTCACCAGGCGGCCTCCCCTCTCCAGTCGCACAGTAACCTCACCCTGGCTATCAGTCCCACTGGTGATACTGTTGACCGAATACAATTTTAGATCGGCACCGATATCCAGCAGCGACTCGATCGCCTTGTAGGCGGCATCCACCGGACCGCCACCCGCGGCCGACATCGAGCATTCCTCGCCATCGATGCTCAAGGTAACATCTGCATACGGTGTCTCACCGGTTTCTGAGACAACCCGCAGCGACACCAAGCTGACGCGTTCGTTTTCCGCCTCGATCCCCTTCTCGGTGACCAGGGCCTGGAGGTCCTCGTCGAACACTTCGTGCTTCTTGTCGGCCAGGTCCTTGAAACGCGCGAATGCGGCGTTCAGTTCCGCTTCGCTCTCGAACTCGATACCCAGCTCGACCAATCGACTACGAAATGCATTCCGCCCCGAGTGCTTGCCCAAGACCATCCGGTTCTGAGTCCAGCCGACATCCTGCGCGCGCATGATTTCGTAGGTCTCGCGATGTTTCAGCACGCCATCCTGGTGGATACCGGATTCGTGAGCAAAGGCATTGGCACCAACGATCGCCTTGTTTGGCTGTACCGGAAAGCCGGTGATGTTCGACACCAGCTTGGAGCACAGAACGATCTGCGTGGTGTCCAGTCCGGTATCGCAACTAAAGATATCTTGCCGGGTACGCACTGCCATCACGATCTCTTCGAGCGAGGCATTGCCGGCGCGCTCACCCAGGCCGTTGATGGTGCATTCGACCTGGCGCGCGCCGTTCATCACCGCCGCCAAGGAATTCGCGACCGCCAGACCGAGGTCATTGTGACAATGCACTGAGAACACCGCACGGTCGGCATTGGGAACGCGTTCGAGCACGCGATGCAGGGTCTCTCCAAACTGAGTAGGCAGATTGTATCCAACGGTGTCGGGCACGTTGATGGTGCGCGCGCCGGCCTCGATCACTGCCTCGAAGACACGACATAGAAAGTCGAGATCAGAACGGCCTGCATCCTCCGCCGAGAACTCGACATCGTCGGTAAAATCCCGTGCCCGCTTCACCGCCCAGACGGCCTGCTCGACGACTTGGTCCGGCGTCATGCGCAGCTTACGCTCCATGTGCACCGGAGAGGTCGCGATGAAGGTATGGATACGCCCTGCGTTGGCACCCTTCAATGCCTCGCCTGCGCGCGCGATATCGGCCTCCAGTGCCCGCGCCAACCCGCATACCCTAGACTCTCGAACCGCATTGGCGACTGCCTGTACCGATTCGAAATCACCGCTACTAGCAATTGGAAAGCCGGCCTCGATTACGTCGACACGCATCTTTTCCAGGGTCTTGGCGATGCGTACCTTCTCGTCTTTGGTCATGGACGCGCCGGGACTCTGCTCGCCGTCGCGCAGCGTGGTATCGAAGATAATCAGTCTGTCCTGGCTCATGTCTGCTCCGACCGGGCCCAAGGCCCCGGCGCTACGCATGAAAACTGGGCTAGATGGCGCGACTTTAGCACGCTGCATCGAGGTCCAGCAGCGACCAGCCAGCACCCGACTGTGTCGACCCGGGGTCCGACCTCGAGTGGCCCGCCCCGCTTACACTGGGCGCTTGGCAGCTGTGTGTTGTTTTGCCTTACCGCGCAGCCAGAGCACCGGCCCCGAAAGGACGTAGGCCAAGAACCCCGCGAACAGCACCAAAGGTGGCTCGGAGAGCACGACTGCGAACACCAACATCACCACCACGATGGCAAAGAAGGGGACCTTGCCGATGAAATCGATCTGCTTGAAGCTGTGATAGCGAATGTTGCTCACCATCAGCAAGCCGACCCCTGTGGTCAGCAACAAGGTCAACCAGGCAGTGGCCTGCGCGGACACCGCATTGTCGACCGAGACCCAGACCCAGGCTGCGAGTATCGCCGCAGCGGACGGGCTCGGCAGGCCGATGAAAAACCGCTTATCCGCGGTGTCTAGCTGGGAGTTGAAGCGGGCCAAGCGCAACGCCGCGGCCGCGGTATAGATGAAGGCCGCCAACCAACCGAACTTACCCAGACCGGACAGACTCCACTCGTACATCACCAGGGACGGCGCCAAACCGAAGGCTACCATGTCGGACAGGCTGTCGTACTCGGCTCCAAACGCGGTCTGGGTTTTGGTTAGGCGCGCCACACGGCCGTCCAGGCCATCCAGGATCATGGCTACGAAGATTGCGATTGCGGCCTTCTCGAACTGGTCGTTCATTGCCGCCAGCACCCCGTAGAAACCGGCAAACAAGGCGGCCGTGGTGAACAGATTCGGCAGCAAGTAGATCCCGCGGGCACGCGGAGGGCGCTCGTGTTTCAGTGGCCTGACATTGCCCGACTCTGGAGCCATTGGCAAAGTATAAGTGATCGCGGGTCGACGGTGGGCCTAGCCGCAAATTAAGAACAACCATCACTCGACTCGCAACTGCCTCAGCCGAGCGAGACAGGCGCGGAACGCGGACCACGCCAGTTCAGTTCAGTTCTTCGACTTGTCGACGATCTTTTGGATCCACGGCATCATCGCGCGCAGGCGTTCTCCAACCACTTCGATCTCGTGCGCCGCATTGTTGCGTCGATGGGCGGTCATCTCTGGATAACCCGACTGGCCTTCGGCAATAAAGCGTTTGGCATAGGCACCATTCTGGATCTCTTTCAGGGCCTCGCGCATCGCCCAGCGGCTTTCTTCGTTGATCACCTTGGATCCCGTCACATACTCGCCGTACTCGGCATTGTTCGAGATCGAGTAGTTCATGTTGGCGATGCCACCCTCGTACATCAGGTCGACGATGAGCTTGAGCTCGTGCAGGCATTCGAAATACGCCATCTCAGGCGCATAGCCGGCCTCGACCAATGTCTCGAACCCGGCCTTGACCAGTTCCACCGCACCGCCGCACAACACCGCCTGCTCGCCGAACAGGTCAGTCTCGGTCTCGTCCTTGAAGGTGGTCTCGATAATCCCGGTGCGCCCTCCGCCAATCGCCGAGGCATAAGAAAGCGCAATGTCCCGGGCGCGACCCGAGGCATCTTGTGCAATCGCAATCAGATCCGGTATGCCACCGCCCCGAGTGAATTCGTTGCGGACTGTGTGGCCTGGGGCCTTGGGTGCAACCATCATTACATCGAGATCGGCACGCGGCACGATCTGGTTGTAGTGGATCGCAAAGCCATGCGCAAACGCCAGCACGGCACCCTGCTTGAGGTTTGGTTCGATCTGGTCGCGATAAAGCTGCGACTGGAACTCGTCTGGGGTCAGCACCATGACTAGATCCGACTCGGCAACCGCATCGGATACGGGCTTGACGGTAAGGCCCGAGGACTCGGCCTTCGCAGCCGACGCCGAGCCGGGCCGCAGCGCAACCCGCACGTCCACGCCCGAGTCCTTCAGATTATTGGCGTGGGCGTGACCTTGAGATCCATAGCCGATCACCGCGACCTTCATGGCCTGGATGATAGAGAGATCACAGTCTTTGTCGTAATAGATATTAATCGCCATCGCGGGAGATTCCTCGGAGAGATAAGTCTTGATTGAGATTCAGATCGCGAGTCGCCGGGCGCCGCGAGCAATACCGAGCGGGCCGGAGCGAACTGTTTCGATAATCAGCTCTGGGTCCAGCACGCGGATGAAGGCATCGAGTTTCGGACCATCACCGGTCATTTCTATCGTGTACGACAGGTCGGTGACATCGATGATGTTGGCCCGAAATATATCGGCCAAACGCTTGAGTTCACTGCGCATGGCTTGGTCAGCACGCACCTTGATCATCATCAACTCGCGCTCGATATGCGCACCCTCGGACAGGTCGACAAGCTTGACGACATCGATCAGCTTATTGAGCTGCTTGACAATCTGTTCGATGACCGCTTCGTCCCCCGTAGTCACCAAGGTCATACGCGACAACGTAGGGTCCTCGGTCGGGGCGACCGTCAGCGACTCGATATTGTAGCCACGGGCACTGAACAAACCGGCCACCCGGGATAGCGCGCCAGCCTCGTTTTCTATCAGCACCGAAATGATGTGGCGCATTAGGGCCTGTTCACACTAAGTGAGAAGCAGCGACGGCGGCCGTTTTTCTGGCCAGCAAGGCGCTGTGAGCGCGCTGTGCCCACCGCACATGAGCGAGCAGCAACACCGTTGGGCGGGAAAACGGCCCCGTCCCTTCGGGTTGCGCCCCAAAACACGCCATGCGGCGTTGCTCGTCGTTTATTTAGACTCACTAAATCGCTCTCCTCGCACCTTGCCT
>JANQRK010000023.1 GCA_028284585.1 Chromatiales bacterium
TAGAATTTCGTTGCCGTCCACGATGCTTCCTCATGCCAGTTGCTCCTCGTAAACTGGCACAGGTCTTCAGCCCAATTCCACTCGAAACAGCGAAGAGCCGCCAATGGCCACCACATCGCGTTGGAGTTCATTGAACCTGGGGCGTCGGCCACGGACGACAAGCGGCCCGAATTCCAACGGATGATTGCGCTGGCTACCGACAAATCGAAGCCATTCGATGCCATCGTGATCCATAGCCTTTCGCGGTTCTTTCGCGACGTCGTTCAATTCGGTGTCTATGAGCGCAAGCTCGCCAAACACCAGATCAAGGTCATCTCGATCACTCAGCAGACCAGTGATGATCCGATGGGCGAGATGGCCCGTCGCATGTTTAGCCTGTTCGACGAGTATCAGAGCAAAGAGAACGCGAAACACACGGCCCGGGCGATGCGGGAGAACGCCCGGCAAGGCTATTTCAGTGGTGCTCGGGCACCGTTCGGCTACAAGGCAGTAATCACGGACGTCAGCGGCAGTCGGGGACGCAAGAAGAAACGGCTAGCGATCGAGGAAACCGAAGCCGCCGTCGTGCGGAGGATCTACGACCTTTATCTCAACGGCTATCGAGGCAAGTCGATGGGCATGAAGGCCATCGTGGACCACTTGGCCAAATGTAACGTCTTGTCGCGCGGCTCGGCGTGGACGATCCAGAAGATTCACAGGATCCTCTCAAGTTCGACCTACATTGGTGAATACCAGTTCGGGCGGTACGATGCCCGCAAGCGGCGGGCCCGACCGCAATCCGAGTGGGTAACGACGCAGGTACCGGCGATCATCGATCCCGAGACATTTGAGAAGGTCAGACGACGGCGGGAGGAGCGTTCACCAACCCACTCGCCACCGCGTCGCGTCAACAACCCCACCTTGTTAACCGGCCTGCTGAAGTGCGGTGACTGCGGTGCCTACATGACCCTGGTCACGGGCAAAAGTGGGCGGTACCGCTACTACAAGTGCACGACGCGCCAGTCGAAAGGCAATCACGCTTGCCCCAGCAAGAATTACCCGATGCAGCAGCTTGATGAGCTGATCCTCGGGCACGTCATCGAGCGAGTGCTAGACCCCGAGAGACTACGGCAACTCTTTGCGGAGGTCCGCAAGCGCGTCAGCACTGCCAAGAAGAACTCGGGCGAGTCTGTGAAGGCGCTGGAACAACAGCTGAAAGGGGTTGAAATGCGACTTGCCCGGCTCTACGAAGCCATCGAAGCCGGTGCAATCGACATCGGCGACGAGTCATTGAAGAAACGGGTGCAGCAATTGAAGGCGGCGAAGGAATCGACATTGTTGGAGCTGGCGAGTGCTCGGGCTAAGCGGCATATGCCAGCGCCGCGTATCCTGCCCAGCAACATAGAGGCTTTCAGCGCAGCCCTAAAAAAGCGTCTGCAGAATCAGGATACCGAGTTTGCTAAGCGCTATCTGGGGATACTCGTCGACGAAATCATTGTATCCGGCAACGAGGCGTCGATAAGGGGCGGCTACGGCCCGCTGGCCGCGGCCGCTGAGAAGTCTAAGGAAGGCGCCCTCGATCAGGTGCCCAGCTTCGTAGGTGAATGGCGCGCATGGAAGGATTCGAACCTCCGACCGCCTGGTTCGTAGCCAGGTACTCTATCCAGCTGAGCTACATGCGCGAAATCAGGAGCAAAAGTCTGGTGCTTTTGTTTCCGCCTGTCAATCGAAGCGGCCTTTGGCTGTAATCCGAGGCCCCTAACCTTGCACAGGGAATAGTGCGCAAGTCTAATTCATGCGAATTAACCCTGTCTATGCTGTGCCTCCAAGGGTGCCGTCCCATGCGAGCCCAGACAACCCATCGAATGGGCCCGACGCACACCCGAAATCAGCTATCGAGCTATCGCTCGAATCCGTTTACAGGGTCTGTTTGGTCTAGGTGGCGTGCAGTCCTCGAAAGATGCCCTGCCCAAAGGAACGTCCAGCCTGGCGAAGTACTGACACCACGTCTATTCAGCGTTGAGACCATGCCAAAGGTGGATGATTGGCAGCATGCGAGTTTAGAAAAAAACCAAGGGACGGGTTTCACGAGGGCCCGCCCCTTGGTGGAGGTGCCGGGACATCGCCCCGGCATGGAGCGGCGGCGATCAGTCGACCGAACCGGCGCTCATCTTCTGGCGATTCAACAGGCCCGACTGGCTTTGGTTGATGTTGCGTGCATGCACGTTGGTCTTAACCGCACCGATCACGTTCGAATCCTCGACCGTACCGATGTTTGCCTTCTGGCTGTTGAGCAGGCCGCTCTGACGCTGACTCGCATTGTCAACACGGACCTTAGTCTCGACCTTGCCGATCACCCGCGAATCACGCACCGACCCAGCATTGAGTTCCTGACGGTTGAGCAAACCCGACTGGCGCTGGTTGGCACGACGGATGTTGACGTCGGTCTTGACGTCGCCAACCACGTAAGAGTCATTGACCGAACCGAACGAGGCGTCCTGCTTGTTGAGCAGACCGCTCTGGTTCTGCGTGGCGCGGTTCACGTTAGCGTTGGTCTCGACTTTGCCGATCACGGTGGAATCAGCATGACCGTAGCCAGCAATCACAAACAGTGCAACGAAGGCCGTAGACAAGGTGGTTTTTTTCATCATCATTCTCCTGAGCTTGAGTGCTTGGATAACCAGGGCAGCGAATTCCGTCCTGGTGCGAAGAATGATAGGGAGCTACGGTGCTGCCGCTACTCGACCACGACACCGCTGCGATGTGATTTATTACCAGGGGGAAAAGGCCCAGCCGACCTCTCTGGCCGCAACCGTGCTTCGTTGTAGTCTTGGTCACCCCGCGCTACACACCAGGCGACTGCGCCTATCGATTGTCTGACCACCAACGGCGGTAGGCATCGTCGGCCGCCAGCAGCTTTGATTTGGCCGTCGATATTAGCTCGCCCTGAGCATCCGTCATGCTGACATCGACCTCGACCACAGGCCCACGAATCTTCGTAACCTCGATGACCACTTGGATCTCGTCACCGGGAAAGACCGGCTTGCGGAAACGTTCTGGGACGAAGCTCAATCCCAAACAGCCGTCACCAGGAAACTCGTTACCGAATATCCCAGTGACCGCGATCTGAACGAGGCCACCCGGCACGACGATATCGCGCGCACCATTAAACCTCAGGGCCGCAGCCGCAGCGATACTGTGGATTGAATTGTGGTCTCCGCTGAGCGCACAGTAACTCTGCACCTGTTCGGTACTGAACGACAGTGCCGCTGTGTATCGCATGCCGATCTCGAGCATGGCGGGCGTAAGGCAGTTGTTTGCAGGCATCGGTCATCACCAGATTGGCTTGCTGATTGGGGACGTCGAAACTACCTTTAGTATATCGTCCCGATGCCATCTCCACCCGCATCTCCACCACAGCGTAGTCATACCCTGCAGAGCGGGATGCCCCTTGTGAGAACCAGCAATCACCCTTCAGCCACCCGCAAGCCACCAACGCCTCTGGGAGACTCTCCGAACCAACGGGGGCCACCCGCCACTGTGGCACCTGCGCTGGGCTGATACCATCCACCAGACTTCCCAAATGGCCATAGCATTGTCTTCGCATGTTCTCACCCAAGGTCGCGTGGGCATCTTGCCCTGCGTCAAGGGCCTAGGAACATGGCAACATTCAAGAGGTGAACTATGAAACGTTTTATGCTTTTGCATTTCGGGTTTGAACCGCCGACCCCTGAAATCATGGAGGCTTGGAGAAAGTGGTTCGAGTCCATCGCAGACAAGACAATTGAACATGGTGGGTTCCATGGGCAACGCAAGGAAATTTCGTCCGACGGCTCGGTAGATCTACCCATGGACATCAACGCAATAACTGGCTACTCGATAATCGAAGTTAATGATATAGAAGAGGCGGAGGAGATTGCGAATGCTAACCCCTATATCTCTAGCATTCGGGTCTACGAGGTCGTCACCCAGTAGATCTATCAGCACCTTGTGTCATCAAGGCCACTGGCAGTAAAGCAAAATGAATAGAAACATTCGCATGATAAGAGAAGCCTGTGAGGCAGAGGGCTTCAGGTACAAATCGCATCATGCAACGGGGAATCTTCTGTCCGTAGAGATTTCAGGGAGCCACTATATATTCGTTAACTGGACGACCCCGCTCAACCCCCAGTCGATCATGCAATTGTGCCAAGACAAGGACTACTTCTACACTTTTTACAAAGACGTAATAAAAATGCCCGCAACGCTGTCTTTCCTCAATCCTTATAGCGACAAGCAATACGAAGTCTATTTGGAAGAGAAGACGGTTTGCGAAATCATCGAGACCATCGAGCACAACTACGCGTATCCGATAATCCTAAAAAAAAACCGGGGCTCCTGGGGAAAGAATGTCTTTAAGGCCCACTCGCGAATAGAACTGGAGAAAGGCGTGCTCGAGATATTTAATGCCAACAGCGCCGGCTTCGACTATGTCTGCCTGGCACAAGAATGCATCGATATAGACAAAGAATATAGAGTCATTTTCCTGGATGGAAACTATCAGTTCGCCTATAGCAAAATCATCGATAATGCCCGGTTCAGCAGCAACCTAAGCCCTTTACATTGGGACGGCGCAAAGGCAGAGATGATCTATAACGAAGAACTTATAGACAGCATCAAGGCATTCTGCGCGCCATTGTTCAACAAGCTGACCATCCCATTCTGCGGTTTGGATATTGCGGTAGACAAGCTTGGAGGGTTCTGGCTAATCGAGGCCAATGCGTCGCCGGGCTTCGAGCATATTATCGAGTATGGCGGACAGCATGAGGTTATCTGGTTGTATCGAAAGATGCTGAAGGCGTTGGCAGAGCATGCAGACTAAGGTACCGCACTGAGACCGCAT
The DNA here is from genome assembly GCA_028284585.1 of Chromatiales bacterium. Lineage (GTDB taxonomy): Bacteria > Pseudomonadota > Gammaproteobacteria > Chromatiales > Chromatiaceae > Thiosocius. Next base: position 4,862 of record JANQRK010000023.1, read on the forward strand.
TGCGGGGCGTAGTGGATTGGCTCTCATGCCGGCGCCCCGGGGGATGTCTGGGCCCGAGCCGGTACTAGCCGCGGCGGTCGCACTGAATCCTTCGTTGCTGCTCAGCCTCGTCGTTGCCGCCGTAGGATATGTGGCTTTGTGCCTGATGAGGCGTGGAGTACCAGGACGGACTGATGCGGGGCCGACGCACGAGAGGCGCAAGAAGGAGTCGAACACCGGATCGCGCGCACGCTAGAATCAGCAATGCTGCGTCGCAACGAGTCGAGCGAAGACGGTGGCGCGTAGCGACGCCTTTTGTAGAAACAAGCTGATTGAGGAGTGCCCACGCATGAGCAAACAGCCACGCCGAGGTAGCCGCACCGGCAGCCCGATCGACACCGACAAGCTCGACCGCGTCGTCGCCGAGGCACGTCGCGCCAGCGATCTGCGTGCAGCCGGATACCGCGAGCAGGCATTGAAACTGTACCCTTGGGTCTGTGGCCGCTGCAGCCGCGAATTCAGCCGCGCCAATCTCTCGGAACTGACCGTCCACCATAAGGATATGGATCACGACAACAACCCGCCGGACGGCAGCAACTGGGAGCTGTTGTGTCTGTATTGCCACGACAACGAACACCAGAAATACGAAGAGCACTTGGCCGCGGTCGCCGCCGGGCACTCGAACGTGACCAGCGACAACAAGACCTCCGGAACGGAGTACCGTCCGTTCGCAGACCTCGAGACGCTTCTCAAAAAGCAAGATTGAACTCAGCCGATGCGAGACTAGCCCAAATATGTCACCAGCCGACCAACGCCTGCCTCGCAAGCTGCGGGGCGTAAGAGAGAAAATCACTGATGAGGGAACAATTTGGCAGGCGCAGTCTGTACCCGGCGTTGTCCTATCCCGATGCCGACGGTTTCTCGCTCGCCGCGGCTTGGTTTTCACGCAAACGATATCGACGGCTATCACTTTTGTTCCAAACCGGCGCCGCAGCGGCTGAGAATTCGGCCGGCTCTCGGGATGCTAGCGACATATTCGGGCTAGGAAAAACGCGCCAGAACGGCACGCAGCAGCCTACTCAACGACACGTTGGGAGATTGCTTCGGCGGACGATCTCACACTTATGCCGCAGGCTGAAGGGGCGAATATGGCGGAGAGAGAGGGATTCGAACCCTCGATGGAGCTATTAACCCCATACTCCCTTAGCAGGGGAGCGCCTTCAGCCACTCGGCCATCTCTCCAGACAACACTTCTTGGTTTACGCCAAGACCCTCTGAGCCACTCGCGCAAAGGTTGACGGCAGCCGTCGTGCGCGTGAGTGATTCCTAGTCGCCCGACTCACCGTTCTCGCGCTTGATTCGCTCATAGATCTCCTCACGGTGCACCGATACATCACGTGGCGCATTCACACCGATACGTACCTGGTTACCTTTTACACCAAGTACCGTGACCGTAACATCATCTCCAATCATCAAGGTCTCACCGACCCTACGAGTAAGAATCAACATGGATTCGCTCCTTAGCGACACAGCGACAGGCCGTTATTGATCCAGGGGACCTGACGGGTGTGTCGATTTGCCAACCTTGCCCTTTATTTAGTTATGGATCGTGGGCTACGCGAATTCTAGCAACTTCCTTGCCGCAGGAGTAGGCGGCACGGTGATTCAGGCGGTGGATTCCTCGGCCAACCCGAACGCTTGATGCAGTGCACGCACACCAAGCTCAAGGTATTTCTCATCCACAACCACCGAAATCTTGATCTCAGAAGTCGATATCATTTGGATATTGATCGCCTCTTCTGAAAGCGCCGCAAACATCCTACTCGCAATACCCGCATGCGAGCGCATCCCTACCCCGACCAACGAAATCTTTACGATCCTGTTGTCACCGACAACTTCGCGCGCGCCAAGTTCAGCGGACTCGCGCTCGAGTATTTCCCTGGCCTTTTCGTATTCGCCGCGATTGACCGTAAAGGTGAAGTCGGTGGTACCGTCTTCGGCGATGTTCTGAACAATCATGTCAACCTCGACGTTGGCTTCACCGACAGGGCCCAGGATCTTGTATGCGACCCCGGGCTGATCGGGGACCCCCCGGATGGTCAACTTGGCTTCGTCCCGATTAAAGGCGATTCCTGAAATTTTTGCCGCTTCCACGCCTTCTTCCTCTAAGGTGATCAAGGTCCCAGCGCCACTGTCCTCGAAACTCGACAGCACACGCAAAGGCACATTGTATTTTCCAGCGAACTCGACCGAGCGTATCTGTAGCACCTTGGAACCCAGACTCGCCAGCTCGAGCATCTCCTCGAAGGTAATCCGATCCAGTTTGCGCGCCTTGGGTTCGACCCGTGGATCGGTCGTATAGACCCCGTCCACATCGGTGAATATCTGGCACTCGTCGGCTTCAAGGGCAGCCGCCATCGCTACCGCCGTAGTATCCGACCCGCCACGCCCCAGCGTAGTGATGTTGCCCTGCTCGTCGACACCTTGGAACCCGGCCACCACGACGACTCGCCCAGATTCGATATCAGCCCGTACCCGGGCACGATCGATATCCATGATTCTCGCCTTGGAGTGTGCGCTGTCGGTGCGGATGTGCACTTGGCTACCCGTGTATGAGCGCGCAGCACAACCGATCTCGTGTAGCGCCATGCACAGTAATGCGATCGTGACTTGCTCACCGGTCGACACCAGCACATCCATTTCACGCGGATTGGGCTTGTCGCTAATCTCGCGGGCCAACGCGATCAACCGGTTGGTTTCGCCCGACATCGCCGAGACCACGACCACCAGATCATCGCCTTGGTCACGATGCTGCTTAACGCGTGCCGCAACCGAAGCGATGCGTTCAACAGAACCGACCGAGGTACCACCGAACTTTTGAACGATCAGCGCCATGTCATCACTCGAGCCATACGAAGTCGTCGCGCCGCACTGGGTCGAGAGCGGCGCAAAAGCGGCTGATTTAACAGCATTTGGGGATCCAACTAAAGTCTTTCGCCAGCCCAATCCCTGGCCAGTTGCAAGGCCTTTGGGACACCTGCAGGGTCCGACCCACCGGCTTGTGCCATATCGGGTCGACCGCCGCCTTTGCCACCGACCTGTTCTGCGGCCAACTTGACCAAGTCGCCGGCGCGGCAACGGTCGGTCAGGTCCTTAGTAACACCGGCGATCAAATTGACCTTGTCACCATTGACCGCGGCCAGCAGGATGACCGCGCGTCCCAGCTTGTTTTTTAGCTGATCCAGCGTATCGCGCAGCGACTTGGGATCAGCACCGTCGAGACAGGCGGTGAGCACCTTGGCACCATTAACCTCGATTGCCTGCGACGCCAGGTCCGAACCAGCCGCCGACGCCAGCTTCGCCTTGATTTGCTCCAGCTCTTTTTCGAGCTTGCGATTGCGTTCGAGCAATTTGCCAAGCTTGTCCTCGATGTCATCCCGGCCGGCATTTATCAGGCTACCGATACGCATCAAACGTGCTTCGTCTGCCTCGACCCATTCCAACGCACGCCGCCCGGTTACCGCCTCGACACGACGCACTCCAGAGGCAATGCCGGTCTCCATCACGATCTTCAACAAGCCGATGTCGCCGAGTGCCTTTACATGAGTGCCCCCGCACAGTTCGGTCGAGAAATCGCCCATCCGCAATACCCGTACCTGGTCATCATATTTTTCACCGAACAGGGCCAGCGCACCCGAAGCCTTGGCATCTTCCAACGCCATGATGCGCGTCTCGACCATGTGATTTTCACGGATCTGGTCGTTGGCCAGGCGCTCGATCTCGATCAACTGCTCGCGGCTCAGCGGCTCGTAGTGCGAGAAGTCAAAACGCAACCGCTCGGCCTCCACCAGTGATCCTTTCTGACACACGTGCTCACCGAGGACTTGGCGCAATGCGGCATGCAATAAGTGAGTCGCCGAGTGGTTGAGGGCCGTTTCAGACCGCCGTTGGGCGTCGACCTCGGCAGTCACCGCGTCCCCGACGTGCAACTCGCCAGACCGCAGCTCGCCGACATGCGCAAACACCGTACCGGCATACTTGCGAGTATCTAAGATCAGGAACTCCCCGTCCGACACTTGCAAACGGCCCACGTCACCGACCTGGCCACCTGATTCTGCATAGAAGGGTGTGCGGTCAAGCACCACCATTCCCTTTTCGCCGGCGCTTAGCGTCTCCATGGATTCACCATCGTGAAACAAGGCGATCACAGTAGCCGAATCCTGTAAGCGATCGTATCCGGTGAAATCCGTCTCGCCCTCGATCTCGATCTCTTCTGCCTGCTCCACGCCGAACTGGCTGGCGGCACGGGCGCGGCTACGCTGCCCCTCCATGGCCTGCTCGAAGCCTGCGTGATCCACCTCCAATCCCTTCTCGCGCGCAATATCGGCGGTCAAGTCGATTGGGAAACCGTAAGTGTCATACAACTTGAACACCAGTTCGCCAGGCAGCACCTTGTCTTGCAGTGTGCCAACCGTCTCATCGAGGATTTTCATACCCTGCTCGATGGTCTCGGCGAAGCGCTCTTCTTCGAGCCGCAGCACCCGTGCGACCAGGTCCTTTGCCTGATTCAACTCCGGATAGGGGGCACCCATCTGGGCATCCAGCGCGTCCACCAGCTTGTAGAAGAAGGGTGCGTGCTGACCGAGCTGATAGCCGTGTCGAATCGCTCGTCGAATAATGCGGCGCAGCACGTAGCCGCGCCCCTCGTTGCCCGGTGTCACGCCATCGACGACCAGGAAGGCACTCGAGCGGATGTGATCCGCGATCACGCGTAACGATTTGACGCCCAAATCATCGGTATCAGTGACCTCGGCAGCCGCCCGAATCAAGGCATCGAACAGTTCGATCTCGTAGTTCGAGTGGACCCCCTGCATCACCGCCGCCAGTCGTTCCAGGCCCATACCGGTATCGACCGAGGGTTTCGGTAGCTCGGTCATCTGACCAGATGTATCCCGGTTGTACTGCATAAACACCAGATTCCAGATCTCGATAAACCGATCGCCGTCCTCCTCCGGTGTTCCGGGCGGCCCACCCCGCACCTCTGGGCCATGGTCAAAGAAGATCTCGGTACAAGGTCCGCATGGCCCGGTGTCACCCATCGACCAAAAGTTATCGCTCTCGAAACGTTTCCCGCCAGGCTTGTCACCTATCCGTGTAAAGCGCGCCGGGTCGACACCCATATCGTCGAGCCAAATCGCAGCCGCAGCATCGTCGTCCTGATAAACAGTCACCCAAAGCCGCTCGGCCGGCAATCCAAGCACAACAGTCAGAAACTCCCAGGCATAATGGATCGCTTCGCGTTTGAAGTAATCGCCGAAACTGAAGTTGCCCAGCATTTCGAAGAAGGTGTGATGACGCGCGGTGTAGCCAACATTCTCCAAGTCATTGTGCTTGCCGCCGGCACGCACACAACGCTGCGCGCTGGTCGCCCGAACATAGCCGCGTTTCTCTTTGCCGAGAAAGGCATCCTTGAACTGGACCATGCCAGCATTGGTGAACAGCAACGTGGGGTCGTTGGCCGGTACCAGCGGGCTAGACTCGACGATCGCGTGGTCCTTCCCTGCAAAGTAGTCGAGGAAGGCGGAGCGGATTTCGGCACTGGTCTTCATACGGGGCATCGGTCGGGCTGCAAACTAGAATGGTATGCAGATTGGATAGAAATGTCACCCGCGCGCAGCCGTCAAAACCGCCGTTTTTCAGTTAATTAGCAGAGCTTACCTTGGTTCGTCCGACGAACTCGATCGAAATAGCGGTGCACTAGCCCAAGCGGGAAACCGCGTTGTGTCAGAAAACGACCACGCCGGGCATGATCGCACGCGCCCTCGACCGGGGTTGCGCCGAATTTGCGTTGCGCGACTAAGGCCAATCGCTGCTCCCAATCGGGAGCCGCATCAGTAAGCGCGGTACTGATCAAGGGCTCAGCAACGCCGCGCGCCACCAACTCGGCACGGATACGAAGCGGGCCCAAGCCTTTGTCGAGGCACCGCGCTACATAGTGCACAGCGAAGCGCGCATCACTGAGTAGGCCTCGCCCTTCCAGATCATCTAATACGTGTTCGATCAGAGACGTGGCGTGCTGACGCAGCCGCAGTTTGCGAAATAGTTCAACCCGACTGTGTTCGCGATCGGCCAATAGACCGATCGCGGTCCGTTCCACCGCTGCAGTGGCCACAGCGTCTTGCGTCTGCGCCATCAAGTCTTGCTGTCGGCGGTTGCCGCCCTGGCCGTCTCGCCGGTCTCCTCGCCCTCTGGGATCAACGCGGCCCGGATCTGGGTTTCGATATGGCGCGTGATCTCCGGGTTGTCTCTTAGAAATCCGCGCACGTTCTCCTTGCCTTGACCTATGCGGTCACCGTTGTAGCTATACCAGGCACCGGACTTCTCGATTAGCCCCTGCGCGACACCCAGTTCGATGATTTCGCCCTCGCGTGAGACGCCTTCGCCGTAGAGGATCTCGAAGGTAGCTTGGCGAAACGGCGGCGCAACCTTGTTCTTGACCACCTTGACCCGAGTCTCGTTACCGACCACCTCATCACCTTTCTTGATTGCTCCGATGCGCCGGATGTCGAGGCGCACCGAGGCATAGAACTTGAGTGCATTACCACCGGTCGTGGTCTCTGGGCTGCCGAACATCACACCGATCTTCATACGGATTTGATTGATGAAGATCACGACACAGTTGGAACGCTTGATGTTGGCGGTCAGTTTGCGCAGCGCCTGAGACATCAGCCGGGCCTGTAGACCAACATGCGAATCGCCCATCTCACCCTCGATCTCGGCCTTTGGCGTCAGCGCCGCGACCGAATCGACCACGACCACATCGACTGCGCCCGAGCGCACCAGCATGTCGGTGATCTCGAGCGCCTGTTCGCCGGTGTCCGGCTGCGAAACCAATAGCTCATCCATGTCCACCCCAAGCTTCTCGGCATACACCGGATCGAGCGCATGCTCGGCGTCGACGAAGGCACAAGTGCCACCGGTCTTTTGTGCTTCGGCCACGACATGCAGGGTCATCGTCGTCTTACCCGAAGACTCAGGGCCGTAGATCTCGACCACCCGACCCTTGGGCACCCCGCCGACCCCGAGGGCCAAATCCAAGCTCAGCGAACCAGTCGACACCACCTCGATATTGCGCACCGCATTGGCGTCGCCCATGCGCATCACCGACCCCTTGCCGAACTGCTTCTCGATCTGGCCGAGCGCGGCAGCCAGCGCCTTTTTGCGGTTTTCGTCCATGGATGCTCCCCCCCGAAGCGGTTAGTGGATGACAGTTGCTAGCAGTCTAGTTCGTTCTCTTTTTGTTTTCCAGTGGAATCTGCATCCCAACCCCGGCGGGCGAAGGTCAGCAACTCGTTGACTGATCCAACTCGAGGTTCAAAGCGCGGCCTGAAAAGGGTGCTAGGCGGCGCAGCAGGGTCAGCGAACACGCTCGAGCAAACCCGCGAGCGCCATGTCCACAGTCGCCGCACGCACCTGCGCCCGATCGCCGGGAAAGCAGTTGCAGAGCGCACTAGCGGCCTCTGCAGTGGACCAGGCGATCCAGACCGTACCGACCGGCTTGCCCGGAGTCCCGCCACCCGGGCCGGCCACGCCGCTCACCGCGACGCTCAGTTGCGCCCGGCTGTGCTCGAGCGCGCCACATGCCATCTCGAGTACGGTCTCGCGACTGACCGCACCGTAACGCGCCAGGGTGTCGCCGGACACGCCGAGCATCTCTTGCTTGGCCTGATTGCTGTAGGTAACAAATCCGCGATCGAACCAGGCGCTGGAGCCGGCCAGGTCGGTCAGGGCCGCCGCTATGCCACCGCCCGTACAAGATTCGGCGCAGCTCAGCCACCAGCCGCGCCGTTGCAGCTGCTCGGCAAGTTGCCGCACCATCGCCATTCGTTCCATTCAATCGCGTCCTAAGCAGCCAGTTCGCTAAACTAGCGACAGCCACACCCTGAACGCACAGAGCATAACCGAACGGATAGTTTATCGATGAGCGCACTAAAAATTCAGGTCGAGCACCATCCAGCAACAACGAAACTCGAATCACTGGGCGTCTACGACTGGCCGATTTGGCGCAAAGAGGTCTCGCGTTTCCCTTGGACCTATCAGCAAGATGAGACCTGCTTCGTATTGAAAGGCCGCTTCACGGTTACACCCGACGACGGCGAACCCCAGCACTTTGGACCGAGCGATCTTATCACCTTCCCTGCCGGCCTACGCTGCACATGGGACATCGAGGAAAACGTCGAGAAACACTACGACCTAGGGTGATGCGTGAGGGCATGAGCGCTTGGTCGGATCACAGAATAAGCGCATGTCGTCACAGGTCGTCTAAGCGGGGAGGACAACGCTGGTTGTCGGGGAGTATTTAAGCGTTCATAAGAAAAGCCCCGCGGTCACTACCAACGCAATGAATAACAGCACCCCGCTTACGAGGATTACGAAACGAGTGTCCATCAGTTCTCTCTCAATGATTGAGTTGATTCCGACCATCTGATCGATCTGAAGCATGTGATCGTGACTCAGTCTATCCCATCGAGACCGAGGCTGGACAAACTTACTACTCATACCCCGCAGAAAAAATCTGCCCTAGTCAGCGACAAAATTCAGAATCGGCATACTCGACGTGAGAATGCCGCCTAGGTCACACTGGATACAGATCGTTTTCGAATAAGGCGCCCAAAGATACACAGGCATAGCTCAGCCTTGTAAAGGACAACTTCTTATGAAACGGATTGCCCTGGTTCTGTTCACCGTCACGGCCGCTCTTAATTGTGGCCTTACAATACCGAAGCGGCATTTCACCCTCGGCTGACCGACCAAACATCATCGTCATCTTCACCGATGATCACGGCTATGCCGACCTTTCGTCGCAGGGTGTACTCGACGACATCCGTACACCGCATATCGATGCCTTGGCCGCTGGCGGCATTCGGATGACCAGCGGCTTATGTGACCGCGCCACAATGTGTGCCGTCGCGCGCCGGGCTTTTAACCGGCAAGTACCAGAACCGATTTCGTGTCGAGAGCAACGGCATGCCGCTCGACGGATTCAACGCCGAACTGACAATCGCCGAACGCCTAAAGCAGGCCGGCTACGCAACCGGTATGGCGGGGAAATGGCACCTTGGCCCGCCGCCCCAGATCGTGCAGCACGGGTTTGATGCAGTGTTCGTCAAAAACGGCACTGCCCCGAGTTGGGCAAATGTCGACCTGACCGGAAACAAGCGGCGCCCTGGTCCGGTGCAATCGGACCTCTACCATATCGACGCAAACACTGCAGCGGCCAAGGCATTCATTGAACGAAACCAAGACCGGCCATTTTTTTCTATCTCTCCTACCGCGCGCGCCATGTCCCGCTCGACGCCCCAGTGCAATACCTCGCGCGATTTCCGGCCGAAATGCCAAAACGTCGGCGTCAAGCCTTGGCGATGATTTCGGCGGTTGATGCAGGTGTCGGCGACGTCCTCAGTACTCTGCGACAGCACGACATCGAGGACAACACATTGATCTTCTTTATTAGCGACAACGGCGCTACGCTGAAGATCCACAAAGCCGATACTCCCGCGGGCCACCCTGGCTGGAACGGTTCGCTGAACGACCCGTTCAATGGTGAGAAGGGCATGCTCACCGAAGGCGGTATTCGAGTACCCCTCATCGCCTACTGGAAAGGGCATCTGCCTGCCGGACAGGTCTATCACCAGCCGGTAATCTCGCTCGATGTCTCAGCCACGGCGATCGCCGCGGCAGGGCTACCGCCGGATCCACAACTCGACGGCGTCGACTTGATCCCGCATTTGCGTAACGGGCAACCCGCAACGGCTCCATCCACCCCAGTGGACGACCTCGCTAACAGAACCCTCTATTGGCGTTGGATAGATCAGTCCGCGGTGCGTGAAGGCCAGTGGAAATGTTTGCGCGGTGGGGCTCGCGAGTACCTATTCGACTTGTCTGCGGACCAGGGAGAGAAAAGCAATGTGCTGGAGGACCAACCTGAGATCGCCGAGCGCCTGCGAACGAAGTTGGTCGCCTGGGCAGGTGAACTGGATTCACCGGGCATCGAAACTCAAGAGATGGCCGGGCCCTGGGAGGACTACTTCAATTTCTATCTTGATGGCAAACCCTGGCCAACATCGGTGCGGGCCTGGATCGCGCGCAACGGGAGCACAGAATTCGAAAACGGCACGCTGCGAGTCAGACCATCGCCAGAGGGCCCCGGAAGCGCCCCGCTGTTCATCGTTCCGCCGCCACTTGAACTAAAGGCGCCACTGATAGCTGCTATTCAAATGCGGACAGAGACCTCGGGCACCGCAGCGCTCGCCTGGCGTGAGGCAGGCCAGAGCGACTTCCCACCCGGCCAAGTGGTGAAGTTTGCCAGCGCAGCCTCAACGGCAAGCAAACACTATGAACTGAACATCCCAGCACGCGGCGTGGTCACCCATGTGCGCTTGATACTGCCCACGGCAGGCGCAGACATAGAACATATCGAGTTGCTCGACACCGACGGCGAGCCAGTGAAGGTCTGGCGCTGGTAGGTTGGCGAAACCGCAGCGCTTGACCTTGTCCTCCCACTTGCACCGGCTACCTTAAGGTTCTGGGGCGCTCATGACCTACCAGCCGGCCGCACTCAAGGACTGTAAGTCAGGGCCTCGTTAAGAGTTTAAACTAGGCACTGCGAATGCCCTCCGCACGGGCTGGGTGCGGGAGTTCGACTAGATTTATCTTGACGTCTGAGACGCATAGACCCACGCCGCGACAGCAAATTCCGCTCGACCAACGCGGGACGACTAGAACACCATCAAACACCTCAGCCGCATGGATAACACAGCAACGAAGCCCCACTCATCCAAGGCAGACGAAGCACAGCACACGCCGATGATGCGCCAGTACTTGCGCATCAAGGCCGAGCATCCTGAGCGCTTGTTGTTCTATCGCATGGGTGACTTCTATGAGCTGTTCTACGATGACGCCCGGCGCGCGGCCGAGCTGCTCGACATTACCCTTACACAACGCGGAAAGTCGGCCGGCGAACCGATCCCGATGGCCGGAGTACCCTTCCACGCAGTTGAGGGCTACCTTGCCAAGCTAGTGCGGCAGGGTGAGTCGGTCGCGATCTGCGAGCAGGTTGGCGACCCGAGCACGACCAAGGGGCCAGTGGATCGTGAAGTGGTCCGGATTGTCACACCGGGCACGGTCAGCGACGAGGCCCTGCTAGACGAGCGCCGCGACAACCTGATCGCCGCCTTGCTGCCAGATAGAGGGGCATTCGGCTTGGCTTGGCTGGACCTGACTGGCGGCCGCTTTCAGGTCCAGCAGCTCGAGAATCGCGAGGTGCTGAATGGCGAACTCGAGCGCCTGAGCCCAGCCGAGCTGCTGGTCCCCGAGGACCACTCGCCGCCGGCGTTGTCGTTGGACCCACAGGGCGTTACCCGGCGACCACCGTGGCACTTCGATCTGGACAGCGCGCAACGCCTACTCAATCAGCAGTTCGGCACACATGATCTGGAAGGCTTTGGCTGTAGCGGACTGCCGCTGGGTATCGGCGCTGCCGGTGCGCTACTGCAGTATGTTGGCGATACCCAGCGCAGCGCATTGCCTCACCTCACGGGTTTGCGGGTCGAACGACATGACGCGGCGATCGTGCTCGACGCCGCCACACGGCGCAACCTGGAGATCGTCGAGTCAGTCTCCGGGCAGCGCCAACACAGCCTGGCCGGTCTGCTCGACACTACCGCAACCGCCATGGGCGGCCGGCTATTGCGCCGCTGGCTCAGCCGGCCGCTACGTGATCAACAGGCCGTACGCGAGCGCCACGCCGCGATCACTAGCCTGCTCGACACGCGACAGGTTGAGCCGCTGCGCGACTGTCTGCGTGGCATCGGTGATATCGAACGCATCCTGGCCCGAATCGCGCTGCGCAGCGCCCGACCGCGCGACCTGGCGGTGCTGCGCGACGGCCTGGCATTGTTACCTGTGCTATGCGAGCAACTTGCCGGGTCGGATGACGCACTGCTCAAATCGCTCGCCCACCAGCTCGATGGGCATGCTGCGACCCAAACGCTGCTCGGACAGGCGATCATCGAACAACCACCAGTCGTGTTGCGCGATGGCGGTGTGCTCGCGGCCGGCTTCGATAGCGAACTCGACGAACTGCGCACGCTGTCGCAAAACGCCGACCAATTCTTACTGGATCTCGAACAGCGCGAACGCGTGCGCAGTGGCATAGAGACGCTCAAGGTCAGCTACAACCGGGTGCATGGCTATTACATCGAGATCGGCCGCAGCAAGTCCGACCGGGTGCCCGAAGACTATATTCGCCGGCAAACGCTAAAGGGCTCGGAACGCTTTGTCACTCCGGAACTCAAGGCCTTCGAGGACAAGGTGCTGTCGGCGCGCGAGCGCGCCCTGCAGCGCGAGAAGGCGCTCTACGACGCGCTGCTAGAGCGCTTGCTGACGCCCCTACCGGCCTTGCAGCAGGCCGCTGAGGCGATCGCCCAACTCGATGTGCTGGCCTGTTTCGGCGAACGTTCGGAGCGTCTCGATCTACGCCGCCCTAGCTTTCGCAGCGCACCGGGACTGGAGATAACGGGCGGCCGACACCCAGTGGTCGAACAGGTCAGCGAGACCCGCTTCGTGGCCAACGACCTGACGCTGAGCGAACAACGCAGCATGTTGATCATCACCGGACCCAACATGGGCGGCAAATCGACCTTCATGCGTCAATCGGCCCTGATCGTGCTCATGGCCTACGCCGGCTGCTTCGTGCCGGCACAACAGGCCGAACTCGGCCCGTTCGAGCGCATCTTTTCGCGCATCGGGGCATCTGATGACCTCGCTGGCGGGCGTTCGACCTTCATGGTCGAGATGCAAGAGACTGCGAACATCTTGCACAATGCCGGTCCGCGCTCGCTGGTGCTGATGGACGAGATAGGGCGCGGCACCAGCACCTTCGACGGACTGTCGCTGGCCTGGGCATGTGCAGTAGAGCTGGCGACCCGAGTACGCGCCTTTACCCTGTTCGCCACCCACTATTTCGAGCTGACCACCCTGCCCGACGAGCACCCAGGGATCGCTAACGTCCACTTGGACGCAGTCGAGCATGGTGAGGGCATTGTGTTCCTACACGCGGTACGCGAAGGACCGGCCAACCAGAGCTATGGTCTACAGGTCGCCGCGCTGGCCGGCGTGCCTCGCAGGGTGATCGAGCTGGCCCGCGATCGACTGCGCGCGCTCGAGCAAACGGCCCAGCGCCATGCCCAGTCAGAATCCGATCAACTGTCGCTGTTCGGCGAGAAAGTCCCGGCCGAGGCGGCAGCGCGCCGCGATCCGCTGCGCGAGCACTTGGCGCAACTCGATCCGGACACATTAACCCCACGTCAGGCGCTCGATGCCCTTTACGAGCTGCGCGCTTTCGACGATGCTGACTAGATTGCCATTGACGTCCTAGGGAGGCATGATGACCTACGTTGTCACTGAGAACTGCATCAAATGTAAATACACCGACTGTGTAGAGGTCTGCCCTGTCGATTGTTTTCATGAAGGCCCGAACTTCCTGGCCATCGATCCGGAGGAGTGCATCGATTGCGCCTTGTGCGAGCCCGAGTGCCCTGCCGAGGCGATCTTTGCCGAAGACGATGTCCCGCCGGATCAAGAGGCTTTTATTCAACTCAATGCGGATCTCTGTGTCGACTGGCCGGTCATTACCGAGATCAAGCCACCACCAGACGATGCCGACGAGTGGGAGGGCAAGCCGGACAAGCTGGCGCTCTTGGAACGCTAGCCCGAATATCTCACCAGCATCCCGAGAGCCGATGGAATTCGCAGCCGCTGTGGCGCCGGTTTGGAACAAAAGTGATAGCCATAGCTATCGCTTGCGTGAAAACCAAGCCACGGCGAGCGAGAAACCGTCGGCATCGGGACAGAACAACGCCGGGTACAAACTGCGCCTGCCTAATTCTTCCCTCATCAATGATTTCCGCTCTTGTACTCAGCAGCTTGCGAGGTAGGCGTTGTTCGGCTGGTGAGATATTCGGGCTAAACAACTGAAGACCGATCGAAGTCCGCGTCACGAGCCGGCTAGACTGCATGTTGCACCAGTACCCGGGATGATCACACCGGCCAGATGCGTTTGGACGCCGCCCTGGAGCGAAAACCATAGCCATCGCTATGGGTTGAGTGAAGGGCAAGCACAAGCGCGACTGGACAAGTGAGGGCCCGGATAGATTGGGAACGGGAAACAAGCTGTCTATGAAAATGCCTTGAATAGGGCTTTCACCGCCTCTCTGACCACGCGTTCGCGCCCGTTCACGATCGACTGATGCAACATGCAAGCTAGGGCACAGTACCTTGGCCCGGTACTGCCCCGGCCGATGCGGAAGCCTTGCGTTTGCAGCTAAAGTCGCGGGCGAATCAAAACCGCAGTGACATTGTCGTTGCCACCGGCTTGCAAGGCTGCGTCGATCAGGGCCTGCACTTGCTCTTCCAGATCGCCATCGGGGTCGCGCAGGATGCGTGAGATAAGCGTATCGGACAGCATGCCGTGCAGGCCGTCGCTACAGATCAAATAGGTGTCGCCAGACACCAGTAGGGCATCGCCGACATCTACCTCGGCCTGACGCTGCATGCCGAGACTGCGGGTCAACACATTGTCACGCACGCCGGCCTCGCGTGCCTGGGTGCGATTCATGAACACCCCATCGTCGATCATCTGCTGAATCAAGGAATGGTCACGGGTCAGCCGACGCATGCGCCCATAGCGCACCCGATACAACCGTGAGTCACCAACATGCGCGTGATAGATACGGCCATCGCGGAAGATCGCCAGCACCAGCGTCGTTCCCATGCCGCTTAGCTCGGGATGGACCACACACATATCAAGCAAGGCTTTATTGGCGACCTCGACCGATTGACCGACCCGCAACAGACTCTCGGTGCCGTCGGATCGGTTGGCAGGTTGCCCCGTTTGTAGCTCGCCGAGCGCCGCCTCGACCGCGATGCGACTCGCAACCTCGCCGCTGCGATGGCCACCCATCCCATCGGCCAGGATCGCAATACCCTGCTCGGCATCGACCCGGTACGAGTCCTGGTTGCGGGTACGCACCAGCCCCTGATGGGTTCGGATCGCGAGATCGACGGTATGTATTGCCATCAGGGCGACTCAGTGATCAGCTGTCCAGACGCTGCCACAACCCAACTGACTCAGACCCATTATTCCCCCGACATGGCCAGCCGTTGATCGAGCAGCTCACGCAAGCGGCCAGCCGGCACATAGCCGGGCACTAAATAACCATCTTGCAAGATCAACGATGGCGTACCCTGGACACGCAGTTCTTGGCCCAGCGCGTGATGCTCAGCCACCGGATTGTCACAGCTGCGTTTTTCCAACGACTGTCCCGCCTTAGCAGCATCCATCGCCTTATTGCGATCATCGGCGCACCACACCGAGACCGCCTTGTCATAAGAATCGCTGCCTAGCCCAGAACGCGGGTACAACAGGTAGCGAATCCTTATCCCTTCGTCATTGTACTGCGCCATGTCTGCATGCAGCCGCCGGCAATAGCCGCAATCGATATCGGTGAACACAGTCACCGTGTGCTTGGCGTCTTTGGGCCCGAAGATGACCATATGGTCCTCACCCACCTCATCCACGGCTGCCAATCTGAGCGCCGAGAGGCGTTGCGCGGTGATCTCGGTGCGCGTTGTCAAGTCGATCAAGCTGCCCTGAAGCAAGAATTGACCATCCCCGGTCAGATAGATCAACCGGGTGCCGAAGGTAACTTCGTACAGGTCCTTGATCGGGGTCTTACGCACGCCATCCGGAACCAAGTCGGGCAACAAGGTCTGAAGCGAGTTGCGGATCCGTTTCTCGACGGCCTTGTCGACCTCGGCCCAGGCGGCGGTACTGGCAATCATCAGGGCACAGGTTACAGCTAAGAAATTCTTGATCATTTAGGGCCTGTTCACACTAAGTGAGACGCAGCGACGGCGGCCGTTATTCTGACCAACAAGGCGCTGTGAGCGCGGTGCGCCCACCGCACATGAGCGAGCAGCAACGCCGTTGGACGGTAAAACGGTCCCGTCCCTTCGGGTTGCGCCCCAAAACACGCCATGCGGCGTTGCTCGTCGTTCATTTAGACTCACTAAACCTTTCTCCTCGCGCCTTGCCTGGCGCGTTTTGGGGCAGCAACGCTGCGTCTCACTTAGTGTGAGCAGGCCCTAGGACTACTAGTCTCGAAAGTTGACGAACTGCAATGGCAGTCCAAACTCGCCTGCGCGCAGCAACGCGATCACGCGCTGGAGATCATCGCGGTTCTTCCCGCTCACTCGCACCTGCTCGCCCTGAATCTGTGCCTGCACCTTGGTCTTAGAAGACTTCACCGCCTTCACCATTTTGCGCGCGGTATCGGTATCGATGCCTTGCCGTATCGTGACCGCCTGGCGCGCACGATTATTGGCCATCTGCGGCGCAGCGATATCCAGGCAATCGATGTCGACCGATCGCTTGACCAGTTTCTTTTGCAGGATGTCCATCATCTGTTGGAGTTGGAATTCGCTCTGCGCATGCAGGGTGACGACCGCCTCATCGAGCTCGAAACTGGCCTCGCTGCCCTTGAAATCGAATCGTGTACCGACCTCGCGATTGGCCTGGTCGGTCGCATTGCGTACCTCTTGTAGATCGATTTCAGAAACCACATCGAACGACGGCATGCATTGATCCTGACGTAAATCAGCAAGGCTACCATAAGGCGTCCCCGCTGTTGTGTCCTGCTACTTGAAATTCGACCAGCATCCGATCCTTTACTTGCAAAGCACCCGCCATGGCCGAGAACGGCACGATACCAAAGTCACTTTGATCCAGCGCCAACGAACCAGTTATGCGAATCTGATCTTCCAAACGTTGTATCGTTATCGGCACTTGGTAGCGCCTATTGACCCCGCGCAGGCCGATCCACAACTCCGAAATCGCGGATCCAGCGGTCAGGGCATCTACTCGCGCCAACAAGGTGACTGTGGGCCAGGCCGCTGCATCCAACACCTGCGGACCGAGCAGGTTGCGCCGGGTCGCCGCGATCGCCTTCGCCCCCGGGATCTTTGCAAACTCATCGCCGGCCCTGGCGCGAGCCGCAGGGTCGTCGACGCGCATGTGCTGCGGGCGAAATCGCAGCCGTGCTACACCCGCACCTGAATCCAGCCGGCGCAGCTCGCCGCTTAGATCGCGCACCTCCAACAGGTGATTATGCCCAAAGCGCGCCAAGCGGCCGCCCCGATAGACCTGCACCTGCAGCCAACTGTGCTGCGCATCAAGTTTTATGGGCCGACCGGGCATGGCCAACCAGTCGGTCGCCAACCGATCGATGCTCCCGGCATCCGGTGCAGCAATGCGTCCTGTGGTCGACGGCCCCACACAGCCGCTCAAGCACCACACCAGTGTCGACAACAACAAGACAGTCAAACCCGTGAGACGCATCCCCGCCATCATGGCAGGCGCCATGCCAAGGCGAAGGACACCGTCACCTCACCAGCAACTGCGTCCTCTGCGTCCGGCCCGATGCCGAACTGATGCCGATCGATTGCGACAGTGCCGTCCATCTCGACCCCAGTCGACGTCGATCGCCAGGTGAAAGGGATTTCCAACGTCCGTTCGACACCATTTAAAGAGAGATCTCCTTGCACCCTAAAACCGCCACCTGAGCGAACGCCAACCGCGCGCGAGCGAAAACGTGCCTGGGGGTGGGTTTGGGTATCGAACCATGGGGTAGCCCGCAAGGTATCGTCTAGTTCGGGATCGCCGCTGTCGACGGTTCGCAGATCTACCGACACATCGAAGCCGACCGGCGCGCCAGAGGCGTCGATCGCGGGCCGAACATCGAAACCGGTGAACTGAACCGCCGCCGGCTCGCCCTCGACGGTGGCGACAAAGCCCAAGCGACTATCCGTCGTTAGCACCCAGGTGTCGGCCGCGGCAGGGCCGATCAGGATGCAGAGGCCGAGCAACCAATGGGCGAAACGCGCTGCCACCTGATCAGCCACGTGGATGATGTCGTTCATGCAATGCCTGAAGGCGCTCGCGCGCCACATGCGTATAGATCTGCGTGGTCGACAATGAACTGTGACCGAGCAAGAGCTGTACCACTCGTAGATCGGCGCCGTGATTGACTAGATGGGTCGCAAAGGCATGCCGCAAGGTATGCGGCGACGGTTGCCCACGCAAGCCGGCGGCCAGTGCGTACTTTTTGATCCGATACCAAAACGCCTGGCGGGTCATTCCGGCGCCGCGTCGAGTCGGAAACAAGGCTGGGCAAGGCCGCTCTGCCAGCAATCTCGGTCGCCCGTCGCCTAGGAAGCGACGCAGCCACTCGACTGCCTCGTCGCCAAGTGGAACCAGGCGTTCTTTACCGCCTTTTCCCACGACCTGCAGTAGACCCTGCGTCAGGCTGACTTGCCCGGGTTGCAGGCCAACCAATTCAGAGACCCGCAGCCCGGTGGCATACAAGACCTCGAGCATGGCGCGGTCACGCAACCCCTCGGGGTGCGCAATATCTGGTGCGCCGAGCAGGGCTTCGACCTCACCCTCACTGAGCGACTTGGGCAAGGGGCGCCCGAGCCGCGGCGCCTCGATCTGCGCCGTCGGGTCGAGATCGATCAAGCACTCGCGCAGCGCCCAGCGGTAGAACTGCCGCAGACTGGACAAGCGCCGCGCACTGGTGCGCGCCTGCACCGCTTGATCGACCGCGGCCGCGAGATAGGCCAGAAGATGCTTGCGACTGGCCGGCAATAAACCACCATGCCCCGACTCGACCATCCATCGGGCACAGTGCCCCAGATCGGATTGATAGGCGTTGAGGGTATTGGCCGCCAAGCCGCGTTCCATCCAGACCGCGTCGGCGAAGCGCTCGATCAGCTCGGCATCTTCGTTCGGGATATCAAGCGCGGACGCCCGCTGTGCTGCAATCCCCGACTGATCTGTCACATCGCACCACCCGGCCGCCATGCTGGCTATCCACCTGTCCGCATGCAAGGATAACCCCCGGGGCCGTTTAGCAGGAGACGCCGTGCGCGAGGAATTGAGCCAGCTGCTGCAGGCGCTGGAGCAGGAGCTGCGCACCCAGGACCGCTGGGATGAGACCCCCCCTCCCGCAGCGGCCTTGCGCAGCACACAGCCCTTTGCAGTAGACGCCTTGAGCTTCGAGCAATGGCTGCAATGGATCCTGCTACCCAAGTTGAATTCACTGCTGGCACAGCGGCTACCGCTGCCGACCAATTGCGCCATTCGACCGATGGCCGAGGAGGTCTATGGTAAGGCAGACCTAGGCGGCACAAGGATCACCCAGATCGTCGCCGAGATCGATGTCCTACTGACCGACAGCCAAGATGGACAAAATGGGTGACTAGCTCGGTTTTTTCCACAATGGCTGTGGAAAACCTTGTGTGAAAGGTGCAGACAACGCGCTCCAGCCCGCATACCCACTCGCGTTACGTTAAATTGACTAAAAAATGAACAAAAATATTTTTATTTTTGAAAAACAAACACTTAAGTATCTAAGCATATGTTTTAGTTGGTAAAAAAACAACCAAGCCAGGGGCGAATGCCAGCCGATCTTTCAGCTTGTATAAACACTGCTCTTAGTCAACGACCGACGACTCGGGGTTTACCCTCATGCCAAACACTGCTGTGCCATTTTGGCGTCGCAAAAGTCTCGAAGAAATGTCCCACGATGAATGGGAGTCTTTGTGCGACGGCTGCGCCAAATGCTGCGTCTATCGTTTGGAGGACGCAGATACCCGTCAGGTGTACTTCACCAACGTGCATTGCCGGCTGCTGGATGCCGAGCAGGGGCGGTGTCTCGACTACCCGAACCGCTCGACCCGGGTACCGGATTGCGTGACCATTACGCTGGCGGTGTTGCGCGATCCCTATTGGTTGCCAGCGAGCTGCGCCTACCGGCGCTTGGCCGAGGGGCGCGATCTACCGGACTGGCATCCCCTGATCAGCGGTGATCCAGACAGCGTGGTGCGCGCCGGCCAGCGGGTGTGCCATCGCACCATCTGCGAGGACCACGCCGGTCACTTGGAGAGTCACTTGGTCGACTGGATCGAGTGACGGCGTATGTCAGTTGGAACCCGGGGCGGCCTGGGTCTGATCCAAGAAGCGCGTCAGCAAGCCCATCGCATCCACCGCACCGGGTACGCGGGCACGCACCTCCCAGCCACCGCCGGGCGCCTCGTCGAGGGTATTGCCCTGGCGATCGAGCAAGGTCTCTAGACGAAAGCACTGATTGCCGGCCGGCGAGACCAGCTCCATCTCGTCACCGACCCGGAACTTGTTCTTGACCGCCAGTTCGGCCAGTCCGCTGGCCGGATCAAACCCGGTCACCTCGGCCACGAACTGCGAACGCCGGTTGACCGAGGCGCCTTCGCGGTAGTTCTGCAGCTCATCGCTGGCGTGGCGCTGAAAGAAGCCGTCGGTGTAGCCGCGGTTGGCCAGTTGCTCCAGTTCGCCCAACAACTCGGGTCGGAACGGCCGTCCCGCCGCGGCATCGTCGATCGCCTGACGATAGACCTGGGTGGTCCGAGCGGTGTAGTAGTGCGATTTGGTGCGACCCTCGATCTTCAAGCAATCGACCCCGATCTCGGTCAGCCGCTGCACGTGCTCGACCGCGCGCAAATCGCGCGAGTTCATGATGTAGGTGCCATGCTCGTCCTCGAAGATCGGCATGAACTCACCCGGGCGCTGGCGCTCTTCGAGATAGTGCACAGCGTCCGCCTTGGGGTGTCGAGCGATCTCGCCAACCGGGACCTCGGCCACGGCTTCCAAGTCCTCGCGGGCGATCCGGTAGTCCCAACGGCAAGAATTCGTGCAAGTGCCCTGGTTGGCGTCGCGATGGTTGAAATACCCAGACAGCAGACAGCGTCCCGAATAGGCAATGCACAAGGCACCGTGCACGAAGACCTCGATCTCCATGTCCGGACAGGCCTGACGGATCTCGGCCACCTCATCGAGCGACAGCTCGCGCGACAGAATCACCCTGGGCAGACCAGCCGACTGCCAAAACCTCACTCCGGCGGCATTGACGGTGTTGGCCTGGACCGACAGATGGATCGGCAACTCGGGCCAACGCTCGCGCACCAACATGATCAACCCCGGGTCGGCCATGATCAGGGCATCCGGGCGCAATGCCACGACCGGTGCGATGTCATCCAGGAAGGTCTTCAGCTTGGCGCCATGCGGCATGACGTTGGTCGCGACGAAGAACTTTCGGCCGGCGCGGTGCGCCTCGTCGATCCCGATGCGCAGATTGTCCTCGAGGAAATCATTGTTACGCACCCGCAGGCTATAGCGCGGCATGCCCGCGTAGACGGCATCCGCACCATAGGCGATGGCATAACGCATATTGCGTAGGGTGCCCGCCGGGGCGAGCAATTCCGGGGTATTCATACTGATAATTCGGCGGCTGGCATTGATCAGCCAATTATGGCGCAGCTGGCTGAGAACCGGCAGCGTCCGGGGCACGCGACATCACAAGACCAACTGGCGCTTCACGTAGACGACGACCAGCAAGACAAGCAGCAAGGCAGCCCAGAATAGACCCGCGGTGAGCGTCGACTGACGCGCCTTGTGGCGCTCTAACCAAGTACGGGGTTTCACGCCCTTGGCCATGAATACCAGCTTGGCCGCCGTGATCACACTGACGATGTTGACCGCCAGTAGTAGCAAGGCCCCGCCAGCGAGCTCGATATGGCCCGCTCCCAGCAACATGCCCATGGTTGCGGTCGGTGGCAGCAACGCGACCGCGACCATGACACCGACCAACGTGGACGACAGGCCAGTGGTCAGCGACAGCACCGCGGCGGCACCCGATGCCAATGCCAACACCATACCGTCCAAGCCGACTTCGGTGCGCGCCAAGAGCTCGCGGCTACCGAGCAGCATCTCGCCCCGTCCAAGATCGACAGGCCATACCACGCCGAGCCCGAATGACAGGAGGAATGCCAAACCGATGCCGGAGAAACTCGCCCGCAAAGCGCGCAACACTAGCTTGCCGTCACCCAAGGTCGAACCGAATGCCAGCGCGATATGCGGCCCCAGCAAGGGCGCGATCACCATCGCCCCGATCACTACCGCCACGCTGTCTTCGATCAGACCGATCGCAGCCACTATGGTCGAGAGCAGGGTCAGCAGAAAAAAATCGCTGTCCATGCGCACACCCTTCTCGATCTCGTTGTAGAGCTCCTCGCGCGTCGATGCCGCCGACTGCCCGGCCTCCTCAGGCCCACGTGGCAGGGAGGCATCGACCGGTAAGACCAAGATGCGGGCGTTATCCGAGCTACCGAACAGGCTCTGCAAGGCGTCCATTACCGGTTGTCGGTCACGGTCACTCACCAGCATTCGGAACGAACGTCGGCCGTCTTCGGCCGGAGAGCCCCACCAGAAATCCGCAACTCGATGCTGGTCGGCGATACCGGACAACGTATCCGTGTGGCCGGCGTCGGCCACGATCTCGATCAGGCGCATTAAACGGCCCTGTGTTCACTGACAGACAAACGCGGTTGATTGTACCCGGACGACCGCCCGGCTTGCGATGCACTTTGCGACCTGCGGCCGGTGCGGTCCAACGCGGTATCGCCGGTATCAGCCCGAGACAGCCGTAGGGAAATTTAGGCTACTGACTGATAGTAGAGATTTTGTGGATGGCGTGCCTCGGCGAAGAAGTACCAGCGCTCGGCCAGCAGACCGAGGAACTGCACTGCGAACGCCAACATCGGCAGATTGGTCGATTGCATGATGTTGGATGCAGCCAACAGGCCGATTGGCAGCACAAAAACCGCTAGGATGAAAAATCCTTTGATCCACGCCAACGTGGCCCCGCCCGCTCCGTGAAAGAACTCCCGGGTATTGAACGACCCCCCCATGAAACCCATGGACTTCTGCTGGATCCGGGCATGATGGACTCCGATCGCCGTCTGCAGATTCGATCGGTGCCTGATCCCGGCGTTGCGGTAGATCGAAAATCCACGCGTGATCGCGGCCGACAGAGTAAAGATCACCGCCCAGGTGCCAAAAAACCCGACCAAGGCAACACCGGTCCAGGCGGAGAACGCGGCGGCCAAGGTAAACCCAGAGGCCAGACCGAACATTATGAAATTAACCACTGTGAGTGGGCTATGCCACTCCTCGAGGAAACGCACACTGGCGTAGATCATCGCGGTGCAGGCGAACAGCACGATAGAAACCAAGGTCCCGAGCACGCCCAAGAACAACGTTGGGTCGATCGGCAACTGGCCCTTGACCACGAGCCAAGGTTGGGTGAACCCAAAATACTGTGCTACCGCATAGCATGCGACCAACAGGATGAAGGCCGGCAGCGTGATCAGTTCACGCGACAACCAAGACGTGCGCCACTGGGTGATTCCCCGCCAGGCCCGGGTGAAGAAATAGCTCGGCTTTCCGAGATGGAACACCGCGGCGACCAAGCCGAAGCCGAGTAGCAACAGCGCGAGCAGGCTGCCAGCGGCATAGAAGTTGACGCTGTCCTGGGGTTCGAGCAGATTGGCCAGCGAGTAGACCTGGCCGGTTACCAGGGCCATGAACAGGCCCTGGCCGGCACCGATCAAGGTGGTCAAGAAGATCACCGAGAACGCCGGGCGCATCAGCGATTCTCCCGGCACCCGAGGCGATTTGGCGATCGCCGGACAGCGCCGACCAGCATGCAGCGGTCATAACCATCATCGCGGCGCAGCAAACCGCCCCCTGTTGGCGACGCGCCCAGCCTGCTCATGCTTCTAGCCTGCATGTTGCACCAGTATCCGGGATGATCGCGCCGGCCAGATGCGTTTGGACGCCGCCCTAGAGCGAAAACCATAGCCGTCGCTATGGCTTGCGTGCAGGGCAAGTACAAGCGCGGCTGGACAAGTGAGGGCCCGGATAGATTGGGAACGAGGAACAAACTGTCCCTGCAAGAATCCGCCCCGAATCGGGCTTTCGCCGCATCTCTGACCAAGCGTTCGCGCCCGTTCACAATCGACTGGTGCAACATGCAGGTTAGTAGGCGACATCATCCAGGGTCTCGCCTTCTGCGGCCGGCAACGGGGCCTCTTTCTTGAGCGGGTTGTCGACCCGTTCGATTTCATCCTCGAAGATACGCATGCGTGTCTTACGGCGTGGCAGATAATGGTTGGCCGGTTGGGTGCCCCACTCCGGCATCAACTGGTAGCCGCCGTTCTCACGGATCGCAACCGAGACTTCGGAGTCCGGATCATGCACATCGCCGAACAGCCGCGCAGTCGTTGGACAAGCCAGCACACAGGCCGGTTGGCGTTCGGTTTCGGGTAGGTTTTCATCGCTAATCCGGTCGATGCACAAGGTACATTTCTTCATTACCTTTTCTTGTTCATCGAGCTCACGGACGCCGTACGGACAGGCCCACGCACAGTATTTGCACCCTATGCACTTGTCGTAGTCCACCAGGACTACGCCGTCCTCTTCACGCTTATAGGATGCCCCGGTCGGGCACACGGGTACGCACGGCGGATCCTCGCAGTGCAGACAGCTCTTCGGGAAGTGCACGGTCTCGGTATTTGGGTATTCGCCGACCTCAAAGGTCTGTACCCGGTTGAAGAAGGTACCTGTGGGGTCGGCATCATAAGGCCGTTGATCGACCATTGCGCCGGCCGTGCCAGAGGTATTCCACTCCTTACAGGAGGTCACGCAGGCATGGCAGCCCACGCAGACATTCAGGTCGATCACCAAGGCTAGTTGTGTCATGGCTGTGTCCTCGATTTAGCCGATCCCAGTAGTACGCCGAAACACACCGGCAATATAGGCCTGCCATCGACCGCGCCGAGTCTCCTGGCCCGGCAGACGACGCTGCAGTGCAAACTGTGGTGATGTCATCGCCGGCTCACCGTCCTCGGCCTTGTAGACCTTGACCCGGACGTCGTACCACGCCGCCTGCCCGGTCACCGGATCGGAATTCGACAAGTGTGTACCGGCGTCACTGGAGGGCAGCTCCTCGGCGATCAAATGATTGAGCAGGAAGCCCTTGCGCGATTCGTTGGCTTGCGGCTCCAGACCCCAGGCCCCGGCCGCCTTGCCGATGGCATTCCAGGTCCAGACCGTTCCCGGCTCGACCGATTCGGAGAAGCGCGCCATACAACGTACCCGACCGTGCGGCGACTCTACCCACACCCAGTCGCCGTCTTCGAAACCGCCCGACGTCCCCAGCTTGGGGCTCATGAATAAATAATTGTGGGTGTGGATCTGGCGCAACCAGGCATTCTGGCTGTCCCAGGAGTGATACATCGCCATCGGCCGCTGGGTCAGCGCATTGAGCGGGTACTCGTGGGTATCGACCAACGCAGTCTCCAGCGGCTCATGATAGAACGGCAGCGGATCGAAAAAGATCGCGACGCGCTGCGCCAGATGCACCGGCGGGCGGCGACCGGGGCGCCTACCCTGTGCGGCCAGACGAAACTTCTGCAGCACCTCGGAGTAGATATGCACATTGAAGGGATCGGCATACCGGGTCATCCCGTGCGCCCGGGCCCACTCTAGGTAACCCTTGTTCCAGTTACGCATGTACTGGTAAGACTTGGGCAACTTGTAATGGAACACACAGTTGTTCTTGGCATACATCTCCCATTGGCGCGGGTTGGGCTCGCCCTTCAGGAACTTCTCACCGGCCTTGCCGCGCCAGCCGGACAGAAAACCAATGCCCGACCCTGGTGAGGTCTCATAATTGACCACGAAGTCCGGGTAGTCACGAAACTTGCGCTGTCCCTTGCTATTGACGAATGCCGGTAGCTTCAAGCGCGACCCAAGCTCGATCAACACCTCTTGAAACGGCTTGCACTCCCCCTTTGGCGGAACCACCGGGATACGCACCGAATCGACCGGGCCGTCGAACTCGGAGATCGGTCGATCGAGCATCGACATCGCATCATGGCGCTCTAAGTAGCTGGTGTCCGGCAACACCAAATCGGCAAACGCGACCGTCTCGGATTGAAAGGCGTCCGACACGATGATGAACGGGATCTTGTACTCGCCGTCTTCATCCTTGTCGACCAGCATCTGGCGCACCTTGTCGGTGTTCATCGACGAGTTCCACGCCATATTGGCCATGAACAGCAACAGGGTGTCGATGCGGTAGGGGTCGCCACGCCAGGCGTTGGTGATCGCATTGTGCATCAGGCCATGCACCGACAACGGATACTCCCAGGAGAAGCCCTTATCCAGCCGTACCGGATTACCTTCGTCATCGACGAACAAGTCCTTGGGGTCGGCGGGCCAACCCAGTGGCATGCCCTCGAGCGGTGCATCGGGCTGGACGTCTTCGGGATGATTGGGTGGCTTGGGGCACGGCGGGATCGGACGCGGGAAAGGCGCCTTGTGGCGAAATCCACCCGGCCGATCGATGGTACCCAGCAGCGACATCAGGATGCCCAAGGCACGGATGCTATGAAACCCGTTGGAGTGCGCCGCCAGACCACGCATCGCATGAAAGGCCACCGGGGCACCGCTGACCGAGTCGTGCTCGCGTCCCCAGATGTCGGTCCAGTGGATCGGCAACTCGATACGCTGATCGCGCGCGGTCACACCCATCTCGTTGGCCAATCGCCGGATGGTCTCGGCCGGTATACCGGTGATGCCCGCCGCCCACTCGAGGGTGTACTCCTCGACGCGCTCTTTGAGCAGTTGGAACCCGGTCTTGACCGGCTTGCCGTCGAGTTCGTAGCTGCCCAGCAAGTAGGGATCACTGCCTTCGCTACGCACATCGACCGCACGCTGGGTTTTGCGATCCCACCACAGCTTGTTCTGGGGGTCGATGCAACCCGCTTCGACCGGCCGGTCAGTGCGTATGAACATACCGAAGTCGTCCGAGCCCGGATCGGCATCGACCAGCTCAGCGGCATTGGTGCAATCAATCAAGAATTCCCGATCGTAGAGACCGTGCAGGATGATTTCACGGGTGATCGCCAACAGGAGCGCACCATCGGTCCCCGGCTTGATCGGGACCCACTCGTCGGCGATCGCCGAATAACCGGTGCGTACTGGATTGATCGAGACGAAGCGACCCCCGCGGCGCTTGAATTTGGAAATCTCCATCTTCAAGGGGTTGGAGTGGTGATCCTCGGCGGTGCCGATCATCACGAACAGCTTGGCGCGCTCCAGGTCTGGGCCGCCGAACTCCCAAAAAGACCCGCCGATCGTATAGATCAGCCCAGCCGCCATGTTCACCGAGCAGAAGCCACCGTGCGCAGCATAGTTCGGCGTGCCGAACTGCTTGGCGAACATCCCGGTTAGGGCCTGCATCTGATCACGACCAGTGAACAGTGCAAACTTCTTTGGGTCTTCGCTGCGCAACCGGGCTAGGCGCTCTTCCATGATCTCGAAGGCCCGATCCCAAGAGATCTCCTCGAAATCGGATGCTCCGCGTTCACTGCCGGCCCGACGCAGCAGAGGTTTGGTCAGACGCGCCGGAGAGTACTGCTTCATGATCCCGGATGCGCCCTTGGCGCAGATCACCCCCTTGTTCAATGGGTGCTCCGGGTTGCCCTCGATGTACCGTACTTCGCCCTCGCGTAGGGTGACGCGGATGCCACAGCGGCACGCGCACATGTAGCAGGTGGTGTTCTTGACCTCTGTCCTGCCTGACTCACCATCGACTTGCTGCGCGGAAACCGCCATTGCACTCAACCCTAGACCGTAGCCAAGAAAACCCTGGATGTGCTGAGGCCTCAGCGTCGTGTTAGGGCCTGTTCACACCAAGTGAGAAGCAGCGACGGCGGCCGTTTTTCTGGCCAACAAGGCGCTGTGAGCGCGGTGTGCCTACCGCACATGAGCGAGCAGTAACGCCGTTGGACTGGGAAACGGCCCCGTCCCTTCGGGTTGCGCCCCAAAACACGCCATGCGGCGTTGCTCGTCGTTTATTTAGACTCACTAAATCGCTCTCCTCGCACCTTGCCT
>JANQRK010000028.1 GCA_028284585.1 Chromatiales bacterium
CACAAGCATCGTGGGCTGTGTTGCCGTCCTTGGAAAGGGCCTGCCATTCCCCGCGGACTGCGCCTTGCCCACAATGCTTGTGCCGTGGCTGAGCGTTACTGAATTATCTGCTTGGCCCACTAGGCCAGCATCTCCGTCATGCGCCTGCCAATCTCGGCGGGCGAGCGCACCGTTGCAACACCGGCCGCCTCGAGCGCAGCGAACTTGCCATCGGCCGTTCCCTTACCTCCACTGATGATTGCTCCGGCATGGCCCATGCGCTTACCGGGCGGCGCGGACACGCCGGCAATGTAAGCCACGACTGGCTTACTGAGTTGGTCGGCAATGAACTGCGCCGCATCTTCTTCAGCGCTACCTCCAATCTCGCCGACGAGCACGATTCCCTGGGTCTGGCGGTCCTGTTGAAACAGTTCGAGACAATCCACGAAATTCATACCTTGGATGGGATCACCTCCGATACCCACGCAGGTGCTTTGACCCAATCCCTGACGAGTCGTTTGAAATACCGCCTCATAGGTCAGGGTGCCCGAGCGCGAGACAATACCGACTTTGCCCGGACGATGGATGTCGCCCGGCATGATTCCGATCTTGCACGCCCCTGGCGTGATGACACCTGGACAGTTTGGGCCGACCAAGCGCACTCCGCTGCCCGAAAGCGCAGCCCGCACCTTGAGCATATCCAACACCGGAATGCCCTCGGTGATGCACACGATGACCTTGATGCCTGCATCCGCGGCCTCGAGAATCGCATCGGCCGCAAACGCGGCGGGTACGTAAATCATGCTCGCGTCGGCGCCTGTCTCCGCCACCGCGTCATGCACCGTATCGAACACCGGTCGGTCGAGGTGGGTCTGGCCACCCTTACCGGGCGTGACACCACCGACCAATTTTGTGCCATAGCTTATTGCCTGTTCGGAATGGAAAGTCCCCTGCTTGCCGGTGAAGCCCTGGCAAAGCACTTTGGTGTTTTCATCAATAAGAATGCTCATCAGGGTTCCCTATCAGCCAGCGGCGGCGACCACCTTATTGGCGGCCTCGGTTAGATCCGAGGCGGTTTCCAATGCAAGGCCACTGGCATCGAGCAACGCCAGGCCCTGCTCGGCATTGGTTCCCTCGAGGCGGACCACCACCGGTACCTCGATCCCGACCTCACGCACCGCGGCGATAATGCCCTGGGCAATCAAATCGCAGCGCACAATACCACCGAAGATATTGACCAACACCGCCTTTACCTTGGCATCCGACAGAATGAGTTTGAAGGCCTCGGCAACGCGTTCCGCCGTGGTGCCACCACCAACATCGAGAAAGTTGGCCGGTGAGCCCCCATGCAACTGCACCAAGTCCATGGTGGCCATCGCCAGTCCGGCACCATTGACCATGCAGCCGATGGTGCCGTCCAGTGTGATGTAGTTGAGGTCATGTTCGGCCGCCTCGGCCTCGCGTGGGTCTTCTTGGCTGGCATCTCGCATCGCCCGCAGGTCTTTGTGACGGTACAGGGCGTTACCATCCAGATTGATCTTTGCATCCAATGCGATCAAATCGCCGGCTGACGTAACCACCAGTGGGTTGATCTCGACCAGGCTGGCATCCTCGCGGTGGAACAGATCCAGCAACCCGAACAGAATCTTCTGGAACTGCACCAATTGGGCCTTGCCCAATCCAAGTGCGAAGCCAAGTCGACGTGCCTGGTAGGCCTGAACACCCGCCACGGGATCAATCGTCGTGGTGACGAGCTTCTCTGGGGTCTTCTCGGCAACCTCTTCGATGTTCATGCCACCGGCGCGCGACGCCATGACCAACACGCGGCCGACCGAGCGATCGACCACTGCGCTGAGATACAGCTCCTCTGCGATGTCGGTCGGCTCTTCTACCAAGATGTAGCTCACTGGCAATCCTGCAGCGCCCGTCTGCTTGGTCACGATAGGATTCGCCAACATGCGCTCGGCCTCGCCTTCGACGCGATCCAGCGAGTCGACAATCACGACGCCACCCGCCTTGCCACGCCCCCCAGTATGGACCTGGGCCTTGACTACCCACTTGTCGACACCCAAATCCATGGCAGCACTGCGCGCCTCGCTGGCACTCTCTGCCGCATACCCGAGCGGCACAGGGATACCGTAGCCAGCGAATAGCTTTTTTGATTGGAATTCGTGTAGGTTCACCAAATGACCCCTGACTGCGACGCATGGCCGAATTCTGGTGCAGAACGCCGGCCAGCGCAAAAGGACCTTACACTGTTGAGTATTTGACGCTACCGCCGTTACAGCCGATTGATGGCCGCCCCTGAAGCGAACGTACAAGAGCAACTATCTGGTGCATCGACGCATCCCGCTGGGTCGACGGGTGAGAGTTCATACCTCGGCTTTTACCTGATTTACCGCATAGTACTCAGTGTCACGCTGTTGCTGGTCTACCTCGGCATCGGCCGCGGCCCGCTGGGTACCCACTTACCGGCCCTATTTACCATCGCGGCCCAAGTCTATCTCGGCCTGGCGTTCGTCGCGCTGGTCATGCACATTCGCGCCACCGGGGACCCCGAAAGACGCGCTCAGCTGGCGATGTTCCTCGACATCGTGCTGATCACCTTGATGATGCATGCCAGCGGTGGTGTGGCCTCCGGCCTGGGGATGTTGATCGGTGTCTCGATCGCCCTTGGCAGCCTCGGCTTGATCGGCCGTACCGCAATGCTGTTTGCCGCCCTGGCGTCACTGGCCGTGCTGGCCGAGCAGATTTATTCACAGGTCAGCGAGGTCTTTACCACTACCGCCTACACTCAAGCCGGGCTGCTCGGTGCCTCGTTCTTCGCCCTTGCCTTGCTCGCCCAACGCCTCGGGCGACGCGCCACCGAGAGCGAACTACTGGCCAGCCAGCGTGGATCCGACCTGGCCAACCTCGCCAAGTTGAATGATTTCGTCATTCAACAGATGCGCGCCGGCATCGTGGTCATCGACAGTGAGGAGACTATTCAGGTGATGAATGAGGCATCCTGGGTGCTGCTCGGCATGCCAGTTGCCATGCGTCACTACCCGCTCGAGGCCGCCGCACCGCCGCTGGCACATCAATATCGTGCTTGGCTGGAGGACCCAAACAACGAGCGTCCCGACTTCCGCTCCACCTCCGGTGGTCGCGATTTGCGCGCGAGCTTCACACCCATTGGTGACGCAAACGAGCCCGGTACCCTGATAATCCTGGAAGACACCGCACGTCTGACCGCAGAGGCACAACAACTCAAGCTAGCATCGCTCGGGCGTCTCACCGCCGGCATCGCGCATGAGATTCGTAACCCACTGGGTGCAATCAGCCATGCTGCGCAACTGCTCGACGAATCATCCGAATTATCGCGCGGCGACAAGCGCATGATCGAGATCATCGATCAGAATTCTCGGCGCGTTAACGAGGTGGTAGAGAGCATCCTGAAACTCTCTCGGCAACACTATCCGCACCCCAAACCTCTGGCACTGGCGCCCTGGCTGACGCAATCTGCGGTCGAAATCCGCCAGGCTTATCAGCTGTCGGAGCACCAGCTGCAACATGAGATCGCGCCAAGGGGTACCACGGTATTCGCCGATCCTGGCCAGTTGCGTCAGGTGGTCGACGTGCTGTGTGACAACGCAGTGAGACACTTCGACCGAGAGCAGTCCGCGCTCAATATCCGGCTGGTCGGCGGGATCACCCGAGAGTCGGGCGGGCCCTTTCTCGAGCTACGCGACAACGGCCCGGGTATTCCGCAGAAGGCACAGGAAAACCTGTTCGAACCCTTTTTTACAACGCGCAACGAGGGCACAGGACTGGGCCTGTACATCGCCCGCCAGCTGTGCGAAGCCAACCATATTCGCCTAGAGTACTTGAGCCAGCCCACCGGCGGCAGTTGCTTCCGGCTAAGCTTCCCCAATCCGAAACGCAGCCGAAGACTATGAAGCGCCCATTGGCCCTGCTAATCGACGACGAACCTGACATCCGTGAACTCCTGGAGATCACCTTGGCACGTATGGAGGTCGACAGCCGGTCGGTGGGCACCGTGCAGGATGCCAAGCAGCAGCTCGCGGAACGACACTTCGACTTGTGCCTAGTTGACATGCGTCTGCCCGACGGCAGTGGTATCGACATCGTGCGGCATGTTGCCGACACCTGTTCAGACATGCCGATCGCAATGATCACGGCGCATGGCAATATGCAGACCGCGGTCGAGGCGCTCAAGGCCGGGGCATTCGACTTTGTCTCCAAACCAGTCGACCTCCCGGTGCTGCGCCGATTAGTAGAGACTGCACTGCGCCTGGATCCTAATAAACCCCAGGACGACTCTAGCGAGGCCGGTCCGCGCGAGGGCGAGCTGCTCGGGAAATCACCGGCGATGCAAGAGATTCGCCGCCTGATCGACAAGCTGGCGCGCAACCAAGCGCCCGTCTTCATCAGTGGTGAATCCGGCACCGGCAAAGAGTTGGCGGCACGCTCGATCCATGCGCGCAGCCCGCGCAGTAGCAAACCGTTTGTCGCGGTCAACTGCGGTGCAATCCCCCAAGAGCTTATGGAAAGCGAGTTCTTCGGTCACGTCAAAGGCAGCTTCACTGGCGCGGTGCGCGACAAGCCCGGGCTGTTCCAGAGCGCTGACGGCGGCACACTGTTTCTCGACGAGGTCGCCGACCTCCCGCTGTCGATGCAGGTCAAGCTGTTGCGCGCAATTCAGGAGAAATCCGTCCGCCCGGTCGGTGCGGCGGCAGAAGAAACGGTCGATGTGCGCATCATCAGCGCCAGCCACAAGGACCTGCCGGCCATGGTCGGCAATGGCCAGTTCCGCCAGGATCTCTACTATCGTATCCATGTGATCGAACTCGCGATGTCGCCCCTGCGCCACCGCCGCGAGGACATCTTGGTCATGGTCGATCACGTACTCGAGCGGCTTGCGCAACGCAGCGGTGGCGAAAACCCCCGTTTGGACAGCGCTGCACGCAACGCCCTGAATGAATATCCCTTTCCGGGCAATGTACGTGAACTCGAGAATATCTTGGAGCGGGCGATTGCGCTTTGTGAGGACAACCTAGTCAGCCTGGACGACCTCGGCCTAGGCGATTTCGGCGCAGACGATTCCGGTATCGCAGAAGCAGATGAGGCTGCATCGCCGTTACCCCGTGAAGGCCTGGAGGACTTTTTGACGCGCATGGAGCGCCAAGCGATCATCCGCGCGTTGGAGACCACGCGCTGGAACCGCACCGCCGCCGCTCGCGCGTTGGGGATTAGCTTCCGCGCACTGCGTTACCGATTGGAAAAACTCGGGCTCGACGTCCGCGACGCCGAACAAAACGGCCCAGACGCATGACAACGACGGGCGGCGGGCGCAACACACTTCTCACAATTTCGCGCCCGCCAGTCCCAAAGGGTCAATATGTGACGCTCAGCGTCACCCTGGCACGAGGCCATCTGCTGCAGCCCGGCCATCCTGGGCGCGCCAAAAACGCTAGACGACCGAAAAACCCTCGTTAAGTCACAAAAAACGACGATTTTTCGTCATTTTGCAACTTTGGCACAGGTCCTGCGTAACTGTCTGGCAAGGATGCTTGGGGCCGGTTTGTAGCTCGCCCCAAGGTCCCTAAAGTTTGCAACCCTACGGTCGTTAGCATTGCGCGACCGCTGAACCAACCAGGAGAGACTCAATGAAGAAGCAGTCAGGCTTTACCCTTATCGAACTCATGATCGTGGTGGCGATTATCGCCATCCTCGCCGCGATTGCGATCCCGGCATACAACAACTACATCCGTGAAGCGCGCATGGCCAAAACCACGGACCATTACGACGGCGCCGTACGCACGCTGAAGTCGGAATTCGCGAAGCGCGCCGCGACGATCGCCCGCACAGGTGACCCCACTAGTGTCACCGCACTGACGAGCGTTGCTTTGGTCCGAGACATCATCGACCCCGACGACCGTCCGGCTCCGAATGGCGCCGCAGCGTTCGTTGCCGATACCAACGGTGCGGCAGGTACGACCTCGGGCGCGATCGGTCTCGATCTGAGCGACACAACGACAGGATCAGAAGTGTTCATTATCTGGCGTCCAGCATACGAAGACTTGACATTGAACTCGACTCGAATCGAGGCCACCAATCTGTAAGGCGTCAAAGCGAATTTGAGCCGCAAGTAAATTGTGCCGTGCCCAGACTCGATCCGGGCGCGGCACATCGCTTTAAGGGCAACGCCAGGCACTTGGATATGAATAACTTCTCTCACCACAAGGGATTCTCGCTGGTAGAACTAATGACCGCAGTAGCCATCCTAGCGGTCGTGTCTGCGATCGCAATTCCGGCCTATCTGAGCTACATCCGCGAGGCCGAACTGGGTACTGCGCGCGTCAACGCCGACTCACTGCGGATATTTTTGGAAGATTGGCGCCTCGACAATGGGTCTTACCAGGTCGGCGGTAGTGCCAGCTTTAACCCCGAGACCTCGGCCCAACTCGGTTGGGTACCGGAAGGCGATAGGGATCTATATAGCTATGCGGTAGTCGGCGCTACCGCCAATGACTACACTGTCGTAGTCACTTACACGGCCACCGGACGGTGGTTGCGCTGTGAGGATCGGATGAATCAGTGCTGCGACGGCACTGGAGCTGTGACGGCTTGTCCTTGAATCACGCGTACCCATTACCCAACGACGATCCAGCGAGTTCCAGGCCGCAGATCTGGCTGTCTATTTCAGCAATATGCTTCGGATAGTGATTATCCATCTCGATTCAGTCAGGTTTTCGGGGTCCTACATGCGCAATCTGCCCTGTTCGGTAGAGCGCGTAACCTCAAGTCATCGCCTCACGGTTTCCGAGCATCCGCACCCGAACGGTATTCAAGTGCAGGAACCCTTGGCCGTTACAATTTCCAACCTATCCCACGGCATATCTTGCAGATCCATGCCCGGGGCAACATATATACTCGCCCTACAAGGTGGAACCACTTAGGCGGGAGCCGGACCCTACAAGCTATGGCAAACATCAATCCCACTCAGCGACTCGGCGGCCTTCCAAGACGCCTGGTGCAGGAGGGCCTGCTGACCGAGCAAGAGGCCGGCCGTGCGATCGAGGCCTCGGGCTCTGCGGGTAGATTACTGGTCTCCTACCTCGTCGAAAACGGCATAGTAGACGCAAGTAGTCTAGCGCTGGCGGCTTCGCTGGAATACGGCGTGCCGCTGTTCGATATCGACGCTATCGACCCGGAGAGCATGCCGACCAGCCTGGTCGAGGAAAAACTGGTCCGCAAGCACCATGCGCTGCCGCTGATCAAACGCGGTAACCGGCTGTTCTTGGCAGTATCCGATCCGACCAACCACCAGGGCCTGGACGAAATCAAGTTTCACACCGGCTTGGCAACGGACGCGGTCCTGGTCGAGGAAGACAAGCTAAAAACCGCCATCGAGACCGCTCTGCAGGCGCAAGACGAGGCCATGGCGGACCTGCTCGATGCCGACCTCGAAAATCTCGACATTGGCATAAGCGACGAAGAAGGCGACGATAAGGAGAGCAGTCTCGACGTCGACGATGCGCCGGTCGTGCGCTATGTCAATAAGATCCTGCTCGATGCGATCAACTCGGGGACTTCGGACATACACTTCGAACCCTATGAGAAGACCTATCGGATCCGCTTCCGCCAGGATGGCATGCTGTATGAAAAGGCTTCGCCACCGATCAACATTGCCGGGCGGCTGTCCGCCCGGATGAAGGTCATGGCGCGTCTGAATGTTGCAGAACGTCGTGTGCCGCAGGACGGACGGATAAAAATGGTATTGTCACGCAACCGCTCGATCGATTTCCGGGTCAACACCTGCCCAACGCTGTATGGCGAGAAGGTCGTGCTGCGTATCCTCGATTCGTCAGCCGCCACGCTCGGGGTCGAATCGCTCGGCTTTGACGAGAATCAGAAGCGGCACTTCGTAGAAGCAATATCCAAGCCCTACGGCATGGTTCTGGTCACTGGGCCAACCGGTAGCGGCAAGACGGTGACTCTCTACACCGCGCTAAACATGCTGAACAAGGGCGAAGTCAATATCTCCACGGCCGAGGACCCAGTCGAAATCCAAGTGGCTGGCATTAACCAAGTCAACGTCAACCCCAGAACAGGCCTGACCTTCGCCGAGGCACTGCGTGCTTTTCTCCGCCAAGACCCGGACATCGTGATGGTCGGTGAGATCCGCGACCTGGAAACCGGTGAGATTGCAGTCAAGGCGGCACAAACGGGTCACCTCGTCCTCTCCACTTTGCACACCAACGATGCGCCCCAAACCCTCACCCGACTGGCCAATATGGGTATCCCTGCATTCAATATCGCGTCATCGGTCAACCTCATTATGGCGCAGCGTCTCGCGCGCCGCCTATGCGAACATTGCAAGCGGGTCGAGGACGTGCCGCGTGATACCCTGCTTGAAGAAGGATTTACAGATGCAGAGATCAGCCAAGGCATAACAGTGTATGGACCAGTTGGCTGTGACAAGTGTACCAAAGGCTACAAAGGCCGGGTCGGTATCTTCGAAGTGATGCCGGTCAGCGACGCCATGGGCAAGCTGATCATGGAAAATGCCAACGCGCTGCAGATCGGCGAGCTTGCCAAGCAGGAAGGGCTACAGGACCTGCGGGCGTCGGGCCTAGAAAAGGTCAAGGAGGGAATCACCAGCCTAGAAGAAATCAACCGAGTTACCATCGACTAAACGGATCCAACCTATGGCTACTAAAGCTGCAACGGCGGGGGCCCCCAAGCCGGCAAAAGATAAGGCCCTGATTTTTACCTGGGAAGGTACTGATCGCAAGGGCAACCGGGTCAAAGGCGAAACACGCGCCGGGACCATCGCGCTGGCACGGGCCGACCTACGCCGTCAGGGAATCACGCCACTCAAGCTGCGAAAAAAAAGCAGTTCGATCTTCTCCAATCGCAAAAAGAAGATCACCAGCAAGGACATCGCAGTCTTTTCCCGCCAGCTCGCGACGATGATGTCGGCGGGTGTACCTATGGTACAAGCCTTCGATATCGTCGGCCGCGGCCACAATAATCCGGCGATGCAGGAGATGATCCTGGCGATCAAGACCGAAGTGGAGGGCGGCACCTCCCTAACCAAGGCCTTGCGTCAACATCCGCTGCACTTCGATGATCTGTTCTGCAACTTGGTCGAGGCCGGCGAGCAAGCCGGTGTACTCGAGACCCTGCTTGATAAAATCGCAACCTATAAGGAAAAGACCGAGTCTCTCAAATCAAAGATCAAAAAGGCGTTGTTTTACCCGGCTGCGGTTATTGTAGTCGCGATCTTGATTACCGCGATCATCATGATCTTCGTGATCCCACAGTTCAAAGACCTGTTCAGCAGCTTCGGTGCGGATCTACCGGCATTTACCCGGATCGTAATTTCGCTATCCGACGTCGTGGCCTCCTGGTGGTGGGCAATCCTGGGCATCACAGTTGCTACGGTGGTCATAGCTACCAATATCTGGAAACGTTCACCCAAGTTTCGCGAGACCCTCGACCGCCTACTGCTCAAAGTGCCGGTAATCGGCATGATCATGCACAAGGCTGCCCTAGCCCGCTTCTGCCGCACTACCTCGACCATGTTCGCCGCCGGCGTACCACTGGTCGAAGCCCTGCAATCGGTCTCAGGCGCCACTGGCAGTGCCGTTTACGAGCAGGCCGTTTTGACAATGCGAGACGATGTTGCAACCGGCCAATCGTTGACACTAGCGATGCGCCAACAGGGCCTATTTCCGCACATGGTGATCCAAATGGTCACTATCGGCGAGGAATCCGGTGCGCTGGACGATATGTTGTCAAAGGTCGCCGACTTCTACGAGGAAGAGGTGGACAATGCCGTTGATGCATTGAGCAGCCTGATGGAACCCTTGATTATGGTCGTACTCGGCACCGTGGTCGGCGGCCTCGTTATCGCGCTCTATCTACCGATATTCCAGTTGGGCTCAGTTGTCTCAGGCCATTGAGGCATGGCAGCCGACCCGACCCTGATCACGCTGGCGCCGTTGGCGGCTCTTCTGTTCGGCTTGGTAATCGGCAGCTTTCTCAACGTCGTCATCCTGCGCCTCCCGCGGCGCATGCAGGCCGAGTTGGACGAGGCCTGCGCCGAGCCGCATGAGGGCGAAACCGACCAGCTACCGAGCCGTTGGTTCGGGCTCGATTATCTAATCAGTCCACCCTCGACCTGCCCTCACTGCGAGCACAGGATACGTGCCTGGGAAAACATACCGGTATTAAGCTTCTTGCTGCTGCGCGGCCGTTGCAGTAGCTGCCGGGCCCCTATAGGACTGCGCTACCCAGTCGTAGAGGCCACTACAGGCTTGCTAAGCCTGCTCGTGGTTAGCCATCTCGGGGCGACGCCGGCTGCTGTGGCCGCGCTGCTGCTGCTGTGGGGTTTGATCGCCCTGACGGTGATCGACCTCGATGAGCAATTGCTGCCAGATCAATTGACCTTGCCGTTGGTCTGGCTCGGTCTCATAGTCAATATCAATGGCATGTTTACCGACCTGGAGTCGGCCGTAATCGGGGCCGCAGCGGGTTATCTCAGCCTGTGGTTCGTGTTTCAATTGTTCCGCCTGCTGACCGGGCGCGAGGGAATGGGCTATGGCGACTTCAAGCTGCTCGCCGTGTTCGGGGCCTTTCTCGGCTGGCAAATGCTGCCGCTAATTGTGCTCTTGTCATCGTTCATCGGCGCACTGGTTGGCGTTTCCCTGGTTGTCATGCGCGGCCGTGACCGCCAGGTTCCGATACCTTTCGGCCCTTATTTGGCGGCAGCAGGCTTTGTCGCCCTGCTGTGGGGCGACCGAATCAACAACGCCTACCTGCAGTTCAGCGGTCTGGCCTGATTTGCTCAAAGTCGGCCTGACCGGGGGAATCGGTAGCGGGAAGTCAATCGCTAGCGGCTTTTTCGCCGAGCTCGGCGCCAAGATCATCGATACTGATCAGCTAAGCCGGGAACTCGTCAAGCCCGGCCAACCGGCCCTGGCCGAGATCAAGACCACATTCGGTGAGCAGGTGCTGTCTGCTGACGGGCAGCTCGACCGCGACTACCTAAGAACACTCATCTACTCCGACGCCAACGCCCGCCAGCGGCTCGAGGCCATTCTGCACCCCAGGATCCAGGCCGAAATGCTGGCGCGCGCCGCGCAGTCGACCGCGCCCTACGTGATCTTCGTGATCCCGCTTCTTTTCGAGACCGGTCAACAGACGCTGGTCGACCGAGTGCTGCTGATCGATGCACCCGAGGCCCTGCAGCGCACTCGGGTAAGGACCCGTGACCAGCTGGACACCGCCACGATCAACCGCATTCTCAACGCACAGGCCGATCGTGCAACCCGGTTGCGCGGCGCGGACGATGTGATCTGCAACGATAGCAACCTGGGCGAGCTTCAGACAGCCGTGCAGCAGCTGCACCAAAAATACTGCGCACAAGCCGCAGAATAAGTGTCCGGCGCTTTACCGACCCGGTAAGCTATCCCAAGATATCCGTCGGATTTGCCCTCAAGGATCTTGCATTGCCCGAAACAACGCTGTTTGAGCACCCATTGAACGAAAAGTGCCGGACTTGGCTGCGCCTGTCGCACCTGTTTGAGCAGCTCGAGTTTCATATGCCGCATACAGAAGAGTGGCATGCACGCGCAGCGATGACAGCCCTGTTGGATATCGCTGCCGTGTTGGCACGCGCCGATATCAAATCAGAATTGCTGAAAGAATTCGATCGCTACCGGCAATCACTTTCCCGTATGGCCAATAGCCCTGGGGTAGATACCGATCGGCTACGACAGATCCTGGACAGTCTCACCGAGTCATGCGAGGGGATACGTGGCGTCAACGGCCAACTTGGCCAGGCCCTACGCGGCAACGAATTCCTGAACAGCATCGTGCAACGCAGCAGCATCGCTGGCGGCTCTTTCGACTTTGACCTTCCACAGTATCACTATTGGCTGCAGATGCCGCCCGAGGTGCGCGGGCCGCAGCTCGACGCTTGGCGCCGCGAAGTCAGGCCAGTGCAGAATGCAGTAGAGCTCTTGCTTGCGTTGATCCGCAGTAGCGCGGTACCCAAACAGCAACGCGCCGCCAATGGCTTTTACCAAAAATCAGTACCTACTTCGCTAACCGCCCACTTGGTTCGCGTTGGGCTCCCCTGCAGCGATGGGATCTATGCGGAGATCAGCGGCGGCAAACATCGTTTTAGCATCCGCTTCATGGATTGCTCCGACTGGCAGCACCCCAGTCAAATCGACCGAGAGGTCGAATTCACCTTGAGCACCTGTTTGATGTGAGCCGGCCGGTCTCGGAAGTCGCCTGCCCTACCTGTGGCAAACTTGTTGTCTGGGACCCACAGCAGAGATGGCGTCCATTCTGTAGTGAGCGCTGCAAGCTTATCGACCTCGGAGAATGGTTCAACGAGGAACGGCGCATACCAGGTGATCCCTTCACGCCCCAAGAACCCGACAGCGAAACCTAAAACGCCCATTTGCGGCACTCAGCACACAATGTGAAGCCCCTCACAGTACTAGGGCCTGTTCACACTAAGTGAGACGCAGCGTTGCTGCCCCAAAACACGCCAGGCAAGGCGCGAGGAGAGCGATTTAGTGAGTCTAAATGAACGACGAGCAACGCCGCATGGCGTGTTTTGGGGCGCAACCCGAAGGGACGGGGCCGTTTCCCCGTCCAACGGCGTTGCTGCTCGCTCCTGTGCGGTGGGCACACCGCGCTCACAGCGCCTTGTTGGCCAGAAAAACGGCCGCCGTCGCTGCTTCTTACTTAGCGTGAACAGGCCCTAGGCCCCTCTCCATGGACCAGCTCAATGCGCGACAACGCGAGGCGGTACGCTATCTCGATGGCCCCCTGCTGGTGCTAGCCGGCGCTGGTTCGGGCAAGACACGGGTGATCGCCGCAAAGATTGCCCATTTGATCGAACAGGCCGGCTTGTTGCCTCGCCAAATCACCGCCGTCACCTTCACCAACAAAGCGGCGCGCGAGATGCAGACACGCGTGAGCGACTTGCTCGGTCGCGATGCAGTCCGTGGTCTGGCGATCTCAACCTTCCATACCTTGGGCCTGAACATACTACACCGCGAACTCGCGGCCGCCGGACTGCGCCGTGGCTTTAGCATTCTCGACGAACAAGACGTCGAGCAATTGCTCCGCGAGCTGACCAAGAAAAATGATGCCGATCGAGAAACCCTGCGTGATGCACGGCGCCGTATTTCGCAGTGGAAGAATGACCTCATCGATCCGAACCAGGCACTGAGCAACGCCGAAGACGATTTCGAGGCCTTCGAGGCCGCGCTCTACGGCGCCTATGTGCGCGCCCTGCGGGCCTACAATGCGGTCGACTTCGATGACTTGATCCTATTGCCGGTGCGTATGCTGGAAGCCGACGCGGCGCTGCGCGAGCGCTGGCAAAATCGCATCCGCTACCTACTGGTGGACGAATATCAAGACACCAATAGCGCCCAGTACAGCATGGTGCGCTTATTGGTCGGCGCGCGTGCCGCCTTGACCGTGGTCGGCGACGACGATCAATCAATCTATGCCTGGCGCGGCGCCCAACCGGAAAACCTGGCAAGGTTGCAGGCCGACTTCGCCCATTTGCGAGTCATCAAACTGGAGCAAAACTACCGATCCACCGGACGTATCTTGCACGCTGCGAATACCCTGATCGCGAACAATCCACACTTGTTCGAGAAACGCCTGTGGAGCCAACTAGGACCAGGCGAGGTGTTACGTGTCATCAACTGCCGCGATGAAGAGGACGAGGCCGAGCGGGTGGTTAGTGAGATCATTCGACAGCGCTTCGAAAAAGCAACATCACTTGCCGATTTCGCCATCTTGTATCGCGGCAATCACCAGGCACGCCCTTTCGAGAAAGCGCTTCGAACGCAAGGCATTCCCTATTTTCTGAGTGGCGGTACCTCATTTTTTGCGCGCAGCGAGGTCAAGGATCTGATGGCCTACCTGCGGCTGCTTGTGAACCCCGAGGACGACAGTGCACTGCTGCGAATCGTCAATACACCGCGCCGCGAAATCGGCAGCAGCACCCTTGAGGCACTCGCAGCCTATGCGGCAGAGCGCGACTGCGGGCTGTTCGCCGCAATCGAGCAGTTCGGTCTGGAGGAACGCCTCAAGCCGCGCGCACTCAACCGATTACGCGAGTTCCACGGCTGGCTGCACGCCTTGCACCGCGCCGGTAATTCGCAGCCAGCGACCGAGACCTTGAATCAGCTATTGCGCGACATCGATTATCGCGATTGGCTGGCGCAGACCAGCAGCAACGACAAGACGGCAGAGCGACGCTGGGCCAACGTCGAAGAACTACTTGGCTGGTTGGAACGCCTGCAACAAGACGACCGGCGAGGCGAGAGTCTAAGCCTGATGGTCAATCACCTGTCGTTGATGGACATCTTGGAACGCCAGGACGAGGAGACCGGCGACGACCGGGTCGCGCTGATGACCCTGCACGCGGCCAAGGGTCTCGAGTTCCCGCATGTCTTTCTGGTCGGCATGGAAGAAGAACTTTTGCCGCACCGCAGTAGCATCGAGCAAGAGGACGTAACCGAGGAACGGCGCCTGGCCTATGTCGGGCTAACCCGGGCGCAGCGCAGCTTGGTCATGACCTGTGCCGAACGGCGACGGCGCGGCGGCGAGACGGTGCGCTGTGATCCCAGCCGTTTTCTCGCAGAGATGCCAGACGACGATCTGCGTTGGGAGGGCCGCGGCGCACAGTTGTCGAATGAAGAGAAGCGCGCGCGTGGCAAGGCCCATCTGGCCAACCTGAAGACCTTACTAGAGGGTTGATGGTGCGGGGACCCTAAGGTCCCCGACCTGAATTCGGGGACATACCCGACGACGCTACTTGGC
The DNA here is from genome assembly GCA_028284585.1 of Chromatiales bacterium. Lineage (GTDB taxonomy): Bacteria > Pseudomonadota > Gammaproteobacteria > Chromatiales > Chromatiaceae > Thiosocius. The sequence continues at coordinate 14,854 of JANQRK010000028.1, forward strand.
TTCGCCCACCATGTAGGTAATCGCTGCCGCGACATCGACGTCTGGGAGATCCGACCGGCCTCCTTTGGGAGGCATAGCGCCCTTGCCATTGATCACACTACTCAATAAGGCGTTCATACCCTGGGCAACGCGCGGCTCCCAAGCAGCCTTGTCCCCCAGTTTAGGCGCACCTGCTACACCGACCATATGGCAAGCGAAGCAGACCGTATCGTAAATGTACTTGCCGTGCTCCACATCGACCGGCACCCCGGTCGCTTGTTGTGCGGCGGAACCGGCCGCAGCAGCGGCAGCGGGCGCAGACTCTGCGGACTCAGCAACGGCCTCTTCAGCGCCGGCCTCTGCAGCACTGGCCTCTTCGGCAACTACCTCGGCCGACTCGACAACCTCTTCCGCCGGGGCTTCAGACGCCGCTGCCTCGGTGGCAGAGGCCGCTACGGCGGATTGTTCGGTAACGGCTTCGGCCGACTCAACGACAGCTGGCACTGCCAAGACGGCTTCCGCACTGGCTGAGTCATCTGAAGCATCCGCAGCAGGCGCCTCAGACTCAGCCGCCTCGGCGTCGGCGACTTCCGCTTCGCCACCCTCCGCAGGGACTTCGGCATCGGCCTCCGCCACCGGCTCCTCGTCGGATGAAGCGGACTCGTCGGCACCCTCTACTGCTGCCGGCTCAGCGGCCGCAGTCTCGGGTTCAGGTGGCGGCGGCGCAGGCGGCGCTGCGACATTGACTGTTCCTACCGGCCGAATCCGCTCCAAGACTGCATTGTGTAAGCGCGGGTCCTCACTACTTCCGGCCTCCGACGCCGCGGTGACCAGGTTGGCAGCCAACAGGACAAAGACGGTAAAGGCGACAAGCGCCCCAAGTATCACGGAAAACTTGCGCACGAAGGTGGCATCGGTATGTGCAGACACGGTAGCGGCTCCTCAGGAATTCAACTCGTCCAACGGACCCCAAATCGGATCCGAAAGCCGAAGGATTATACCGGCTCGAGTAGGCAGGGGATACTGCGATTCGGAAAACTCGCGGCCGGCGGCGTGCGAGGCGAGCACAGCATTTGGTGTAAAGTGGCGTGCTTTCGGTACCCGGCCTCAGGTATGCATAACGGCCACAGCGAGCCCAATCTGAAGATCGCTGGACTAAGTTGCGTTCGCGGGGACCGGGTGCTGTTCAGCGATCTCAGCTTCAGTCTTGCCACCGGCGAGCTGCTGCACCTGAAGGGTCGCAACGGGAGCGGCAAAACGACCCTGTTGCGCGCCCTGGCCGGATTGATGCTGCCCGAGAGCGGCGAAATCCTCTGGTGTGGTGAGGATATCCGCCGGATGCGTGAGGAATACTCGCGCCACCTGCTCTATCTAGGCCATCTAAACGGCATCAAAGGCGATCTCAGCGCGGTCGAAAACCTACGGGTGTCGGCGATCTTGAACGGGCACCGACTGAGTGAGTCGCGCGCCTGGGAAGTGCTTGGCGAAATTGGCCTGCAGGGGCACGAAGACCTGCCCAGCAAACACCTATCGCAGGGCCAGAAGCGACGCGTCGCCTTGGCGCGGCTACTGATCAGCCCAGCCCGCATATGGATCCTCGACGAACCTTTTACCGCACTCGACGTTGCTGCCGTGGAGTTGCTTCAGGCGGTGATCAGCCGCCACATCGAGCACCAGGGCATCGCCATCGTCACCACCCACCAAGAGGTGGCGATACTCAGCGAGCACACGCGGACCCTCAGCCTGGGACACGACCATGCTTGAGTCCCTGTACTGGGTCATTCGACGTGATTTGACCATCGCGCTGCGGCGCCGCTCCGACATCTTCACCACGCTGATCTTCTTTATGATCGTAGTTAGCCTGTTCCCACTCGGGATCGGTCCGGAACCAGACACTCTGCGCCTGATCGCCCCCGGCGTTGTCTGGGTCGGGGCACTGCTCGCCTCGATGCTGGCGCTGGAACAGCTCTTCTCGGCCGATCACCGCGACGGCACACTCGAGCAGATGCTGTTGACCCCACAACCCCTGGCACCGCTGGTGATCGGCAAGGTGGTGGCGCACTGGCTGGTAAGCGGCCTACCACTCGTGCTCATCTCGCCACTCTTGGGCTTGCAGTACGACCTGCCCTGGGAAGGCCTGCGTGCATTGATAATCTCGCTACTGCTAGGCACCCCGACGCTCAGCCTGATCGGTGCGATCGGCGCCGCCCTGACACTCGGGCTGCGCTCTGGCGGTGTCCTGCTGGCATTGCTGGTCTTACCGCTTTACGTCCCGGTCCTAATCTTCGGCGCCGGCGCGGTCGAGGCGACCCTGTCTGGGCTGGGAGGTGACGCGCACCTAAGGATGCTGGCAGCCATCCTGGTCGCCAGTCTAGTCCTGGCGCCGCTGGCGATCGCCGCCGCGCTGCGCGTCGCGACCGATTGAAGCCGCGAATAACCCTGGCGCGCGAGCTTTTGCGCGCACCCAACGAGTCCGGTACTCTCTGGCCGCCGCATGGCCGGAGTCGCCTGTTCTGCCCGGCGGATGCCATGGCGGCGGAGCGCATGCGATCGCGTTCGGCCCCCGGCAGTGGATGGTACGACTGGACAAGCGAGGCAAAATGGCTTCCGGATTCGTCAATTGGTTCAAGTTTTCGTCGCCAGCGACCTTCTACCCGGTAGCGCGCACGATCGGACGCAGCGCGGCGGTGATCGCGGTGATACTGATTGCGATTGGCCTCTACATGAGCTTCTTCGTCGCCCCCACCGACTACAAGCAGGGCGAGGGCTACCGAATCATTTTCGTGCATGTACCGGCGTCCTGGATGTCGATGTTTATCTACGTCGTGATGGCGATCTGGGCCGCCCTTGGGCTGATATTCAATACCCGACTGTCAGCCATGATGGCCCAATCACTGGCACCGACTGGGGCAATTTTTGCCTTCTTGTCGCTTTGGACCGGGTCGTTTTGGGGCAAACCCATGTGGGGTACCTGGTGGGTCTGGGATGCGCGCATCACCTCGGAACTTCTGCTGTTCTTTCTGTATCTTGGATATATGGCTCTACGTTCCGCGTTCGATGATCCAAGGCGCGGTGACCGCGCCAGTGCCATCTTGCTGCTGGTCGGTGTGGTGAACGTCCCCATCATCTACTACTCCGTACAGTGGTGGAACACGCTACACCAAGGCGCAACGATCAAACTGGGAGAAGAAAGCACGATGGATGACACCATGCTGATCGCAATGCTGATTATGACCCTGGGTTTTTGGGCCTACTCGATCGCCGTGGCGATGATGCGCCTGCGCAATGTAATCCTCGAGCGCGAGCGCTCGGCCGGCTGGGTCCGGCAAATGGCAGGCGAGGGCCTGTGAGATGGCAGAGTTCTTTCACATGGGCGGCTATGCCCTATATGTCTGGGGCTCCTTCGGTGCCACCGCATTGTTGATGATCGCCGAGCCGCTGCTGTTGCGCAGCCGCTCGCGTCAGATCCGACAACGCATCATGCGCCTGGCGCGACTAGAGCAAGCGGCACAACAATGAAAGCAAGACACAAACGCCTCGGGATCGTGATCGTCGGCCTGGCCGGTTTAGCGTTAGCCACCGCCCTCGTCCTCGAAGCACTCAAGGGCAATCTGTCGTATTTCTTTTCTCCGACCGAAGTGGTCGAGGGTAAGGCGCCTGTCGACCATGTATTCCGTCTCGGCGGCCTGGTCGAGGCCGGCAGCGTGCGCCGCGAAGAGGGCGAACTCACGGTCAATTTCGTCGTGACCGACATGGCGCAGCGCGTAGAGGTGGCCTACGAAGGCATCCTGCCCGATCTGTTCGCCGAAGGTCAGGGCGTGATTGCCCAAGGCAAGATGGGGCCCGATACGGTATTCGTCGCCGAGGAGGTCCTGGCCAAGCACGACGAGACCTATATGCCACCCGAGGTCGCCGAAGCACTGGAAGCGGCCGGCAAGATGGACCAACCCCACCCTGGAGGTAAAGCGCTGTGATCCCAGAACTCGGCCAGATCGCCCTACTGATCGCGCTCGCGCTGTCCACTATCCAGGCCATCTTCCCGCTGGTCGGCGCACAGCGTGGCATGACCCGCTGGATGCTGCTGGCCGTTCCCACCGCGCGACTGCAACTGCTGTTCGTGGCAATCGCATTTGCGCTGCTGACCTATAGCTTCCTGACCCATGACTTCAGCGTGCGTTATGTGGCGCAAAACTCGAACACCCAGCTCCCCACCCAGTACCTGTTCTCGGCGGTGTGGGGCGGGCATGAGGGGTCACTGCTGCTCTGGGCACTGACCCTGTCGCTATGGACAGGCGCTGTCACTGTGTTCAATCGTAGCATCCCATTGGTGATGCTATCGCGCGTCATCGCGGTGATGGGGTTGATCGCAGTTGGTTTCATGCTGTTTATGCTGCTGACGTCGAACCCCTTCGACCGGCTCGCGGTGCCGCCACCGGAGGGCAACGACCTAAACCCCTTGCTGCAGGACTTCGGCCTGATCATCCATCCGCCGATGTTGTACATGGGCTACGTCGGCCTAGTCGTGCCCTTCGCGTTCGCGATCGCCGCGATGCTAGGCGGGCGTCTGGATGCGTCCTGGGCACGCTGGTCGCGACCCTGGACCAATGTGGCCTGGCTGTTCCTGACCATCGGCATCACGCTGGGTAGCTGGTGGGCCTACTATGAACTCGGTTGGGGCGGCTGGTGGTTCTGGGACCCGGTAGAGAATGCCTCGTTCATGCCCTGGCTGGTCGGCACCGCACTGATGCACTCGCTGGCGGTGACCGAGAAACGCGGTGCATTTAAGGCATGGACGGTGCTGCTCGCCATCTTCGCCTTCTCGCTCAGTCTGCTGGGTACCTTCCTGGTCCGCTCCGGCGTGCTGACCTCGGTGCATGCCTTCGCCACCGATCCGGAGCGCGGAGTCTTCATCCTGATGTTCTTGGTGGCCGTGGTCGGTTCCTCGTTGGCGCTGTATGCGGTGCGCGCAAGCCGCATAAAGAGCACAGTGCGTTTCGAACTGGTATCGCGCGAGACCGGCCTGCTCCTCAACAATGTGCTGTTGGTGGTCGCCGCCGCCAGTGTGTTGCTCGGCACCCTGTACCCGCTAGCGGTCGATGCCCTGGGCCTCGGCAAGATCTCGGTCGGCCCGCCATACTTCAATAGCGTGTTCATCCCGCTGATGGCGCCGCTGGTCGTATTGGTGGGGATCGGCGCGCTGGCGCGTTGGAAGCGCGATCAACCATCTAGGCTGTCGAGAAAACTGCGCATCGCTGCGATCCTTGCCCTGATCGTGGGCATCGCCTACCCGGCACTGTTCACTCCACAATACCTCTGGCAGGCGGCGTTCGGCATGACGCTGGCCGTATGGGTGGTCGCCGCGACTGTGGTCGCGATCCGCGAGCGCCTCGGGCCACATGGGAACCTGCGCCACATACCGCGCGGCTTCTGGGGCATGGTGACCGGTCACCTCGGCGTCGCGGTGTTCGTCGTCGGGGTCACGCTGACATCGCTTTACTCGACCGAAAAAGATGTCCGCCTGGCGCCTGGCGACACCTATGAGATGGGTGGATATGCCTTCGACTTCACCGGCGTCGAGCAGGTCAAGGGCCCGAACTACTCCGCTTACCGCGGCAACCTGGTGGCCAGCAAGGACGGCCGGCAAGTAGCCGAGATGCATCCGGAAAAACGCATCTACCTGGTACAGACCATGCCGATGACCGAGGCAGCGATCGATGCCGGTCTGACCCGTGATCTGTTCGTCGCCCTCGGCGAGGATTTGGGAGACGGCGCCTGGAGCCTGCGCATCTACCACAAGCCCTTCGTGCGCTGGCTTTGGTTAGGCGCCCTGATGATGGCGGTGGGTGGTGGCCTGGCGGCGACCGATCGGCGCTATCGAACCCTGGTGCGACGCACCCGCCAAGTCGGGACCAGCGCCGCAGAGGCCACGGCATGACCCGAGCCCTGCTGCCTTTGGGCGGCTTCCTGATACTGGCCGGCCTGTTTTGGTTCGTGCTCGGCCAGATGAACAAAGGCGAGTACAACCCGCGCGATGTACCCACCCAGTTCATCGGACAGCCGGCACCCGAGTTCGCGTTGCCCGACCTGCTCGACCCCGCGCAGATGGTGCGCCCCTCGGATATGGCGGGCCAGCCCTGGCTGCTCAACGTCTGGGGTACCTGGTGCCCGGAATGCTGGAAGGAGCACGAGTTCCTAGTCTATCTCGCCGAGCGTGCGGGCGTGCCGATCGTTGGTATCAATTGGCGCGACGAGGCCGCTGATGCCAAGGCGATGCTGACCCGCCTGGGCAATCCATTTACCAAGATCGCCTTCGATCCGGAGAGCGATGCGGTGATCGACTGGGGGGTATACGGAGCACCCGAGACCTTCCTGATCGATGCCGAGGGCGTGGTGCGCGAGAGGCACACCGGTGCACTGTCGCCGCAGATCTGGCAGACCAAGTTCCAAGCCTATTTCGAGGCGACGGAGAACCCGTCGTGAACCGGACAATGGTATGGCTTCTCGCGCTGTTGCTCGCCAGTGGCGCCGCCGCACGGGTCGAGGTCTATGAGTTCGACAACCCGGAGCAGGAGACGCGCTATAACAAGCTGATCGGCGAGCTGCGCTGCCTGGTGTGTCAAAATCAAAACCTGGCCGACTCGAATGCCGAACTGGCCGTCGACCTGCGCCGTAAGACCTACAGCATGGTCAAGGCCGACAAAAGTGAGCGCGAGATCGCCGACTTCATGGTCGCGCGCTACGGCGAGTTCGTGCTCTACCGACCGCCGCTCAACGCCAACACACTGCTGCTGTGGGCCGGCCCTTTCGTTATCCTAGTGCTCGGAGTCGGTCTGCTGATCCGCACCATCCGGCGTCGACGCGATGCACAACCAGCCGAGATCGACCAGGCCAAGCTCGAGACAGCCGCCGCCCTGCTTGATACCGACCAAGATAGAAAACCCTCATGACCCTGTTCTGGATTATCACCGCCGGGATGATCCTGGCGGCCCTGGCGCTGCTCGCACCTACCCTGCTGCGCAAGCTACCGACCCGCTCTGACACTACAGAGCAACTCAATGTCGCGATCGCGCGTGAGCGCCTGGCGGAACTGGTCAAGCAACGCGAGGCCGGTGATCTATCGGACGAGGAATTCACCCAGGCGCGCCACGACCTAGAGCTGGCGCTCGCCGAGGACCTGGGCGAGAACACCCCCGGCGAATCGCCACCCGCCGCTGGCGGTGGCCGTTGGGCCCTGCCGGTTGCCACGCTCCTGATCGTGCTGACCACGGTACCGGTTTACCTGCACATCGGTGCGCCGGAGTTGATCGATCCCCAGGCAAGCATCGCACAGGCCGATAGTGCACATGCACAGATCGCTAGCGCACACAACGAAAGCGGCGAAGCACCGCCGATCGGCGAGCTGGTCAAGCAACTGCGTGCACGCATGGAGGCCGACCCCACGAATGCAGAAGGCTGGTTTCTGCTCGGTCGAACCTATATGAGCCTGCGCCAGTTCACCGACGCAGTGTCCGCCTTCGAACGCGTGGTCGAACTGGTACCAGAAGAACTGACACCTTTGTTGGCACTGGCCGACGCTATGGCGATGCGCGACGAAGGCCAGATCAGCACACGCGCTGTCGAGCTGCTCGAGCGTGCACGCTCGATCGATCCCAACAGCATCTCCGCCCTGTGGCTACTTGGCATGGCCGCGGCAGACCGCGGCGATATGGCCCAGGCACTCGAACACTGGGAGCGCGCCTACCCGTTGTTGGGCGAACGGCCAGAAATGCAAAAAGAGCTCGCCGGCCTGATCCGCCGCGCCGGCGGCGAGCCGCCCCAGACAGCCGCGGATTTGCCGTCCATCATACGGTCCGCAGCAGTCGCAGCACGCAGCACACCGCCGACCACTGATGCCGCGCCCGCAGCAGAAGGCCCAGCGATCGTGGTCGAGGTCGCACTGACACCGGCTCTGATGGAACGAGTCGCAGAGACCGATACAGTGTTCGTATTGGCGCGCGCCGAGAGCGGCCCGCCAATGCCCTTGGCGGTCGCCCGGCATCAGGCCGGCGAACTGCCACTTCGCATCACCCTCACCGATGCGATGGCGATGATGCCGGCGCTTAAGCTGTCGTCCTTCGAACGGGTCAAGGTCAGCGCCAAAGTCTCGAAGAGCGGCCAGCCGCGCACTCAACCCGGCGACATGGTAGCCGGCGACCGGCTGGTCGAGACGGGTAATCCGCCAGACAGCGTGCAGTTGGTGATCGATCGCGTCGTCGAGTAAGGTCGAGCGGCAGTGCTCAAGCGCTTGCCAACCACAAAGCGCATCTGAACCGCACAAGCTACCGCGACAACGGGGTCGACAAACATCGCGTTGAAGGTCCCGGGCGCTGCTGCATTCGTAACCGGTATGTGCCACCGGTTCGCTGCCTATCGGCGGGTCTGTCCTGGGCGGCACCGGTGACACCGACATGCATCATTCTCTGGGCAATGTACTGGTCGATCTGCGTCGCGGACAGAAGTAGAACCCCAATGTCGGCGCCGGCTTCGGCGCTGCCAACAGATTGCTCGGCCGTCTTTGTCGCCTCAGAACGTAAACATCTCTTGGAAATCGAGCAGGTCTTCTTTAAACGTCTTCTCCCCTTCCTGCATGATGGCCATCAGGCGCTCGTCCTGCTCCACATGAACGTCGTGCATCGGCAGATGCTGGTCCACGAAGATCATGTCGAGCTGCGGGTATAGCTCCTTTAGCGTATCGGCGACCGCATTGATGGAAAGGTTCTTGTCGACTAGATTGTAGATGCCGGGCGGCAACTCCGTGTCGATCAAACGGTAAAGGCATTCCACGGCGCGTTTGATGCTGATAAACGCGCGCACTTGATTACCCTTGCCCTGGATCTGAACCTGATTCTGGAAATGGGCGTCGAACAGCATACGATTGACCACCGCGTCGACCCGCAGGTTCTTCGAATAACCGTAGACGCTAGCGCAACGGATGATGTGAACCGGCATCTTCTGCATCAACCGCTCCATATGGGTCTCGCCGCGCAGCTTGGAGATCCCGTAATAGCTCTGCGGATTCAGCGGTGCATCGGTCGATGTAATGGATTGGCCCGAACCATAGCCGTAAACAGACATGCTGCTGACGTAGACGACGTTCTTCGGTCCGACGTCCTCGATTGCGTAAACGACCTCTGCCGTGCCCCAGTGATTTGTCTGCTCGAAGTTATGAGCGTTCTGATCGGCATACGGCCGGCCGACGATGGCCGCCAGATGATAGACCATATCGACATCTTCGACGAGTTTGCGCAGCTTGCGGCTGTCGAGAATATCACCGCGTACGAATTTAACCTCCGCCACCTTCGGCACTTTGCGCACGCCGGTGAACAGATTGTAATTACTGCGCGCCAGGTTGTCGTAGATGATGATCTGTTCCACATTGTCGGCAGCGGCGAGCCGGTAAACCAGTTCATCGCCGATATAACCAGCGCCGCCCGTAATCAATACTTTCATATTATTTGTCGACCAACTCCGTGTGCAGCCCGCACTCGGTCTTGTTCATGCCGAACCAGCGGGCATTGCGTTCATTGCCTTCATCGAGAAACTTCGAAGTGCACGGCTCACAGCCGATACTGAGATAGCCTTGCGCCTCCAGCGGGTGCGGCGGCAAATCGTACTCGACCTGGTATTGGTAGATCATCTTCGAGGTCCACTCCAGCACCGGGTGGTAACGCAACGTGTTGTGCGGTGCCGGCTGCTCTTCTTTCATGGCCCGCCGGTTGGCACTCTGCGCCGCCCGGATCCCGTTAATCCAGACATCGTATTGCATCAGTATGGGCTCCAGCGGCTGCACTTTGTTGAGATAGCAGCAGTGGTCGGGATCAGAGGCAAAGAAGAAACGGCCGTCGTGGTCGGTTTGATGAACCTTCGGCACCACCGAGCGTAAACCGATGACTCGCAGTCCCAGCTGCTCGCCTATCTGCTCGGCGAATGCAATGGTCTCTGGGAACTGGTAGCCCGTATTCGTGAAATAGATCGGGATACGCTTATCGATACGGCTGATAATGTGCAACAACGGTATGCTGTGCGACTGAAACGAAGACGTCGCAAACAGCTTCTTGCCTGCCGCCTTATATGCGTCGAGTTTTTCCTGGATGGGGGTGATGTCCGGGGCCATGGCATCGCCTGTGCAGTCGGCAGGCCATTTTATCTGTTGGGCCCGAATAAGGATATGCCCGTGCGTTACTGCGAGCAATGGTACAGCGAATGCGTGGCCACCCATTCGTGGGGACCTCAACTCGGCATCGTAGCGAGATGCTGGCCGAACGCCAGGCCTCGAAATGTCCGGCAATCCCATCGGAGTCAGAATTCGCTAGTTTGGACGTGGTTTTCTACCACAAGGGTGGCGCAATCTCCGACAGCAAGACGCCGGCCGCGTGCACGCCGATGATCTTGGCACCGATCTCGCGGTGGCCGCACCTGACTGACCATTCGTCGTCGAGCTTGCCGGACCTCTGCAGAATGCTATCCGGAACACCGATTCCCCGGATGCCACCTTTGTCGTGACGCAGCCGAAGTCCTCGAGATACCGTAACCGGATGCCGCGCCTGTGCATTGTCGTCGACCACGAGTTCGCGTATGGCGTCGAGATCGGTACGCAGCACGAGCTGGGAAAGGCCGATGATGGCGTTCATCGGTGTACGAATCTCGTGGCCCATGTTGGCCAGGAACCCGCTCTTGAACCGGTTGGCGTCCTTGGCCTGCTGGCGCGCCTTGACGAGGTCGTCCTCGATCTCCTTGCGCGTCGTGATGTCGATTCAGGCGAACGCCAGGCCGGCGTCGGGCCGCTGATGACATCGTAGTAGCGCGCGTGCGCCACGACCTCATAAGTGACGAACTCGACCCAGGGTTGAGTCAGCTATCGAGTTCTCTTAAGAAAAACATCAATGCGTGGATTCGTGCACGCACACGGTTGAATTTTTCAGGGTGTTCGTTCATCGCGTCGAGCCGTCGCTTGGCCCATGCGAAAGCGGCATTTTCACCCCGTATATGGATCTGCTCGCGGCACGTGGCGAGTTCCTGCACGAGGACTTCCAACACGGTCGCATCGCGTCGTGCATGCGCGTCGATCTGCCCGATGTAGCCATGGGAATCGACGAAGCGACTCGTCACATGGTTCGCGAGCGCCAGCTCTGCTTCGTCGCGCGTCGCGTAGGGGCCGAGTTCGCAGCCTTCTCTTACGGACACATACCATTCATGTCCCACAGTGGAGTAGCGGCCGCAGCGGAAAAACTGCCGTGGTGATTCCGAACCCCGATTCAGCGTGGCCATCGCACCCTGGACATCGATGCCACGGCGTGACGCAGATACACTGCCATCGATTTGACCCGACCTTTTTCCCCTCTGCTGAGTCCGTTGCACGGCGAATCCTCCTTGTCACGCCCAATGCTATATAGCGATCTTACAAAGAACAATGCTCCCAAATTTGAAGGTCGCCTAGTTAAACGGCGGATGGGGCGCACAAGGGTACGGACGCAGATGATGTGAAGCTGCAGTCGCGGGACCAGCAAACGCCGGCCCCCGGATTAGGGGCGAGGTCTTGCCGCCGACGGGTCAAGTTACCGGCCGGATGGCCGCAGATTCCATTGAGAAATAGAATTGGCATCAACCCTGCGTATGAAGTCGTGCGGCCAATCGGCGCCCACGCTGTTTCATGGCCATTCGAACCGCAAACCGAAAGGGTGGATTGGCGATGACCGGCTGGTCGCGTCGGGTAGTCCACCTGGCAGCGTGCAGTTGGCGATCGGTCGCGTTATCGCGTGAGTTGGAACGACCATGTTCCCGCTCTTTACCAGCCACAAGGCACGCCAGTACTGCGCGAAATAGCCCAGATGAATGAGCACCCATGGCTCAGTGTTGTGGGTCCAGCGGGCAGTAGCCGTTGAGATGCTTGGCACGAAGGGCGACAATACAAGCGGTCAGCGCCCGTAGCTCAGCTGGATAGAGTACCGCCCTCCGAAGGCGGGGGTCACAGGTTCGAATCCTGTCGGGCGCGCCAATAAAATCAATCGCTTAGCGTTTTTCGCAGGACCACTGCCAAGGCTCGGGTTAACAGTCGGGTTAAATTCCGGGACTCGGACACCAGGCACAAAAAACCCCGGCACGCGGCCGGGGCTGTTGCGTTACGCGGTAACAGCCTCAGCCGTAATATTCTCGCCGCGCCTTTGGCTTCATTTCGTCGAGTAGATCGCCCTCGGCCTGCTGTAGCAACTGCTCGAGCATGGCGCGTTTGGTCACGCCGTGATGCGCTGCCAGCCGTCCGAGTTGTGCGCCGGTCTGGACGCTCACAATCATGCTCAGCTTGTGCCCTTGGCCGTCCACGTCGGCTAGATGACGCTGGCGGTAGGCGCGTTGCCGTTCTGCATTGCTCATTGCCATTGTGATGCTCCGTTACGCCGTAACGGTCAAGGGACAGTCTCGGCGGACGCTCTCGACCATGTCGGATGTGGTGGTCTAGTCGGCTTTCAACACGAAGCAGCCAAAGTCGTAGACGGTCAGGAGGTCGGCTTAGGGCGCAGAGCTGTCGATAAGGCTGGTCAACAGTCATAGCGGCTACCCGTTGCATAGCATACGTCCGCGAGGCTCGGATGCTGAGGCCTTACTGAAGTTCAAACCGATTTAATGACCTCTGCTTAGAGGCCAGCGATCAGCTCTAATTCGCCTAATGAGCTGTTAAATGCGATCCGATGACTGCCCACACACCTGCAGGTGGGCTTTGGCAGGGGCCAACGCTGACGTAATAGGCCCACCTACGTGGGCTCATCCTTACTTTCAGACAGCGATCCGTCGTCTCAACGCCAGCAGACCGAAGAACAATAGAGCAAGGGTTGAGGGGAGCGGGACGGCTTTGGGTGTGACAATTATTTCTCCACCCCTGTCGACCCCAGTTAGGTTGCCAGTCGTGAGCACGACCTGTCCACCGGATGCCGAGCCCTGAACGAGGAAAAATCCCGGGTCGGCTCCAATGTCGAAAGCCAAACCGAAGAAATTGTCTACCGAGAAATCGAAATCCCCTAGGACCGTATCAAAACGGACGAACAAGAAATTGTAGGTTGAAATTCCACCGGCAACGTTGGTGGTGGATTGAATGAGTGTGTTGCTCGGATCGAAAAAGTCGACCATCAGAGACTCGATTCCGTTTGTGGCACCTAGCCCGTCAGCGGAAGCAATTGAAAAAGTGTCATCGACTGTAATCATGCCTTCCGCGGAGTATCCACCGTTACCAGTCCAGTCGAAGTTGTATCCAATTAGTGCCGCGTTGGCAGCTCCCCCCCAAAGAAGCGCCAGAAGTACGATGGTACGGACTGTGATGATCTTCATAGCATTCCCCTTTGCATCCTTACTATTTTAATTCTTTGATAGGCAAATAACGCGCCACATTTCAAAAACATGCAGGTTTTCAGATACTTGAAACGAATTTCGCAAATCTCGGATTCTTGGCTTAAGGACAAAGTGTTAAAAATGCTGACGGGGAACTTCCGGTTTAACCGAAGGCGGTTACGCAGCACCGCTGGCAAGACGTCTCCTTTGCTCTTGAGCAGCGGTCAACTGATGCTTGGAAACCGAGCAACCGGTAATGGCCGAAAGCAGGCGGACGTTCTGAAATCAGCGTACAGAGACTGTCAGATCAGATCCCGGTTTGTATATTTACCTGATCATGTAAAGGCCCTATAAGCAGCGAGCTTCGCCGAGCTTTATCCATTTGCCATTGCGGGCAAGTTGAACAATGTCGATAACCTGCACCCAGACCTTACTGCCCCTGAAACCGTTTTCATACAGGACTTGACAAACGTACGACGCGTAGCCATCCCGACTGGATTCGTCCGGGATTACACCAACTTTGAAGATTCTCTTCGCTGTCCAGACGGCATCCTTCGCCGTTGGTTCCTCATTGCTCTGAAATAGCTTCTTTACCTTCTCTTGTTGGGCGCTGTACGTGTCGGCAGCCGCTACGACGCATGAAGCTGTAATGAGTGCAAAGGTTAAGCCACGAATTAGGTTTTTCATATGCCCTCTACTAATTACATAACTACAAACATACCCCACATGTGTCCGATAACATTTCCGCGATTCTGCCGTGTATATGGGTCCTCACCTGGCCGGGAGCTGCCACCATAAGCACGTGAGTTTGCTACTGTGAGTTACGCCGTAACGATCAGTCAGCACGACACCCATGAGGCCAGGCAGGTGCCATCCCTGGCCGGAGAATGAGTCAAGCGGCCTCGCCCGCGGCGATGCGCTCCAATTGACTACCGACATCGTCGGCGCCAACATGCGCCAGCACGCCTTGTCGTGCGGTCTGGAGCACGCCCTCGGCTGCCTGGAGATTGCGCAGACGCGCAGCGCTCGCGGGATTTTTCACCTCGTTCGCGGCTCGCTGTGCATCGGCTAACGGCTGGCGATCCCTCAGCATCGGCAGCGGGCTATCCGCCACCGCGTTCAGCAATTCGACATTGCCCGATGTTCCCGCGTCCAACAGACGCACATGCAATTCAAGTTCGTCGAGATCGGCCAGGCCTCGGCGAATTTCTGAGGCACGCAGCTCGGCCACCACAGGATCGGCTGATTCGAGCTTGACCGCCGCGAGCCTGCCAGATTCGGTCTCGATCTCATCGGCCACTTGCCGCAGCATCGGATCGAAAAACCTGCGTGCCGACTCGGCTGTGCCTTGTGCGAGTTCGGCTTGCTTGCTTTTGCGACCGACATCGCTCAGCCGGTCGTCGTTTCGGATGTGCTGCATCTCGCGGTCAAACTCGTTAACCAAGCCCATCGCGCGCCGTCGCGCGTTCTCAAGCATGTCTGCCTGTGCGTCATCGAATTTCCGGGATTCGATCTGACGCATCATGATCTCGCCAAGTAAGTTGCTATCGGTCATGTCAATGCTCCTGTTCTAACGATTCAACTAAGCGCGTCACGGCGCGCTGCTGGTCGGCCACTAATGCGGGCCAGTCTTCCGGTGCCACTTGAGGCAACAGCAAAATGCCACCAGCGCCGCTTGGCGGCGTCTCTGGCGGCGGCCCGGTCGTCGGGTCAAAAAACCGGACGCCGAAGTCACCACGACCTGCTCGTGCGGCCTCCAGGCGCCTTATGCGCCGCTCGAGATTTCTAATCACGTTCGACCTCCAGGGCGTGCACTCGACGCTCCAGTTGCGCGGCTTCCAGCACCCTCGCTAGTTGCGTCAACATGAAAATATATTTCGTGCCGTCGCTAACTTCGATGTCACCGCGACGGGCCTGTCGATAACATCGCGCCATTTCAACCGCGATATCATCCAGCGTTTTCAAGCGCGGCTGTTTCTGCGGGGCAGGTCGCCGTTTGGATTCGCTCTGTAGCAATGTCGTTTTCGGCACAACTTGACCCCAAATTTCGCACCATTTAACCCCAATCTTCACCCGACCGCGACTGAATCGCCCAGCACCCCGGTTTTTAACACGTCAACCAGCGTCGACCCCTGCCTTGCAAAGGCAGTTAAGCGTGACTTCTTTGATTCTCGGCTGATACCGCCGGGCCTTGCCGCCGCGCCGGACCAACAGCTTGCGCCAGCTAATCAACTGCACCCGACCGCCGGCCGCCAGCCAGGCAAGCACGGCTTCGCGTCGCTCACCCAGTAGCTTGCGCCGGTGTGCTGCATGATTGACGCCGCAGGACTGCACGGCCAGGATCTCGCCGGGCCGGATCGCGAGCAGGTCGAAACAGCCGTAGAGATCCAGCTTGTGGCCGCCTCCGGGTAGGTCTGGCCGCGGCACCCAGCGCTCGCATATGGCCGTCCGGTAGCCCTGCTCGCGCAGGTGGCGCAATGTTCGCTGGGTCGGGGTCATATCCTGTCCACTCGCTCCGGTCTGCCGCTAGCAGACATTCGCAGACAAATTGCAGACAATAAGCAGACGTTGCAGACACCGCATGGACAAGCAGACAGCAGACATTGCAGACATATAAGAGTCTGCATGTCTGCGTCTGCCCAGTGCGGTGTTCCGTCTGTCTGCTTCATTGCTCGGTCACCGGCTGATAAACCCCTCGAGCAAACCCCCGCTCAACAAGCCCGGCATCGGATAGGCGCTTGATAATTCGCTGCATGGCTTTTTCCTGGCGCTTGAATTCCCCGTCAGGAATCAGGCCGGCGGCGACACACTGAGCGCGCCAGTCGGCTAGCTTCGGACTGGTGGTCGCTGCGATCTCCCGCAGGATGTCGAACGCCTGCATGTCCTTGGTGTCCGGTTCGTTGCTGTCGCTGAATTCCAGATCGGCCGCGGACAGCACGCCGAAATCACCACGGCGCAGCCAGATCGGTGCGTAGGCAGCCGGTGGGAGGTGATTGCCTTTTGTGGCGCAGACCTGGAGGTACCGCTTGCGTTCGGCTAGATCGGTGATTCCAGCGCGCAGCGCTTCGGTGGCGGTCATCGTACGCAGCGCATATTCCATGCGCACCGCGTCGGTAATCGCACCGCCACCGCGGCTGTTGTGGCTAGCAAGCTCCTCGGTGTGTTGGCTGCCCTTGGTCGCGTGAGACGCGATCAAGCAGGTTGCACCGGTGCGCACCGCCAGATCATCGGCCAGCTTGCCCAGGGTGCGCTGGTCGTTTTGGTCGAGTTCATCGCCTTCAGTCACGGATAGCGCCGGGTCGATCGCAACGAACACCACGCCGCCTATCTGAAGTATTTTTTCTTCGAGCGTGTGGTAGTTAGGGGTCTTGGCGAGTGCACCGCGCTCGTCGCGTGCCAACAATTTGAGGTCACGGCCCGCCAACGGATAGACGTGCAGTGATGCAGCAACCTGATCCATCTGCGCATCGCTCAACCGCAGGCCGCTGACCATGGCGTATAGAACATCGTGCACATCGGCCTGCGTGTCTTCGGTGAGCACAAGAAGACTCTTTCCCGGTGTGGCAATCTCCCAGTCCCACGGCAAACGCTCGACCGCAGCGCCAATCCCGAGGTGATACAAAAAGCGAGTTTTCGAACTACCGCCAAGGCCGGTGACCAGACCGCCGCGCCCGAGCTGAATGCGATTCCGAACAAGCTCGCGTCGAGGCTGCGGCTTGCGCCTGAGCAAATCGCCGATCGCGAGCGGTGAATCCCAAACGATCTCAGGCTCTTGTTTTGCCCGATAGGCCTCGATGTCCTTGAGATAGTTACGATCGGTCACGCTGCCCCTTTGACGCGCTCTAACGCGATCTCAAGGCGCGCACGATCCTCCGCGCTCAAGGTCTTGCCTGCACGCAGATCGGATTCGGCTAGGTCGATGATTCGCCGCTCGAGCGCAATCAAATCGATAGGTGGCAGCTTGATCTTTTGCGCGCAAGCAGCAGCATGAGCTGCTCGGTACTCGTCTGGATACAAGTCGCGAAACGTCAGTCCGACAGCGTTCAAAACGTCTTCCGCCTCGCAGCCTGCAAAGCAGTGGACGAGCACCTTGTCGCCGGCATCCCGGATCGATAACGACGGCGAACGGTCATCATGAGCGGGGCACTCTGAGTACCAGCGGCCATCGCCGGCGGGCCTGACGCCGTCTAGGCGGGATAGCAGGGTCTCTACGGTCATTGCGCCGCCCCAGGGTATTCTGAGGCTAGCCTCACTTTGCGCGCTTGGGCCTTGTTCCACATGCGGTGGAACTTCTGCATGCTTTCGACTTCGACCTTCTCGATTTCCAGCGCGTGGTTCCAGGCTGGGACATCGATCATGCCTAGTATTTCGTTATCGACACGCTTGCGCAGAATGTTGGACGGCAGCGCGTCGAGTTCCCAACACTTTTCCCCGTAATTCTTCCGAAACCACTGATAGCGCTTGTCACCAGACTTGGTCTCGACATCGAAGCTCGGCAGGTTGCCGGTCACGACATCGGCGCGTGTCAGTGCACATCGGATGATTCGGAAATTGTCAGCACCGTATCGAGTGAGTCGGCCGAGCAGGTCCGTTTCTGACATATACATGCCGCTCGGATCCCAGTCACCGACATACAGCACGGTCAAGGTGCGCGGTGAATCGAGGGTGTGTTCGGCAATGTCATTGACGACCGTTGCGGATGCGAAACCATGCATAACCCGAAAGGCGACGCCGTACTTATCCAGCACAGGCTTGAGAATGCCGCGAACGGTGCCTTTCTCGGACCACACTTCAACCCATTCGGTTTGCTGGTCCCAGTAGTCTCGACGGTAGCCTTGGACGGCTGCATCGAGGATGGCTTCCGGCGAATCCCATGTCTGTACATGCTCAACGCCGCGTGTCTCATCGACAATATCGGACCAGTCGATTTCGCCGCGCTCGCGCGCTTCAGTGAGTATCCGGCTCACCTTGTTGGTCTCTTTACGGCTCATGTTTTTGATGAGCCCGCGAGTGAAAAGCCGATAGCAGATGGCGCGGACGGTTGTTGGCGCTTCCTCGGCGAGTATTTGTTGGCTAGCCTCAATTAGCGCTAGGGTCTTAGACGATCTGCCGCGACCCATCAGCGCACCTCGAGCCAACCCGGCAGCAAGTCATCGACCATGGGCAGGTGGCCCAGGTATCGGGCCGGCCATCTGATCACCCGGTATCGGCGCACGTGATCGTCGATGCCGAATAGGCCGCGGTCGCGGCGCCAGCGATAGCAGCCGGGCGGTGTCGTGTTATCCTTCATCTCGACTTCGCGCTACTGTGGCGGTTGTTGTGACGGTCAATGCTCCAGATTCCCCGCGCCGGCTCCCCCGCCGGCGCATTTCTTTTTGCGGCCTTACCGCCGATATACGGCGGGGGTCGGTAAACGCAGACACCGCCCTGGCGGCGTCGATCGCGATATTTCTCCATTCGGGTTAACCCGCCGGGTAAATCAGCCAGCCTCGGCGGTGGGATACGGGTTAGCGGCGCGAATTCTCTCGATCGCGGCAGCGGCCTTTGATTGCAGGGTCAAATTGCGCTTTCCGATCTGATAATCAGGCATGGGTAAATCGCCCCGTTGCCGCATCCGCCACAAGGTCGCTCGATTGGTGAAGCCAAGCAGGCGCAAGATCTCGCCGTCGTCGAGGGCGGGCTCGGGCTGGTGCTGGTCGTCGGTGGCGTGCATCGTTTCCTCTCCGTGTGCGCGCTGAATTGCGCTGACGGAGGTGACGATGGCACAGGCCATCGCCGAGGTGGCGGGGGATAACTTTTAAGGCTAGCGGCGGCGGGGTGTCAGCGCTTGATCGCGATACGCAATGAATGCCGCCTCGGACCAGTGTTCGACCATCTTCCGCCCGAACGCCTTGCCGGCATCGCGTGCCTTGCGCTGAGCCGCGCGTGCGATTTCCTTGCGGATGTATTCGGCGCTCTTGCTTTGATCGATCGCAAGTGCGCGCAGGGCATCGCCGGGATCGCCCGTACGCCAGTTCGACCAGCCCGACATGCCGGCAGCACGGTGCACGCCGTACGCGAAGGCCCAGCCTTCGGCTTGATCCTGCCGGCGCATTTTTTGTATCTCGCGCCGGAAGGCCTTGCGCCCGTCAAGTACGTCCATTGCGTCCGCCTCGAAGCGATCGAGCAGTCCGCTAAGGGGTAACTGCGAATCGGCCTCCAAGACGGTGACAGCGGCTCTCAGGCCACGGCTATCGCTTGGGTCCTGCAGGAAGTCGCAGACCAGGGCCCAGACTTCGGCCGATTGGGCGCGTAGCCAGACCGCGAGCGCGGGCGCACCGCCCGGCGGGTCAACCCACTGCGCTAGAGCTTCGAGCTCGCGCTCATCGCTCACCGACGACGGCCTGGCCGGTCACCGCGTCGTCCACCCAGCGCGCTAGCACCTTTGCGGCCTCGCGGCGCTTCTCGATCATCGGATCGCGGTTGTAGGTGCGCTCGACCATCCCGACGGTGTGACCGAGATATTTTTCACACACGTAGGGGTCGATGCCTTCCTGCGCGAGCACGGTGCGAGCGGTGCGTCGAAGATCGTGCACGGTGAAATAGTCGACCGCGAGCATCGGTTCACCATCCGAATCCTTGGCTGCCAGCAATCGCCGCAGCGCGTGGCCCAAAGCCTTATCGTCGATCGGTTGGCTAGCTTTTCTCGGATCGGTTTTGCTCGGCGAGGCCAACACCCAGGCCGAATCGCCGGCCAGTTTCCTCAGGCGCCGAAGTATCAAAACGGTCTGCGGGGCGATCGGCTGCACAAAGGCGCTCGCGTTCTTAGCGCGCACCTTGCTGAGTTTCAGATTCTCGGCCCGGACCGTGATCGTCTTGGCACTGAAGTCCACGTCCTGCCATTTCATGGTCCGCAGTTCGCTGGATCTCAAGCCGGTCAGCAGCAGCACCTTGAACGCCAGGCGGGTCACCTCCGCCAGCTTCGGCGCCTGATCGAGTGCCTGATAGAACCGGCGGACATCCTCGGCCGATAGCACCCGATCACGCTCCTGGTGCGGCTCGACCCCCAGCGCGCTCGCGTCCAGCCCTGCAGTAGGGTCCTGCTTGAGCAGCCCTGCCCCGACCGCATAACTGAACATCTGACGGGTCAGGCCGAAAATCTTCTTGGCACGCACCGGGGCCGGTTTGGATTCGCGAGGCGCGTTCCCGTTGGGTAGGGGCGGACGCTTTACCTTGGTACCCCGCACGACGTTTTCGATCATTGCGGCCACGTCGCGCGGCCTGACGGCCTCCAGCGCCTTTTTGCCCAGCCAGGGGGCGACGTGCCGCTGCAAATCCTCTAGTGCCTCGCCGGGTCGCTTACGGCGCCTGACCAGTACGGCGGCATGAAACCGCTCGATCAGGTCGTCGACGGTCTTCACGTCGCGGTCGAAAATATTCTCGCCGCTAAGCCGCGCCTCGGCCGCGTCGTCTTTCAGTTCCTCCAGGCGCTGCCGCGCCTTGGTGAGTGACAGTTGCCCGGAGCCTTTGCCGTACTGGCCCAGGGTGATGCGCTTCAGGCGTCCTCCGAAATGGGTGGACCACACAAATGTTTTCCTGCCGGACGGTTCGACGCGAACCCGCAGACCGGGACAGCCCAGGTCGCCTAGCTCACGACGCTGCCCGGGTAGGGGTTTTAGGTTGTCGAGTTCCTTCGCCGTCTTGAAGTGACGCGATCGGTCATACTGGGCTCTCGCCATGTTCGCTCCCGTACAGTGAACGTGGTCTGACCCCCGCCTAAGTTCGCACCTTGGGCGGGGGTCGCTTCGGGTTAACGCTCGGGTTAATTCTAATCAGAAAAGGTCAGCAACGGAAGGCAACGGCTAGCAACATCAGAAATACCGTAAATTACGGTATCAAATGGATTTTTTGTTGTTTCTAAGCGTTGCTTTCCGAACGCTCAGGACGCCCTCCGAAGGCGGGGGTCACAGGTTCGAATCCTGTCGGGCGCGCCAACTCTACCCTCTTTTTCGCCTATGCCACGGCCCGCGCAGACCTTCGGGATTTGGTCGCACGCGACCTGCTGGAGGAGTTCCATCCGAAGGGTGCGAGAGCGGTGGTATACAAACCGTGCGGAGAACTCGCATCGATGGTGGCTTGAATCAGAATCGGGTCGAACTTCCACTATGAACGTTGACATAAAACCCGTCGAACCTCCCACGTGAGCGCGAAGATTCGCGACCAAATTCACGCTGCCAGCAAGCGCACCGTGCAAGCACCAGCACAATGGCACGGTGACAATTGTCGGCCGACTCTCCGGCATGCTAGCGTCCCTCGCCGAACGCCCCCACAAAACTAAGGTTTCGCTATGAAAAACACATTCAAAAAATCCGTTGCGATGGTCCTGATATTGACAACCAGCATGCTCGGCCTACCGATCGCCGGTCTGGCGGCCCCGATCGGCACCGAAACGCTGATTCAGCTCGACCAACGTGGTCAGTTGCTGTCCCGTGTCCAGTCGGAATTAGCACGCGATGATGTGCGCGCCGAGTTCCTCGAACAGGGGGTGTCACCCGCTGAGGTCGATGCACGGCTGGCCGCGTTGAGCACCGGGGAGCTGCAGATGCTCGCGGCAGAATTAGACGAGCTGCCTGCCGGCGGTAGCGTTCTCGGCGTGATCGGCGTGGTGTTCGT
The DNA here is from genome assembly GCA_028284585.1 of Chromatiales bacterium. Classification (GTDB taxonomy): domain Bacteria; phylum Pseudomonadota; class Gammaproteobacteria; order Chromatiales; family Chromatiaceae; genus Thiosocius. The sequence continues at coordinate 36,841 of JANQRK010000028.1, forward strand.
CGTCTTGCTGGTTCTCGAACTGATTGGTGTTACCAACATCTTCACGAGGATCTGAGCGCGGCTATCCCGATACGCGGCCTGACAGCACTGCTTGCTGTGGCCGCAACGCTGTTGGCGGCTTGCGCGAGTCGGCCGCCGCTTTTGTCGTCCCTGATGCCTCCGCACGGCGGGCGCATCGAACTGCACGACACCCCTTTTTTTCCGCAAACCGCCTATCAATGCGGACCGGCTGCCCTCGCCACGGTGCTGAACGCAACCGGCGCAGTCGTGTCGCCGCAAGCCCTGACCGGCCAGGTTTACGTACCTGCAAAGAAAGGCTCATTGCAGGTGGAGATGCTTGCGGCGACACGTCGCGCCGGGCGTATCCCCTACCGCATCGAGCCGTCGTTATCGGCATTGCGCGCCGAACTGGATGCGAACCGCCCCGTACTGGTGCTGCAGAACCTCGGGCTGCGGGCATTGCCGGTCTGGCACTATGCTGTCGTGATCGGTATGGATCCCGCCGACGACACCCTGATCCTGCGCTCCGGGACCCGACGTCGCGAGCGAACGCAAGCCCACGACTTCTTGCGCAGTTGGCGGCTGGCCGAGCATTGGGCGGTGGTCGTCTTGCGCCCCGGTGAATTGCCTGCACGGGCCGCGGCGACGCGCCTTTTGGCGGCCACGGCGACCGCAGAACCCTTGTTGTCAACGGACGCTCGGCGCTTGGCCTACCACGCCGCGCTCGACCGCTGGCCGATGAACACTACGGCCCGATTCGGCTATGCCCTGGCCCTGCACGCCACCGGCGAACTCACTGCGGCGGAGCGCCAATACCGTCGCATCATCGCGCGCCAACCGCGACATGCCGCCGCGCTCAACAACCTCGCCGAGGTACAGGCCGATCGCGGTTGCCGCGACATGGCGATCGCGACTGCCCAGCAGGCACTGGCCATCGCGAACGCGGAACAGCCAGCTCTCGTGGTACCGATCCGCACCACGCTCGAAGCACTCAATGCAACAGCAGCCGATCGCCACACATGCCAATCGGTCAACGACGGGAAAAGAGCGCCATAGCCCGAATAGGTCACCAGCATCCCGAGAGCCGGTGGGATTCGCAGCCCGGTGGCGCCGGTTTGGAACAAAATGATAGCCATAGCTATCGCTTGTGTGAAAACCAAGCCACAGCACACGAGAAACCATCGGCATTGGGATAGAGCCACGCCGGGTACGAACTGCGCCTACCGAATTCACCCTTCATCTGTGATTTGCTCTCTCACGCTCAGCAGCTTGCGAGGTAGGCGCCGTTCGGCTGGTGTTTGGGCTAGACAAAAACACAGGTCGTCAGCCCTGTGGTTCGACAATGTCAACGGCGTGGATAGCTTTGAGCTGCTCACGGATCCACATGCACATGGGTTCCTTGTGGAAGCGCTCGTGCCAGTAGAGACAAACCTGGGTGAACTCGGCGTCGGCCGGGAGGAATGTATCTCGCACAACCAGATTGCGGCCACGGGCAAGTTCTTCGGCGAAGTGCTTCGGTAGCCGGAAGACCAGGTCGCTGCGCTCGCAGAAGGCTGCGATGGACGTGAAGCCCGACAGACGTAGCGGTTGGCTCAGGTGGTCACCTGGGGCCAGGTGACCCTGGGCGACGAGCTCACGCTCCAGTAATCCTCCGCCTCGCCCAGTCAGCGAGATCAGGCCATGGCTAGCCGCAGCAACGCGTTCAGCGCTCAGGGGACCCTGAGCCAGCGGGTTGTCCGCGCTCATCACCAGCGCAAACCTCAAGGAGGCCAATTGCAGACGATGGAGCTCCGCGGTGCTGGCGCTGGGTTGGAACGGTGACAGCAAAAAGTGGACCTCGCCGCGCTCGAGCTGACCGAAGTGCTCGCGCGGCTCGCTCTTTACCTCGAGCACCATGCCTGGAGCAAGCCGTCGCATCCGCTCGAACAAGGGTGGGAGAAGCCAGCCGATCTCGGGCTCGGGACCGTAGAAGCGGACGGTCTTGGTGGAGATGGCTGGATCGAAGGCCGGCCCGGAGATCAAGCGCTCGGTATCCCCGAGGACTTGGGCCAGGGCCGTAAGCAAGCCTTCCGCGCGCGCGCTGAGCGCGTATCCGCGCGAAGTGTGCACCAACAAGGGGTCATCGAACATAGCTCGCAACCTCTGCAGGGCGCGGCTGACGGCCGGCTGGCTCATGCCGAGTTGCTCGGCGGCCCGCGAGACATGACGGTCCTCCAGCAGCTGCCGCAATACAACGAGGAGATTCAGATCCAGGGCACGAAGATTCATCTTTTGGATACGTACTATCAGAGATATGCATTAGACGCATAGATAGTCGCAACTTAGGCTCTCGCTGTCGATTACAACGTTCGCCGGATCGGCGGCAATTGCTTGGGAGATGCCCATATGAGACTCGATTCGCCCACCAGACTGAGCCCAAACACCCTGGCCCTGCACTGGGTCGTCGCCTTCGGTGTGATCGCCCTACTTGCCACGGGGCTTTATATGGAACAGACCGGCGCCTATGCCCTGTATCCCTGGCACAAATCGTTCGGCGTCCTGATCGCCCTATTTGTGGTCCTGCGCGTGGATTGGCGGATCCGTAACGGTTGGCCCCCGCACGTCGGCGACCACACACCGGTTGGGAACCTGTTATCAAAGGCCGTCCACTGGCTGCTCATCATCGGCACCGCACTGATGCCGATCACGGGCTTCTTGATGTCGGCCATGGGCGGACACGGCGTTGCCTTCTTTGGTATCGAACTGGTCGCCCCCAACCCGGATCCGGCCGACCCACAGGAGGTCGTGGCGCACAATGCCGCCCTCGCGCAGGTTACGCACACCCTACATGGCTGGGGCGGCAACCTACTCATCGGCGCCGTCGCCCTGCATGTCATGGGGGCCCTCAAGCACCACCTGATCGACCGGGACGGGACCCTGCGGCGCATGCTCGGGACCGAGGTAGGCACGGCGCCCTGAGCGCCAGGCCGATCGGCGGCTGTCCCAAAGTGGAGGCCCGCCTGCTGCGTCACACAACACCCAGCCACCCGTGCCCGGGGAGCGAGCCACCCTTGGGACAAAACGCGTGAGCCGCCGGGTAGAGACGGCCTTTCTGCCTGCGGCCCTGGAGATCCAGGAGGCTCCGCCGTCACCGACGGGCCGAGCGATCCTCTGGACCATACCAGTGTTCTTCGTGCTCCCACTGGCCTGGGCAGCGTTGAGCGAGGTGGATATCGTCTTGGTCGCGCAGGGGCACATCATCCCGAGCGGACACAGCAAGACGGTGCAGCCGCTAGATGTCGGGACGGTCCGCACCATCCATGTGAAAGAGGGGCAGCAGGTCCAGGCTGGAGATGTTTTGATCGAACTCGACACCACCCCAGCAGGGACCGATGTTAAGCGTCTGCGCAAAGGCCCGGCGATGCAGCCCGCGAAATCGACCGATATCAGCAGATCACCGACCGGCTGCATCGCGAACACCTGCCAGCGACACAGGAGTTGAACGCAAACAGCGATCGTGTACTTGTCCAGCAATGGCAAGAGTTCCAAGACAGGCTCACGGTGCTCCGCCACGAACAGGATAAGCAGCGCGCCCCCATGCGCAGCGCGCAGCGCCAAGTCGACAAGCTCGAGGCCCTGCTGCCTATCGTTTCCCGTCGCGCCAAAAACCGATGGTGATCGTACCGAAGGACAACGCGCTGGAGGTCGAAGCAACCTTGGAGAACAAGGACATCGGCTTCGTCGAAGTCGGTCAGCAAACGGAAGTCAAGGTGGATACTTTCCCGTTCACAAAGTACGGCACGACAAATGGTGAAATCATTGATATTTCCAATGACGCTGTCGCGGATGAACAGAGCGGATTGGTGTACAAGATGCGGGCGGCGATGGTGCACGCTACGGTCGGGGTCAATGGCAAATTGGTAAAGTTGCATCCGGGGATGACGGCGACGGTGGAAACGAAAACCGGTGCGCGCAAGATGATTGAGTTTTTCTTGAGCCCGCTTCTGCGCTATGCATAGGAAAGTGCGAAAGAGTGGTGAGAGATACGGCAAGACTTTGGTTAATGAGTAAACAATGAATGAAAACAGGTAAGCACCTACCGCAGCACCGAATCCTGGGCTCAACTATCTTCGGTGTTCTCCTCAGCATCATCGGGGCTTTCTTGGTAGCCCTGGTCTTGGCGATTGCTTTCTATGAGGGACGTAAGGCGTGCTGGGATTTTCGAATAGACCGCATGTGCCAAAGAGATGGAGGGGTCACGGTGTTCGAAAAAATTCGATTGACTCAAGATGAGTACGAGCGGCTGGGTGGCAGGATGGGCGAAATACCGATTCCAGCGCGAGCAACTGCGGATGCTTCGGCAGCGTTTGTTTCTGACACAAAGGATAAGTTTATTCGTGAGCAATCCCCGAGTGTATGGCGGTCAGAGTCAACGATCTACGCTCTAGATAGTAACCGCAAGATCGCACGTTATGTGTCATGTACGAGAAGGGGAGGCGACTTCCCTGCTTATGCGCATCCCAGCTATTTTCTCTGTAATAATGAAACCATATCAACAAGCAAAGAAATATTTATAATCGAAGGAATAGATGAATGAGCAATGTGCTTTTCAATTCATCCGAACTTGCCCTCGCCAGTCACGACGCTCTAAGCAATGCAGCAACTCAATTCGATAAAAATATAGCTGCTCTAAGAATCGCTGGAATGTCGGCAGGGCAGGCGGAAGAGTTTGCTAAGCGCTACCCCACAGCAGTACAGCAGTTCAATGACGGATTTAGCTTCTACACGACATTATGCGGTCGGTGTGCTCGGCTTGGGGGCTAATTAGCTGTACATCGACCTCGAGCCGGCGGATCTCGTCGAGGTGGCCCAGTAGGCTATTGGTCTTGGCCGATAAGGTGTGGGTTCCGTTAAGCAACAGAAAGGGTTCCTGTTCGCGGGTCGACATAAAACGGCCTTCCAGGTAGTCGAGGCAGACGAACTGGCAATCGTCCTTGGGCAGATTGTGTGGGCGAGCGGTAAGGCAAAGACAGCGTCAACGGCATGCGGCCGCAAGCGAACAGCTCGGTCTCGAGATCATCCGGGCGCTGCGCCTGCATGTCGGCTAGGTTCTCGCGAGAAAGAATGCAGCGCCCCTCGACCATCACGCACAGGCTGCCGAAGCCGAACACCTCGATACTCACCGGGCTGTTGTCGGCGACATGCCGGACCTGGGCGAGCGACGGGACTCGTGGCAAGACCGCCCGACGAATGCCGAGGTTCTCATGATAGAAGCGCAGGGCCTCGTAGTTGGTACCCGAGGCCTGCACCGACAGGTACAGGTTAAGGTCCGGCCAGCGCGAGCATGCGTAGTCCATTACACCGACGTCGGCCAGGATCAACGCATCGACACCCAGCTCGGCCGCACTGTCGACCGCGCGTTGCCAGCGATCCCAGTTGGCCGCCTACGCGTAGGTATTGATCGCCATGAATACTCGGCGTCCCCGCGCATGGGCGTAGCGGATACCCTCGGCAGCCCGTTGCTGGTTGAAATTCGAGCCGGGAAAATGTCGAGCGTTGGTGTCATCGCGCAGTCCCAGGTAGACCGCATCGGCACCGTTGTCCACGGCAGCCTTGAGGGATGGCAGGTTACCTGCCGGACAGACCAATTCCATTGTATGTACCTCGTGGTCAGGCGACGTCGCATGCCGCGCGCCGGCGCTCACGTAGGACTTGTTCGATGCGGTTCAGCACCAACCATTTCTTGGCGCACCATTGCGGCGCCAGCAGGATGGTTGGTGAAGCGGTAGCCGTCAGCCGGTGGAAGGCCACCTCAGGGGGTGTCTGCTCGACGAGCACCACCGCAATATCCACATATTCATCGAGTTCCAGCGGACGGTACGTGCCGCGCCGCCAGTCGCTGGCCAGCGCCGTGCCCTTGACGACATGCAACGGGTGGAGCTTGAGTCCATCGACGCCTATTCCTAGGACGCGGCGCAGGCTCTCCGCGTTGTGTGCCGGTGTCTCGCCCGGTAGACCGACGATCAGATGCGTACACAACTGCAGCCCGGCCCGTCGGGCCGCCCCGGCGGCGGCCTGGTACTCGGCGAAGCCGTGGCCTCGATTGATCCGGCGCAGGGTCTCGTCGAAAGCGGACTGCAGGCCAAGCTCCAACCAGACCTCCAGACCGCGGTCGTGATACTCGCGCAGCAGGTCGATCACCGGCTGCGATATGCAATCGGGCCGGGTGCCAACCGACAGGCCGATCACATCCGGTTCGGCGAGCGCTTCGTCATAACGCCGACGCAGGGTCTCGATGTCACCATAGGTGTTGGTGTAGGCCTGAAAGTAAGCAAGCAGTTTCTTCGCCTTAGTGCGCTTACGGATGATCCGGCGACCGGCAGACACCTGCTGTGCGATCGAATCGGGGCGACGCGCGTTGGGGCTGAACGAGACGTTGTTGCAGAAGGTGCAGCCGCCGCGGCCCTTGCTACCGTCACGGTTTGGGCAAGTGAAGGCCGCATTGATCGACACCTTGTGCACACGCTGGCCGTGCCGGCGTCGCATCAGCTGACCGAAGGTGGTGATCTCGCGGGATAGGTTCATAGCCCAGGCGACCCGAAATATTTGACGCCGGGCTTCATGTTGGCAAGACCTGAGGCCATGATGGCGACCCTGTCTCTGAATACGACCGGTTTTTTCGTTCCAGGCCGAAGATGCCGACGAGTTTGGATTCGATAAGTCTCATCATTGGGCGTTTTGGGGCTGCCGCAGAGCAGGCTCTCGCGTTCATCAAACCGAAGCTAGTTGAGTACTACCGGTCTTGGGAATACGCTTGCCGGCGAACGAGCTTGCACAGTGCAACTAGGGTGATACGCCCAGCTTCACCGCGGGACTATGCATCGATAGCGGACAAAGACTAATGATGATGAAAGCCAGCCACATTGACCTGAATCAAGCACCGGCTCGGGCAAGGTACGCAGCGTGATCCGGACCATCCCATGACCCAAGCCTCAGCGAGTTAGGGCGGCAGCACCGAGTTTGTCATGATCAGCCCGACCTACTGATGGCTCGGCGGGCGAACTCGACAGACGAATGTCAGGAAAGTGGATCTATACGATCTATAACTTAAGATGCGCAGTATGGTCAGAATTCTGAACGCCAACGCATCCTCTGATTTTTTCAGATCTAGGGCCATAGGCGCTGAACAGCCCACGAATCAGCCTTCCAGCGATATTCAAGCCGATCATGACTCCGATCAGGTTGGCCTTGCCAAAATTCGACGAGATTGGGTTTGAGGCAATAAGCGCCCCAGTCCTTGGGCCTTGCCAGCTCTTTGCCTTTCCAGGTCGCCCCCATCTCTTTCACCTGCCGCTCAAGCGCGTCTCTCGACGCAAGCGGTCGAGATTGATCCGAGGCCATGGCTGACAAATTCGATTCCCGGGACCTTTCCTCAAAATAACGATCCGACAGCCGGGCATCGCTGCGCGACACGACGCCTTCAAACCGTACTTGCCGATGCATTGTTGGCCACCAAAAAACCAGTGCCGCCTGGGGATTCGAATCAAGCTCTATCCCCTTACGACTACCATAGTTCGATACAAAGGTGATTCCGATGTCGTCGATGTCTTTCATAAGGACCACCCGGGCACTGGGGGCGCCATGTTGATTCACCGTTGCGAGCGTCATGCCATTGGCAAGCGGCACCCCGCAAGCCTCGACCTCGGCAAACCAAATCTTGAACTGCTTGATAGGACAGGGGTCAGCCTTCTCTTTTGTGAGTGACTCTCCCGTGTAATCAAGCCTTAGATGTTCGTAACTCATGACTATTTGATCTCAAAAATACCTGCTGGCAACAATGGCGAACGGAACCACAAATCGCAATGGAAAACCCATACGCCGGAAATCTTCGCACCACGGCTTCCTTGGACGAGTTTCGTTCAAAGCAGTTCAGGTTTAGCCCGCCACCACATGAAAATGGAAATGAGCAACGGTGGCCTGGTCGACACAGAGTTGCACAGACACGCGGCGTGTGGAGCTATGTCGACCATGACGAAGCGGTGCGGAGTGGCTATCGCATGGAGCTTACGCCCGCCCCAGCCGGATACACCAATGGCAGTATTGCTCGTTTCTCAGGCGGCAGCCTCACTTGGACCAGATCAAATTCGAGCAACAAGCTGTCTGATAGGCTAATGCAAGCAACGCAGAGCAGATGCGGGACTGAACTATGCTCGCTGCCCTTGGCCCCAATCACAGACACAGACAAGATCACACCATGACCGAACGTCTGAAAGAGATCAACATCGAGGTCTTTCGTTACCTGCCGGAACATGATGATGAACCGCATTTTGAGACCTACAAGGTGCCTTTCGCTGACAATACCTCTGTGCTGGAGGGGCTTCAGTACATCAAGGACCACCTGGATGGATCGCTCGCGTTCCGCTGGTCGTGCCGAATGGCCATTTGTGGCAGCTGCGGCAAGATGGTCAATGGTGCTCCCCAGTTGTCTTGCAGGACTTTCCTACGTGACTACTACCCTGGCAAGGTGCGCATCGAGCCACTGGACCATTTCCCGGTCGAGCGCGATCTGATCGTCGATCAGTCCGACTTTCTGCGCAAGCTCGAGGGCATCAAACCTTACCTCCACAGCGTGAAACCCAGAGCCATAGCGGATGGTCCTCATCACCAGACCCCAGCCGAGCTGGCGGAGTATGAGCAGTTCAGCCAGTGCATTAATTGCCTGCTTTGCTACGCGGCATGCCCGCAGTATGGTCTTGACAACGAGTTCACGGGGCCAGGTGTGCTTGCGTTATTGCATCGTTACAACGCTGACTCGCGCGATGCGGCAAAGGCCGAGCGCATGCAGGTGGTCAATGCCGAGCAAGGCGTGTGGGGTTGCACGCTCGTTGGTTATTGCTCTGAGGTATGTCCGAAGGGCGTCGATCCCGCGTTGGCGGTCAATCGCAACAAAATCTGCAGCACAAAGGACTACTTTCTGCGCTTCTTGACCCCGCGGGGGACTCGCGTATGACGCGCCGCAAGCCCTATGTGCGCTCGATGGACCGTTGGTGGCTGCGCAATAGCTTCTTCACCCGCTATATGATTCGTGAGGCAACCAGTGTGTTCCTTGGCCTCTATACCATCGTGCTGTTAATCGGGCTCGTTGCCTTGAGCCTGGGTGAAGCATCATACGAGCGCTGGCTGGCCACCATGGCCCATCCTGCGTTCATCGGGTTTCATATAGTGGTCTTGGCGGCAGCCTGTTACCACACCTACACCTGGTTTGGGGTCTCGCCCAAAGCGATGCCCTCCGTGCGAATCGGCAATGCGCCGCTCACACCGGCACTGATTATTCGCGGGCAGTATCTGGCACTTGCGATCATCACGCTGGTGGTCTTAGTCGCAGTTGCGTCCGGAGAAACCTGAGCGGTGCACAAGCGATCCAATGAGCCCGTGTTCTGGTCTCTTTTCGGGGCCGGCGGGGTAGTCGCAGCCCTGCTGATGCCGGCGCTGGTTTTCGTCACTGGCATTGCAGGTCCGCTGGGGCTGTTGGGTGATGGTGCGCTTAGCTATGAACGTGTTCTCGGCTTTGTCGGCAGTGTTTTCGGCAAGCTGTTTCTGATCCTGGTTATCTCCTTGACGTTTTGGCATGCCTGCCACCGGATCTATCATTCTTCACACGACCTCGGCATACGTGTGCGTCGAGGCCGGCTTGCGTTGTTGTTCTATGGTTTTGCAGCGTTTGGCACAGTTCTCACCGTCATCGTGGTGGCTGGTATCGGTTAACATCATGTCCGATATTGAACACGTCAACCTGGATGTGGTGATTATCGGCGGCGGTGGCGCCGGGCTCAGGGCCGCTATTGCCATTGCAGAAACCGATCCTTCGCTCAGCGTCGGTTTGGTTTCGAAGGTAGTACCCATGCGCAGTCACACGGTTGCGGCCGAGGGAGGCTCGGCCGGTGTGATCACCGATGCAGACAGTCTCGACAAGCATTTTAATGACACGGTGGCCGGTGGCGACTGGCTATGTGATCAGGATGCCGTGCAGTTTTTTGTCGAACAGTGCCAGCTCGAGATGACGCAGCTAGAGCACTGGGGCTGTCCCTGGAGCCGACGCCCCGATGGCACGACTAATGTGCGCAACTTTGGCGGTATGAGCACCGCGCGAACCTGGTTTGCCGCCGACAAAACCGGCTTTCATATTCTGCATACGCTGTTTCAGACATCACTGAAGTATCCGTCGATTCGGCGCTTCGACGAGCACTTCGCCGTCGACCTCATCGTCGAGGACAATCGCTGCCAGGGGGTGGTCACGATCGAAATGGCCAGCGGCGAATTCTTTGCCTTGCAATCACGAGCCGTGATCATGGCGACTGGCGGCGCCGGACGCATTTTCCGACAGAACACCAATGCCGGCATTGTGACGGGCGACGGGATGGGGATGGCCTATCGTCATGGTGTGCCGCTGCGCGACATGGAGTTCGTGCAGTATCACCCCACAACCCTGCCTGGTAGTGGGCTGCTCATCACTGAGGGCTGTCGCGGCGAAGGAGGCTACCTGCTCAACAATGAGGGTTATCGCTATCTTCAGGACTACGGTCTGGGTCCCGTGGTGACCGAGCCAACCCCTAAGACCATGGAGCTGGGTCCGCGCGATCGCCTCAGTCAAGCGTTCTGGCATGAAGAGCGCAAGGGCCGCACTTTCGATACAGCTCAGGGGCCGGTCGTTCATCTTGAACTAATGCACCTTGGCGAGGCCTTCCTGAAAGAGCGTCTACCGTTTATTTCCGAACTGGCGTCCACGTTTCTTGGTATCGATCCGATCAAGACTGGCATACCGGTCTGTCCTTCTGCCCACTACACGATGGGTGGAGTGCTCGCCGATGGCAGCAATACAGCTACGCCTATGGCGGGTTTGTATGCCTGCGGGGAGTGCTCAAGCGTAGGGATTCACGGCGCCAACCGTTTAGGCTCCAATTCACTTGCCGAGCTGATGGTATTCGGCGCCCTCGCGGGCAAGCAGACCGCCCAGTTCGTGCGGTCGGTGGCAAGCAGCAACCAGGTAAGCCTGATACAGAAGGCACGGGAATCCATGCACAAGGCCCTGGCATTGCTTGAGCCAGCCCGAACCGGTGAACGCTTGACAGTATTGCGCACAGATATGACAGATTCGATGACCGAGGGTGTCGGGATTTTCCGCACCCGTGATGGCATGCAAGCAACTTGTAACAAACTCGCCGAACTTCGCGACCGTTATCGCCACATTCACCTCGACGATCACAGCCGTGTATTCAATACCGAATGGTTGTCGGCAATCGAGCTCGGTTTCATGCTCGATGTGGCCGAGGCAACAAGCTGGTCAGCGCTTAAGCGTGAAGAGTCCCGCGGTGCTCACCAACGTTTGGATGGTTTTTGCTCGCGAGATGACGTGCACTTTCTAAAGCACTCACTCGCTCACTATCGCAGCGGCGGCCCGCCTAAAATCACCCGGCAGGATGTCAATATCACGCGGCTGCCGCCCGCACAGCGAGTCTATGGTGGCAACGGCAGCGAGGTGCCGGCCGGTCCGGCTTGATGGAGGCATGGGCGTACGGCCAACATTTCTATATCTCGCTTAGAAAATCCTCTTTTTCACCTGCCAAAAAGCCGCCTGCCTGCATATTCCAGAGACGAGCATAATGGCTTGCATTGCTCAACAGTTGCTGATGGCTACCGTCTTCGACGATGCGACCTTTGTCGAATACCAGAATACGATCCATGGAAGATATCGTCGACAGGCGGTGTGCGACTACGATAACGGTTCTGTCCTTCATTAGGTTTTCCAGGCCTTGCTGGATTCTTTTTTCGGTAACGGAATCCAGTGCTGATGTGGCTTCATCAAGAATCAGAATAGGTGCATCTTTCAAAATCGCGCGCGCAATAGCGATACGCTGCCTTTGTCCTCCAGAGAGTTTGACACCTCGCTCCCCGACTAGAGATTCATACCGATTCTCTGTCTGTAGGATAAATTCATGGGCATGTGCCTGTTTCGCTGCTTCGATGACTTCATCATCTGTGGCATCCAATCGTCCATAACGAATATTTTCCATTAATGAACGATGAAACAACTGCGGGTCTTGCGGGATCATTGAGATGTTTTCACGCAAGCTATCCTGGGTGACACTCAGAATATTTTGTCCATCAATAGTAATCGCACCACCCTGTGGTTCGAAAAGACGAAGAATCAAATTAACAAAGGTCGATTTCCCTGAGCCAGAAAATCCGACTAGGCCCAATGGCACTGACTTAAGCATTCGGCAAATAACCGAGGGTTCGAATTTGTTGGCGCGCAAGGGAGCGCGGCACCTTCAACCAAGGATAAGGCTTGG
>JANQRK010000052.1 GCA_028284585.1 Chromatiales bacterium
CTGTTAACGACGCCGGCCGGTGCGCAAGACACCGCCGCCCCACTCGCCCCGATCCTCATCACCGCCAGCCGCACGCCCGAGACCACGCGCGATACCCTGACCACGGTCAGCGTCATCGCCCGCGACGAGATCGAGCAGCGGCAGGCGCGCACCCTACCCGATCAATTATAGGGCCTACCCGGCGTGACACTGCGCACTAGCGGCGGCAGGACGCGATGCTGCGCCTGCGCGACCTGTCGACACTTTCGCGAGAACGTCTCGCTGGGCATGTGTACGCCGCACCTTTGTGCTTCCGGACGCCGCGAAAAATGCGTCGTTTCGGGCCAACTAGCAGCGACTAAGTTCCCAGAGGGAAGAACGGATACAACTTAGTTTTCTCGACGACGAAGACCGGCTAGCCAAGCTGGAGAAGCTGGGTGCGTAATCTCCCCATTTTTACTTTTTCGTGCCGCCGCAATACGGTCACTCCGCTTCTATCCCTTTACGTCGGTTACTGCAGGGAATCGATCGATTGCAGTACGCCAGACGCCCATTCCAGAAAATCCGGTACGAGAACCGGAGTGAGCACCAGCGCCGCAGCGACAAGCTTGCCCCATAACACGCCGAAAATATCGGATAGTCCGAGTTTCCCATCCTTGCCGTGGGACGTGAACATACGGCTCAGCAGAGGATGATTTTCAAGGCGTATAGCAGTGAACATAACGAGCAGAAATCCGTAGACAACCAACGCCACCGATGTCGTCGTAAGGATTTTTTCGTTGAATGCCGGATAGGCGCTCATGCTCAGCAGCACAAATATGGGTGCCAGAATGGCGCACCATGACAAGGTCCGAACGGCCTGGCTTGCATAACGCATCTCCGCGACGAGTCGTCGCTGCCAGCAATCGAACCACATGGCGCTGTCGAGGGGCGATCCTACCTTTCCGCTCATTATGGCCTCGGTATCTTTATAACCAGGTCCCTCGAGAGTACGCATAGATTATTTCCAGATCTCTCGGGCGAACATGGAGGCTGAACGGCCGTTGCGGCACTTGCTGCGTCGATGCTGGCGCAGGCCAGCCTGTCGGAACCGAAGAGTTACCGGACTTCGCGTTCACCATGTCGACGACACCTGCCAGCTTGTGCGCAAACTTCTGCCAGCGGCGCGACGAGACGCCGAATTCGACAAAGAAAGCGATCCCGAAGAGCAGCATGAGAGAATGAAAGAACATCGAAACGAGAGCCGAGTCGGCTGCGTAGTCTTGAAGTCCATTCTTTTGGGCCGCGACTGCGACCAGCACCAGCGCGACAGGAATCAGGACCAGGCAGACCGGAAATGCCTTGCCCTGCTGCACCGAATACCAGAGATTCAGGCCCTTCGCTGCTTTCTGTTTCTGGTCCCTGGCACCACCACACATCATCGACCGCCATAGAAATATCCGCCAGGTGGCAATCGATGCCATGCACACGAAGATCAGAAATACGCCGATCAACGTCGCCGCGTCCCTGCCATGGGTCAACAACTGGTCCGGAAGCCTGTAACAGAGTTGCCCATAGAGCTTGTAGAGAGCAATAGCGGCCAGCAAAATACTCGATAGTCCGACTACGATCTTCGCAGCAACCGGAACCGATGCGAATGGCTGGTTATTCTCAGCTACACCCTTGGGCTCATAGTCGCGTTCTTTAATGCATGAAAATGGGTTGGAGTAGCGGAAGGGCGAGAGTATCACCTGGTGCCTCACACCGTGGCGGTTCAGCCAGACGATCGAACACAGGAAGAACAGGGCGACCGCGAGGAAGAGAAAATAGATCGGCTTGGCCAGGGCCGACCGGGACCCTGCCGCGAGCGGTCTCTGCCTCATTTTCCAAACGGACCCTTCGGTCGATGCCTGCTGAAAACCGGCCAACGTCGCAACCATTATTTGCGGTTCATCTCTGATGCAAGATCCATCATCGGATTCCTGGCCATGAGCAACTTCGCATTGCCCGAGAAGATAGAAAGTGGATCGAAAGATGTTTGCAGCGTAGCCAGCTGGAAAGGCTAAATAGTTCTTGTCCCCGCCAGGGTAGCATTCCACGATCTTCGACGGTTTTCCCAGCGCAGTTTTACCCTGGCCGTTTTCCTTGGCCGTGCAGACCAATGACTCACTTGCCGGGACGATGATCGAACCGCGCGTTATTTTGCGATAATCAGGATGCGAGACTAAATAATCCATTTCCAGCATGATGGGAACGGCGGACGGCAGATGTTTGCGGAGTTCGTTCAGCAAGAAAAGCCTGTCTCTAATATCCGTCGTTACAAGGACAACCATGGCCGGCTTGACCCAGAGGTTGAGTTCGTCAATGTTGCTGCGGAGCATCAACTCGTCAGAACGCGAACTAAGCTGTCTGCTAAAGGCTGGGGGACGGTCCCGGTTGATATCTAGACCTGACAGATCGAGCTCCAGCAATCTATCGCGCGTCGGCACGACTGAGCCTAGCGCGATTTCGCTCTGCTTATCGAGCTCGGAATGTTCGGCCCGTATTGCCGCGATATTCTGTGGAAAGGTCGTGACGGTGATGCGCTCTACGAATTCGTCCCACTCGGACTGTGTGCAACTCCGATTGTCGGAAGACTGCACCTTGTGATTGACTAGTGTTTCGACGCCTTGTCCGAACGTAGATTCTTCGGCGAAGATCACAATTTTGTCGTCATTGGATCCGGAAAGAAGTTTGCCGTTCCGACTTGACTTGTCATACCGACAGAGCTGCTCAAACTGGCGTTCCAGGGTCCGGGCCAGGGTTGCATAGCGGAGAGGTTCGTATTCATCTTTCGGCTTCTGATCTATGCCGCTGAGCTTGCCCAAAAATGACGTCATCTGATTATTGCTACCGACGGTTGCCGAGGGTGACAGGACGTCAATATTCGAAACACCCAGTTCTTCGTCCGACAGTAGATCCTGTGCCTGGATGGCAAGAGAGTTGATCGATCCGGAGAATGAAGGGCCGACGATCATGAGTTTCGCAGGCGAATCAGGCGCCTCATTGTCACAGGCCTTGTTGCCGTCCTGAAGCACCTTGCTCGACTCGTACCCCCCGAGCTGCGCGCTACACCTTGCAGCGAAGGAAAACGCCTTTCGATTAATCCCGTAAGTCGGTGATTCGCCGACCAGAAAGACAACGAAGTAGTTGTCGTCGCCTGCGCAAGCCGTGTCCCCATCCGCTTGACGCCAACAGTCTTGTCGAAAAACCAGAACACCGGGGTAGGAACGGTGAGCGCCATTGACAGTAACGGTGCCGTTGTCCGGCATCCGCTTCTTGGTCTTTTCGGACTGCGAGTTTTGGTAGTCCCATGGCAGCGAGAAGCGATCGAGGACATATCCATTAACTTGAAAACCCCGGATCAACGACGAGAGCTGTACATCGAATGCACGGCCAAGATGCGTTTCTATTGGGTCGGCGACGGTGAATATTGCTGACCTTACGCGGGCATTCTGGGACACGAACTCAAGCGGCCGCCGTGGATCAGTTATCTGCGGTGTAGCAAGAGAAACTGATTTTTCTGACAAGTCATTGGCACCTGCCGGAAACATCGACAAGAGATAAACCACAAAACAGACCATGGACGTTTTTCTGGGCTTCATAGTCATCAATCCATGATTAGATCCAAACGGGGTCTGGCACTGATTGCCGGTTAGGCCATGTGTTCTGCTAATGCGTTACCAATTGAGCTTGTTCGCCAGAGCGTCCTGGTTGGCGCATATGTACGCCCATTGCTTCGGAGACTGTTCCAACTCTCGACGCTTGCCTTGCCCCCTAGGCCGACGTCCGCGCTTCGTGCGACTGGGACCGGCGAGGCCGAATAGCGGGAGGGCAACGGTGGTCGGCCTAGGGATGGTAGCTGCTCCACCGTTGGGCGTTGCAAATAGCAACGGGGTCGCGAGCAGCTCAGCGTAGGTCATTGCTATGTGAATTGGCGAGGAGGTGTAGACTGCACATTCCTGAAGGGCACCTCGATCAATTGGGCTTCCCACGAGTCTCCTTGTTGTCTCGCTCCATGTCCTCACACTAGATCAGGTCGCTGAGCATCGGATATGAGAAATCTCACATTGGTGGCTGACAAACTGCGAGACTGAAACCGCTGCTATCTTCACTCCGGGTCGCTTCAGGACGATCCCGACAACGGGCACAGTTGAACCCATTACCCATACTTGGTGACATAAATGCCCGTTGCCGGGGTCCAGTTTGCAGCTCGCGGTCTGAGCTCAACGTTTCATCTCAGGGAGAGCCGCTTCTCTCCCTATCCAACATGGACCATCGCCGCCGGGCGCAGTAACGACCGCGCCTCAAGGTGATATCGCGATCGCCCCTGAGGTCTCAAAAGAAATCGTAGTTGAAGGGAATCGCTCCCTCGCCCAGCGCTTCGGCTACTCTCCTGTAGACCCCCGCGGCAGTGCGCTGCAGGTTGCTACCTACACGCGTGTTGGCGACTACCGCGACACTCACGCCATTGGCGTAGCGATAAATCTGCGAGGTACCAAAACCCATTCGACCATTTTTTCTGCAGCGGCCGCTTTCGTTGACCCCATCGCAAGGGTTCCACCCCGTTCGACATACCCCGCAGCTACCAGGTGCTTGAGAAAGATGTGACCTTCAAGGCCTTGTTTGACGGTAACGGCGAGACAGAGGCTCAGACCGCAAAACCGATAAGCCTGTCGGGCGTGCTTCTCTCTATCCCCGAAGGCCTTGAGCGCGGCTCGGGGCTAATTTTTATCGTCCTGATAATTGGCGAAATGTTCGGGATTTTGCGGGACTCCGGCACGATCGACGCCGGACTGGAGCGCTTGCTGCTCACCGAGCGCTCCTACCAAACGCGCGGCATCGTCAATCCGCCCAAACTGGTTGCCGAGCTCAAACGCCAGAGACTGCACCAGCGCGAGCAACATTGCTTCAACAGATACGGCCGCGCCGGCCAGGCCTGTCATTTCTGTGACTCGACAATCCAGGTGTCGAACGCGGGTGGCCGCAAGATTTACTATTGCCCCGGCGGCCAGAGCGCGCAGGACGCGCGCAGCTAAAGCGCCAGGCTGCCGATCGGTTCGTTCCGAATTCAGGTTTCGAACTGGTAACTCTCGGGGATGACGACGATGCCGCCGTCGCTGACATCGAAGCGTTCCCGATCCCGCACCGGATCGAAGCCGATAACTTCGCCATCCGGAATCTTCACGTGTTTGTCGACGATGCAATGATTGAGGCGTGCGCGTTTACCGACCCTGACGTTGCTGAAGATTACCGAATTCGACACCATCGCCTGATCGTCGACGAAGACTTTCTGGAACAGTATCGAATGATCGACGTTGCCGCCCGATATAACCGTTCCCCCCGCCAACATCGAATTGACGAACACGCCTTCGACATCAGAGTCTCCAGGCACCGCCCGCGCCGGGGGCGTCTGCGACTGGTAGGAGCGGATCGGCCAGTCCCGCTGGTATAGGTCCATCGGTGGGACTGGCTTCAACAGGTCCATGTTCGCCTCGTAATAGGAATCGATGGTGCCGACATCGCGCCAGTGTTTATCCGGCGACACGCGACCCTCGGTTTCGCCGAAAAAATGCGCGCACAGCCGATTACCGTGCAGCATCTTCGGCAGTATGTCCTTGCCGAAATCGTGACTCGAGGATTCGTCCTCGCTGTCCTGTTGCAACACGTCGATCAACAACTGCGTCGAAAAAATGTAGATGCCGATCGAGGCCAGCGCATGTTCCGGATCGTCCGGCAGGGGCTCGACATTCTTCGGCTTCTCGGAAAACGCGGTAATCCGGCGATTCGCATCGACGCCGACGATGCCGAACTGGCTGGCATCGGCGATCGGTACTTTCATGCAGGCAACGGTCGCGTCCGCGTCCAGCGACTGGTGGGTTTTCAGCATCGACGCATAGTCCATGCGATAGATGTGGTCGCCGGACAGGATAATGGTCCATTTCGCGTCGCTGCGGCGAATCAGGTATTCGTTCTGATGGATGGCGTCGGCGGTACCCTGGTACCACTTGTTGCCGTTGCGCATCTGTGCCGGCACCGGGGTCACGTATTCACCCAGTTCCGGATTGAACACCGACCAGCCATCGCGCAGGTGCTTCTGCAGGGAGTGCGATTTGTACTGCGTCAGTACCAGGATTCGGCGCAGGCCCGAATGCAGACAGTTGCTCAGGGTAAAATCGATGATCCGGTACTGTCCGCCGAACGGCACCGACGGCTTTGCCCGGTAGCGGGTGAGCGGCTGCAGGCGCCTGCCGGCGCCCCCGGCTAAGATGATTGCGAGCAAATCTTCGTTCATTAGCGAGGCCGGGTTACCTGTGCAGTGGATGCGGGCGTATAGGCAGTGTAAACCACCTTTTCGTTGGCTCGCAGCGGGCAGTCTCGCCTGATCGGGCCCGGCATCTGCCGTCGGCAGGCCGCTTCCGCTCGCTCATCAGTGCGTAGATTGGCATCACGTCCCCGAATTCCTCCCAACGACGGCCGCGCCGGCGCGCTTTCCCCCTCCCCGCTTGTTTCCCGGCCAGCCGCCGCCATGACCGTGCCGCTGACGCCACAGCCCGAACGAGGTCATTGGGGCTTACACCGTCTGGTCAAACAGCCCGCGCTGCAGTGGCGCTCGGCACGGTGGCCGCCTCGGGGCTTCGAGCTAAGCCGTCTTCGCATCCAGGTGGGTGAGAATCTTCGCTGGTCGGTGCCTTCACCCCGCGGAAGCGCAGCGCACCTTCAGGGTGCTCGATATACACCCCGTCGAGGAACAGCATGTGGAAGTGGACGTTGAGGTGATTCCGGGCATCCTGCCCTCTACCCCCTTCGGCTGTCCAAAATCGCTCCCGGCGATTTTGTGAGCGCACTGCCGAAGCGCTGGATCAGCGTGACCGCGCCGGCTTGGGCCGTCTTGCGGAAAAAGCCGGCCTTCTGGATCAAGTGCGTAGCGATGCAGCGGTAGACTATGCCGAGCCTGGCCCATGACCTCGGGGCGGCTGGCGAACAGGAAGCGCAACGGATAAGGGACGCTCAGCACCCACTGGCGCACCGGCTGCTCGTGAAAGACCTCGTCGGCCAGCAGCGCGGCACTCTCGGCCATGCGCCGAGCACCACAACTGGGACAAAAGCCGCGCTTCTTGCAGCTGAAGGCGACCAGGTGCTCAGCATGACAGGTATCGCAGCGCACGCGCAGGAAGCCGTGCTCGAGACGCCCGCACTTGAGGTAGTCCTCGAACTCCTGCTCTACATACCCCCGCAGGACGTTGCCCCGCGCCGCCAGGTACGCCTTGAATGCGGGATAGTATTCCTCGACGAGTTGATAAAGGAGGGTGCGCTCGGGGGGGCGGTGGCGCACATACGATGGCGCGCTGCCACCCGAACTGGCTTCCCTGCCAGCCGGCGAAGGCAACATGATCGCATCCTTGCGAAGTTGTCCTGCGGCTCAGGGTATCAGACCGAGTGGCTATCCTTGACAAGTACTTCTTGAAGGTGCTCGCCGTCACCGCCACGCTGAGCGCGAAAAGCGTCGCAAACGGCAACACGATGAAGGTGGGATGGAGGCTGAATGGCAATGCGAGGTAGATCACCCAGCTGAGCACCAGCAGAGGCATCGCGGAACGTTTTGCCCAGCTCATCAGCTTGTGATAGCGGCCGTCACCGTGGGCCAGTGCAGGACCGGCCGCGTGCGCTTGCTGCCGTGGCGGGCCATCCATTCCATCTCGCCGTGCATGCCATCATCCAGCCATTGCAGCAGGCGCCGCTCCGCGCCACTCAAGTCGCAATCAGTGATGCCAACGCGCTGCAAACCCAGTTCGGCGCCCCAGCATTTTATGTCGTTTTTTAGCGCTGCGATAGCGTCTGCGGAGAGCACCGCCGGATGTCTGTCGGATGGCGTGGTCAAAACCACCCCGGCTCGTTGTCTCGGCAATGCATCACACGTACACTCTCGCCACTTTTTTGCGGGCAGCCTCTATCGACAAGGCGGGGTGCACCGCAGCTCTCGACCGCTGGAGATCACGACCCGATGCCATCGCTGCGAACGATGCCGTGGCTGTTCGCGGCATCGCTGCCCTGGTTGACGTCGCTGTTAACGACGCCGGCCGGTGCGCAAGACACCGCCGCCCCACTCGCCCCGAT
>JANQRK010000065.1 GCA_028284585.1 Chromatiales bacterium
GGGTTGCGCCCCAAAACACGCCATGCGGCGTTGCTCGTCGTTCATTTAGACTCACTCAATCGCTCTCCTCGCGCCTTGCCTGGCGCGTTTTTGGGCAGCAAGGCTGCGGTCTCACTTAGTGTGAACCGGCCCTAGCACCTGAGGGTCACCCTGAGATGCAGCTCGGCCAGGGCGTAACTATCGCTGTTTGGCGGTTGTCACGCCTTGTACTGTGGCTGATCTACCCTTTTTCAAGCGGGGGTTGTGTACACTAACTCAAGGTCTTGGCTCGACAGCATCGCGCAGTGCGCGGATTTCATCGCGTAACGCGCGCAGTTCTTGATGTAGCTCGAGGTTTTCGCCGTGCACCAGCTCGCCGATCTGCGCGGTTTCCTGCTGGTTTTGTTCTTCGACCATCGACTGCATGGTGCTGACGATGATCGCGATAAACAGGTTCAGCATGGTAAAGGTCGCAATCAGAATGAATGGGACGAAATAGGCCCAGGCCCAGGGGTATATCTCCATCACCGGGCGCGCGATGCCCATCGACCAGCTCTCCAGCGTCATGATCTGGAACAAGCTGTACATAGATGAGCCTATGCTCCCGAACCACTCCGGAAAGCGTTCGCCAAACAGGCCAGTGGCCATGACTGCCGAGACGTAGAATAGGATCGCCAGCAGGCCGGCGATCGACAGAATGCCAGGGATCGCGCGCAGCAGTGATTCGACAACAAACCGGAAGCGTGGGACAAGCGAAACCAAGCGCAACAGTCGTAGTACGCGCAACACCGTGAGTGGACCGCTCGATGGCACCAAGGCGATGCCTACCACGATGAAATCGAATAGATTCCAGGGATTTCGGAAAAACGCCGTCCGAAAGGCGAATAGTTTGATCAGGATCTCGGCAGCGAAGATCGCTAGCAGCGTTCGGTCGATCAGCTTGAGTAGCCCGCCGATCGAATCCATTATCCGTGATGAGGTTTCTAGCCCCAGGGTGACGGCGTTGATCAGGATCAGCGCAACAATGATGTGCTGTACGCGATCTGATTCGATCCACTGGCCCAGGCGGGCCCTGATTGACGCCGTTTGCTGCATGGTTCCCCCTGAAAGCTTGGACGAGGCCTATGGTTTCGCGCGGCGCATCTTATACCGAGCTGCGCGCAGTGCGGCCAACTGAATCGGTAGCCGGCTGCCGCACAGCCGTCGACCCCAGGCGAGTGCAAGAATCGGGTGGGCAGCCCGACCGGCGCTCGTTAGAGTCCCGCGCATGACCGCTCCGCAATTACCCAAGCGGCTGCTCGGCGACCCCGACAGCTACGCCCGCATCGAACAGGCGATCGCTTACCTGCGTGCCGCCCAGCCACGCCAACCGGAACTCAACGAGATCGCCAACCACATCGGATTGAGCGCATCGCATACCCAGCGGCTGTTCAGTCGCTGGGCTGGGATAAGTCCGAAGCGTTTCGCCCAATTCTTGACCGTCCAACGCGCAAAACGTTGCATGGACGAGACTGCCGACCTGCTCGGCTTGGCGTTGGCGGCTGGCCTGTCCGGGCCGGGTCGCCTGCATGACCTGTTTGTCACCATGGAAGCAATGTCACCCAATGAGTTCCGGCGGGCGGCGGCCGGGATGAGCATCCGCTATGGTGTTGGTCCGACGCCGTTCGGCGCGGCCCTGATCGCGGTGAGTCCGCGCGGCGTGTGCCACTTGTCGTTTCGTCAGGGCCAATCCGACAGTGATTGGGTGGCCGAACTGCGGCATGCCTGGCCGCGGGCCGACCTGGTACATGCCCCAGAGGCGGCGGCTGACACCCTGGATAGAATCTTCGCGCGTCCACCGGGTTCGCCGGAGCGCGGCCTCTCGCTATGGGTAAGTGGTAGCAATTTTCAGATCCAGGTCTGGCGTGCCCTATTACAGCTCCCGTTTGGCGGGTTGCTCAGCTACGGTCGGCTTGCACAGCTCGTCGATCGTCCCGGTGCGGCGCGTGCGGTCGGCAGCGCGGTGGCGCGCAACCCGATCGCATTTTTGATTCCCTGTCATCGGGTGTTGCGTGCCAGTGGCGATTTTGGTGATTACCGCTGGGGCGGACAGCGCAAGGTCGCGATTTGTACCTGGGAGGCGGCCTGCGGCGACAACGCGAGCTCTGCACCTTGAGGGCCGGGTGGCGCTGGTTTGATATCGCCCGGCGTGCGACCTAAAGTCCGGCTACCGAAGACTGCCCAAGGTTTGCCATGCCAAAACCATTCATCGCCGATACCAAGCCAAAGCCAGTTGACCTGAAGGCCGGCGAGACGGTCTGGTGGTGCGCCTGCGGACGCTCGAAAAACCAACCCTTCTGCGATGGTTCGCATAAGGGCACGGAGTTCAAGCCGCTCAAGTTCACCGCAGGGCAAGACGACCGCTACTTTTTTTGCCAGTGCAAGCGCACTGCAAAGCCGCCGCTATGCGACGGCTCGCACAAGAAGATAGGCCAAGAGGAACTCGACGAGCAGGCTGGTCTCAAGACTGTCTGGTACAAGGTCGCAGAGCCGGGCGAGCTGCGCGAGCGCGAAGTGCGTGCGGTGCAGGCCGGTAGTCAGGGCGTCGCTCTTACCTACATCGATAGCAAGATCGGTGCGTTGGACAGTGCCTGTCCGCACCAGGGTGGCCCGTTGGGCGAGGGTAGCATCGAGTGCAACGATGGCGATCAAGATTGCTGGCTACGCTGCCCATGGCATGGTTGGGACTTCCATCCACTGACTGGAAAGTCGCCAGGCGCACACGATGACAGTGTGCCGACTTTCCCGGTGGAGGAGCGCACCGATGGCATCTATGTGGCGGTGCAAGAGTCGACTGTCCACCAACCAACAATCAGCGACCGCATGGCGGAGACGTTGGTCAACTGGGGCGTCAGCCATGTGTTTGGCATGGTTGGGCATTCCAACCTGGGGTTGGCCGATGCCTTGCGCCTACAGGAGGAGGCCGGGCGCTTGGCCTACATCGCAATTCGCCACGAGGGTGCGGCCTCTTTTGCCGCGTCGGGCTACGCCAAGCTGACCGGCAAACCGGCCGCCTGTTTGAGCATCGCTGGGCCTGGTGCGACCAACCTGCTGACCGGCCTGTGGGACGCCAAGGTCGATCGTGCGCCGATCATCGCGCTGACCGGCCAGGTCAACTCGCAGGTACTCGGCCCAGGTGCCTTCCAGGAGTTGGACCTGGCTTCGGCCTTTGCACCGGTCGCCAGCTTCAGCCAGACGGTGCTGCGCGATTCCAATCATGTCGAGCTGATGAACCTCGCCTGCAAGCACGCCATCGTCGAGCGCAACGTTGCCCACTTGATCTTTCCTGACGAGGTACAGACTCTGGCGGCCGCCGATGAGAGCCAGCCTGGTGGCCCAGAGGGCCGGCTTGGCGATCGGGCCATGTTGCCGGCCACCGCTAGCTTGGCTGCCGCACTGCAGCGCCTAAAGGAGGCACAGCGCCCGGTCATCATCGTCGGCTATGGTGCGCTGGGGCGCATGGGCCAGGTCACGCGACTGGCTGAAAAACTCAGTGCACCCATCCTCACCACGTTCAAGGCGAAGGGTCAGATCGCCGATGATCACCCGTTGGCTGGCGGCGTTCTAGGACGCAGCGGGACGCCGGTGGCGAGCTGGTGCATGAACCAGAGCGATTTGCTCGTGGTGTTCGGCGCCAGTTTTTCCAACCATACCGGCATCAGTGCCAAGAAACCCATCATCCAGGTCGATTTCGATGCGCTCACCCTCGGCAAGTTTCATCCGGTCGAGCTGCCGGTGCTCGGCGAGATCGGATTGACCGCGGAGTGGTTAAGGCGGGCCTTGCCCGAGCCTACGGATGCCGTCGATCAACGACCGGAGCTGACCGAGCGTTGGCGGATCTGGCGCGAAGAAAAGGCGGCTCGGAGCGCGCGTGATCGGGGCAAGGGTGTGAACTCAGCCAGCCTGTTTGCGCAGCTGTCGAGTGTCGTGCCGGCCGACGCGGTGATCGCCGTGGACGTCGGCAACAACACCTATTCCTTTGGCCGTTATTTCGAGTGCCGAGGTCAGCGCATCCTGATGTCGGGCTACCTGGGTTCGATCGGCTTCGCCTTCCCGGCCGCGATAGGTGCCTGGGCGGCGACTCAAGTTCAACCCGAATACCTTGGCCGCAAGGTACTTTCGGTTAGTGGAGACGGTGGCTTCGGCCAATACATGGCAGAGTTTACGACCGCGGTCCGCCATGGCATGGATCTCACTCATGTGTTGCTGAACAACGACGAACTGGGAAAGATCAGCAAGGAACAGCGCGCCGGGCATTGGCCGGTCTGGCAGACTGGGTTGAGCAATCCAGACTTCGCGGCCTATGCGAACAGCTGCGGTGGGCTGGGCATCCGCGTCGAGACGATCGACGAACTGGCAGAGGCGGTGCAGCGGGCGTTGGCACACGATGCGCCGGCGTTGGTCGAGGTGGTGGCGGACGTCGAGCTGATCTGATGTCTGCCGGCAGTGGTCGGGCAGGACTGCGGTGAGGCTATGTTCAATGGGCTACTGGACCCACTATGGTTGCGTGTTGTCGCCTGATTCGCTGATCTCGAGGATGGTCAGCGCGACACCGCCGGCCGGTGTCTCGACCCGGACCTGGTCGTCGGTGCGATGGCCGAGCAGGGCACGCGCCATCGGCGAGTCGATGCTGATCCAGTTGCGTTTCGGGTCGAATTCGTCGGACCCGACAATCCGATACACGGTCTGTTCTCCGCTGGCGTTTACCAGGGTCACCCAGGCGCCAAAGAATACTTGCTCGGTGCCCTCCGGTCGACGTTCGACCACCTTGAGTTCGGGCAGGCGTTTCTGCAGGTAGCGGATCCGCCGATCCAGTTCGCGGAGCTGTTTTTTGCGGTATTGATACTCGGCGTTTTCGGAGCGGTCGCCCTCGGCGGCGGCGGCCGAAAGGTGGCCGACCACCCGGCGGCGCTTCTGCCACAGGGCCTGTTGTTCCTGATGCAGTGCTTGCCAGCCATCGCGGGTGATGTAGGGCGAGCGCTTGGTCGGCGCAGGCTGCTCGCCGCTCATGATGTCCCGGTCCTGGGGTTGAACCCGCACATGGGAGCGGTAACCGGTCCTGGCACTGCAGCATCGAATTGGCCCCTCAAATCAGCCTACCCCGGTGTTACTGCCCATCGCGTATGCGCGTCGATCAATGTAGCACCTGGGTCTTACACCAAGCGCGATGGCCATAGTTTGGTGGTGCCTTCAGAGAGAACATGGATGATAGCCGCTGCCGTGGTGTGGTGTCCTGGGCAGCAGCGCAGCGTAGAATGCGCCGAATTTTCCGAGCTGGGAGTCTGACTAATGATGGCGTTACTCGTGGTGCTGCACGTGCTTGCGGCGGTAGTCTGGGTCGGCGGTATGGTGTTCGCTTACATGTTCTTGCGGCCGGTAGCGGGCGCCCAACTTGAGCCGCCGGCGCGCTTGACCCTTTGGGTTGGGGTGTTCGGGCGCTTCTTCCCCTGGGTGTGGGCCAGCGTGATAGTGCTCCTGGGAACCGGCTTTTACATGATCTTCGGACTGCTCGGCGGCATGGGTGGGGTCGGTCTATACGTCCATGTCATGCTGGTGCTGGGCATCGTGATGATGGCGATTTTTTTACACATCTTTTTTGCGCCCTACGGCCGTCTCAAGCGCGCGGTGGCTGCCCAGGATTGGCCGGTAGGCGGCAAGGCCTTGGCGCAGATTCGCCTATTGGTGGGCACCAACACCTTGCTGGGACTACTAACCGTCGCGATTGCGTCGGGTGGCCGCTTTTTCGTGTCCTGACCTCGGCGTGCGCAGCGGCCGCCGGCGTGGGGTCAATCCGTGCTGGCAGCCAGTGTCGGCATGTCCGATTTCAACTCACTGAGATCCCAACCACAGCGTTTTTCGATCACAGCAAACAGCGCATCGTCGGTCTTGTGCAGCATGCGTAGGGTGGGGTCGCTGTCGCCGGGCTTGGGGCGCTGATCCCAGATGTAGCGCGGCGAAAGCTTACAACGGCGCTCGGGGTACTTTGCCGGATAGTGTATCTCGGCGAACTTGTTCTGACCCCAGACCTTTGCGCGGCGTGGCGCCTCGCCGCGCTGTGCGACGGTGATCGCGATGAAGTCACCTTGGTAGCGAACTTCAGGGTTGCGCCGTTTGTGACGGCTCTTGTTCAAATCGATCGGTCCCTCGATGAGCGCGCCATCGACGACCTCCATGGTGTGTCGATCGAATACCACGGGCTCGCCGGTCGGTAGTATGGCCCTGAGCAGGCCACGCGAATCATCTACATGCAGCGAAGGTAGCTGACGGCGGGGGAAGAAATGCATCTCGCGGAACATGTTGTCGTGACTGAAACGCCCCGACTGCTTCACGTCGTCGTTGATCGCCAGGTAGATATTCTCGCGTGCGCGATCGGCGAACAGAAAGGTGTACTCGCGCCGTGCGCCGCGCTTGCTCTTCAGCCCCGCGGGATTGATCTTGGGTGAGCCATCGTTTAGGACGGAGAAACCCACTGCGGCGGGTTGCCTGCCCGGACGGTAAAAGTAGTATTTCAATCCTCTGATTTCAGTGATCCGGATGGCCCGGTCGTAGCGATGCGGATCGCGGATTGCATCGCGCTCAGGCGGGACCTGCCGCGCCAGCATTTTCAGTCCATCGTAGCGCGCTGACGGTGTGGTCTTGGCGTGGTCGGTCGCTGTGCCGGACTTCTGGGGTGGTGCGCAGGCGGTCAATGTTAGGGCCATCCCGAGGGCGATGAGTCTTAGCAAGCTGGTCACGAGGTGTCTCCAAGCAGGGGCGCAGATTAAAGCAGATGAGGCGCGTATCTGACGCCGCTCATGAGCGCAAATCACGAGCGAGATCACGTCCGCCGATAGGGAGCGGATCGGCGCCTCCGACGGATTCTTTATGGCTTGGGCATCCGGCGGGTGGTCGCGGGGGGCAAGGTCGCCGCACAAACCCCGCAGCGCTGGTGTTGTCGAATAGCCTATCGGTGTTGTGGCAGGCTGTTGGAAGGCCGTCCGCCGGCGTCGGGGGCCCCACCCATGGCCGGTGCATACAGGTTAGACTGGTCATATCGTAGCGTTGTGTGCGATCACTCCTATGCTGTTGTGGATTATCAAGATCGGCCTCCTCGTGTATCTGGGGTTCGGTGTGTTTTTGTATCTGGCCCAGCGCAACTTCATGTACTTCCCGGTACCAGAACGCGATGCCGCTGATCTGCCGGTCGAGTACTTGGCTAGCAATGGCGAGCGACTGAAGATTTGGGTGCTCAACGGCACCAGTCGACGTGCTGTGGTCTACTTCGGTGGCAATGCCGAAGACGTCTACCACAATGCCGAGGATTTCCGCCGGGCATTGCCGGGCCATGCCGTGTATCTTGTCAACTATCGTGGTTTCGGCGGCAGTAGTGGAAGCCCGACTCAAGAGGGTCTGTTCGATGATGCATTGCAGCTCCACGATAGCCTAAGCAAGCGGCACCAGACGGTTGCGGCGATCGGTCGCAGCCTGGGCAGCGGGGTTGCCGTCTACCTCGCCAGCCAAAGACCGTTACACCGCTTGGTCTTGGTGACCCCGCACGATAGTGCGGTCGCGCTCGCCCAACGCCTATATCCGGTGTATCCAGTGGCCTGGATGCTGAAGGACAAGTACGAGAGCGCGCAGTACGCCGCGAAGGTCCGTACACCGACTCTGTTTTTGACGGCCGAAAACGATCGCGTCATCCCGACGCAGCATTCCAAACGCCTCGCCGCTGCCTTCGACGAGGAGTTGGTAGAGTATTCTGTGATCGAGAACGCCGGCCACAATGGTTTATCCGGCTATGCGCGCTATTGGGAAGAGATCGCACGTTTTCTAGACGAAGAGAGCGGCCAGTGAGGCCGGCATCACTCAGGCGTTCTGGTTGCGACATTGCGAGTGTCGTTCCATTTGGTTACCTTTGTGGCCTCAACAATAAACTAGGCGCTGCTGATTCTACTCGCCACCGGGCATCGCTCGTGGGCAGCAGCTCCGTGCACTGGATCTGTTATGCATAGGCTCTTTGTTGCCGCACTTCTTTTGGTGTTTTGGGTCTTGCTCTCCGGACACTTCACTACCTTGTTGCTGACGCTGGGCGTGATTTCGATGTTGTTGGTGAGTTGGTTCCTGTGGCGCATGGACCGGGTCGATGGCGAACCGAGCCGCCTGTATCCAAGCATCGGCCTGGTGGGTTATCTGCTGTGGCTGTTTTGGTGCGTCGTCAAGGCCAATGTCGATCTGGCGCGCCGCATCTGGCAGTCTAGTCTCCCGGTGCAGCCGATTTGGTCTCGGCTGGACACCAAGGTCCAGACGCCATTCGAGAAGACCCTGTACGCCAACTCGATCACCCTAACCCCGGGCACCTTGACTACCGATGTGCACGACGACCACTTCATGGTCCATGCCTTGTCGCAGGAGGGCCTAGATGAGTTGTGCGAGGGCGAGATGGAGCGGCGGATCCGGCGTCTGGGGATCTAATGCTATGTTGATCGCCGCCATCATCGCCGTCATGGTGACCATGATATTGGCTCTGATTCGTGCACTGATCGGCCCTACCGAATACGACCGCATGCTGGCAGCCAATTCCTTCGGCACTAAGACGGTCTTGCTTATCGCACTCGGCGGGCATCTGCTTTCCTGGCACAGCTTTCTGGATGTTGCGCTGTTGTACGCATTGGTGAACTTCGTCGGGACTATCGCGGTGATGCGATTCTTCGAGTATCGGACGCCGGCTGATGGGGATACTGCCCAATGAGCCCTTGGGTAGAGATACTAAGTGGCTTCTGCTTTCTGGCCGGTGGCTTTCTGTGTGTCACAGGTGGGGTTGGCATGCTGCGCCTGCCCGATTTCTTCGCGCGAGTGCATGCGTCTGGCCTGACCGAGACACTGGCGACGCCACTCTTGCTGGTGGGTCTGATGCTGCAAATGGAATGGTCACTCGAGCTCTTCAAGGTAGTGCTGATTGCACTATTGGTGCTGGCGACCAATCCCACGGCAACCCATGCGATGGCCAAGGCAGCCTTGCATGGTGGCCGGCGGCCGGTGACCGGGGGACCTGCTGCGGCTGCCCAGGAGGATACGTCATCGAAGGCCTGATCGATGTCGTCGCGCTGGGCTTTTTGGTATTGATAGCGATCGCGGCGATCCGCCTGCGCGACCTGTTCGCCGTGGTGATCCTGTTCGGCGTCTACAGTCTGATGACTGCGGTCTTGTTCATGGACCTGGATGCGGTGGACGTGGCCTTCACTGAGGCTGCGGTCGGAGCCGGTGTGACGACGGTACTTATGCTGTCTACGCTGCATCTCACCGGCCGTTGGGAGCGGCGGCCACGGCATAGTCCCATGCTGTCTCTGCTGGTCGTTACTGTGACCGGGGCGGCGTTGATCTACGGTACCTTGGATGCCCCTCGGCTGGGTGATCCGGAGGCACCAGTGCACCAGCACGTGGCACCACGCTATCTCGAGCAGGGGCCGACCGAGGTCGGAATGCCCAACCTGGTGACGGCGGTGCTGGCCAGTTACCGAGGCTACGATACTTTCGGCGAAACCGTGGTGATCTTCACGGCTGGGGTTGCAGTGTTGTTGCTGCTCGGGATCCGCGAGGGGCCGCAGACCAAGGCCGGCCGAAGCGCGATCGGTGACCAGATCGTGCTGCGGGTGGTGGTCAAGGCCTTGCTGCCATTGATCCTGCTGTATGGCCTGTATGTACAGTTCCACGGCGACTTCGGTGCTGGCGGCGGCTTCCAAGCGGGCGTGATCTTTGCCACCGGCTTTGTCCTCTACGATCTGGTATTCGGTGAGGGTGACGCGCGCCTAGTGGTGCCACCGCGCTGGTTGCATCGGCTGGCCGCGCTCGGCGTGTTGCTATACGGTGGAGTCGGGCTGTGGTCGCTGTTCGATGGCAAAGCCTTCCTCGACTATTCCGCGTTGGCGCACGATCCCGTGCATGGCCAACATCTTGGTGTATTGCTGGTCGAGCTGGGGGTTGGGATCACGGTGTTCTCGATCGTCCTGGCGATCTTTTTCGCGCTGTCGGGCCGGGGGCGGCGGGCATGAGCAATCTGCCCGGCCTGTACAATTATTGGATTGCCGTGTGCCTGATGATGGCCGGTTTCTACATCGTGATATCGCATGGCAATCTGGTCAAGAAGTTGGTCGGTCTGGCATTGTTTCAGACTTCCGTGTTCATCTTCTACATCTCGCTGGGCAAGGTCGCGGATGGCGATGCGCCGATTGTGACGCCTGGAGTGACCCTGTATTCCAATCCGCTGCCGCATGTGTTGATCCTTACCGCGATCGTGGTCGGGGTCGCCACCACGGCGGTCGGTCTGGCCTTGGTCGTGCGCATCTACGAGGCCTATGGCAGCGTCGAGGAAGACGAAATCCAAGTGCTGGATGGCGCTGATGATGACGCCAATGAGGGCACCACCAGTCTCGAAGAGACACCGGAGGCTGATCGGCAGTGAGCCTGCTCGATCATTTCCCAGTGCTGGTGGTACTGCTGCCCCTGATGGCGGCACCCCTGTGTGTACTGATCGATCGTCCCAGACTGGCTTGGGCACTGTCGCTGGCGGTGTCCTGGCTGAGCCTTGCCGTGGCGGCTAGCCTGCTGTTCCAAGTTCTTGGGAGTGGCCCGATCAGCTATCGCCTCGGCGGCTGGCCCCCACCTTGGGGTATCGAGTATCGCATTGACCTGCTAAGCGCCTATGTGCTGCTGATCGTCAGCGCGATTGCGGCCGTGGTCATGGTGTTTGCTTACCACAGCGTCGCCGCAGAGATCGCAGCGGATCGGATCGCGCGATTTTATGCCGCGCTCTTGCTGGTGCTGGCCGGCCTGCTCGGTATAGTCGCCACCGGCGACGCGTTCAATGTGTTCGTATTCCTCGAGATTTCGTCACTGGCCTCATACGCAGTTATCAGTATGGGCCGCGACCGGCGTGCCTTGCATGCCGCCTTTCAGTACTTGGTGATGGGCACGATAGGGGCGACCTTCATCCTGATCGGGATCGGTTTTCTATACATGATGACCGGCACCTTGAACATGCAAGATCTGGCAGACCGTCTGCCAGCGGTATCGGACACACGCACGGTGCGGGTCGGCTTTGCGTTCTTGACGGTCGGCATCGGACTCAAACTGGCGCTGTTTCCGCTGCATCTTTGGCTGCCCAACGCCTATGCCTATGCACCCTCTGCCGTGACTGCCTTCCTAGCGGCTACCGCAACCAAGGTCGCCGTTTATGTCTTGTTGCGTTTTTTGCTCGAGATCTTCGGTGCGGATTTCTCCCTGCGCGCGATGCCACTCGATCTGATCTTGATCTTATTGGGTCTGGCAGGTGCGCTATCGGCATCGCTGGTGGCGGTGTTCCAAGAAGACATCAAGCGCATGCTGGCCTACTCGAGTGTGGCCCAGATAGGTTATATGGTGCTTGGTATCGGATTGGCATCGCCGACCGGGATCAGCGCGGCGATGCTGCACCTCTTCAACCATGCGTTGATGAAGGGTGCGCTGTTTCTGGCCTTGGGGGCAGTGGCCTATCGAATCGGGTCGGTGGCCCTGCGCGATTTGGCGGGTCTGGGCCGCCGCATGCCTTGGTCCATGGCGGCCATCGTGCTGGGGGGGCTGAGTCTAATCGGCGTGCCGCCGACCGCCGGCTTCGTCAGTAAATGGTATCTGGTCCTGGGCTCATTGGAACAGGGCTTGTGGCCGGTGGCCTTGCTGATCCTGCTAGGCTCGCTGTTGGCCGTTGTGTACATCTGGAAACTGGTCGAGACAGCGTACTTCAAAGAACCTCAGACCGCGCCGGTAGCAGTGCGTGAGGCACCTTTGTCGATGTTGATACCGGTTTGGATCCTGGTTGCCGCCAATCTGTACTTCGGACTGCATACCGAGATCAGCGTCGGTGTCGCGCGCCAGTCCACTGTGCAGTTATTGGGGGTAGCGGGGTGAGCGGCACATCATTGCTGGCTTGGATCCTCACAGTGCCAATGCTGGGCATGCTCGGTGTCCTCGCAACGCGTCGCTACCCGAATCTTCGCGAAGGGGTGAGCATCGCGGCCGGGGTAATCACCTTTGCGCTGGTCGTGGCACTGGCGGTGACCATATCTTGGGATGCACCGCCTAGCCTGGTGCTCGCCGAACCCCTGCCTGGGCTGCCGCTGACCCTGACCCCAGAGCCACTGGGGGTCTTGTTCGCCCTGGTGGCGAGCTTTCTGTGGCCGATCACGACCCTGTATGCGCTCGGCTACATGCGTGCCCACCACGAGCGCAATCAAACCCGCTTCTATAGCGCCTTTGCGGTGTCGATCGCGGCCGCGCTGGGCATTGCGCTGGCTGGCGACATTCTTACCTTGTTTGTGTTCTACGAGATCCTTTCGGTGGCGACCTATCCGCTGGTCACACATGCCGGCACGGAGCAGGCGAAACGGGCAGGACGGCTCTACCTCGGGCTGCTGATGGGTACATCAATAGGTATGTTGCTACTGGCCATGGTCTGGACTTGGCAACTGACCGGCACCTTGGTGTTCACCCCGGGTGGGGTGTTCGATGACCAGGTCAGTGACGGACTGCTCGGTGTGCTGTTGCTACTGTTCGTTCTGGGGACCGGCAAGGCCGCGTTGATGCCGTTCCACCGTTGGCTGCCGGCAGCGATGGTCGCGCCGACGCCAGTCTCGGCCCTGCTGCATGCGGTGGCGGTGGTCAAGGCTGGGGTGTTTACGGTGCTCAAGGTGGTGATCTATATCTTCGGCATCGACAGCATTGCACGGATGGCGGCTGCCGACGGCCTCTTGATACTCGCCGGTATCACCATTCTCATGGCCTCGTTGATCGCGCTACGAAAGGACAATCTCAAGGCCCGACTGGCCTACTCGACCATCAGCCAGCTCGGCTATATCGTGCTTGGGGGTATGCTCGGCGTGGTTGCCGGCGCGGTAGGCGGTGGCCTGCATATCGCAATGCATGCTTTTGGCAAGATCACGTTGTTTTTTTGTGCTGGTGCGATCTTGGTGACGGCGCACAAGACTCGCGTTAGTGAGCTAGACGGTATCGGACGGCGCATGCCCTGGACTATGGCGGCCTTCACCGTCGGTGCCGTGTCGATGATCGGGGCACCTCCGGTGGCCGGCTTCATATCGAAATGGTATCTGCTGACCGGGGCACTCGATGCACAACAGATTTTTGCTGTGGTCGTAATCATCCTTTCGACCCTGCTCAATGCTGCCTATTTCATGCCGATCGTGTATGCCGCTTTTTTCAAAGCAGCCGATGCGGACGCGCTACAGGTTGCACACGGAGAAGCGCCGTTGCCGATCTTACTGGCACTGCTTACGACCGCGGGCTGTGCCCTGTTGGTGTTCTTTTTTCCCGGCGTTCCATTGGCACTCGTTCAACAGTCGGTAGGCCTAGGATGAAAACGTCGCAGCCGGTATCGGGGGGTGAAAAGCCAGACCAGGGGAGGCGGCACTGGCTGTACCGCACCGAGAACCTGCCCAAGTTGTGGGTGATCCAGATCCTCGTCCTGCTACTGGCGCTGCTCCCCGAAGCCTTCGTGCATCACCACCCGCACTTTCTCGATCAGGGCTTCGCGCTGGATGCCGGTTTAGGATTCTATGCCTGGTATGGATTTTTAAGCTGTGCCGGCATGGTTGCCTTGGCCAAGGTCTTGGGCATCTTCCTGAAGCGCAAGGACACTTATTATGATGAGTGAGTTGGCGCTGTCTCCTGGTCTGATCCTGATCCTTGGTGGCCTGTTGATCCCGTTCGCATCCGCGCGCCAGCGGCTGGGGCTGTTGCTCGGCCTGCCCGCGCTGACTTTGGGTGCGGTTTGGTGGTTGCCTGATGGCAGTTTGCTGACGCTGCCCTTTCTCGACTATGTGCTGGAGCCCGTGCGCTCGACCGCCGAGGGTCGGCTGTTCGCTACCGTGTTTTCGATCATGGCCTTCGCCGGCGGGCTCTATGCCCACCGCCAGGCCAGTCGAACGGAGCTAAGCGCTGCGTTCGTGTATGCGGGTTCGGCGATCGGTGTGACCTTCGCCGGCGATCTACTGACCCTGTTCGTGTTTTGGGAGATCATGGCCCTGGGGTCCACGGTGGTGGTCTGGTCGGCCGGCGGGGTGAGCGCCTATCGGGCGGGGCTGCGCTACCTGTTGGTCCACCTGCTGGGTGGCGTGGTCTTGATGGTCGGGATCGTTGCCCAAGTGGTCGAGACCGGTTCGCTGGCATTCCAGGCTATGCAGCCAGATAGCCTAGCGACCCAGCTGATCTTGATCGGCTTCTTGGTCAACGCCGGTGCCCCGCCGCTGTCGGCCTGGATCGCCGATGCCTACCCCGAGGCCAGTCCCAGCGGTACGGTGTTTCTGTCGGCGTTTACCACTAAGACGGCGGTCTTCACCCTGCTAGTTGGCTTTCCGGGAGCCGATGTCCTGATCCCGATCGGGCTCTACATGGTGTTTTACGGCATCATCTATGCGTTGCTCGAGAACGACATGCGCCGGATCTTGGCGTATAGCATTGTGAATCAAGTCGGCTTCATGGTCGTGGCGATCGGTATTGGTACGCCGATGGCGCTCAATGGCGCCGCCGCCCATGCCTTTGCTCACATCATCTATAAGGCCTTGTTGCTGATGTCTGCCGGAAGTGTGCTGCTGATGACCGGTAAACGAAAATGTACTGACTTGGGGGGACTGTTTCAGAGTATGCCGATCACCGCGATAAACGGCATCATCGGTGCGTTGGCGATCTCGGCCTTCCCGTTCACGTCGGGCTTCATCAGTAAGTCGCTGGAGACCCAAGCTGCCGCGGATCAGGGCCTGCTATGGGTCTGGATGCTGTTGGTGGCGGCCTCGGCCGGCGTCTTCTTGCATGCTGGAATCAAGTTTCCGTGGTTCGTCTTCTTTCAGAAGGATTCGGGTATGCGCCCGCCCGATCCACCGACCAATCTGCGCAACGCGATGTGGTTGTTCTCCTTTCTGTGTATCGCCCTAGGTTTGTATCCCCAGCCGCTGTACGCAATCCTGCCGTATCCGGTCGATTACCAACCCTACACGATTGAACACTTGGTGACGCAGTTGCAGCTGCTCTTGTTTGCCGGCTTTGCGTTCTTCGTCATGCTCAAGCAGATGCGCCGCACCCTGACGATCAGCCTCGACTTCGACTGGTTCTATCGCAAGTTCTTTAAAGAGATAGGCAAGGAGTTTACGGGGCGGACCAGCGCCGCGCGGGCCGCGCAAGAGCAGCGGATGCTAGGGAAGGCCCAGCGGCTGATCGATAACCTCTATGTCCATCACGGGCCGCGTGGGGTGTTGGCCCGTAGTTGGCCACTTGGCAGCATGGTGATCTGGGTGGCCGCGCTGCTCGGATTTTCGCTGTTGCTCTATTATCTGTGACTCGACCCGATACCGAATGGCTCAGTCGATGCGAACATTGGTGTAGCCGAGACCGCGCAGCGCGCGCTCGATGCGGTGCTGGCTGCGCCCGAGACATTTGACATAGCAGCGGCCGTGATGGTGGCCGCGCGAGTCGTGATAGTCGAACTCCACTAAGCGTGGACGACCAAGATACTTGTCTAGCAAATTGATGACGGTGCGCACTACCTCGGGTCTCCTTAGCGATAAAACCTTGGCCGCAACCGAGACGACAATTGCTTGACGCCCGGTGGACCACGTGGCTCGCGATGCAATTGACATGCCTACAAAAGGTGTTCGTGGGCTGGTTAGCGCGGCTGGGCAACTATGCCTCGCGTTGTCCTCAGCATCGCCTACGCGGCGCTGTTGCCCACGCCTAGGGCTCAGGTGGGTTTCCGGGTGTTTTTGGCACCACCGGCTTGGTCGCGCCGGTCCCGCTAGAGGGCTTCGGCTTGGTGCGCTTGAGCCCGACGCTATGCCACAGACCACCAGCCGAGAACGCCCGCCACCCCCACTTGACCCAGGAAAGCAGCGAAAACGCGAGCCATAATGCCCAGGCCATCATCAATGCGCGATAGACCCAGAGTGGCGCCGAGAGGACCATCGCCTGTGGGTACTGGTCGGTAACGCGGTCTTGATACCAATGCAAATGGTACGCCGAAGAGTTATTGCCCTGGATCTGCATGGCCGGTTGCCCGAGTAGGCCGGTTTCCACGGCGCCCAGCAGCACCATGGCGGTAGCGATCGACAACACCACGATCAGCGATTGCAGCAGATTGAAGCTCAATTTCTCCTGCTTGTTTTCTGGTGCCAAGGTCGATCGGTAGTGAACCGTGAAGAACCAGGCAGCGACGACGATCAGTGCGAAGACCGACACCTGGGTCAGGCCGACACCTAAAAATAGCCAGGTCGCAAAACCGACCGGCAGCTTGCCACCGCTGATTCGGGCCAATACGAAGGAAACCAGGAGTAGCACGGTCAGCAGACTCCAAAACAGCACAGCCGGTCCGAGGCGGGGGCCCGATACCCAGAGTGTCCAGCGGTCGCGCGGTGCGTGCACACTCAGGCGCGCATTGACGCTGGCGTCACCTAAAGAGATCGCGGGGGTGCGCCAATTGGCGGCGACTCCCTGCATCTGCCGCCAGGAAAGTTCGAAAGACTGCGTGCCTGGAACCACCGGGAGACTGACCTCAAGTCCCTCCTGGCGGATCGGTTGGGTCTTGCCGTTTACCTTGACCGATTGCAGCTGTGCGCCCTCCGGCAATAGGATGTCACGGCGACCACCCTGGCTGGCAAGTAGTCGAAATGACAGCGTCGAGTCGCTGGCCCGCTTTCCTGGTCGAACGGTCAATTGGCTCTGATCGATGGTTGCAGTGTTGCCTGCTACACTTTGCGGGCGTTGGATGGCAAACGACACTTGCTCCCCCGGCCATGGATGCCAAGTGGGTAGCCACTTGTTGCCATTGTCCTGGTGATGGATCGGCGGGATACCCTCGATCGAGGCATGCCACAGCGGGGCGATGTCGGCGCGCCAGGTCTCGAGCCAGTTGGCATGCGCCGGTGCCTCGAGTGTTAGGACATCCACTGGCGACAGTCGCGACAGCCAGCGCAGCTCGCGCTGGTCGGCCCGCAGATTGACCAACACCTGTCCGTTCTCGACCGCTACTTCCTCGGTGACTACCGCAGCGCCAGGCAGGACCGGCACCTTCAGCGCGACCGGCGTGCCTAGCGGTGAGGCACGAACCACGCGGGTAAGCACCTCCCAGCGAATACCCAATCGAAGGGTACGTTCCACTCGCACAAAGGCAGGCAAGACTGAAGGCGCCAGCTCGCCGAGCCGTGCGCCATCGGCGCCGCGGATGCGCACCATACTCAACTGTGTCGCCGGTCGGCCTTCTGCGTCTATACCATCGATCGTCCAAGCTTTTCCGGTTGCAACGACCTTGCGTGGCCGAAGCGGCAAGGGGAGCTGCAGCTGATCGACCGGTGGCAGATAGGCTTGCACTTCGAGCCGATGTCGACCGGCCGGTAGCAACACCCAAAGCGCGTTCTGTTGCGTGCGCTGCAGTCGGTCGGAGACATTGGCACCGTCGATTCGCACCCGCACCGGCATGACCAGCTTGGTATCGATTGGCAGAGGAATGGCGGTTTCCTGCAATGCATCGGCTGTGAATTCGATCCGCAGCTTGTCGGCCGAGTACACCATCGACATCTTTGATATCGCCGCGCGCGGGGGATGGGTAGCGGGCTCGGCCAACCGTTGCGCCAACTCCTCTAGCATATCCGGAGACGGAATGGTGGAGGCTCCGCCGTTGCCGGAGAAACCGGCCAGCACAACCACCAGCAGATAGCCGATGCGCCACTTCCCATTGCGGCGTTTTAGGTCCAAAACACGCCAGGCCAATACACTGAGGAGCAGGATAGTCATGAAATTCAGCACCAGGTGCAGCCATGGTCCGATCAGGTACACGCCGATGTGTTGATCCGCGGCGACCGGGCCGTTCCATTGCAGCGTGGCGGTGCGCCATCGCCAGTTTGGCAGTCCGGGGCCGGTTTGTACCGTCGCTGAGGGATCGATCTCATCGAGCGTGCGGCGCTCAGGGGATTGCAGCGGTCGTTTCGACGACCGCAAGGTTGCCTCAGAGGCCGCGTTGGCGATGTCTGACCCCAGCCCGGTCGACTGGTCGCGCGGCATTGCCTCCTTTTGTCTTGCTGGGCTGGCATACTCGGAGACGGTCGGCGCGCTGCTGAACGCAGACCCGCGGTGCTGATCAAGCTGCGGATACACGCCCTCGCGAGCCTGTTGCACCATGAACGGCAGCGCTATCGCGAGCAACACCACCAAGCCCAGCCAGTGCGCCAGCTTGAGTGTGGACAGCAGCCGGCTGGGCGATGGCATCACACGTAGCAGGGCAACGACCGCCATCAGATAAAGCCAGATCATGCGGGGGGCATCGAATTCGTGCCAGGTCAGGCCGACCGTGAGCAATGCAATGGGCGACCAGCCCCAGCCCCAGAGCTTTCCGGCGGCCAGACCGATGATCAACACCAGGAAAATGTCGTAGAGCGTCCAACTTTGCAGCCAGGAGGCGGGGACGTTGTCGACACCCGAGACCGCCAGTAGTCGGTAACCGGGCGGAAGATGGAGCTGGGTTGTGACTTGCTGGAAATCACGTCCCCAGCCGACCGCGGGCATCGCGATGGCGTTGCCTTCATAGCGAGATTCGGCAAATAGGTTCAATGCACCGCGGCGAACCTCTACCCCGTAGCGCGCATCTTCTGCGAGCTTGGTGATGAGCTGCGGCTTGCCGTCAACCACGACTCGGCCGAGTTGGAAGGGTTCCTCGGCCGACAAGCGCCAGCCGGTCGTGATCCGGCCCGAGAGTTGGTCGCGCACCGTAAAACCCGCGCCGTCGAAATCCAACCATAGGTCGCGCGCCAGCGAGAGACGGTCCGGTTCGGGCTGTGGGTCTCCACGCCGTATGACCTGGATATTGAATGCCGAGTCTGGTTCAAGCCGGTAGGTCGGCAGATTGCCCCAGCCGTCTGGTAGGCGAACTTGGCGTGGATCGATCTGGCGAACGCCATCGATCTCGGTCAGACGATCTCGGGGCGACGCGCGGTAGACCCAAACCTCGGATTTGGGCCAGGCCGCAGGCTGGCCGGCCGAGCGCATGGCCAACTGTGTAAAATCGGTAGTCGCGCGGGCGTGAATTCTAAACACCCAGCGCCCAGGCCGCAGTTGCACGCGCAGCGAGCCGTCCGACTCAATCCTCGCAGGCAGTTGACTTTCGATTTTGATTGGGACGAAGCCGTCGAGAACCGGAGTGCCGAGCACCATCTCGCGCTGCCCGCCGGAAACATCGACCGCAAGCTGGGTGACGATTTGCCCAGGGTGACCATCCTGAACAAGGCGATACACGGCCATGGTTAGCTGATCTTCGGCGGTCTTGTCACGCGTGGCAGAAGCACCCTTCCCCAGCCAAAGGCTTCCGCTACGAATCTGCGGCAGTCGAATCGGGCGTCCTTCGACGGTGTATCGCACAATGCCGGTGCCCGCAGGTATGCCAAGCGCCGTCGGCAACTCAGACCAGCGGAACTCGCCGGATATCCGGTGGCTCCCCGGTTGCAGAACCACATGCGGCTTGCCGTCGCGCTCGACCACAGGTAACGGCGACTTACCCAGGCGCACATTGGTCGGCCAGTACTTGCCGTCCCCGGGGAGACGCACCTCGCTCTCGCTGTAGACCGTCAGGGCCTGCCGAAAGGCTGCGCCCGCTGAAGAAGCGTCTAGGTGCAGCTCGCCGGGCCATACACAGCTGCGTGAATCGTCGCTGTATCGCACCGGACAGGCCAACTCGGGTTGCTCATGCAGTACCCAGCCAATCCATGGCCGCAGTGGATCGGGGAGGTCATTCAGATTCATGGGTTGGGCTGACACTGCAGACGAAGCTACAAACAGTAGGATCGCTACCAGGTAAGTTGTTGCCGCAGACATTTGGTTGGGTTCTTTATCTTCAGTGCTGAGACTTGGAGAGGCTGGGATATCGGCAATGTCTGCTCAGGGAAGCGGATGTTCGTGCTTGTCTGAGTATATGCGGTGATTATTCAAGCCCCGTCCATCTTGATGCGAGATACTTTGGACGATGGAGTTATCGGCATCCAATAGCGCAACCCAAGGGTAGCGAGCTATAGACGTCTTTACGGGCCACCGGCGATATACAGGGCAGTGCGAAGCCTGTGTTGGGCGTCGCCCTTGGAGACGACTGCCACAGGGTCGCGTCGCCAGCACTTAGACAGATTGGCGCTGTCATAAAGTGCCAAAAGCCCCACATTGTCCCGATCCGCATGCTTTAGGCAGACTGCCAAAGGAGATAGGTGCCGCTAACAAAATATTGATTTTATTATATTAATTCGGGATGCCCTAACAGTTGCGATGGACTACTATCATCGATCTGGGTCGATGAATCGCTATTGAATACCCCTGGCAGGGTCTATAGAAAACCGCCTTGCGTTTTCAATCGAAGATGGTTGCCTCGCAAAAGCCAAAAGAGACCTTGGAAGGTACCTGCAGCGGTGGCGATCACAGGTGTTGAACGATGTTTGTCGTCGGGATAGGGCCGAGCAGCCCGATGTGGCGAGCTGCAGCCATTGGTGTGTGTTCGGTCAGTGTTGCCCAACGACCGTCCGAGCGCCGTTGAGACCAGCCCTGCCGGATGTAGTATCTCCAGGCTGGGCTGTTGACCGGCACACAGACAGTTCGACCATGCATACCCCAACTCCTAGCGCAGCCCGGCCTGCCGCACAGCGCGGCGGAGCCGGTGATGCTGGCTTTAACCAAGCATATCGCGCGCCATGTCCGATGGAACAGGCCCTAGATGGTCGACAATCGCTGTCAGGCAGTGGCGGCGGGCCGTCTTATTCGCGGCCCAAGGTCGATGGCATCCCGCGCGCTGAGAGATGTCGAATCGGGCCCTGGGCCACGCTCGGCAAGAGCTGCTTGTCGGCGACTTAGTCGCGGGGGCGCTGGCCGATAAACTCCATCAGTTTGTCTTGGGCATCTTTGGCCCATTGTGGTTGCTGAGTGTTCCAGCCGATGATGACCCCGACCAACAAAGCTAATAAGAAACTTGTCATAGATTTGGATTCCTATGTCGATGTTCTGCGAATGATACAGGACACTGTCTGGCATGCTCGCCGTGCCGTTGCGTCTGATTTATGGCCCACCCCGGTGCCCTCTCCAAGGGCTTGGTTGGCTTCTAGTTACGTCTCCAACGGCGCTGCTGTGTCCGGCCGTGGCGGTCTGGTGCACAATGCGGATCAGGCACGGCCGTGCGGCTGATGGCGCAATTTCGGGCGGGTGCCGGCTTGACGGTGTGCGGTACGCCGCGATGGACACTGAATGAAATTGCCTTTCCGATCCTTGTTTTACCTGCCCGCTGTTTGCTGGCTGTTTATCGGCCTGATCTTGTGCAGCCTGGCCCAGGCAGCGCCGGAGTCAGCCGCTGATAGCTCAGGTGAAGCCCCGTCACTGAGCGTTATCCGCCAGCAGGCCGAAGAGCTTACCAAGTCCAGTGGTGTCGATGACACGACAAAATCGCTGCTTTCCGAGTATTACCGAAGGGCGATCAGCAGTCTTGAGACTGCGGCCGTCTATCGCGAGAACACCGAAGGCTTCACAGGCCTTATTCAGACCGGCCCAGGCGAGCTGCAGCGCCTGCGTGCCGATATCCGCAGCGCATCGGCCGGAGGACAGGCCGCGCCCTCGGCCATCCAAGGCCTTTCATTGGCTGAGATCGAGCTGAATTTACAGAAGGCAGAGGCCGAGCGGGCCCTGGAAGAGGCCCAATTGGCCGAACTCAAGGCTCGGTTGGACAAGGAACGTGACCGACCGCGCAAGATCCGCGAGCGTCTCAGCGATGTCAGGGGCCAAATCGTTGCCAAGAACTCCGAGGCGGCGCCTGCGCCGGGTGAGGGGCAGGCACCCGAGATAGCGGCCGCGCGCCGCTGGATGAACGAGTCCGAGCTCGAGCGCCTACGCGCCGAAGTCCTGATGTTGGAGCAAGATCTGGCTAGCCACCCGATCCGCCTGAAACTCTTGCAGGCCCGGTTAGATCTCAGCGAGATCACACTGGCGCGCGCACAACGCCAGGTGCGCCGTCTGGAAGCGGCTGCGAACGCCCAGCGCCTGGCCGATACGGAACAGATAAAACTGGATGCCCAGGTGGCCGAGCGCGCGGCCGCGAGCAAACACCCTGTGGTCGCCGATCTGGCGGCTCGTAACCTGAGCCTCAGTGAGCAAATCGACGAGATCGCCGGCGCGATCGAGGGTATTGAGCAGCGCGAACAACGGATGGTAGCGGATGCCAAGCGGATCGAAGAAAACTTCGCCACGACTCAACAAAAGATCGAGGTCGCCGGCCTCAGCCAGATCCTCGGCCAGGTCTTGCAAGAGCAGCGTCGCGTCCTGCCCAATCCTGCCCGTCTCCGAAAGACGGCACGCGATCTGGAGGACCGCATTGCCGAAACCACCCTGTCGCAAATTCAGCTCGAGGAGGAACGTGCCCAACTCCGTGACCTGCAGGGCTACATCCAGGAGCTGTCGGGATCGCTTCAACTCGGGGAGGCGATGGGGGTAGGAGA
The DNA here is from genome assembly GCA_028284585.1 of Chromatiales bacterium. Taxonomy (GTDB): domain Bacteria; phylum Pseudomonadota; class Gammaproteobacteria; order Chromatiales; family Chromatiaceae; genus Thiosocius. The sequence continues at coordinate 22,536 of JANQRK010000065.1, forward strand.
AGAGTTGCAGGTACTTGCCGTGACGCGGCGCTCGCTGATCGAACAGGCTCTCGAGATCCAACGCACCTTTTTACAGAGTTTGAGCGAACTCGATTTCGCCCAACGGCGTCTGGTCGAGGTCGTGGTGCGATTCAATGCCTTCCTCGACAAGCGTCTGCTGTGGGTCCGTAGCTCGCAGGTAGTGGGTCTTGAATCGATACGCCTGATCCCAGGTCAGTTGGCCAACCTGCTTTCACCCACCAACTGGCTGGATGTTGTGGGTAGCCTGGTGAGCGAGGTTGCACTGTCACCCTTGGTGTATCCGGTATTGCTAGGTGCTGTGCTGGTCTGGCTGCGGCGACCGCGGCTGCGGCAGGCGTTGCGCGATAGCGGTAGCAATGTCCGCATAATCCAGAAAGATCGGGCGAGAGATACCCTATTAGGCTTTGGTGCCATCTTGCTGCTGGCGCTGCCCACTGCCTTGCTGATGTTCGTGATCGGACACCGATTGCAAGCAGGCTATGAGGCGAGCGAGTTCACTGTTGCCGTCGGGTACGCATTGGCGACGACTGCACCATTGCTGTTTCAGCTCCAAGCGCTGCGTTTGTTTTCGGCCCCCCTCAGTATCGCCGCCGTCCACTTCGGGTGGCGCGAGGCCGGGCTTAAGCGGCTGCACCGCGACCTCCGTTGGGTGCTCCCGACGCTGACCACACTGGCGTTGTTGACTGCGTTGACGATGCGCCTGGAGACCCACGATTGGGGCAGTGGCCTGGGGCGCGGGATGTTCGTGATACTCATGTTGGCCTTCAGCGTGTTTTTCTTCCGCCTTTCACACCCGACCAATGGCGTAATCAGCACCTTGGCGGCACACAATCCGGAGGGCATGGTGCATCGGCTGCGCTTGATTTGGTTTTTGCTGCTGGTCGGTTCGCCACTGGTCGCGGGGGTCATCGCCCTCGCCGGTTTCACCTACACCGCGGGCATGACGATCGAGCACATCCTGGCAAGTACCTCGCTGGTGTTGCTAGCGATCGTTGTGCATCAATTGATCGTCCGCTGGTTGGTGCTGAACCAACGCAAGTTGCGTCTGCAGGCGATTATGGCCAAGCGCCAAGCGGAACAGGCAGCGCGCGAGACCAAGGATGCCAGTGAAGACCCGGAAGCGGCTTCGTTGCGCGAGGTCGAAGAACCCAAAGTGGATTTCAAGGCACTAGATGCCACCAGTCGCAAGCTGACTAACAATGCGATGCTAGTGGCTGGTCTGATCGGTTTTTGGTTTATCTGGCGGGACATGTTGCCAGCCCTGGGGATACTCGACGATGTGACGCTCTGGACCTATACAAAGGCGGGCGTGGAAGACCCCATTCCGATCACCCTTTCGAGCTTGGGCGCCGCATTGCTGATGCTTGTTCTGGTTATAGTGGCGACGCGACAGCTACCGGCGTTCCTCGAGATCGTCTTGTTGCAGCGACTGAACATGGGGCAGGGTGGCCGCTATACGGTGGTCACGCTGACCAACTATCTCATCGTTGCCATTGGCATCGTCTGGATATTCGGTCGGCTGGGTGGCAGCTGGTCCGAGATCCAGTGGGTGTTTGCTGCGCTCGGGGTCGGTATCGGTTTTGGTTTGCAGGAGATCGTCGCCAATTTCATCAGTGGTCTGATCATTTTGTTCGAACGCCCAATCCGGGTCGGTGACGTGGTGACCGTGGGTAACACCGATGGGGTGGTTACCCGGATTCGGATCCGCGCGACCACGATCCGCAACTGGGATCGCAAGGAGCTCTTGGTGCCGAACAAGAACTTCATCACCCAGGAGCTATTGAATTGGTCGCTGAGCGACCAGACGACCCGCATCTTGATCAATGTGGGCATAGCCTATGGCAGCGATGTCGAGCGTGCGCGCCAGATCATGCACGATGCGGCTGCCGATCACCCACGCATCATGAAAGAGCCTGCACCTTTCGTCACCTTCGATGCATTCGGCGACAACGCACTGATGATCTCTTTGCGTTGCTACATCGATGCCATCGATCATCGACTAAGTACCATCAACGACATCAACTTGGCGATCAATCAGGGGATGAATCAGGCCGGAATCGAGATCGCCTTCCCGCAGCGCGACATGCACCTCTACACCAGCCGGCCACTCGATGTGCGTGTGCAAGGTGGTGCAGGCAACAAATCAGATTAACCTGAGCCTGGCTTGGCCCACTAGGTACGGGTGTTGCCGGTCAAGGCTCCGGCCACTGCTGGGGTACCTTTTGAATCAGCGAAGTATCGTAACCTGCGTCTGCGGCGACGCTCAGCATCTCATCGTATTCGGCGGTGCTGATTTCGGGTTTGCGGGCCATGAACCAGACATAGTCTCGCTTCGAGCGGCCGATGATGGTCCGCTGGTAGTCGTCATCGAGAAACAGCACCAGATACTCGGCCTTGATGGGCCAGACAAACTGCATGCCCCAAATCGCGTTGCTTTCGTTGCTCACGAAGCCGGTCGGGCGATAGACCTTGATCGGCCCGTCAAAACTACCGTCGCGAAAGCGAAAGGTGGTGGCGATCCGATCTTTGCCGTCGAGCTCGTACGTCTCGACCGCATTGTGCGCGCCGCGCTCGATGAAGGTTGGGATATTACCGACTACATACCAGTCACCCATGAAGCGTTCTAGGTCGAGTTTTTCGACAATACGCGGCATTGATTCGGGTGATGACTGGCATGCCATTAGGTTCAGGGTCAGCGGGACGACTGCCATCAAGGCCATGGCCCTCATACATCTCCTCCAAGTGTGCTATGAGCTGCTCTGCGTGAGGGCAGCGAGTAGACTAGTCTCAGTCGGGATATAGCGCATCAGGCGGCCGTTGGGCAGTCGCGATTCCAATGCCAGCCAGCGCCCGTCGGCCTGGCTATACCAAACCCGGATATCGAAGCCCTCAGACTCCGCCAAGATATGGTAGCCGTCTGCTGCTAGCGCCAAGTCGCCGAGCGTGATCTCACTGGTGCCGAGTGGCAGGATATCGACTTCGACCAGCTCGCCGGTCTGGGCGTTGAGTAGACGTTCCTGACCCAAGATGCGTCTATCCCAGTAGGCGAAACTCATCAAACAGTCGGCCGGATAGGTGCGCGCGGCCGATTCCGTCACAACTGCTAAGGCCGAGGTCTCCTGGCGTGCCTCGACGCGATAGTGCTTGCCATTGGAATCGGTCGCTGAATCCAGTCGCACCAAACAGCCGTCGCGCCAGACCTCGGTGTTGCTGTGTCGGTAACTGAATACCGGTACGAACAGCACGCTGACATCGAACGCCGCTGCGCTTTCGATCACACGCTGCGAGTCGCTTTCCAGGATCCGGAAACTGTGTGATCCGATCGGTTTGTCGTCCAGCAGCACCTGGAATCGTAGCTTGCCCTCGGACAGGTCGCCGATTGCCAAACCGGATGTGGCCAAACAGGCCAAGAACATCAGTTGTTTGAGTGTCTTCAAGTGCGTGCTTCCGAGCCGTTACTGGCTGGCTGTGGGGCCCTAGGTGGACCCGGAAAAAAGGCATTGGTTTGCCGAATGTAGTCCCGGTATGCGGGACGACGTTCGGAGATGTCCTTTTCTAGCAGCACGACACCCGAAACCTTGAGCAATAAGAAGGTCATTAACAGCGGGGAGATCAGGGCCCACCAGCCGCCTGCAGCCAGGGCCATCAGCGCGAAACCCCACCAAATGCAGGCGTTGCCAAAATAGTTGGGGTGGCGGGTGTAACGCCACAGCCCTCTGTCGAGCACTTGGCCGCGGTTGCCTGGGTCGGCCTTGAAGCGTGTCAATTGCCAGTCACCGACCACCTCGAAAACCATGCCAATTGCCCACAACGTCAGCCCCAGCGCGTCGATCAAGCCCAACGGGCTGGTGCTGTGGATCGCCAGCAGCAGTGGCAAGGAGACCAGCCACGCGATGACACCTTGCAGGCCAAACACCAGGTACAGGCTCTTGATGGCGAATCCCGGCTGGTTGCGCGCCCGAATCTCCTGATATCGGAAGTCCTCTCCCTCGCCCCAATTGCGCCACGTGATATAGGCCGACAAACGGATCGCCCACAACGCGACCATGAGCATGACCAGCGCCGCACGCGAGCCGGGGTCAGGTGCGGTGGCCAGGTACACCGTGGCGGCCAGTAGAAACATCAGTGACCACAGACTGTCGACAATGCTGACATCGCGTTTGGCGAGGCTGAGTGCCCAGGTCAGCAAGCCGGCAAGGAGGATGGCGAACAATCCGTACAGAAAGACAGACATCTCAGGCGGGCCTCTAGGTCTCGGTCGCGCTGGCCAGCGCCCGGCAGCCGACCCCGGTTCGCCAGCCGTCGAGACGGCCGCCCGCGATCACTAACAGCGGCATGATGATCGCCCAACCGGCCGCCAATGCCGCAAGCGCTGGGATATCGTTGACGAAGGTGACGCCACCGAGTTTGGCGCCAGCGAAATACGCCAGCGGGCCGCCGATTGCGCCGAACAAGGCGGCCAGTAGGCTGCGACCCTTGAGCCAGTTAAGGCTGACGTTCAACGTCGTGGCAAAGCCGATCCACATTGCAATGATCCAATAAGGCGCGAGCATCGGGTGCCATTGTCCAGACGGGTACGCCAGCCAGCCGGTCGAGACCAGTGCCGAATCGAACACAGTGCCGATAGTGGCGGCCAGTAGCAGCAGTGCGAATTCGGACCACCCGTTGGGGGCGCGGATAAGATGCACTGTGGCCACCGCTGCAACGGCCAACGGGCCTAGCCAGGGCATCCCGTGGGCTGCGCCCAGCACACAAGCGAACCAGGCGAGCTGGAACAGCACGAAATTTAACATCACGGCCCACATGACGAACTCCGGTAGCAGTCTTATTGATCAGCCCTCGGGCCGTTCGAACAGATAATGACTGACCCACCATTCATTGCCACGGGCGTAGCCGAACAGCTCTGCACAGGCCATGAAGAACAGGCGCCAGCGCGCCCACCAGGTATTAGCCTGCTCTGCGCCATAGGTCTTCTGCAGCACCGGCATCAACTGGGCGCGGCGCTGATCCATCCGCGCGAGCCAGGCGTTGAGCGTCTTCTCGTAGTGGCGCCCGTTCCAGCGCCAGCGGTGCAGTAACTTGAGGTCTTCCTGAAAATGCAGCGGCAGGTCGTCACTGGGCATGATGCCGCCGCTGAAGAAGTGTCGGCTCATCCAATCAGTCGGTCCGCGGTCGACGAATTCATAGGGCGAATTGCGGTGACAGAAGATGTGCATGAAAAAAAGCCCGCCCGGGGCAAGCCAGCCACTGATCCGGGCGAGCAAACGGCGGTAGTTACGCATGTGCTCGAACATTTCGACTGACATCACCCGATCGAATTGCTGTGGGATGTCGAAGTCGTTCATGTCTGCTGTGAGCACCACGAGATTGGTCAAACCGCGGCGCGCCGCTTCTTGCTCTATGTGTTGGCGCTGCGAATGTGAATTCGACACCGCAGTGATGTTGGCGTGTGGATAGCGTTCAGCCATGAAAAGGGTCAAAGAACCCCAACCGCAACCGAGCTCTAAGATGTCCAGACCATCATGCAGGTGGGCACGATCGCAGGTCAGCTCCAAGGCGCGTTGCTCAGCGCCAGCGAGGTGGCGTACCCCCTTGCCCCAGTAGGCACAGCTATATTTGGCGTGCGGACCCAACACCTGACGATAGAACTCAACGGGCACTTCGTAGTGTTGCTCGTTTGCTTTGTCAGATAGTACCGCCACCGGTGACTTATCCATCATATCGATAAAGCTGCGCACGTTGCGCGCGACTTGCTCGCAGTTGTCCGGTTGCAGCTCTTTGAGCCGAGTCTTTAGAAGGCGGCGGATGCCCGCACGACTGACCTTATCGGGCACCAAGCCTTGTTCGACAATGCCGATTGCCGTTACGTTAGTCATCTGTACATTCTCCACCATAAAACGCTGAGACCCTACTCTACGGAGTACGGTGTGAACCCGGGGTCTTGCGGATGTGAAGAAAGCGTGAAGGCCGCGAAAGAAGGGGTTTTTTGAGTGGGGGATTACCCGGCCAGCGGCCGCTCCTGTGCCCTGCGGATGGCGTGCCGAAAGCCGACCCTGACCAGGGTGCCGCTGCCTGGTCGGCTACTGATCTCTACCGGCCAATGGAAGCGGTCGGTAAAGCGTCGAACGATGGTAAGCCCCACGCCGTGCCCGCCGCGGCGCTGGGGGTTGGCGCGAAAGAACGGTTCGAAGGCATCGCGGATATCGTCGTCGTTCATGCCCACACCGCTGTCTTCGATGGTCAGGTGACGCGCGCCGATGCGGACCCGGATCCAGCCACCGTCAGTGTAGGCAAAGGCGTTGCGCAGTAGATTGCCCACCACCGCCGAGACGGCCTGTTCTGGTGCCTGTACGAACAAGCGACGCACCGCCTCGAGCCGCACCTCGACCGGTTTATCGCGTGAGATAAGACGCAGCCGATCGAGTTCGTGGTCGACGACCTCGTTGATGCACACAGGTGTCTCCGGCAGACTCAGATCGCCCTCGCGGGCCAGTAGCAGGAAGGCCTCGACCAGCTCCTCAATCTCGCCACAAGAACGTTTGATGCGCTGGGCGCTAGTGCGTGCCTCGTCACCCAGGTCATCGCGTTCGAGCAGCATATCGGCGGCGACGTGGATCACGGTCAGAGGGGTGCGCAATTCGTGACTAGCGTCGCGCGTGAAGGTGCGTTCGCGCTCGACGAACGCGGCAAGTCGCTCGGCGAGGTCGCTCAGTGCGCCGGCCAGGACCCTGACCTCGTCATCGGCGTCCGGCGCCAAGTGATGGTCGACGAAAAGGTTGGCGTCCGGCGCATTCGGGTCGAGTCGATTGACCTCGCGCGCCAGCCCGCTTATCGGCGAGACCGCGCGGTGCGAGGCCCGGTAGGCCAGCCAGATCGATAGATACAAGACCATGAGCACGATCATCAGCGGTATCAGGCCGAAATACGCCGCCAGCTCGTTGACCCGCTCGCCGTCGAACACCAGGTAAAGCCGCTCGTCGTTGCGGCTGCTGACATAGACGGTCGTGAAGTCGGCCCCGCTGGGCACATCATGGAAGCCGTCCCCGAGGTCGCGTAGGCCTTCCGGAAAGTCTCGATTATCGTCTGCCGGGGCTAGAAATCCGCTGAGATTGCGCGTATCCGGCCGGCTGAAGTCCTGGTTGGCGGTGTAGCGCGACCAGAAGTACTCGGCCTCTAAGCGCAGCGCTTCCGTGACCAAGACGTGCTTGATCACGATGCCTGCCACTAGAACGCTGACGACAGCTGCCACGCTTATTGCGCCGGCCTGCAGCAGGAATGTCCGGCTTATACGGCTCTTCAGTCCGCCGTTAGTCGTCATCGGCATCCGCCAGCCGATAGCCGGCACCGTGAATTGTGTGGAGTAGAGGCCTACCGAATGGTTTGTCTATGGTCTTGCGCAGGGTGTAGAGATGGCTGCGTAGGGTGTCGCTGTCCGGCAGTATGTCGCCCCAGACTGCGCGTTCGAGTTCCGAGCGGCTGACCACCCGTGGCGCGGCGCGCATCAACACTATCAGTATCTTCATCGCGATCGGTGTAAGCGTCAGGCGTCGCCCGGCCCGTTCGACCTCCAGGGTGCCGGTATCCAAGGTCAGGTCGGCGACATGCAGCTTGTCGGTGGCGATTGCCCCGCGGCCCCGGCGCACCAGGGCGCGCAGACGCGCCTCCAGCTCACAAATGTCGAACGGTTTGACCAGATAGTCGTCGGCGCCGGCATCCAGGCCGCTTATCTTGTCGTCCTGGGTATCACGCGCGGTCAGCATCAGCAGCGGTGTATCGAGGCGGGCCTCCTCACGGAGCTTGCGACAGACCGAGAGTCCGTCGAGGCCCGGCAGCATCAGATCGAGCAAGATGGCGTCATAGGAGTTGACCACCGCGAGGTGCAGGCCGGTGATACCGTCTGCCGCGTAATCTAGTTGATAGCCGCGCACCTCGAGATAAAAGGTGATCATCTCGGCGATGTCCTTGTGGTCCTCGATCAACAAGATGCTGATTTTGCCTGTGTGTCCTGACATGCGCGCGGTTGGTGGCCCGGGAACACCGAGTATACGACGACCGAGGCGGGATTCGACCAGCAGGCGCGGCGCTCAATATGGGCTGGCCTCGCCGGGTGGGCGGTGCTTGAAGCGGCGATGTATCCAAAGGTATTGAGCCGGCTGCGCGCGGATCCAGGTCTCGAACAGCCGATTGAGGCGGCGTGCGTCATCGACCACGTCATCGCTTGGGAAGGCCTCGAGTGCTGGTAGGAAGCGTGTCCGGTAACCCTGGTCGAGGCGTTCGGTGGTGAAAGGGATTACCGCTGCCCCGGTGATGCGTGCGAAGCGCGAGATCGAGACATTTGTCGCGGCCGGAACACCGAAAAAATCGGCGAATACGCTGTATTTCATACTCGAGTCCTGATCGGGGATGATCCAGGCGGACTCGTTGGCCTTTAGCGTGCGGATGAACTTGCGGGCGTCGTTCTTTGGGATCAAATCGCGTATCGCTCGACTGCGGTTGCGCAAGACCATGAAGGCGACCACAGGGTTGTCGAATTCGCGGTACATCGGTGATACCGGCGTCAGCCCACCCAAGATCCGGCCATGTACCTCAAGGGTAGTAAAATGTGCCGACACGAAGATGATGCCACGCCCTTGCGCGAGCGCTTGCGGGATGTGCTCTTCGCCCTCGATCTGGACATACTCGTTGAAGCGCTCACCTGGCCACCACCAGATGAAGCTGATCTCCACAAGCGCCATGCCGAGTGATTCGAAATGTTGCCTGGCCAGTGTTGCACGCTCGGCATCAGAGAGTTCCGGAAAGCACAACGCCAGGTTGATTTCTGCGATTCGGCGGCGGCTTCTCGCCACCCGCATAAACAGCCGGCCGAGCCCACGGCCGAGCGCCATCCCAGCCGAATAGGGCAGCAGTGCACACAATCTCAAGATGCCAAAGCCCAGCCAGACCGGCCAGTGCCGAGGGTGGAGCAACGTCAGGGCGAAGGCCGGGACTTGCATCGCACCCTGTGTGGCTGTGGTGGCCTCAGGGTTGTTCACCCCGATCAGGCCGAGCCGGTGACACGGTTCTTGATCCGTCGCAGCGCGATCCAGGCGATACCCACCACGATGGGTAGCGCGATGGCCATACCTATGGTCGCATCGATCGGCACGCCGCTTTTCTCTAGGCCCTTGAGTGCGTAACCGACTAGCCCGACTCCGTAGTAGCCGATGGCCATCACCGAAAGCCCTTCGACGGTCTCTTGCAGACGCAGTTGTAACTGGGCACGTCGATCCATGGATTCCAGCAGCCGGCGGTTTTGCTCTTGCAGGGCGACCTCTACGCGGGCTCGCAGCAGGCTGGTCAGCCGTGCGGCGCGTTCGGCCAGTTCGGTCTGCCGTTGTTGCGTGGCCTGACAGGTGGCAATCGCCGGTGCCAGGCGGCTGCTGAGAAACTCACTGAAGGTCTGCAGGCCCTCGATGCGTTGCTGGCGCATTTGGTCGAGGCGTTGTTGGACGATGCCGTAATAGGCGCGCGAGGCGTCGAAGCGATAGGTGGTGCGTGCCGCCAATGCTTCGATTTCCGAGGCCAGCCCCGTCAGCTCTGCCAGCAGCTCGCTTTCGAATCCTGGGTTCGTCGAGGCACCTTGCGTCTTCATCCGCGACGCTACCAGGGCTAGGCGCCGGTCAGCATCGCTGAGGATGGGAAACACCTCGCGCGCCAGCGGCAGTCCAAGCAGTGACAGTGCCCGGTAACAATTGCTGTCGAGCATGCGCTTGGCGACCCGCCCTGCCTGGTTTTGTGACATACCGCAGTCGCGCACCAGGATGCGGAAAAAGCCGTCGGAGTGAATCCGCAGGTCGGACCAGGCGCGGGCCTTGCCGCCGACCACCCCTGACCCAATCACAGGATTGCCATCAAACAGGGCGGACAGCGCCCTATTGTCGCGCTCGGGCGTTTCGCAGGCCTCAATGGCCATCGCGACCGCGGCGATCACCTCCCCGGGCGACTCACGCAGCCAGTCCTCTGGCAGTTGATTGAGCACCGGGTCGGCGAAGGGATGCTCGAACTCGCCCTGCTGGGTGAAGGTATAGGTAACGAACTCGGTATGCTGCTCCCAGCGCAGTCGTATTGTCCCCAAGTCGGCCGCGTAGTGCTGACCGACGCCATCGGGGATTGGGGCGGCGTAGTGCGCTAGTAGGCGTTTGAGATGCTCGACGTGACGACCCCGATCTGGTCCTTCGCACATCACGGCGATATGCGAGACCTTCTCCGGTGCGTGGAGCGGCTCGTAGTCGCGGGCGTGCAGCTCGGCTGCAACGGCGTGGCGGAGCGGATGCTCTGCAAAGACGAGGGACATAGTTGTTTAGATCCGTGTTGCTCAGTGAGAGTGCACTCGAGCCAGGGGGATGGAAATCAGAAATCCCGGACCAGGGTGAGTGCCCTTACCGCCGCGGATGTTACTGGAGGGTCTTCCGATAGCCTAGCGTCGCTTGTGATAGCTCAGCTCGGATTTGACAGACAGTGTCCGATGTGGTCTTGAGCGAGACCCTAAGCGGACCTTCAACAAGGCGCCAGCAGGACGTGATTAGCGGCTCAGATCGGCCATGAACAACCGGTAAGCAACGTACCCATGCGGGTCCGCTGCTCGCCCCAAGCTGCCGGTGGCGCCCGTGCGCCGCCGAGGTCAGCTATGCAACGCACAGCAGCCATTGGCTTGAGATGCCGCTGAATGGCCCCTCTAAACTTCGGCGATTGAATGCCCAAGACCCGAAGCCGTCAAACGAATCAATGCTTGGGTGATCCTGTCGGTGTCAGAGAGATGCAAAGAGTTCCTCGAGAGAAGCCGCTCGGTTACTGCCGTGCCGAGCACCGCCGCAGGCCAGTCTGTTCGATTGATAGGCCGACATTCCGATCAGGCGGTTTTGCTGCACGATCCACGTCGCCGGCAGGGATACGCTCGGCCTGCGTACGAGAATAGGGTTACATTCTCGTGATCCCCGCTGTGGGTGACCCCTTCGAATTAGTTGAACCAGCATTTATTGGGGGTGGTGCTGAAGTCGGCATCGCGACTGTTGACCATGAAGTCCATCAGCGTATCGGGACCACCGAGGCGCAAGATGCCGGCGATCATGCGCTTAATCGTGGCGTCGTCTAGCCCAGCATCGTCATGCAGGCTGGGACAGGGGCTGGTAGTCTGCACCGCGTTGGCGGCTAGACTATTGGCGGCCAGTACTGCATTGATGGCTGCGCGGGTGCGATCGGGATTATTCCAAAAGCCGTAGTGAGTGACGATACCGCCGGTACCGACGACGTACACCGAACTGGGGCCGCCGCCCAGTTGGGTTTATCCCCTGTCAGATGATTTCAGAGTTTCTGCCCGCTTTCAGCCGAGAGCGGGCGTTCGAGCTACACTATTGCGTGCATTCGGAGTTTCCGAAAACGGACGCCGGGATAGCGACATTGGATGGGTACTCCGACCGACTACTCGAGTTCGGTGAATGTAAACGACGGCCATCGGGATGAAGGGTTTCCTTGTTACCCAACAGTCCCACGCTCGTAGCCGGGTTTCCAACCTGGATACCAGGCCAGCTTGATGCATCCCTTTTCAACACATCTGCTCATCTGCCACGCCACTGGATTGCACGACGCAAACGGACGATACGCGAAACTGGACAATCGCCCAGGTAGCGCACCGTGCACCGGTGGAAAACGAAGAGACTGCCCATGCCAACCGTCTTGGACGCAAAACTTGTAAGGATTTGCGGACGATATTGTCGGCC
>JANQRK010000066.1 GCA_028284585.1 Chromatiales bacterium
CCGCCCCCGAAATCGGGATGTGCTGGTGGGCTACCGACGTCTTAAGAATCAGACCTGGGATTTACACTCAGCCAGTCACCCGAGGCCGCATCGTGACTAAGCCAGACTTTGAACAGGCCCGCAATCATCACCATGCAGATCTTCTGGTGCGGGGAGGCACAGTGCTGACGCCCAACGGTCGCGAGCGCATCGACGTGGTCTGTAGCAACGGGCGCATTGTTGCGCTCGGCGATCTGCAAGGCAGTTGGCGCGCCGAGACTACGCTCGACGCCACCGGCCTGCATGTGTTGCCGGGCATTATCGACAGCCAAGTGCATTTCCGCGAACCTGGTCTGACTCACAAGGAAGACCTGGAAAGTGGTACACGCGGCGCAGTGCTGGGCGGTGTCACCAGCATCTTCGAGATGCCTAACACCAACCCGCTGACCCTGTGGGAAGCCGATTTGCAGGCCAAGCTGGATGCCGCCCAAGGTCGCGCCTGGTGTGACTATGCCTTCTACATTGGCGGCTCCGACGTAAATGCCGAGGCATTGCCCAAGCTGGAACAACTGCCGGGTTGTGCGGGAGTCAAGGTCTTTATGGGTAGCTCCTTCGGCGACCTGCTGGCCGACGAGGACACCGTACTGTGCCGCATATTGCGCAACGGCCAGCGTCGCATGGCTGTGCATGCAGAAGACGAGGCACGGCTGCGCGAGCGCAAGGCGCTGGTCGAAGCCAGCGGCGATGTGCGCCAGCATCACCACTGGCGTGACGTGGAGAGCGCGCTCCGGGCCACGCAGCGCATCGTCGGCATGGCGGCAGCAACGGACCGCCGCCTGCACGTGCTGCATGTGACAACGGCCGAGGAGATGGCGTTTCTTGCAATGCACAAACGCCGCGTCACATTGGAAGTCCTGCCGAATCATCTAACCCTGCATGCGCCTGAATGCTACGAACGCCTGGGCACCTTTGCCCAGCAGAATCCGCCGGTGCGCGAACGACACCATCAGGATGCCTTGTGGCAAGCTATCCGTGAGGGCGTGGTGGATGTGATCGGCAGCGACCATGCACCGCACACCCAGGAAGAGAAAGCGCTGGCCTACCCGAAATCCCCAGCCGGGATGACCGGCGTGCAGACCCTTTTGCCGCTGATGCTCAATCATGTAGATGCCGGTCGCCTCAGCCTACAACGGCTGGTGGACCTGACCAGCGCTGGCCCGGCGCGAATCTTCGGCATCGAGGGCAAGGGGCGAATTGCATTGGGTTATGACGCCGACCTGACCCTCGTCGATCTGTCGGCACGGCGCACCATCGCCAACGACTGGATCACCAGCCTTAGTGCCTGGACCCCCTATGACGGTATGACCGTCACCGGCTGGCCTATCCATACCGTAATTCGCGGCCAGATGGTGGTACGCGATGAGCAATTAATCGGCACACCCCAGGGCAAGATGATCCGCTTCCTGGAAACGCCGGGTGAAATGACTGGTGGTGTTTGAATCACCTAATTGAAGGAGAAACCGCATGAGCAACCCACCTGATCAACCCGGGGCCGAGGCGACCGACGCCATCAACTTTGTGCCCCGGACCTCCGTCGAGCAAGTCGAAGAGGGCCAGGATCTTGCCCCGAAATTCGATCGCGACGGACTGATAGCCTGCGTGACTACCGATGCCAAGAGCGGCGAGGTACTGATGCTGGGCTATATGAATCGCGAAGCGTTGGAGAAAACCATACTTACCGGTGAGGCGCATTACTGGAGCCGCAGCCGTCAAGTGCTGTGGCACAAAGGCGCCACTAGCGGATTGGTGCAACGGGTCGTCGAGATGCGAATCGATGATGATCAAGATGCAGTATGGCTGCGTGTCACGGTGGCGGCCGGCACCCATAGCGCGCCGGCCAGCTGCCATGTGGGCTATTACAGCTGCTTCTATCGAACCGTCGAATTGAAGACCGGCAAGATCATCTATGCGGAGAAGAAAAAAACCTTCGATCCAAAAGCAGTTTATGGCGATGCGCCGAACCCCACCTTGTTGTGATGAAAGTTTGTGAGTGATTGCACTTCGAAGATCAAGACGGCTATCGACTACCATGAGCGTACCGAGCATCGGCTACCCGATCGCTTCGCAGCCTCGCTCGGTTATCTCGATTGGGAGACACAACCTGAGCCGTTTCGTATCTATGAGGGTGCCGAGTGTTTCCAGCTTCCGCTATGTGAGCCATTGAACGCCACGGAACCCTCATGGGAGGAGACGCGCTCGAACACGCCTATTCCGCCCAGTAGCTTCGATAAGAATACCTTTTCCCAACTGTTATACGACTCGCTGGCCATCTCGGCATGGAAAAAATCGGGCCCCTCGTCCTGGGCGCTGCGTTGCAATCCTTCGAGCGGTAATCTCCATCCAACTGAGGCTTATGTTCTCACTGGCCCAATAGCCGGGCTGTCGTCACAGCCTGCTTTGCTTCACTATGCGGCCAGCGATCATGCAGTGGAAGCATTGCGCTGGCTAGACCCCAATGTTTTCTCGGACTTCTGTCAACAATTGCCAACGCATGCCTTTGTGCTGGGTCTATCGAGCATCGTGTGGCGTGAGGCATGGAAATACGGTGAGCGCGCATTTCGCTACTGTATGCACGATGTGGGGCACGCGATCCAGGCCATTGCCGGCGCAGCCCGCATACTCGGTTGGCGGGTGCGCCGTATCGAAGGTCTGACGGCGGACCAAATGGATCGACTGCTCGCACTCGATGGCAGGGACGGGCCCGAGGCAGAGCACGCCGATGTGCTGTTGGCAATTGAGCCCCTTCCTGCACAAGCAGATGATCCGGTTCACCTTGCGTTGCCCGACAATCTTCTGAGCGGAATGTGCCCGCCGGCATTCGGCACGCCCAATCGGCTTTCTGCTGAACACCACGCTTGGCCCGTACTGGCAGAGGTCGAGGAAGCAACGCGCGACAGCGGATTGCCCTATGGGGATCCCGACGCTGAGCGATTGGGAATCTCATCTGAATCACAAGCAGCGTCGCCTTCAGCGCGCATGTTGGTGCGCAGGCGGCGCAGTGCGGTAGATTTTGACGGCAGTAGCGGAATGACCTCTGAGCAGTTGTATCGCATGTTGAGTACATTGGTTCCAGCGCTCACACCAACTTTGTGGACGGCTTTTCCGCACCGGCCACGCGTACACCCCGTAGTGTACTTGCATCGGATTGAAGGTTTGGAACCCGGCCTTGCCGTACTCGTTCGCAACCGCGCCCACGAGCCCGACTTGCATGCAGCGTTTTCACGCATGCAGCAATGGGAAAAGCCGCTTAATTGCCCGGATGCGTTGCCGCTCTATCGTTTGCTATCAGTTGACACCCGCGAGATGGGCTACCTGCTGCATTGTTATCAGGGTATTGCCGCGGATGGTGCACTGGTCGTCTCGATGATTGCCAGCTTCGACGACGGGTTTCAGAGCTTCGGCGCGCCGGTCTGGCGGTATCTGCACTGGGAGGCGGGTGCCATTGGGCAACTGCTTTATCTGGAAGCGGAGGCCTTGGAATTATCCGCGACAGGCATTGGCTGTTTTTTCGATCAGGGTATCCATGATTTACTCGGGCTCGAAGGCGGTCGTTTTCGAATGCTCTATGGCACTGCCATTGGACGTGCCGTCCATGATCCTCGCATCCAGACGCTTCCCGCTTATCGAAGAAGGGCATGACCGGTTTTCGGAAACATTTCATGCATATATTCCCATCCTGCGCATGTGTTCTGATTTGCGGTAAATATGACTGACCTACCCATTCCAAGCGCCTTAACAATCCACCAGATTCTGGGCTTAGAACCAGGACCGAAACTGGTCGTTTTTGGTGCCGTGCACGGCAATGAGACTTGTGGGACAGTCGCCATCCGACGTGTCGTACAAGAGCTTGAGCAGGGCGCCTTGAGTGTCGAGCGCGGTACGCTGACGCTGGTGCCGGTGGTCAATCCGTTGGCGTATCAGTTAAAGCGGCGTCATGGCGACCGCAACCTGAATCGTAATATGTGCGTCACCAACAATTCGCAAGACTTCGAGGACAGGCTATCCAATGTGATTTGCCCGTTGCTGGAAGCGCATGACGTTTTGCTCGATCTGCACTCCTTCCACACGCCTGGCATACCGTTCGCGCTGCTCGGCCCGCAGAATAACAGTGACCGCCTGGAACCTTTCTCAAAGGCTGAAGAGGAAGAAGCCCTGGCGCTGCATTTGGGCGTTGATCGCTTCGTGGAAGGCTGGCTGGAAACCTATGGCCAAGGTGTACGCGATCGTCAGGCACGAGGCGCTGAGGCTCATGTCGACTATGGTGTCGGTACGACCGAAACGATCCGCCGCTACGGTGGCATCGGGATCACCCTCGAGTGTGGCCAACATGACGAAGACGTGGCCCCACAGGTCGCCTATCGTGCAATCCGGGCAGCCCTGGCTCACTTGGGTATGGCTGCGGCCGAACGTCAGCCTTTACCGCCTTCTCAGCCGGAAGTTATTCGCCTGTACAAGGTGTTAGATCGGCTGCACCCTGATGACCGTCTCTGCCGAGACTGGCGCAGTTTCGAAGAAATCAAGCAAGGTGATGTGCTTGCCGTGCGCCACGATGGTGCTGAACTGACCGCGGACCAAAACGGGTGGATCGTATTCCCTAATCCAGCGGCCCAGGTGGACCAAGAGTGGTTTTATCTCGCGAAGAGATCGAACCGCTTACGCCTTTGTTAAAGATGTCGTCACTGTGTTGCCCCACCAGGGCTGGGGAGACTCCCATATTCGTCTCGCGCTTTAGCCAGATTTTGCATCCATGCTGCTACCTATTAGCCTCTCCACCGCCTCGTCGGCGCTAGCGACTTCCATGAACAGCATCCGAACGCCCGTTTGCAGACCACATGTCGTGCGCAACTGTCCTAGGGCCGTGGTCACGGTTTGGCGACAGCAGCCGATCATGTCTCCGATTTCTTGGTGGGTGATGGGAATATCGATACAAATGCGACCATCACGCTCGCGTCCGTACCGTTGAAACAAGCGCGCAAGCAGCTTAGTCAAGCGGGCATTCACATCGGTGCTTGTGAGGTCAAGCATCATGTCGCCCAGTACACGCATACGCCCGGCTAGAATATCGATTACATCCAGAGCCACTTTGGGATGCAAGTGAAGGAACTCTCGAAAGCGCGCCCTTTCGATTACGATCATCTCTATATCACTGCAAGCCTGGGCAGAGATATTGCGTTTTGAGCCGGTCCAAACCTCCGAGAGCCCAAACAGCTCCCCCGAAAAGCAGAACCACATGATGACTTCCTTGCCGTGAAGAGACTGTTCGTAAATTTTGGCCCGCCCTTTTATCAGGATATATACGTTTCTACAGAGATCTCCCGCCCGAAAAATGAACGAGTCTCGGGCGAGTTTCTTGAAACGACCCATTTCTCGAAGCGCTGATTCATCGGTGTCCGAGAGCCGCTGCAGCAGGCTAGTGGAAGGCGCTTGTTTAGGTCTGAGCATCGAGTTGGAGGGAACCTGGCTGGTTTTCATTTCCAATCTCTCCGCAATTAGCAGCTCTGCGAACCTCTAGACACTACACGATGCGACCCGAATGACCAAACCAACACTTAAGCGAAACGTTTGTTTGAACGGCCCCGCTAAGTGTTTTTCCGTGAATCCATCTACCGCCGCGAGTTACCACAGACGCTCGCTAACGGTCGTGCCGACGCAGCGCTAGCACCTCATCGTTTCGCAGGGCCGTTACACGAGATCCTACTCAGATTTCATCAGGCTCGTTGATTCTCCCGAGGATGCGGGCAACGTCGCCACACATTGCACAGCCGCTTTGCCGGAGACGAGCTAGCACGTGGTGGTGTTGCCAACAGCGCCCCGGCCTGCGGGCGGCAAAGATCTGCCACTCGCTTAGGCTACGGCGTACACCCGAAGATTGAGGCAGGGAGAACCAAGATTCTGATTCAACGAAACGTAATGAACATGGCTGACGTCCACACTTTACCGTCATCATTTTCACGGCCTAGGAAGTACACTGGGCGGTGACCGTGCGGGCCGTTCTGGGTATCAATATCAATTGACCCTTGGACATCCCGAGGCACGTCGCCATCCGCTAAGCGCTCGATCGACAAAAACATTTCAGCACCGCCGAGTTCTTTGCGTATAAGCCCGCTCGACTCCAGTAGCTCCTGGCCTGAGATCTCCCAATCAAATTCGGGGCAATGCGCAAACGGGTTTCCCGCCAACGGATCACCGACTTTGATGTACCCATCGATGGCCCCTTTCACGCGAATGCGGCAATTGGCCAGGCCATCCACCCACAGTTCGACCCCATCGGCATCGCCGTAGGTGTCGCTTCGAAAACCGACATCAGTGGTCCCCGTCCGCCAGCACGACTCCTCAATGTGCTCAAAGCCCATACCCTTGAAGTCATTGATGGTGCCGTTGATGACGGATATGACGCCTTTCCATTCACACCAACGGTATCGGTCCCTGATCCGCGCCCCGCCCCAACGGATGCGGATTCGCCGATCGGAGAATCCCGCCTCTTCGTGCAGGTTTCGGCTGTAGATACAACCGGTGTGATCCCAAGCCGAGATTTCATCCCAGCCAGCATCGCCGAGGAATCGATAGTTCAGCGTTGCCGGGCCTTCATGTGTGAATTCGTCACCCTGCATGTAATCGCCGCAGCGGACAAAGCCGAAAGAGCGTTTTCCGGTAACCGCACAGGTATGCCGCGCACGCAGCGCCCGTCCGACGGACTTGCGGTCGACGCCGTCTGAAAAAATGGCTGTCACACCGCCGTGGACGCCAAACACTTGGGTTCCGGGTGCGCCACCACCGGGCCGGCCGCGATGCTCATCACCACTCCCGTAAGCCCCAAATTTGTGACCGCGGGCCATAGCATCCTTGTAAAGCCAATCGAAATGTCCCCACGCCGAGCAAACCTCAAGCAATCGTTCCAGCTCGGGATGATGCCAGTCGAGGATACATCGACGCCCCCCCACATGCGGCATTATCAGATGGTTTTCTGGATCGTGAATGTAAGTGCGCCAAAGCAGTTCCAGCGGCCAGGCCCCTGGCTTGACCGCCTCACCGGACATCTTTTCGTTCCATTCGAACGATCGGGCGTTGCCTTGTCCATCCGGTCGCTTCGGAAACTGCGGATCCTCATCGTGGAGGAAAACAACGCAATGATCGCCGCCCGCAGCTGAACTGCCGCACCACTCCTGGTTCGGATAAACGACGAAAGTCCCCGGATCATTCAATTCCTGAACGAAACTCTCGCTGATGTTCCAGTCCTTCTCATTAATCTGAAAATCGTTAGCTGTATACGTCATGACATCGAGTGCCATACAGTCACGTGCATAACGTATGTTGTAGTCGGCATCGTTGATGCCAACCGTATCTTCGGCGTGACAATGGAGGTCGCCGAACAAGATTCGCGGCACGGGGCAGTCGTCATCAATCGTGACGTAGAACTCGCCTGGCTCTACGTCGGGGCGATCCGGCAAGCTTGCGCGCACGTGGAGTTCGCCTTTTTTTAGCGGCAAATCCGTGATCTTGACGAAAGCCCAATGATCAGTCCGTTGTCGGCCGTCCGTGTTAAGGGAGTGGTGGGAGGAGTAGACTTCCTTGTCATCACGGAACGCTTTGACCAAGACCTGTTCGTCCATGTCAACGCATGCGTTTCCCCAGACATCATCGACTCTAACATTCAAAGTCAGCGGCTCGCCTGATCTCGCCATACGGGACCCACGAACTTCCACTTTGTGGGGATCACCTGCAACGATATCAAATGAAATGTCGCCCGGAACCGGCGCGAACCGGGAAGAGCCCAACGGATCAACGTAGCAGCGGAACCGGAAGTTTTCTTCGACAAAGGTTTGAACCCGGGTGCCAGGCCCACCCTGGCGACGATCGCCCATTCTGATGATGATTCGGTCACCTGGGTTGAGATAGCCATCGACTGTATCGACGATTATCGCTTTCTGAAACGGGCGTTCATGTCCTTTTTGATCAAATCGGACTTTCAGAGACTGGACGGTTGCCGGGCTCTGTCCTTCGACCAAAGGCGCGGCTTTGTATTCCGCAGAAACAAAGTTTGCTGCCGTCGGATCGGAAGTCTGAAACAGCGCCCAATCGGAATAGAATTTGAACGTCGCCTTTATCCAGGCACCATCGGCCAAACCCGCTTCGCCTATTGTGTAGACCAGCTTGATTTCGGTCCATTCCCCGGCCACCAGAGACTTCGTCGGGCAGGTGACACAGCCAAGAAAGGGGATTTTCCGATTCTTCGTAAACAGGCCGACTGGCGCCACGTAGGGTCCGAGCTCCTTGCGGAGAGACTCTTCTGTGATGTCTTCGCGTTCGTCAACTAGCCTGTCCACTCCACACTCCTCGACCTGCAGTCATTGTTGTCACTACTGTTACGCTAACATCCCCAGAACGCTTGCTCTTGTCGTACAGCCGACACCAAGCCCTTTTTAGCGTCTTGGTAAGTGGATCCATAACCCGTTGCGACCAAGATGATTGCGCAATGGTCGGTGTCAGACAGTGAACTCGTCTAGGTAAGCGGCCAGATCAGGCGGGGCAGTGCGCCTGCGGCTTGCTCTTGACAGTTGCCGTCATAGAGACGGGTATTCGCCGCGTATGGCCGATCCAGGGGCGAAACAAGTATCAGTCTCGTCTAGCGAAGTCGTGAGTCTATGGGGAGCCAATGGTTGCGGTAATCCGACATTTTTCCGCGCCGTTACCGACAAGGTACGTGTCTTCGCCGGTAGTCTAGAGCGCCTACCTGGGTTACCGTTGGGATTAGAATCCCAACAGCCAACAAGGCGTCGATAGAAGCTTGCGCTGGGCGGGGATCGGAGGCTGCTTCGCCTGCCGATGACAGTCATTCAGCAATGAAAGCTGTTGAGGCGGCTCCCGGCCGGAGTGAGACGACGAAGCTGCCTTCGAGAACGGCGTATTCATCAAAGGGTACAGAACAAAAGTAGTTGGCCGCTACCCATAATCGTCAGTTTTGGAATAGAGTCGATGTAGCTCTGACGACGGAAATTCCTTACGGTTTGAGAACTAGCCACTAAGCAAGGATTTGCCTGTGTACTCCCCAGCCGCCAGCCTGTTCTTGGTCCTGATTGCCATTCTGATCGGCCCTGTATCTGCCGAGCCAACTACGGCCACTGATAAGCGTTACGACATCTCCTACGTCTGGAGCACAGACGCCGCAGCTGTGAAGAAGTATCGTCGGCAGGTAGCGCAGATTTTGGGCTCCGCGGTTGCCAAGGACCTCCGGGTCGTGGTGAATGGTGGCCTGCATGGGGTCATTTACTTACGTCACGGTGACAGTGCCGGATCGGTAAGGGTGGCGCGCGTGCATAGTCGATTGCTGCGCAAGAAGGGATTGGACGCCGCTGCGCCGGTGCTGGCGAAAGACTGGATCATGGCGGCTGATGATCAGCAGACAATGGTCCGGCCGAAACAGGCGCTCGCGGAATCTTCGGAAGCACGGGTGACCGAACCTCCGAAGGCTAGACTTCTGACCAACAAATCGCCACAGGTTCGCGATCTGGAAGGCGCGGTCGAGGCATATATCAAAGGCCTGCGACGCAAGGGGCGTATCAGCGAGGATGAGAGCACCGCCTGGTCCGTGTACGACTTCACCCGTGGCGAAAAGCTGGTCACCATCAACGAGGAGACCCAATTTCAGGCGGCCAGTCTAATCAAACCCTTTATCGCAGCGGCCTTTTTCCACCGAGTTAAGAACAAAGAGCTCGTCTACGGGCCCAAGAGCCGCCGCCATATGAAGCGCATGATCCATTACTCCAGCAATCCCTCCACCAACTGGGTTATGCGCCAAGTTGGTGGTCCCCAGGCGGTGCAGAGGATACTCAAACAGCACTATCCCGGCATATTCCGCGCGACCAGCATTGTCGAGTACATTCCGCCCGGCGGCAAAACCTACCGCAACAAAGCCTCCGCCCGCGACTACAGTCGCTTCCTGTATGCCCTTTGGGAGGGCGGTATCGTCGGTGCCCGGGAGATCAAACGTCTGATGTCCTTGCCCGGTCCCGACCGGATCTACACCGGCGCAGAATCTGTTCCGGTGGGCACCCGAGTGATGAACAAGACAGGCAGCACCGCCCGTCTATGCGCCGACATGGGGATCTTGAATGTGCAGGGGCCGGATGGCAAACGCTACCCCTATACCCTGATTGGCATCATCGAAAAGCGGGACAGAGCTCGCAACTACAGCGCTTGGATCCATTCCCGCGCCGAGGTGATAAGAGAAGTGTCCGACATCGTCTATCAGGGCATCGCCCGGCACCATGGTTTTGCGAGTGTGCTTTGAAAGCCCGTCTGATGTCACAGGGCGGCGCAGTTACCTAACCAACTCGAAGGGGACCTCGAAAAAATGCTATCCGAGGCATTTTCCCCTCCAGCACATCCCCGTGCCGCTCGTGCACCTCGATTTATCGAAGTGCTCTGAAGGCAGGTGCGAAACCAGGGAAGACGCAATACACTCCGCAGCCTAAATCTGCCTTCAATAGTAACCACGCGGCCTTTGGTAGGGGTCGCCACTGATAAAGGGCCCACGCATGCCTCAATTTACGCTTCCTGACGGTACTTCGCGTCAATTCGATCAAGCGGTCACCGTCCAAGAGGTCGCCGCTGATATCGGCGCCGGTCTCGCAAAAGCAGCCCTAGCTGGCAAGGTCAACGGTCAGCTAGTTGATACATCATTCTTGATTCATGAAGATGCTGAGCTCGCCATTATTACGGCCAAGAGCGAAGAAGCCCTGGAGCTGATTCGCCATGACGCTGCACATGTGATGGCCCAGGCCGTCCAAGAGTTGTTTCCCGGCACTCAAGTGACCATCGGACCCGCCATAGAAGATGGTTTTTACTACGATTTCGCCAGGGAAGAGGCCTTCTCTCCGAATGACCTGCAGAACATTGAAGACCGCATGCGGGAAATCGTTGGTCGCGATTTGCCGATTGAACGAGAGGTTTGGGATCGTGATCAGGCGAGGAATACTTTCGCCGAGATCGGCGAAGACTACAAAGTCAAGATTATCGAAGACCTCATACCCGAGGGCGAAGAGGTTTCTGTTTATCGACAAGGCGAATGGTTCGACGTCTGCCGTGGTCCACATTTACCGAGTACTGGAAAGCTACCTAAAGCGTTCAAATTGATGAAGCTGGCCGGGGCATATTGGCGAGGCGACTCGAGCAATGAAATGCTACAGCGCATCTATGGTACGGCGTGGCGTGACAAGAAGGAGCTCAAGGCATATCTCCATCGATTGGAAGAAGCTGAGAAGCGAGATCACCGAAAACTAGGTCGCAAGCTTGATCTGTTTCACTTCAGTGATGAAGCTCCCGGTTCCGTATTTTGGCATCCCAAAGGATGGAAGTTGTTTCTTTTGCTGCTGGATTACATGCGTGAGCGCCAGGAAGACGCCGCTTACGTCGAGGTAAATACCCCGGACGTCATGGATCGCAGTTTATGGGAGACCTCTGGTCACTGGATGAACTACCGAGAAAACATGTTCTCGACGCAGACTGAAGATGACCGCGTCTTCGCGTTGAAACCGATGAACTGTCCCGGTTCGGTGTCTATGTTTGCGCAGGGACTGAAAAGTTATCGTGATCTGCCCTTGCGAATGGCCGAGTTCGGCAAGGTGCACCGTTATGAACCATCGGGTGTTCTGCACGGTCTGATGCGCGTGCGCCATTTTACTCAGGACGATGCACATATTTACTGTACCGAAGCGCAGATGGAGCAGGAGTGCATCGATGTGGTGGCGCTTGTGCTGGATATCTACAAAGACTTCGGTTTCGACGATGTGGTAATCAAATTGTCCACCAGACCCAGCAAGCGAATCGGCAGCGACGAAACCTGGGACAAACTCGAAAAGGCGTTGAGTAATGCACTAGACGTGATGAAGCTGGACCATGTTTTGTACCCGGGTGAAGGCGCTTTCTACGGTCCAAAGCTGGAATTCGTATTGCGGGATGCCATAGGCCGGGACTGGCAGTGCGGCACGCTACAGGTCGATATGAACCTGCCGGAACGATTTGATATCTCCTATGTTGACGAGGATGGTGACCGCAATAAGCGCCCTGTTATGTTGCATCGCGCACTTTTTGGTTCGCTGGAGCGTTTTATCGGAATTTTGATCGAACATTACGAAGGAAAATTCCCGCTCTGGTTGTCACCGGTACAAGCGGTAGTGCTTAACATCACCAATAATCAAGCCGATTATGTCAGCAACGTCGAAAAGAACCTCAAAGACCGGGGGCTCAGGGTGATTTCGGATCTGAGAAACGAAAAGATCGGCTTCAAGATCCGTGAGCATACAATTCAGCGGGTGCCTTACTTGCTGGTTGCTGGCAACCGGGAGATGGAGAATGGCGAGTTAGCTGTTCGCACCCGAAGCGGTGAAGATTTGGGAGCTATGTCCATTGACGGCTTTGTCGCCCATGTAGAGCAGAACACTCGTATTGTGTAGAAAACAATGCAGCTCTCCCCAGCGCAAAATCGTACCGTTTCCGCATCATTTGCATCACGGAAGAGCTTGTAACGGAACCTTGCTTATGCCTGTTGGTACCGACAAAGCTGGCGAAACCCTTTAACTTTCGAACTGATAAATGCCTGGCGGATACTAGTTATGGACAAGAAACTGCTGAATGTTCTGGTATGCCCGGTCACTAAAGGGCCGTTGATTTTTCACAAAGAAAAACACGAATTGATCTCGGTCTCGGCACGCCTTGCCTATCCCGTCCGTGACGATATTCCGGTGATGCTGGAAGACGAGGCGAGAACCCTGACAGCGGAAGAAGTAGCACAATATCGCGGATGAGCCTGCCGCTTGTTGTGCAATCGTAGGACACAGCCCCCCGCTATTGGCCGGAATAACCGGTATCGGGAACTAAAGGGGATCTCGAAAAATGCCATCCATCGTATTTTTCTTTACGGCACATTCTAGTGCCGCTCGGGCACCTCAATTTTTCGAGGCGCCCCTAAATATCTACCCAGTTTTTCGAACGAAAGGCGGTTTCCAACCCCACCCGTTGGTTGCGCCTTGAATCAGCGAACAATCGAGCTGGGGCGGCGCTCCCGCCCCATCAGAGCATCCTTGATTCACGGGATCGGCAGATAGCCGCCGGCGACGCCTTTCGTAAACACACTGACGGCATCATGCGGATGCAAGCTCTCCATATGCTCTACGCGCACCCAGAAGTCGGAAATGCGTTGTTCTTCGTTTAGAGCCTTCTGCACGCGACGCCCAGCGTCCTCGCAAAACATCAGGTTTGCTGCATTGCGCCTTGCGAACTCCTGTTCGTCTTCGCGCTTGACCGCAGTTTGCACAGCAGTCTGAAGCGTGCCTTCAATCAGATCGATCAGTTCTGATATTGGAAACTCGTCCGTACCGGATTCCAGGGACGTAAGGATGTTCACTTCGCTTCTTTGCGAATGCGGGGTTGCGGCAATACCCTCTTCCGTTCCCAGCCAGGCCCTGACCTCCTCCGCTGAAACGGTAGCCTGGCCACCAAAGTCCTGGTCGAACTGGGCCTGGATAATCTGGCGCGACAAGGCTGCAGAGCATGGGCAGGTCGACGAATACTGAACAGTAACGCCCAGTTCGAGGCCCAACTCACCATCGACGAACGTGCCCTTTAAAAGTACCGGGTAACTTTTCCATCCGGAGTTATCCGAGAGCAGCGCCGGCCGACGAAGCAGGTACTCGAAATCGAACTGGATGAATGCCCTTGAGCTGAGTCCGGTGTGAGACTGTAGAACGTCATCGAGCAGCTCGGTCAATACCGCCGGCGTGAACACTTTGGTGCCGGCGCTGGCATCCAGCAACAGGTAGAGCCGGGACATATGGATCCCTTTTGCCTGGGGATCCTCGAGATTTACGTAAATCTGAGATTTTGCGGCTACGCTGCGGGCCGTTCCGCCATCCGAAATCTGTAGTGGCACATGTACGTTGCTCATGCCGACCCAATCCAGCGTACCTTGGGGTTGCAGGTGCTCGCTGGATGCAATGTCGGGCATCGCGAGTAATACTGCCGTTCGCTTTGTCATATCTTGCTTCTTAGTCCTTACTTCAAACTGTACGAATTGTAAGCAACTGTTGCGTGAATTTGGTATCGATTTGTAACCGTCGCATGTACAGCGAGGTCCGCGGTGCGCCGCTCCATGGAGCAGCAAATGGCGGCCAACATGGCCGTTTTCAACGCGCCAAGTCGCAAACTGGTACCTGCGTTAATCTGGCACCGTGAGCGATCTAGGCTATCACTGATCCCAACAAACGGCATTGGGGCGCCGTTACGCCGCTACCGTTCGTAAAGCGCCTCAATTTAAAAAGCCCCCTTTTTTAGATGACAATCCGTAAGTGCAGATTGCGCCACGCTGGCATCACGCTTAGAAATACGGTCGACCACGGAATTTACCCCATGCCAGGATTACCAGGCTTGAAGCTTGGAAGATCTTCCAACAAGGTCCTGTCGAAGGCCTCATTGCGGAAGAACTTCGGATAGTAGAAGTCACGCAATGCGGCATGATATCCACGCACCCCTTCCTCGTACTCGAAAAAGGCACGCAAGTCCGTATCGGCCAACGATTGGAGGAATCGCTCGAGAAGCGATGGCAATGCCAGTATCGAAACCCAGGCCGCCATGTGATCACGTCGTAATCGGCCATCACGATAAGCGGTGGAAAGCTGCTCGGTCCGCTGATCGCCAACTTGCTGAAACGCGTAATACCATTGCCACTCGAATGAGCCTTCGACGGGTTGGTATTCTGACCATTCGGGATGCCGTTCAAAAAAGGCAGCCATCGTCACTTCTCTCGGTAAGTCCCAGGCGTCATTCACGGTTTCCCGTTGCAACAGCAAAATATCGGCGCCTGTCGGTATAGGGACTAAACGGTCGATCGCTAGTCGCGCGCCTGCCGGGACAATGACCGCAATAGCGACCCAGATTGCTATCAGTGCCAACATGATGACTGAACCCGGTCGACGCCAGGATGACACAAAGAAGCAGGCCATCGTCCAGAGAGCTACATAAGCAAAAACGCCCAAAGTGGCCACAAACCACTTGGCCGGGCTCGCGCCCGCCACCATCCCGCCAATGATCACCGGCACGACGAGGGTTACAAATACCGCCCCGGCCCGCAAGCTCGCCCGCAGAAGCCAAAACGAAGTGGGTTGCCCAACAGTTGCTTCTAGCCAATCGTGGCGGCCGGCGATACGTTCACGGGCCCTGAGGTCATATAACAGCAGGATAAGTACGAGTGGGATGACAAACGCGGCCAAAAAAGCAAAATCGAAACGACCGATCAACGCGATGCTGGGATTAGCGACATCCCGCTCATGGATCTGACCCTCCAGCGCAAGCATCCTGATGCGATGCATCCAGGGCTGGGCATCACGCTGCCCCATTGCCGCATACGCAAAATCGGACGGTGGATCATAAGTCAGGTGGAAACTGTAGTAAGCCGCGCTCCCCCAGCTTTCCTGTTTGTCATACTGGGCCAGACGATCATGGCGATCCCCATCGATCAGTTTCTGAATGGTCTCATTTTGGCGCTCGACTTCCGCGAGACCGAATGCCACTGACATCGCAGACAACCCAAGAACAAGCGCGAGCCAGAGCCACAACACAGGATCCCGCGAAGAAAATCTGACTTCGCGTCGCAGCGCACCAGGGATACTCATGGCGTCAGCTTGTCGCCACGCCAGAACAGTATGGCGAGCATGATCACCAGCCATGCCATCAGCATGTAAACGGCGGATGAAGCATTCCCGAAGCGCTCCGATACGCTGACTGCTTGAAATCTGAATGCGTCCAGCACCCGCCAATTCGAGGCATCGACGCGCGCCCGCAACCGGGCGTCTTCGTCTCTGTTGCGGTTAATGTCATCTCGATAGGACAGTTGATGAACATGCGCATGGTTGAGGCCCTGAACAAAGTCAAACCGCACGGCCTCCGCCATTCGTTGAAAATGATGGTAATTTGCCAGATCGGTACCGGCGATCGCCCGCGAGGCCCGCGCAACCGCCAGTACGGGCGACAGCCAACCGAATTTGGCGACTACTTTCTCTTGTGCTATCTCGGCATGCATACGCGCATCAGCGTACTCGTTCAACACATCTGTCAGTTTCTTCTCGCTCTCCATCGCAACGACACCACGAAAGTTCATCGGTAGATCCTCTACACCTTCCACACCGTATTCCTGGAGAAGATCCGCGCGCAATCTCTTGAACGCAGGGTCCTTGGCGTTATGACCATCCCCGAGTTCTTGTAGATCGGCCAACATCACCAGGTCGCTTGCAATCTTTCCGGCCGCAGATACTGTGTTGCTTGCGACATTGACGGCAACAGATGGCAACACCAAGGCGAGAGCGAGCCAAAGCCCAGCCATCACGCCCAATACCGCTGAACGTTCTTTCAAGACGACCGACGCCATCAAGGTCAAGACGACCCAGGTCGCCAGATACGCAAAGTACAAGCCAAAGAGCAGGAACACGGAAGACACGGGCTCACTAGCTGACAGCGCAAGCGCGCCGCTACCGATAAGCGGTAGCAGCAGTAGAAAAGCCATCGATAGCAGGGCCAGCGTCTTGCCGGCGATAACCTTGCGGCCGGTGATGCCCATTGCTAAAAGCGATGAAAGCACGGCTGTTTCACGCTCACGCGCGATCGAACCATGGCCAAACAGGATGATGAGCAGTGGTGCAAAAAGCTGATAAACCAGCGCCGGACTCAACCAGGACAGTCCACCAAAATCTGCGCTCGCAGTCGATTCGGCAAACATGGCGGTGTTTTGTCGATGCCCTTCCAGGAAAATGGCTTGGCCGGTGATCAGATCGAGCCCTGGATCGAACTGCGCCAGTGGTGCAGGCGTTCGAAAAAGGTAGTGCCCGTAATGCACCATTCTGTGCGGATGGCGATCGGGCTGTGTCAGAAACGTTTTTTCCGCTTCGTCCTGCTGATTGATTCTCGCGTATGTCTCGGCTTCGATCCGTAGCGCAGCCAGCAGGCTGGTTGTGATAATGAGCACCAGGAAAACAGCCATACCACCGATGGCGATATGAGATCGCAACCAGAATCGCCACTCATCCGTCGCAACAAGCCATATGGGGCTCATTGGTTTTGCACCGTCATCGACATTCAAGAAGGGACTACAGTTGCGGAAAAGGCTTTACGCACAGCCTCTATGTCGATCCCATGTCCTTCCGCTGCAAATTCGCCCTTCAATTTCCCTCCCTGTAGCATCCCGATCTTGTCGGCCGCATGGCAGGCACCGTAGACGTCATGCGTGACCATGAGAACCGCTTTGCCACTGTCGGCCACACTGCGAATGGTTTGATGGAATTCGTCGATCGCGTTGGGGTCCAGGCCTGATGTTGGCTCATCCAACAGCAAGATGTCGGTATCACGCAACATTGCCAATGCAATGGCCGTCTTCTGACGCATCCCTTTAGAGTACCCACCGACCTTCCGGCGCCGGGCATTGGGCGACAGTGCAACTCGATCCAAAGCCGCGTCTATCGCAGGTGAACTGGCAGACATCCCAGCCAGTTGCAGAAAATAGGCGATGTTCTCTTGTGCCGTCAGGTGTTCATAGAGTGATGCGGACTCTGGCAGGTAAGCGATCGCTTTTCGGGCAGCGGCGATGTCCGAATAGACATCTGTGTGTTTAACCAGAACACTACCGGCAGTGGGCGACAAGAAGCCCAGAAAGCTAAGCAGGGTCGTCGACTTTCCCGCCCCGTTGCCACCCAAAAGCGCGTATACCTCGTACGCGTCTACACTGAAACTGATCCCGCTCAGGACTTCTTTGCCCGAGCGGGCAACATGCAGTGAATCTGCCTGCAACATCATTCAATTAGAATCTGTAGGCTGCCGACACATACGCACTGCGCGGCGTACCTGGCTGTACCCAGACGTCTGCGAAGGAGTTGGTATAGTATTCTTCGTCGAACAGGTTCCTGACCTCAGCACGCAACTCCAACGCGTCCGAGACTTCGTAGTTCGCGGCAAGCTGAACAGTGGTGTAGCTTGGCAGTTTGAAACTTTGATCGCTGAAGAAACCATTCCGCTCTCCGACATAGATCAACCCGCCGATAAGATCGAGGTTCCTCCCAGCCAGTTGTGTCCGTTTGACGAGCTGCACGCTTAGTTGGTCATCGGGAATATTCAGCAGATCAGAGCCCGCAGGCACCGTCGTACCGAAATTGGGATCGTTGAAGTCGTTCTTCGTTTCAGCATCGAGATACGTGTAGGAGAACCACAAACTCAGCGTGTCCGTGATATTGCCGTAGAGATCGAGTTCAACACCGCGGCTTTCGGCTTCGCCGATTGCCGTGGGATCAAATCCGGATCCGACCGATGAAATGTTCGATTGTTCGATATGGAAGATGGCGAGGTTGCCACCCAAGGTACCATCGTTGAGAGAGAAGTTGACGCCCAGCTCCATCGACGTTGACTCGTTTGGATCCAGACCGTTCTCATTGGTTGCACCGGATAAGGGGCGGAAGTTCTCACCGTAAGCCGCATAGATAGACAGGGAATCTGTCGCCTTGTACACCACACCAAACTGCGGACTGATCTGCGTCTCGGAGAATCTGGATGTGGTGTTGCTACGGCGATTGGTAAGCTTCTGTTTGTAGTCGTCGACGCGGGCACCGAGCCGAATGTCCCACTGATCCGTGAGGCTTATTTGGTCCTGGAAATAGAATCCGAGGGTCTTCTGCGTTTCGACACGATCGATCTGCGAGACCAGGTTCAGACTGGAAATTGGAACGGTTCCATAGACCGGGTTAAAAATATTGATGGTCTGATCAGTGGTTCTGTCTCTCAGAGCGACCTGATCATTCTCAAACTCGTCAGCATCTGCGCCAACAATGATCCGGTGGGTTAGACCGGCAAAATCGAAACTTCCACTCAACTCCGCCCGCAACACCTTGTAGGTCGCGTCATAGTCTCGGAAACGGCTGAAACGCCCGAAATCGCCATTGGCGTCCGGCGCGCCAAAGCCGTTCTCCGATGCATATCCTTCCAGCGAAGTGTCTCGATAGTTGAATCCGACCAGGGCGTTCCAGTCGTCGTTAAAGTCATGTTGGAACTCGATTTGATGTCCGAGGACATCGGCCTCGATCGGACCATAACCAGGCTCGCCCAGGAAACGGCTGTCGGGAATCTGACCAAGTTTACCGTCAATAGCGATCACGCCGCGGTCAAACGGTATTTCCTGATGACTGTACTCAAGCTCGTAAACGAGCTGGCTGTCGTCGCCGATCAAGAAGAGCACGGAAGGACTCAAGCCCTGTTTTTTCGTTTCGATGGTGTCACGAAAACTCTCGGCGTCTTCATAGAAACCGACGATACGGACAGCGATGTCGTCGGAGACAGGGGAGGTCCAATCGAGATCGGTTCGATACGTGTCGAAACTGCCAGCTGAAAGTCGCAGTTCACCCTGCTTTTCGAAGGTCGGGCGTTTCGTCACGAGATTGATAGTGCCACCGGGCTCACCACGTCCGTACAGCGCAGCACGTGGACCTTTCAGGACTTCGACCGATTCGATGCCGGAAAGATCTCGCGGGCCTCCGAAACCCCGTCCTGCGTTGAACCCGTTTACGAGATAGTTACTGGGCAGATTCTCGTCGCCGACGAAGCCCCGCACGGCGAAACTGTTCCACAGGCCCCCGAAGTTGTTTTGGCGAGCGACCGAGGCGGACAGATCCAACGCCTGATTGAGATCTACAGCACCAGCGTCTCTTAACGTCTGGTTTTCGATGATTAGTTCTGATTGAGGCGTTTCAAGTGCTGTGAAGTCACCTTGATAGGCTTGGCGTGACTCGATGATCTCGATGCTCTCAAGTTCTACGGTTTCTGTGTCGCTGGCCTGAACCATGGCCGTATTGGCGGCCAGAACGAGGAAACTCGAGCCGCATAGCAGGATCAACTGCGAACACTGGATCTGCACAAAATGCTCCTAATGAGATGGGGTGGCGGAAATGATGGGTGTATCGATTCAACTGTCGCTTCTGCGCGCGCGTCTACGTTATAACGTATCACGAACGATTTTATTCCGTCTATTCCGCACAGTACCGGCGGCTCCGGTGTTAGCCTGACATTCAGCAAGACATCGCACGGGCTCTACCCCGAAACGACGGACACTTTAGAAAAGCCCAATAGCTATAATCAGGAACGGACACATCAGGGTAAGATGTGCTGCGGCAGGACACCCCTGCAAACATTGCGCGATGGGACGCGCGGGTCAGTAAACTAAACTGATCTGACCGCAACGGCACGAACTCAGAATCGGTAACTGTCAGATCAGGTCGCGTCTACTGCGGCTTAGGCAGTCACACAGGATTCAGGAGCCCTGGTGCAGCACGCGATGCTTCTCAATGCAACGCGAAGCGCACCGGCACGACCAGCTGCAGCCGGTTACTCACCATCGAGTCAGGCATCGCTGGCAACGGCTGCGCACGCTCGAGCATTGCAAGCACCTCGCGGTCGAGCAGACGGTGCCCGGAACTCTGTCGGATCTCGTGACGCAGCACTTTGCCTGTACGATCCATCACGAAATACAGCAGCGCGGTTCCCTCCTGTCGGCGGCGCCGGGCCCGTCGCGGGTATTCCTTGTGGCGCTCCAACCAAGTCTGCAAAACGGCCATGTAGTCATCAGTCTGTCCGACCTGGCCGCCACCACGGCTGCTGTCACCAGTCCCCTGATCGACGGCTGCCGTTGTACCAGACTTACCGTCCGTCCCAGCGACCGTGGCAGCCGCCTTTGCCGCCGGTGGCGCAGAACGATTGACCGGTGACGGCGTCGGCGATTTTACAATCGGCGGTTTTTCGACGGGTTTCGGCCTGGGTTCGGGCTTTGGCTGCGGCTCGGGCTTCGGTTTCGGCGAAGGTTGGGGCTCGGGTTCCGGTTCGGGCTGGGCTTCCTGTTCGGGCTCCGGCTTAGTTGCCCCTTCCTCGTCTTCGGCTTCGATGGTCTCGGGCTCACCCGATGCGCCACCGACCGGACCCAGTCCGATCTCGATCCCACCGATGCCTAGGTCCGCGACCGCAGCAGGTGGCGGTGCGCGCCACAGTACAGCAATCGCCGTCCCGACATACAGCAGCAGCGCGATGACTGCACCCAGCAGCCAGTGATGCCCGCGCAGCTGGATCATGGTGACGGCGGCAGGGTCAGTAGGTGTAGTCGCTCGACGCCGGCCTGGCGCAGCCCTTCCATCAGCAGCACGACACGGTTGCCGACCGTGTTGGCATCGGCCTTCAGCTGGACACGCAGGCCCGCATCGGCTTCGAGCCGCAAGCGGACCTCAGCCAGCAGCTCGCCCTCATCCATGAGCTGGCCATCGAGCGCAAGTTGCCCATCCGATCCGAGCAGCAGTCGCATCGGCTCCGCCGCCTTTGTCCCTTCGCTGATCGATTGCGGTGCGTCGACCTTGAACGGCTCAGTCACACTCAGACTGCCCGCGACCATGAAAAAGATCAGCAACAGGAACACGACGTTGATCAGCGGCAGAATGCTCGCTTCACGGCCGTCCTGACGACGCTGTTCGAACTGCACGGCCGTCACCCGCCCGGCGCAGACGCCGGCGACCAGTTGCGATCGCGCACCATGTTGAGCCGGGTGATCCCAGCCGCCTGCAGTTGATCGAGTACGCTGATCACGGCCTGCAAGCGGGTGTCACCCACGGGTTGAATCCGCACGGCAACCGCAGGGTCTTTGGTCAAACGCTGTTGAATGCGTTTCACCAGGACATCCACTGTCAGCACGTCGCCATCCAGGCGGACCTCGGTCGCACTGACGCTGACCATCACCGTTCGATGCTCGCTGACCTCGCGGGTCGATGATTGGGCCTTGGCGGTATAGAGCGTGATCGAGCGCCAGTCGAGGAAACTGGAGGCGAGCATGAAGAACACCAGCAGGATGAAGACGACGTCGATCAACGGCGTCAGGCTGATCACGGCACGGCTGCGTGATGCGCGTCGGTACCCGTTAAGCGGTGTGGAGCGCCCGAGCGTTTGCATCGTTGCCTCTGTCATCGACCTGCCGATCATGCCTGGCCGTGGGTGTTTCGCTCGGGGTTGTTGGCACCTCACCGGCAAGGTCCCGGGTGAACACCTGGGTGACGAGGTTGTCCATGTCGTGGGCCAGGTGATCGACCCGCCGTTCCAGCCAGTTCAGCAGCGCCACCACGGGTATCGCCACGACGAGGCCCACGGCGGTCGTCAGCAGCGCCTCCCAGATGCCGCCCGACAGCACCGCTGGGCTGACCTGGTTGCCGGCGGCCTCGAGCTGCTGGAATGCCTTAATCATGCCCAGCACGGTACCGAGCAGACCCAGCAATGGCGCCAGGCTGCCGATCACTTCGAGCGGCCGCAGACCCTGCCGCAACTGGAACAGCACGTCATTGCCGAAACGCAGCACCTCTTCGCGTACCAGCGCTTCCGGATAGCCCGCCTGTTGGCCACGGATCGCCCGCGCAAGCGCCTGCGCACTCGGGTTGCGCCGCCCCGCGACCAGGGCGCGCGCCTGTTCCGGCTGGCCGGCGTGCCAGCACCGCAAGGCCTTTTCCGCGGGTCGCCGCTGCCCAATGCGCAGCCAGGCGAACTGCATCAGCTTGACGACGACGATCGTCAGGGCCACGAACGACATCAGCAGCAAGATGACCACGACGGGCCCGCCGATGTCGATCATCGCCGCAACCCGCTGCAAAAGGTCCGGCACCGGTTCAATTTCCGTGGCGACAGTCGGCATCGTCGACACACTTGTGCCGCCGTCGACTGCCAGTCCACTGGTTGTTTCGAGGGTGGTTTCATCGACGGCTGTCGCATCGACGCCGGGTGGCGCGACGGTTCCTTGCAGCTGCTTGTCGGGCAGCAAACCAGGTAGCGGGGTCGTTGTTGTCTCAGACACTGTCTCGTTCTCTGTTCAGTTTCGAAGTACGTGGCAGAGTCGCAGGCACTTAGTATGAGTGATTCGCGTCAATAGTACTCAGGCTACCGCACGCCAAGCCAGCCACGGAGGCCAGCACACTCGTTGCGGTCCACGATGTTGCCAAGGAGTAAGACGGGGCCTCGCTGCAAACATTACCTTCGATGTCCCGGAAAGATTGCGGAAGTTAAATACTACGTTATATCGTAGCATTTCTGCGAAGAACAGTGGGGCCAGCGACGCTCACACAAGTCACCGACCCAACAATCGCTCGGTATCCCAGAAAACAACGCAACTCATCTGACCGAGAAAGACCATGACCCGCAATGAAGAAAGCAAGACCCTGACCCAGCGCGTTCCGATCGCAAATCTCGCGCTATCCATGTCCGTACTTGCATTACTCGCATCACCTGCTACTGCCGAGGAGGAGCCGACCGCTGTCTTCCTCGACCCGGTGGTCGTCACGCCGACGCGAACCGAAGTTGAGCAACTCGAAGTGCCGGCCGCTGTGAGCGTCGTAACCAGCGAAAAAATCGAAAAGGAGGGCGCGAGATCGGTGGTCGAGGCGTTGCAGGGGGAGCCCGGTGTGCGGGTGAGCTACTATACCGAAGGCAATTTCCCGATCGTACAGATCAGAAGTTCGGGCGATGCGGGGCAGTTTCAGAATACAGACGTACTGGTGCTGATCGACGGTATCCCGCAGGTCAATCTCAATGATCAATCCTACTATGACCAGATCCCTTTCGAAGCGATCGATCGGATTGAGGTGGTCCGCGGGCCCACGTCGGCGCTCTACGGGCGCAACGCTGTGGGGGGGACGATCAATGTCATCACCAAACGTGCTCCCTCTGAACGTGAGTTCAGCGCGACTGGTACTGTCGGTTCCTTCGGGTATGTAAAACCCAGCCTGTCGATCGGCGGACCGATTGCCGACAACATCAACCTACTCGTCAGCGGTTCGTTCGAACAAGCCGACGGCTGGCGCGACCAGACCGAGCGCGAGGCCGTCGACCTGTTCGCACGCGCCGACATCTTCGTCACGCCAGAGATTGACATCACGCTGACGGGACGTTACTTCGATCTTGAGCAGGAGACCCCAACCATCCTGCCCCTTTTGCCTGATGGTTCCGAGGTGCCAGGCGTGGACCGCGAAGACAGTTTCAATCTACCCGGCGCCGAGTCGCGCAACGAAGTGCTGCAACTGGCGGCTACGTTGAACTACGAGCCGAACGAACAACTTCTCTTCACCGTCCCAATATACTACCGGCATACCGACCGTATCCTCGATCGCGACGGCAGCTTCATCGACAATGTCAATACCACAGCACAGACCTTCGACCTGTATCCGTTCACGCCGACGTCGGAAGAATCGATCATCGGGATCGCGCCCCGCGCCACCTGGACACCGACCGAGCGGGTGGAACTGGTGTTTGGCGTCGACTACGAGCACAACGACGCCGAGGCTGGAGCATCCAACACCTTTCCGGCCGGCACGAACTTTTTCACGCCGATCACTGTGAACTACGCAACAGGACAGTTTCTCACCGATATCAACAACCTCGACACGGTTGTGCGGCGCGATGGCGATTTCGAATCCACTGTCATGGCAGCCTATGCCCAAGGTCGGATAGACGTGACCGACAAGCTGACGCTGACACTTGGTGGGCGCTACGACAGACAGGAGCGTGAGCTGGTTGATCCGCTGCGCCCCAATCCGCGCGTTGAAGCCGATTACGAACGCTTTACTCCGCGCGCGGCCTTAAACTACGCCTTCGCCGACAACCTCAACGCTTATGTCAGTTATTCCGAGGGCTTCAACCCACCGTTTGGCGGCGCCTTCGCCTTCGAGCGAGCTGGTGCAGAAGAACTGGACCCGGAGGTCGCCACCAACTACGAGGTGGGCGTGAAGTATGCGTTTCCGAACGGCCGCGGCTTCTTGAATGCCGCCGGGTTCTATCTGGAGCGCCGGGATCTGGTACAAACGTTTCGGATAGACGGCATCAATACGCAGATCAATGCCGGTGGCCTTGATGTCTTTGGCTTAGAGTTGAACGGAGCCTACAACCTTGGCGGCGGTTTCACTGTCTCCGGAAACTACAGCTATACCGAGACCGAGTGGCAGGACTATGTCGTAGGCGGCACAGACTTCGCCGGGTTTGAGGTGATTCAGAATCCCGAGCATCTGGCATCGATCGCCTTGGATTGGACGTCGAACGATGGCCGCTTCAGTATCGGGCCGTTCATCGATTATGTAGGAGAGCGTTTCGCAGATCGCGCAAATACGGTCACGCTTGACGACTACACGTTGGTGAATCTACAGGCGTCTTACAAACCCCTGGGTAACGACCGCGTCACCTTGCGCCTGCAAGGTCTGAACTTGCTCGACGAGGAGTATCTAACGCGCACCGAACTGGATTTCGCCGGCAATGTGCTCGGCGGCTCCCCCGGTCTACCTCGCAGCGTGCTTGCGACCGTCGGCCTTAAGTTCTGACGCCTTGCCTGTCGTCGAACTCTCCGCGGTATCCAAGCGCTACGGCAACCGAGTTGCGGTTGCCGAACTGTCGCTGGCGCTCGCCGCCGGGGAAGTATGTTGCCTGCTCGGCCCAAACGGAGCCGGCAAGACGACGACGCTCAAGATGATCCTTGGGCTCGAGGTGCCGACCTCCGGCGCCGTCCACGTCTGCGGCATCGACGTACACAAGCACCCGCGAGATGCACGGCGGCGCATTGCCTACATCCCCGAGGTGATTGCGTTGCACGACGCGTTTTCGGGACGGGAGAATCTGACCTATTTCGCCGCGCTCGTCGGCGGGGCGGATCTCTCGCACGACCATCTTGAGCGTTGTCTCGCACGCGCGGGGCTGCAACGGGATGCATGGGACCAACGCCTTTCGGGTTATTCGAAAGGCATGCGGCAAAAGGTCGGCGTCGCCATTGCGCTGGCGAAAGGCGCGGAACTCTTGGTCCTCGATGAGCCGACGTCCGGTCTCGACCCGAAATCGGCGTTCGACTTTGCGGCACTTATCCGGAGCCTTGCCGAGGGCAGCGCAGCGGTCATCATGGCAACGCACGACCTGTTCCGTGCGAAAGATATGGCGACGCGCGTCTTGATTTTGAAGGATGGCCGGCTCGTCCAGGCAATCGACCCGGCGACGAGCACTTACCAGGACATCGAGCGCGCCTATCTCCGTGTCTCCGATCGGGCGTCTTGATGGGTCGCGCTGGCACGGTCTTCGCTCATGAGTGGGCCGGGTTCTGGCGTAGCGGCGTCCTCGTGTTGATGCTGCTGATCGTAGGCGCCATCGGTGTTGCTGTTGCGATTACGGAACACCGCGCGTGGACAAACGAGCAAGCACAGCGCGTGGCGTTGCAGGCGCAGGAGCGCGCCCAATGGCTTGGGCTCGGCGGCCTGCACTTTCACAAGGCAGCCCATCTGGGCTATTTCGTTATTCGAGATCTTCCACCGGGTGTGATCCTCGATCGGGGCGTGTGGGACTTTGGCGGTTCGGCGGTATGGCTGGAGGCGCATAAGCGCAACGCCCCGCGGCTTCGCGCCGCCGATGATGCAGGGCTTCTCGCCCGAGGCGTGCCCCGCGGTACCGGGCCAGTGGTGCTCTGGCTCGCGACGCTGCTCACAGCTGTTCTCGCTCATGGTGTGGTGGCCGCCGAGCGGACACGGGGCTCACTTGCTTTCGCCGTGAGTTCCGGCGCGAGCGCGCAGGCGATCGTATTCGGTAAGGCGCTTGCCGTCACGACGCTCGCCTGGGCCGCCGCGGCCGCGCCGATGGTCGTTGGTGCGGCGTTGGCGATAGGGTCGGGGCTCTCAGTCGCCAGTGCCGCCCAGTGGGCAACGATGGTCTTCGTAGCGCTCGGCATCTTCGCTGCATTGACGGTAATGGTCTCATCTGTGGCACCACGCCCACTCAGTGCCCTGGTCGCGATACTGCTGATCTGGTTCGCCATCGCGGTGCTGTGGCCACGGCTCTCCGTCGGCGTGACCGCGCTTGTCACCCCTATCCCTTCCTCGCAAACCGTGCGCAGCGCGGCCGAAGTCGCGGCTGAAGGGCTGGCCTCGGAGGAGACGCAGCAGGCCGTCCGAGGGCGACTCGCTGCCGATGACGTAGCCGAGCCGAATCCGTCCGGCGTTTCCGCCTTGGCGGCCGAAATCGACGCGGCTCGTGCCTTTGCCAATATCTTCGCGCCGCTGGAGCAGGGCATGGCGCGCCAAGCCGATTTACTCGACAGGCTCGCTTGGCTATCGCCCATTTCGGCGGCTGACCGCGCCGCAGATGCGGCCCTCAACGTCAGCGACCGCGATCAATTCGCTTTCGAGGCACAGGCGGAAGCGATGCGCTTCGCTACCCAAATGGTGCTGAACCAGGCTTGGGCTCGCAAACCCGGGCACGCCCATGGGGACGCAATGATCTGGGCTGCAGTGGTCGAGGCAGCGGATACGGTGGCCGAGCCCCCGCGCGGCATGAGCGCTGCCGGCTACGGCCTGATCATCTGGGCGGTTGCCGGCGTCGCCGGGCTGGTGGCGTCGGCGCGCTTGGTCGGGCGCTCGATCCGATGAAGGCGTTGTTTCGCTGGGAGGCCAACTTGTTGCTGCGTAACCGCATGTTCATCGCAATGGTCGTTGTCCTTGCGGGCCTCGCCACGCTCGCCGGGTGGCAGGGCGGCGCGCTGGCAAGGGCGCAAGCGGTGGCCATCGAGCGCGCCGCCGAGCTCGAGCAGGCAAGCGACGCGGAAGCGCTGACGACAGCTGCGCGGATTAAGGCCGCTGAGATCGATCCGCCCTGGTGGCAGAGCCCGCTGAATGTCCAGGCTTGGTCGTATGCCATGGTGCGCCACGTCTCACTACCACCAGAGCCGTTAGCAGGAATAGCGATAGCCGACGCCGATCTCAAACCCTTCCTGTTCAGGATCAATCCGCACCCGCCGGATCGCTGGTCCAACAAGGCATCCGAGTTGACTCCCTCGGTCGCCGCCTATGGTGGGTTCGATCTGGTGGACCTGATACTCATGCTGACGCCGCTTGTTGCCCTCATCGCCTTCGCCGACGTGATTCGAGACCGTGACGGCTCGGACCGGCAGCACCTTGGGATCGTCCAGAGCGCGGGGGAGATGAGGTTACTCGCCGCACGGCTCGCGCCCCGTGCCGCCCTCGCATTGGTGGCAATCGGCGCGGCAGCTACCGCAGGGTTCGTGGCGAGCGCGCCGCCGCTTTCAGTGGAGACGGTGTTGGGCGCGGTTACCATCCTCGCCGTCTTCATCACGCATGGCGTGTTCTGGGTCGCCCTTGGGTCGATGCTGATTATCGCGCTGCGTGGCGCAGTGACGACCTGCGCGGTGTTCGTTTCGCTGTGGTTCGTAATCGGCGTGCTCTCCCCATCGATGGTGGAAACGGTGGCGCGCATCACCTCGCCGCCACCAGCACCGCTAGCTACTTTTTCCGCGGAACGCGCAGCCATCGTCGCGGCCCGGATGCGTGAGGAGCAGCTGACCCGCGCCTACGCCGCCGGTGACCCGCTGGCGAGTGAAGTGCTACTCGGTGCACTGGAGCACGGCGAACTGCTGATTACGCCAACCAATCTCCTGATCCAGCGGGATGTCGACCGCCGACGGGCTGCACCGAGAAAGTCAGAGGAGAACGCGCGCAGCATTTTCGAACGGCGCGCACGTAGACTCGCGCTCGGATCGCCAACACTCATCGCGCGCGATGCACTACATGAAATAGCGGGGCGTGGATGGTGTCGGAGAGCGGCGTTCTACACACAGGTCGACGCCTACTATGCCGACCTGCAAACCCGTTTCACACCACTGCTGATGCGCCGAGCCGTATTGGACGATGTGCACTTACCTCCACATTTCGAATTCGATATCCCGGACCATGAAAATCGAGCCCGATCCTCAGCAGCCCCAAGCTGCTAACCTTTATGACCTTAAGGTCACTCCCAATCCAATGGCTCAGGTGGACTAAGAATGGTGCTACCTCGCGAAGAAATCGGATGGCTTACGTCATTGCTGAAACTTGACGAACTGCAGAGCTGGCTCGCGTTTGCTGATCAGAATCTGATCGAAGTTGCCGATCTTCGTCAGCTCCTGGATGGTACGGGCGGCAATGATGCTCTGAACGTCAATCAAGCTGCCGCCGCTTCCTGCAACACCAGCAAGCGCATGCAAAACGGCACCGTCAAATCGTGCCTCGCCAGTGCGACGGCATATGCTGGGTGCGAAGGCTTCCTGAGTAGCACAGGCCGGCGCGCGAGCGAACGCCTGTTCGGCCGTTCATCATGGCGATCGTCTATCTAAGCCTGGGCACCAACCTGGGTGACCGGGCTCGCAATCTCGAGTGTGCTATCGCGTCCCTCAGCGAGGTGTTGGATAGGCTGGTCCTTTCGCCGCTCTACCAAACCGACCCCTGGGAGTTCGCCGATCAGCCCTACTTCTACAATCTTTGTCTGCGCGGTGAAACGACGCTCGATGCTCGGGTGTTGCTGGGCCTGCTCAAGGGCATGGAGCGTGAACTTGGTCGGGCCGAAGGAGCCGCCCGGGGATCGAGACTGGTCGACATCGACCTGCTGTTCTACGACGATCTTGTAATCGACGAGCTAACACTGAAGGTACCCCATCCGCGTATCCGCGGTCGCGCCTTCGTGCTGATTCCGCTGCTTGGCCTGGCCGAGAGCCTATACCATCCGGCGCTCGGTCGTTCGATCCGCTCACTCGTCGGTGAAGTGGATGCGAGGACGGTGCGCCGTTTGGAGTGGAGGCTTTAGTTGCATCGGATAGTTGCTGCTGTGGCTAACCGGCTGCTGAGTTCATCACCACCGCTTTCATTGAGGCCAAGCAAAGCGGCGCGAGCGACCAGTGCCGCGTCCGGTTCCGGCGCTCCGATGTGATATCGACGGCCCGAGGGTGTGTCTTTGACTACGACGGTCGGACCTGCATCTGTGTGAACCTGGCACTCCTATCACGCCTCGGAAGCAGCGCGTTGCAACCAGCCCAGCACCTGCTCGTGATAGGACTCGCCGTACAAGCTTGCGAAACGTTGTGACTCCTCATGGCGCGGATCACCGAGAACAGCGATGCGCGCTTTGAGAAACTCAGGCGTCAAAGCCAGACCGCATTTGACCTCGATGCAATAGCGCCAGCTTGTGTAGTCGCTGGGGAACAGTTCTGCGGCATAGCGTTCGGTATTATCGGCCACGGGATCAGCCCTCGTCTTGCTCGGCAAACCACTTCGGGAAGGGATCGTCGAACACCTTCCAGGCGTCAGGACCAGCCGCCATCTCGGCATCGGTGAGCAGGCAACGATCGAGGATCTCTCTGGTCTTCTCTGGCTCGAGGTGCTGGCCGATGAACACGATCTCCTGGCGACGGTCGCCGTAGGCCCCGTCAAACTCTTCTTCGATACGGGCGCGGTGTCTAGGGTCCTCTGGCCAATGCTTGCGTGGTACAGCAGCCCACCACATGCCTGCCGGGCCATGGCGCACGATACCACCTGCCTGTGACCATTCGCCTGCAGCGTTAGGGCGTGAGGCGAGCCAGAAAAATCCCTTCGAACGCAGCACGTCGCCCGGCCAGTCGGTTTTTAGCGCCTCGGCGAAGCGCGCCGGATGAAACGGGCGACGTGCACGATAGACAAAGTTGGCGATACCGTATTCTTCAGTCTCTGGCGTATGCTCGCCGCGGATCTCGGCGAGCCACCCCGGTGACTGTGCGGCCCGTGCAAAGTCGAAGCGCCCGGTGCCCATCACCCGGTCCAACGGCACCTTGCCGAAGCTGGCATAGAGGATCTCGGCATGTCGGTTGAGCTGGCGCAAGGCATGCTCCAACCGCTCACGCTCGGCGCTGGTGATCAGGTCGATCTTATTGATGATAATCACGTCCGCGAACTCGACCTGGTCGATCAACAAGTCGGACACGGTGCGCGCATCTTCCTCGCCGAGCGACTCGCCGCGCGCCTGCAGGCTGTCTGCTTTATCCAGGTCGACGCTGAAATTGACGGCATCCACGACTGTCACCATGGTATCGAGACCCGCGACGTCGGATAGGCTGGTGCCCTCCTCATCGCGAAACGTGAAGGTCTCAGCCACCGGCAATGGCTCCGAGATGCCGGTCGACTCGATCACGAGGTAGTCGAAGCGTCCGTCTTTTGCTAGGCGGCTGACCTCGACAAGTAGATCCTCACGCAGCGTGCAACAGATACACCCGTTAGTCATCTCGACCAGCTTTTCCTCGGCGCGGTTCAGCTGGACTTCCTTGTCAACCAGTGCGGCGTCGATGTTGACCTCGGACATATCGTTG
Source organism: Chromatiales bacterium (assembly GCA_028284585.1). Lineage (GTDB taxonomy): Bacteria > Pseudomonadota > Gammaproteobacteria > Chromatiales > Chromatiaceae > Thiosocius. Next base: position 31,265 of record JANQRK010000066.1, read on the forward strand.
ACGATGACCGCCACACGCCGGCCTTCACGATTGTTGAGGATGTGGTTGAGCAGCGTGGTCTTGCCGGCACCAAGAAAGCCGGACAAGACTGTGACTGGCAGTTTGGCGTCTATGCCAGGCGTAGAAGGCATCTTGGCTCTCCTTTTCGATTTCCTTGTTGACTACTAATGGTTGAATTACCCAGGCCACAGTGGGTCGAGCGTGATCAGCGTCCGCAGCGATGCGGAGGATCCGAGATCGGGTGAACGGTGTATGGCGCCGAACGCGTCGTTGCCCTCCCATAGGGTGCCCTTGAGCAGTACGATCTCCCCCAGGACGGCCTGTATAAAGGCGCCACCTCCCGTCTTGGCAGCGTGAAGATCGCAACGTTCGACATCCTGATCGTCAAGCCATTGGGTTCCCGGACCTTGGTAGGTACACACGAGCCGGATGCCGACCCGGTCGACATGCCAGCCAGGGCACATGGCGCGACCGATCCGGGCAAGGCGCAGACCGACTGCCGTACAGCCGAGCAGTTCACTAACGACCTCACGCAACAACAACAAGTCCTGGATCAGCGCCACCCGGCCCAGCCCGCCTGCCAGACCGTCGAGCTTTGGCTGGTGGGCTGGGAACAGGTTCTCAAGTACCTGCACCTCCCCTGTTTGCTGCAGCCCAGACAGGTAGGTCTCGATCCCGGGATCGATCTCGCGTTGCCAGGAACAGACCTGCACCCCGGGATCGAAGATCTCGGTCAGATCAGCAAGTTCCGGAACGCGCCGCCACGTCGGCACCGCGGGGGTCGCGTCGGAAGCCATGTTCGTTTTGGCCATGGCTCAGCAGTCCAGGCAGAACAACACGCGGGTTTGGCCGGAGCCTGCGATCGGCGGTGAACGATGCACCAACCCGTGGCCGACGTTGCCAGGATAGGCATCGCCCTTCATGACACCGACCCAGAATGGCTCGAACCGCGAAGGTTCGCCGACGCGTATGATGCAGTCGTTGGGTGCACCGCTTGCTTGCGCCACGCGATCGACCTGCGCATCGGTCAGCCATTCGGTGCCTGGACCACGGTAGGTGCACAATAGTCGCAGGCGCGTGCTATCGACATGGAAACGCCGACAAGCGTCGTCCTCGGTGGTCTCTAGTCGCAGGGCCACATCCCGCCCTTCGCTGATGCCAAAGAACAGCACCGCCAGCCGCCCCAGGTCGATGCGCCAGCTTTTGAAGGCCAAGGGATCGAGGTCCTGCTGCCCTAACAGCGCGCATAGGTCGTCGTCGAAAGACGCCGGCGATGTGCAACAACGCGCATCCGACAGGTGGGCGGCTTGAAGGGGTGACAATTCCCGCGTGATCGCCTGTTGGGCAGGACGTCGCCACAGGCTGAGATTCACGCCGGGGTCGAGGATGCGGTTCAGTACATCGGGTTGATTGCCTGCCGCGTGAGGCGAGGTAGGCGGTGTCAGGGGCATCGATACAGGATTGATCGCGGTTTGATCCATGACGAGCAGATGGTCGTGGACTGAGCGTTGTATGTTATAGCATAACGCCATACTATGGTGTCTGAATAAGAATGCAAGTCCCCGTGCAAGTGCACCAGGCTTTTCGGGACGGTTTTCAACACCAAGCGCAGGAGATTGATTGGATGAAGAGATCGCTACTGGGTGCCGCGGTCGCGGCCACACTGGCTGTCCCACTGCCGGCCAGCGCCGCCGATAGTGCCGACACGGCCGAAATAAAGCGCATGATCGAGCAGATGAAGGCCGACTATGAGCAGAAAATCGAGGCCCTAGAACAAAGGCTTAAGGCCACTGAGCAGAAAGCCGAAACGGCGGCCGACACCGCCGAGGATGCCAAGCAGGCCAGCGCCGCCTCGACCGCGGAACAGAAACGCAGCGGCATCGGAGCCCTGACCTCGGGCACAGGCTTTAACCCAAAGATGTCGGTCATCCTTGATGGCAACTATTACCACGATGACGCGGACGGCGAGGGTACGGAACTGCTCGGCGAGGCTTTCAGGGCAGGCGCCGGACACGGCCATGAAGAGGAGGGGGGCGGCCACGCCCATGGGGGAGCTGACAACGGGTTTAATTTCCGCGAAGCCGAGATCTGGTTCGGCGCCACAGTGGATCCCTATTTTGATGCGTCGGCCACCCTGGCGGTGGACAGCGATGGTGACGTGGAATTGGAAGAGGCCTTTTTCCAAACCCGCGCCCTGCCGGCGGGTTTTAAAGTCAAGGCCGGAAAGTTTTTCAGCGACATCGGTTACATCAACCGCCAACACCCCCATGAGTGGGATTTCACCGATCAGAACCTTGTGCATCAAAACCTGTTTGGCTTCAATCTGGCCGATACCGGGATGCAGGTGACTTGGTTGCCGGAGCTGCCCTTTTACACCTTGCTGGGCTTCGAGGCGTTCCAGGGCGATCAAGAGCGCTTCGGTGCGCTCGTCGAAGACGAGGAGGAGCGGGAAGAACTCAATATAGACGACGAGGACGACGGTCCTCGCCTGTTCACCGGTTTCATCAAAGTGGCGCCGGACCTAGGCTACAACCATGCCCTGCAATTGGGCGCCTTTGTCGCCCACAGTACCCAGTCCCAGTTAATTGGCGAGATCGACGAGGAAGAGGCCGGCTTTGACGGCGACCAAACCTTGTGGGGCCTCGACCTAGTTTACAAGTATGATTCACCCCGCCCCCACGGCGCCGGCGATTTCGTTCTCCAGAGCGAATACCTGTATGACCAAAAAGACCTGAAGCTCACTGCTTTTGAAGCGGATCCGTCGTTAGAGGGCCGTGATCGGGAATTCACCACCGACGGCTGGTATCTGCAGGGCTGGTACGGCATCGCGCCGCGCTGGCAACTGGGTCTTCGCTATGACGTGCTGGGTCTCACCAACGAGGCCGAAGGGGTAGGCGGCAACGAGGACTTCGATGAATCCGACCGCTGGACCCTCGGCCTCACCTATCGTCCCAGCGAATTTTCCCTGCTGCGCTTCAACGCAGCCACCGCCGATATCGTCACCAACGAAGACGGTGACACGGAAGGCTTCGATTATTTCTATCTGCAATACATCCTCAGCCTAGGCAGCCACGGCGCACACAAATTTTAAGGGGTAGGAGCGTGAATTTAATCAAACGACTGGGCCTGTTGGCCCTGTTGCTGCCCGGCATCGCCTGGGCGGATCTCGATGTCGTGGCCACCACTTCCAGCACCGGGGCGCTGGTGCGGGAAATTGGCGGCGCTCAGGTGACCTTGACCATACTCGCACCACCGGACAGAGATACCCACTATCTTCAGGCCCGCCCGAGCATGATCCGTGCCCTGCGCGACGCGGATTTAGTGACGGCCCTGGGGGCGGATCTGGAGGTAGGCTGGCTGCCGGTGGCCATAGAGCAGGCCGCGAATCCCGCCATACTGCCTGGCCGGTCCGGTTACTTCGAGGCCGCCACTCAGGTTGATTTGCTGGATGTTGGCGGGCCGGCGGACCGCGCCCTGGGCGATGTGCACCCGGCCGGCAATCCGCATATCAACATGGATCCTGTGCGGATGGCCGAAGTGGCCAGGGCCTTGGCGGAGCGCCTAGCGACTCTGGATGGCGCGCATGCCGCGGACTATCGCGCGCGTGCCGAGGCCTTTGCGCAGCGGGTCGACGAACGCGTTGCGACTTGGCGTCAACAGCTCGCCAGTCCACCCGGGGCCGTTTCGTTCCACAAGGACGTCACCTACCTGCTTGACCGATTCGGTGTTCCGTTCTGGGGAACTATTGAGCCGGTACCCGGCGTTTCGCCTACCGCATCGCACCTGCGCGCACTGATCAATGAACTTCAGGGTCAGGGCCAAGCCGGTGTCGTCTTGTCCACCACCTATCAGCCCGAGCAGGCGCCAGCATCGGTTGCCGAGACCTTGGGGTGGCGACAGGTCCGCTTACCCCTGGAACCACCGCTGGATGCCGATGGTGATGGTTACCTGGCGCACATGCAGCGTTGGGTCGACGCGCTGGCGCCCGGCGGTTGACGCCAGAACCTCTGCTCGTTGCCAACGGGCTGGTGGCCGGCTACAAGGAGCCGGTTGTCGGCCCGTTTTCAATAGCAGTCGGGGTCGGCGAGGTGGTAGGCCTGTGGGGAGCCAACGGTAGCGGCAAGTCGACCTTATTGCGCGCTATCGCAAACCGGGCCCGGATCTTCGCCGGGACGCTCGAGCATTCATCAAGACTGACCTTGGCATGGCAGATGCAGCAGCCGGTGCGGCTCGACGAGATGCCCCTGAATGGCCACGATTACCTGCGCTATGCGCGAGCGGACCGGGTGGCACCACCGGCCCGTTTGGCACCCTGGTTGGACCGGCGAATCGACGCGCTGAGCGGGGGCCAGTTCCAGCTTTTGGCGGTGTGGGCCATACTCGGTGGCCGGTCCGACCTGGTGATGCTGGATGAGCCCACCAACAACCTGGACCCGGGCAGCGAGCAGCTTCTCGTGGAAATGCTGCGTTCGGAGCAAGGTCATCGGGCGGCACTCGTGGTGAGCCATGAGCGGCAATTTCTCGATCAGGCCTGCAGCCGAATCTTTGAGCTCGGCGAATGAGCTGGGAGACGCTGCTGGATCCGATGTTCCGGATCCCGTTCGCCGCCGGCTTACTGGTGGCCCTGGTACTTCCTATGCTGGGCGTGCTCCTGCGCCTGAGGGACGAGTGGCTGGCGGCCCTTGGTTTCGCGCACCTCGCCGGCGCCAGCGGGCTCATTGGGATGGCCGCGGGGATCCCCGTGGTACTTGGTGCATCACTGGGCGCGCTAGCCGGTGCACTGCTGAAGTCGCTCGGGCACTTTCGTGGCAATACGGTCTACGTTTTGATGATCCTCGTGGGCTGGGCAGCCACGCTGCTCGTCGCCGCCAACACCGCCCTGGGTAGCATGATGGGCCATGCACTGGTGGAGGGGCAGCTCTATTTTGCCAGCACTGCCCACTTGATCAGCGCGCTGGTCTACACAGTCTTAGCGATAATCCTGTTGTCGCGGATGATCCCCGTGCTGGTGCGCGCTCGAATGTTTCCCGGTTTGGAGATACCCCATCGCCACGTCACCTGGTGGTCGCACCTGGGATTCGATGTGCTGGTGGCGCTGGGCATGGCCTTGGGTACTAGCACCCTCGGTCTGATGGGCGCCTTCGCGCTGGTATTCGTGCCCCCCTGGCTGGCTTTCCGGTGGGCATCGCACTGGCGAGCCTGCTTGGCGATCAGCGTCGGACTGGGTGTGCTCGCCTACATCCTGGCCTTCGCCGTGGCGCTGCTATGGGACCAGCCTTTCGGACCGACCCTGGTGGCCGTGCTGTTGGTGCTGGCAAGCCTGGCCTTGGTGCGGGGAGATGTCTCCGGGGGCCGCCGCAGGCCTCCACCTGCCTCGGGCTGAAGACCTCCTTATGAGCGTAATCCCGCACCCCCACCGCGCTGCGGTGTTCTTGTTGTTCTTCTTCTCAGGCTTCACTGGACTGATGCTGCAGGTCCTGTGGATGCGGGAGCTCGCCCTGCTTTTCGGTAGCACCGCCCAGGCGGCGGGCGCCACCCTCGGCGCGTTTTTCCTCGGACTCGCCGCCGGCGGCGCCTACTGGGGGAGGCGCTGCGCCGGCCTCGGTAGTCCATTACACACTTACGCTTACCTGGAGGTCGGGGTGGCCACAGGTGCGCTGCTGTTCCTGGGTCTGGTGGAAATTTTTCATGTGCTCTACGGCCCCTTGTACACACTGTGGGGCAATCAGCATGGCCTGTTTCTCGGCACCAAACTGCTGATCGCGGTTCTGGTGCTCTTTCCAGCCACTTTTTTCATGGGTGGGACCCTGCCGGTCTTAAGCCAGTACCTGGTCAGTGCCCCCGCGACCCTGGGACGCCGCGTGCCCGCACTCTATGGCACCAATACGCTGGGTGCGGCCGGCGGCGTCGTGCTGGCGGCCTTTGTGCTACCACAGATGCTCGGATACACCAACAGCTACCTCGTCGCCTTGGCTGGCGTTGCATGCATCGCCACGATCGCCTTTCTGCTAGCGATCCGAACTCACCAGCCGCCCGGTCCTCCCGCCGAGGCCACCCCCGGCGTCGATCGAGATGTGCCGCAAACCACGGCTTCTCCCGAAGCCCTGTCCAACAGGACATCACTGGATCCGGTTGCCATCCGCGCCCTTGCCTTCCTGTCCGGATTCGTCACCCTAAGCCTTGAAGTGCTCTGGACCCGCATGTTCGCCCAGGTCCTGCAGAATTCCGTGTACACCTTCGCGGCAGTGTTGATGGTCTTCTTGATCGCGCTCGGCTTGGGTGCCCTCGCTGCCGGATGGCTGGCGCGCGTAATTCGGGAACCGCGGGTCGCGCTGGCCTGGGTCCTAATGGCCGGAGCCCTGCTCACCGCCGCCACACCCCTCGTGTTCCACTATGTTACCGCCGGCCTGGGTTACGTCGGCAGCGGGACCGGCTGGGCCGGTTATGTGATGGCCGTGATCGGTACCACAACGCTGGTTTTGTTGCCTGCCACCTTCGCCATCGGACTGGTCTTTCCATATCTGGCGAAGCTCAGTGAACCCATTACGCGCCATGCCGGCCACACGGTGGGCACTTTAGTAGCCCTGAATACCGTTGGTGCCATCGCCGGCTCGTTGGCGGCGGCATTCCTGCTACTGGAGTGGCTCGGCATGTGGCGCTCCATCCAGGTCATGGCGGCGCTCTACCTGGTCGCGGTGCTCGTCGCCCTCAGGCCACTGCCTGAAGACGGCCCATGGCGGGCCCGGGTCCTGGTGGCGGCGCCGGTGCTCGGGATACTGCTGCTCCTGTCGGTGCTGGATAGCTCCCGCCTACCGGTGGTGCGGGTCGATCCAGTGGGCCGCATGGAGAGCGTCTTCGAGGTCTGGGAAGGCAGCAATGGTACCGTCGCCGTGGTGCGCCGCGGCGACGACTTGCGCACCAAGGTCAACAACTACTACACCCTGGGGGGAACCGCCGGCCGCGCCTATGAGGAGCGCCAGGCACACTTCCCGCTGCTGCTGCACCCTGAGCCGGATAGCGTGTTCTTCATCGGCCTGGGCACCGGCATCACGGCCGGCGCGGCCCTCGCTCACCCGGTAAAGCGTGTCACCGCGGCGGAACTCGTGCCCGACGCGATAGCGGCCTCGCGCAAGTACTTCAAGCCTTGGACCCAAGGCCTGTTCGAAGACCCGAGAGTCAAGGTTCTTGCCGCCGATGGCCGCCATCACCTGGCTGCCACGGACGCAAGTTACGACGTCATCATCGGTGACCTGTTCATCCCTTGGCGGGCGGGTGCCGGGGGCCTCTACGCACTGGAACACTTCCGAAATGTCCGCCAGCGGCTCGCCACCGGCGGTTTGTTCGCTCAGTGGCTCCCCCTGTACCAGCTCTCGGAGCGCGAGTTTGGCAGCATCGCCAGGACCTTCCTCGAGGTGTTTCCCGACGCCACCCTGTGGCGTGGCGACTTCTTGCCCAATGGCCCCATCGTGGCACTGGTGGGCCACACCGGCGATGCCCCATTGGAGGCCGCGACGTTGCAAGCGCGCGAACGGGCCTGGCGGGGTGAAGCCAACAGCAACGAGGGTGTCGAGTTGCCCTTACTGCTTTACTACGGGGGCAACCTGGGCCAGGCTCGCCAACTGTTCAGCCGCCATCCGCTCAACACCGACGACCGGCCAATGATCGAGTTCCAGGCACCTGTCACCCAGCGCACCGAGGCCGCAGGACGTACGCGCTGGCTCACCGGCGAGAGGCTGCTGCGACTGCTGGACGACATCTCCCGCCATGCTCCCCTGGACGAAGATCCGTACTTGGCAATGCTCCCGCCCGATCAGCGTGTCACGGCCGCCGCGGGCCGCGTCCTCCTGCAGGCGCGGCACTTGGAGGATCAGGGCAATGACAGCGCGGCCGAGGCCGCGAGGGAACGGGCCCAAAATCTGCTCTACTCACGCCGCGCCGCCACCGGTGCGGCGCCGACACAGCAGCTACAACAGGAACTTGACACTGTTAAGGCCGAGTACCGGGAGCGCTTGCGGTCCCTGGAGCAGCGTCTGGAGGAACTGAACCCCAGCCCAGATTGAGACCTCGAGCATTCGTACCCGAATCCAATAGGCTGGTTAGATTGCCGACAAGAACTGCGCGCCGTCCCCAATCTTAATGGTAGCGACTGTCCAACGGCCCGTTAGAATTCGCGTTCAACTGAAATGCAGGTGCGGATTGATATCCGGCGCAGGCATATCAGCGTCGGGCCAAGACACTCGAACGTCTTGAATACCCTTGGCGCAAAGTCTTTCCTGCTGCGCCTCCTTGGAAGCAACCGGTCTTCCAGGCGCGATCGTTTCTCGGGGGCATTGCCATTTTTCCCTACAGCCGACAGACAGTTTTTGACCACACTCTCTTAATCCCGCTCGTCGTCAGGCAGGGGCGGCGGCATCGGATCCGCATAAAGTATCCCGCCTTGATCGTCGATCTGCAGTACTTCGAGGTCCGAAGCCGGGAATTCGAGGCGCTGCAGCCATTCCAGCGCGCGCTCGCGTGCCGCTGGAGACAGCGACTCCAGTCTGTCTCGGATGCGCCCGGGTGGCAGCTCCTCGATACTGGCGGGCTGGCCCTTGCCATACATCGGCGGTTGGCCTCCGGCGTGGGTCGGCAGTGCCAAAGCCGTGACGATCGCGGCACTCAGCGCGACGGCGACCGTTAGAGGCTGAAAGCGTCGCTGCATGATTGTCTCCCTTTCGGGGAACCCGAGTCGGGAACCCGTAAACCCCTCGCCATCTTACGCGACCAACAAATCAAAGCCTTTTTGTATCGCGCAAGAAGCAGACAGCACCCGAAGTTAGCGCCCAGGACGTTAGTGGAGACTGCTTTAGCTCGGATCTGGGTCCGCACCGCGCGGCTTAACCATACGACCGAGCGCGATCGCAAGCCGCTCTCGATTCGCACTAGCTACCATTGCCCCTAAGCAGCCGCACTGCATCAGCGCTGGCCTGACCATTTTCGCTCGAGACTTCGACATAGCCTGTACCCGCGGCAAAGTCATATTCACCGAGTAGCACCCACTGCCCCGCCTGTGCTGGGTCATTCTGGTTCACGGTCACTGTGGCCACTCCGCCGTTGTGCCCGATGCGATACGGGACCGAATCAGAGCGGTTGCCATGGTAGGTCCACCAAGCGTAGACCAGGTAGCTCCCGCCCTCGGTGATCGTCGGTAACCAGCGGAAAATCGAGTCGCTGTTGTTGTACACAGACTGGCCCGCCCAAGGGTTGGCGCCGCTCGAGGCCGCCCAAGTCCCGGTCCTCTCGGTGTTTGCATCTTGGTTATCGACGACCAGCTCGACGCTCTTGACCAGGCGCACGGCATCAGCGCTGGCCTGACCGTTTTCGCTCGAAACCTCGACATAGCCCGTACCCGCGGCAAAATTGTATTCACCAAGCGGCACCCATCGCCCCGCCTGCGCAGGGTTGTTTTGGTTCACCATCACCGTGGCCACTCCGCCGTCATGCCCGATGCGATACGGGACCGAATCGGAGCGGTTGCCGTGGTAGGTCCACCAAGCATAGACCTCGTAGAGTCCGCCCTCCGTGATCACAGGCAGCCAACGGAACACCGAGTCGCTATCGTTGTACACGGACTGGCCCGCCCAGGGATTAGCACCGCTCGAGGTTGTCCAGGTTCCGGTCTTCTCAGTGTTTGCATCCTGGTTATCGACGATCAGCTCGGTGCCCATGCTACCGCCGCCTGAGCTGACCGTGACCGTCTGGTTGGTGATGTCGCTAGCACCGTCGTTGTCGGTGACCGTCAGCGTCACCGTGTAGCTACCATCGGCAGCGTAGCTGTGGCTCGGGGACTGTGCGGTGGAGGCCGCCCCGTCACCGAAGTCCCAGGACCAAGACACTATGCTCCCATCGCTATCGTTCGAGTCATCAAAAAAGGCACAAGCGAGCAGCTCGCAGGTGGAATCGAAGCCGGCCGTCGGCGCCAGGTTCGAGTCACCGCTCTTGACCAGGCGCACGGCGTCAGCGCTGGCCTGACCGTTTTCACTCGAAACCTCGACCGAACCCGTGCCCTCGGCAAAGTCGTATTCACCGAGCAACACCCACTGCCCCCCCAACGCCGGATCACGTTGGTTGACGATGACGGTGCTTACACCGCCGTCATGGCCAACGCGATACGGAACTGAGTCAGAGCGGTTGCCGTGATAGGTCCACCAAGCATAGACCTGATAACGCCCGCTCTCGGTAATCGCCGGCAACCAGCGAAATACCGAGCCGCTGTCGTTATACACCGACTGACCCGCCCAAGGCGAAGCACCGCTGGAGTTTTTCCAGGTCCCGGTCCTTTCGGTGTTGGCGTCCTGATTGTCGACGATCAGCTCAGTGGACGTGCTACCACCACCTGAGCTGACCGTGACCGTCTGGCTGGTGGTGTCGCTGGCACCGTCATCATCGGTGACCGTCAGCGTAACCGGGTAGCTGCCGTCGTCAGCATAACTGTGACTGGGCGACTGCGCGGTCGAGCTCGCCCCGTCGCCAAAGCTCCAGGACCAGGATGCGATGCTCCCATCGCTATCGGTCGAGCTGTCGAGGAAGGAACAGCTGAGTGTTTGGCAGGCAGAACTGAAGCCCGCCGACGGTGGGGCGTTGGGCGCGGACACAAGACTGCCGGAGATGAAGTACTGACCCTGACTGGCATACGACGAATAGTTGCTGCTGCCCACACCGGTGATCGCGAGGAAGTGAGTACCCTCAGACACGGTTATCGAGATCGTGGCGTCAGTTTTCGAGGTCGGGTCCGATTCAGCCAAGACATTGCCGTTGCTATCGAGCAGGACGGCACGGACATCCAGGTTCCCTCCGCGCCTGCTGTCGCGGTAAAAGGCCTGCCAAGACGGCGTGATCGTGAATTCCACAGCACCGTCTGCCGAGTAGAAGCTGAAGTAATCCCAGTCGTCTACCGCTTCGATGATGCCCTTATTCTCCGGATAGACATTGTGCGGGTCGGTCTCGGGATCGCTAACCAGCACGTGACCGTTGCCGTCAACCGCCAACGCCGTGGCAGTGGAGCGGTTGTCACCGTGATCATCCGCGGCCAATGACAAGGCATCGGCGACAACGGCGATGTCGTCCTGGGTGTTGTTGGCGTCGGCGTACTCGCCCTTACTCCACTGGGTTACGTTCTTTGAAAAGCTGCTGCCCATGATGGGCGCCCAGGACGTATCGCCAGTGCCATGGCCTCTGTAGTAATTCGTGCTGCTGGAGCCGTCGTGGGAAAGACCAAGATTATGGCCGAACTCATGGCTGCTGGCCTCGGCAATATAATTCGCTCTGCTGGAAAGGTTGTCGTAGTACACCAGGGCTGGAGAGTATAGAGACGCATAATCGCTACGCCCCCAAACCCCGACATAGGCCACACCACCGCCGGAGTTGCTGGGCATCGCCGTGCCGTTGGCATCGAATTCAGAGGTAATCAGCACCCGACCGGTATGGGCATTGAAGCTGGATGGCTCCTCGGTGGTGACGTCGATATCGAAGGCGGCGAAGTCTTCGGCAACACGGTGCCAGATCTCGGCGATCGCGGTGCGCTCGGCATCGTTGAATGTCGAGGGGTTACCATCCAGGTCAAACGCCTTGGCATACAACGGATCGTGCGAGCTATTCCACGCGGTACCGCTGATCTCCTGCCCGTCGAAGTCGAGATACACGACATGTGGTGCACCGGGCCGGCTGTGCAGCAAGAACGCATCGTCGACCAAGGCGGCCAGTCCGGGAATAGTGCTGCTCGCGCTCGAAGCCTGCTCCTGCTCTGGTGTGAGCTGAGGCAGATCGGGGATCGGTTCGATGTAACGCACCGCACCCCGTTCATCGATCTCCATGGATTCCAGGTCAGCAGCGGGAAACTTAAAACGGTGCAGCCACCGCATCGCCCGCTGGCGCGCCTGCCAGGGCAGCGCTTCGATTCTATCCGGGATTCGGCCGCGCGGCAGGTCCCTGATATCGAAAGCGTGGCCTTTGCCAAACATCCGGGGTTCGAAACGTGGCTTACCCTTGTCAGGTGCGGCAAAAATCGTGGTGCTGACCAGTAAAAAAATGGTGGCAATCGAGATAGCTGCGAGAATTGAACGCATTAGGTCACCTTGTGCGATTTGTTAGAAGCGACAGCGCGGCTGCTGATAATGGAACACACAGAGGGGCAACAGCAGAGCGGGCGCATTCGCCAGCCGTGCAGGCCCATTGTCAGCTATCCACCCCCCTTGCGGGATCATCTAAAAAAGCGGCGATGATGCCAGGAAGTTGAGTGCAGCCGGCACGAAGCTGGGCAATACGTGACCCCGTTCATGACTTTCGGCACAGGGCGCCAATTGCGGTGGCATCGCGGCTGCGTGCTGGCCAGCCGGCAACGAATGAGCCGTTGCGCTTATTGACTCAGCTGACGTGACCGACCGAGGGGTCTGAACAAGGCACGCAGTAAGCGTTGCCCTGAACCCATCAGTTGCTCAGAAATAGAGATCAGACATCCTCGAACAGGATGTCGGCAAACACTGCGGCACGCTCGTTGCGCCTATCCGCGAGCACGCTTTTCAGGCAGCTAAGATTACGCAGGAACGCAACGAGATCGCGCAGGTCGGCCGCTTCGTGTTCAAGCTCCCGCTCCCACTGCCCGAGCCTGCGCTGACGGCCCTTTTTTGTGCTGTGATAGAAGAGATCGAACACCATGTGTCGAACAGGATGGGAGTAGATGTACTCCTGCTGTTCCGACTCCAGCACTTCCAATTGCTGCTCCAAGGTAGCGCAGACTTCGGTCATCTCCTGCTCGGCGAGGACGATATCAGCACCTCCCACGCAATCACTGTATAGCGTCAGCATGGCCATGACGTCGCCGTGCCTGCGCGCCCTGAGTAGGTCACGCATGCGTGCTTGCTTGGCCTGGCGCTGTTCGGGATCGGGCTCGCGATCCGGGTGTAGGGCTTGGGCGGCGCGACGGAACAGGTCCTTCGCCCAGCAACCGTCCATCACTGTTCGGCCGAGGTGGGCCTCGTCCTCGTCGTCCATCCATTCTGGCCCATCGGCATCGAAGCCCGCGTCGAAACCGGCATCGAACGCCTCCGGCTCTGAGTCGACGTCATCAAACCCGAACAGGTCCTCTTGACTTGGACCATCGTCGCTGTCGTCGGCCTGTTCTCCACTGCCTCCCTGGCCGAGCTCGGTTTCGACGTCCTCACTGTCGGCTTCTAGCCTTGCGACAAGCTCGTCGACCGAGATATCCATCGAGCTGGCTATCGCCTGACGGTAATCCAAGCGCAGCCGCTCGGCCAGCCGCCGATCGAGCTGTGGAATCCGTCGTTCGATCAGATCTCTGAGCCATTCGTCCAACTCCGCCCGATGCCAGTCTGACAGGCTCTTGCGGCCCGCGAAAACGATCAGTTTCTCGGTCAATGCGACAAGGTCATCGAACACCAACTGGTCGCGCTCGAGCGAGCGTCGATGGAAGGTTTCGACCAATTCGTCCAGATCCTGTCTGAAGCGGACATCAAGCCGGCGCTGCCGCTCGAGCCTGCTGCGCAGCTTATCGAAGCGTTCCTGCAGCCGGCTCTTGTGCCTGTCACCGGATTTCTGCTGGTCCAGAACGAGTTGCATAGGGTGGCTCTGAAGTAGCGGGGCCTCGACAGCAGTGTACCCGAAGCCTGGCTAGGGCTGACCTCAATCAGTCCTCACGGCCAACCCGAACTCAGCCATGGCCCGTCCCGTGCGCCCGGCAGTGGCACCGAAGCCGATCTGGCCGATCCGGTGTCCCTACACAGACACTCCGCAGCGCGAAAAACCAGTTGCCCTGGCAAAAACTCCAGTAACTCAATGCTAACATTGCAACAACAATTGAGATCATTGACGCACGGTCGCGAACCCAACCCAGCCATCGCATCCGGCGTATATCTACCGAGTTCTGTGTGCTACCAAAGACGTTCCGTACAACATGCAAGTTTCATCGTAACGCTAGCCCGCAAGGAGATTGTGATGCCCGTACTTCTTTCTCACACGCGCAACGACGAACAGGAAGCACAGCGTATTTCTCACTACCTCATGGAAAACGGCGTCATAAACCACGTAGAACTTTTTGACCAAGAGCAGCAGACGACGGATGAGATAACGGCAAAATTGATGGAGCGAGTTCAGCTTTGCACTCATCTGATGCCGGTCATATCAGAGTACACAGAGGCATCCTGGTGGGTACCTTTCGAGATCGGTGCAGGAGCTCAGTTCGACAAGCGAATTGCTTCTTATCAGCCCACCTCTGCGCAGATGCCAGCGTTTCTCCAAAAGTGGCCCATTTTAAAGAACCACCGAGACCTGGATTGCTTTATTCGCTGTTACAAACAAGACACCAGCGTGGCCTTGTCCGCAAGCCATGGCGATACCAAAAGGATCTCCTCGGTTGATCAGTTCCACAGGGAACTCAAAGCAGCGATCAAGGAAGGGGCCAATGGCGGAAAAGGCGGGAAAAAAGTCTTGAGAATTCGACCCTGATTTCACTGCCTCAGCGCCTCGGTCAAGGTACGACGGCACTTGCCGATCAGTGCCTTCAACAGGCCGTTGCGAACTGCTGGCAATCGATCCGTACCTGTTCGGAGCAGATGGTAGTGTAACCTTTTCGACGCTTCCTACGAATTCGTTGGCGCACACACCCGCAACCAACGAGGAAGCATTATGCTCAAGCGGTACGCAGCCCTAGCCCTTTCCCTTGCACTGTTCAGCACCAATGCACTGGCGCAGCGCCTGGTCGACTACAGGGTGACCATCACCAACATCACGCCAGCGCAGACCTTTACACCGCAGTTTGTTGTTATCCACTCTGGGAGGGCGAGCCTGTTTCAAGCAGGAGCCGCTGCCAGCGAGGGGCTCGAGCGCTTGGCCGAGGACGGCAATCCCGCCCTCCTCGGCGATGAGGTTGCCCATGCGGCAACGGATACAACCGTCGCCGCTGATCTGTTGGAGCCTGGTGAAACGGTAAGCGTCGACATACGGGGCAATCCGCACCGCGGCTACCTGTCGATTGCCGCTATGCTGATCCCGACCAACGACAACTTCATGGCCTTGAATCGGGTGCGTCTGCCGCGCCGAGGGTCGTCAAGCTATCATGTCCCTGCGTACGACGCTGGCACTGAGCTGAACGATCAAAGCTGCCAGAACATCCCTGGGCCGCGCTGCGGTGGAGAAGGCTTCAATGCGGGTGACGGCGAAGGTTTCGTGCATATCGGCAACGGCTTCCACGAACTGGGCGCCCAAGATGCGGATGGTTTCGAGGTCCTTGGGCCGGCCACCTACGACTGGCGCAACCCCGTTGCCACTATTACCGTCACGCGCATGAGAAGATAGCGAGCAGCCGCCGCCCCACGGGTTCGGGGCGGCACATCTATGACCCAGGTCGAGCAGGCAAGATACGCCGAAGACGAGGCGCGTTGGAGTGCACTGATGGTCAGTGCCCAACAGGGCAACGAAGCTGACTATCGACAGCTTCTGCGTGAGATCGGAGACGCAGTAAAGGGCTATATTACACTGCGCATCGGCGCCCATGAGACGGCGGAAGACTGTGTGCAGGAAGTGCTCATCGCGGTGCACCAGGCCCGCCATACCTATGACGCGCAAAGACCATTCAGGCCATGGCTGTTTGCCATAGTCCGCCATAAAGTCATCGATAGCCTGCGCCGAGAAGGCTCGAGGAATAAACTCGAGGCACTGCACTCCCGAACGCAGGCGACGCACACGACGAGCGATGCGATGGAAGACAGTGTCTCAAGCGGGCTTCTGATACAGGCGTTGTCGGCGCCGCATCGAGAGGCGATCACCCAGACCAAGATTGCTGGCCTGAGCACGGCCGAGGCTGCATCCCGGCTACAAATCTCTGAAAGTGCGCTCAAGCTACGCGTGCATCGCGGCATCAACCGGCTACGCAAGTTGCTGGCGGCGGAGTCACCATGAGGACGCGTGATCAACTGCTGGATTCGCTGGCCAGCGATTTGGCACCTGTGCGGCCTGCTCCGAATCTGGTTTTGCTAATCGGCTCGTGGCTGCTAGGCAGCCTGGCCTATGTGGTGCTGTCGACCTGGATCCTTGGTCCATTGCGGCCTGGTGTGGCTGCACAGTTGCTGGATCACCCCCGTTTTCTGTTCGAGATGTCTTTCGGCCTTGTGGCGATCAGTGTGCTGGCCATTGCCTTGTTTCGCTCTGCAATACCCGGACGCCTGACGCGCCGCATGGCAATCCTGGCTATCGGCTTGGTGTCGTTGTGGTTGTTCAACTATGTCGCTGGTTTGCTCAGTCCCGCCCTGGCGCCCAGTATGCTGGGCAAACGTCCGCACTGTCTGGTTGAAACGCTGATCTATGCGGTGCCACCCATGTTGGCAGCAATTTACTGGCTGCACCGCCTGTACCCCTTGCGTCCTCTGCGCAGTGCGCTGCTTGCCGGTCTGGCAGCGGGTCTATTGCCCGCATGGTACATGCAGCTTGCTTGCATGTACGAACCCGTGCACATCCTCTCCCGGCATATCCTGCCCGGCTTGTTGGTAGCGACACTGGCGCCGGTTTTGATGTGGCTGATTGTCAGATTGCGGCGCTAGACGGCTGGCTCACCCATTGTTTTGTCAAAGAATGGAAAGATTCAGAAGAAGGACCGCCACAGTTACACGCGTCCACACCAGCTAAGGCCTTGGTCCTGCACTCGGCTCAGCGACTGTAGCGAGCGCAGGATTGGAAAAATACCCCCGTTCATAATCTGGATATCCGCTGCTTTGTCGAAGCACTTGGAGCGCGGTCTGCCGGCAGTGGAAACGCAAGTGCCTTGCAATCGCCAATCCGCTCTCGGTCGATACGAGCCCCCGGTTCTCGGCAGGTGATTGACCTAAGACAAAGATGATTGATCTCTCCAATTTGCCCAGGCCCTGCTATCAAGATTCCAGCGCCCGCGCCGCTGCCCGCCTTGGGAATTGAACTATTCTATTAGGGCTAAGCCGACTATGCGCCAGTCCGACAGGGAGACGCCGACGATGCGCCAGGCACCGCAAACCCCATCGACCCCGGCTCGCACCCATCCAGTGGGTATCGCCCGTCTCAAGATCGTGTTGTTATTTGCCGCCTTCGGGGCAGTCTGGATACTGCTCTCCGACCAGGCGGTGCGCTGGATCCCGCATGCATCGACAGCTTTGGACGACACCCGCCGGGTCCTCGACTGGGCCTTCATCTTGGCCGGTTCGCTTTTGATCTTTGGGCTGTTGCGCCAACGCCAGGCACCCAACGAACCGGTCGCAACCCCCAAGGCCCGTTCTCTGAGCCAAAGCTGGCTGGTTCTGCTGTTGGCCACGACCGTCGTCGCCCTGACCACGGCCACGATCATCGACACGATTGTAAAGGGGAAACACGAGGAAGGCGTCCGACTACTCGCCGTCGCCAACCTGAAGAGCCGCCTGGTAGCCGATTGGCTGAGCGAACGCAGCGCCGACGCCCAGGTCCTATTGCACACGCCGATGCTGGCCGAGTACTACCAGCGCTGGCGCAGCGCCGACCAAGACACCGGCCGTGATCAGATCATCGAACTGCTCGACGAGTATCGCGGCCACTATGGCTTCAGTGACGCGATGTTGTTCGACGGGCCAGCCAGGCCCGTTTGGCGTGCGCAGGGTGACCCTGCACAAAGCGGCCGTCGGTTGATCGCCACCATGGCCGATGCAGCACGCGCTCAGGAGGTCCGACGCTTGGGGCCCTACAGCACCGCCGCGGGCATGACGGCGATCGACTTCATCATACCGTTGCGGGCTGGTACCGACAGCGACAGACCCATCATAGTCTTGCGCGTCGATCCGCACGACGACCTGTATCCGCTGCTAAATACCTGGTCTGTCCGCCAGTCGAGCGAGACACTGCTGTTTATCAATGCCGAGGGCCGCGCGAGATTCTTCACCGACCTCGCGAAACGAACGACCGCGCCATCCACCTTCATCTTGGCCGACGTCAACCTGAGCGACCCCCGTAATCTTGGACACGTAAGGGGAGGTATCGACTACAGTGGCGTTCCGGTGATGGGTGTCGCGTTGCCGATCGCCAATTCCGATTGGTTTCTCGTCACCAAAGTGGATCGTGCCGAGATGTACCATGACTTGACTGCGGAGATCCTATGGGAACTCCTGGTTGGCATCCTCACCCTGGCCGCCGTGTTGATCGGCGCCCATATGGTGAGGCAGCAACACGCCCTCAACCTAGCCAAGCAACAGCAGGCGCAAGGCGAACTGCTGACGCGCGTGAGCCAGATGGCCCGACTGGGTGGATGGGAGTTCGACGTCACGACTGGGCGATGCACCCTCAGCCGGGAGGCCGCGCGCATCCACGAGGTCGCACCACCACTAGAGACCGATATCGACCGGGTGCTCGCCGGCTTCCGGGACGAATCGCGCCAGCGGGTCGATAGCGCGATCGCGGCAGCGGTGGATGAGGCCCAGCCCTACGACCTCGAACTCGAGCTTGCCACCAATGGTGGACAGGCACAGTGGGTCAGGACCATGGGCATCCCGGTATTGGACGGCGGGCGAGTCGGCGGGCGGGTCGTAAAACTGCTGGGAGCCACCCAGGACGTCACTGAGCAAAAGAAGACCCAGCTGCTCCTGGAACGTGAGCGAGGGCTTCTCGAGACACTGATCCAGACGCTTCCCGATTTGGTCTGGTTGAAAAACCCCGGAGGTATCTTCCTGACCTGTAATGCCCGCGTCGAACAACGCTTCGGTGCGGAGAAATCACAGATCATCGGTCACACCGACCATGATTTCATCGACCATGCACTCGCCTCCCGGGCCCTTGCCAGAGACCTGGCAGCGATAGAGGCCGGCAAACCGCAAACCCATCAAGAGGTCGTAGAGTTCGCGGACGATGGCCACATCGAACACCTCGAGACGATCACGACACCGATGTACGATGGGCAGGGCAAGCTGGTGGGCGTGCTCGGGATCGCACGCGATATCACCGT
Source organism: Chromatiales bacterium (assembly GCA_028284585.1). Lineage (GTDB taxonomy): Bacteria > Pseudomonadota > Gammaproteobacteria > Chromatiales > Chromatiaceae > Thiosocius. Next base: position 50,247 of record JANQRK010000066.1, read on the forward strand.
GCTGCACAACTCCCAGGAGGCATTGCGCGAGAGCGAGGCGCAGACCCGCCTGCTGTTGGAATCGACGTCCGAGGCCATCTACGGCATGGATACTCAGGGGACCATCACCTTCGTAAACCCCGCCTGTGTGCACCTGCTGGGTTACGATGAGGATGCGGAGTTGCTGGGCAAGCCAGCACATGCCCAGCTACACCACAGCCACGCCGATGGGTCGCCCTATCCCCTGGACGACTGTCCGATATACCAGTCCTTCCTTGCCAACCAGGGTGTCCATGTCGTCGACGAGGTGTTTTGGCGACGCGACGGATCCAGCGTGGATGTCGAATACAGGGCCCACCCGATTCGTCGTGACGGGGTTGTGATCGGCACTGTGGTCGCGTTCCTTGACGTCACTGAACGGCGTGCCGCCGAGGCCCAGCTACGCAAGCTGTCGCAGGCGGTCGAACAGAGTTCCGAGAGTTTCGTGATCACCGACCGCGAGGGGCGGATCGAATACGTCAACCAGACCTTTGTGGACAAGACTGGCTACTCCCGTGAAGAGGCCATGGGCAAAAACCCGAGCATACTCCAGTCGGGCAAGACGCCCAGGGAGACCTATAAGGCAATGTGGGCCGCACTGCGCGCCGGGCGGCCCTGGAAGGGTAAATTCTTCAACCGAAGGCGCGACGGCAGTGAGTACATCGAGTTCGCCATCATATCGCCCATCCAGGAGGACGGTGAGATCACCCACTATGTGGCGGTCAAGGAAGACATCACTGAAAAGCAGCGCATGGGAGAAGAACTCGACCGGCACCGTGCGCATCTCGAAGACCAGGTGAAAAAGCGTACCGCCGAGCTCGCCGAGGCGCGTGATCTGGCCGATGCCGCCAACCAGGCCAAGAGTGATTTCCTGGCCAACATGAGCCATGAAATCCGCACGCCGATGAATGGCGTCGTCGGCCTGCTAGGGGTGCTGGAACACACAGACCTGTCGGACCACCAGAGCGGGCTGATCGAGACTATCCACCAGTCTGCCCATACCCTGCTGGAGCTGATCGACGACATCTTGGATTTTTCCAAGATCGAGGCGGGTCGAATGACCCTGGAGCGCACTCCGGTTTCGATCGAGGAGGTCTGCGCGGGCGTATGCAGTGCGCTCGCGGTCAACGCGACCCAACGCGGCGTAAACCTGCTGCAGTTCGTACAACCCGGGATGCCCTTGGTCATGTCGGACGGCCTGCGGCTGCGCCAGGTCTTGTACAACCTGCTTGGAAACGCGATCAAGTTTACCGCGGATGAAAATGCAGACGGACATGTCTGGGTAACCGCCGAGGTGACGCAGGCCGATCCGCTGCGTGTGCGCTTGCGCATCGAGGACAACGGCATTGGTATGGCACCCGAGACGCTCGACGGGCTCTTTCAGGCCTTTACCCAGGCCGAGGCCTCTACCACCCGGCGGTTCGGCGGGACTGGGCTGGGCCTGACCATATGCAAGCACGTGGTGGACATGATGGGTGGCGAGATCAGGGTCACCAGTGTTCTCGGCCAGGGATCCTGCTTTAGTGTCGACCTGCCGTTGGAAACAGCACCCGATCAATCGGTGGCGGACGACCCTGACCTTGCTGACCTGCATTGTGTCATGGTCGAAGGCGATGGGCGCTTCGCCGACGGCCTCGAGGTCTACCTGCAGCACGCCGGGGTAAGCGTCTCCAGGATCTCGTCGCTCGATGATCTCGCGCGCTGCCTCGATCGACCCGCCGCAGCACAAGTGGTCGTTTTCCTGGACGGCACCCTGGCACCCAATGGTGCACCAGGATGTCCGCCGCTACCGGATGGTGTCGCGGCCGTGATGATCACACAGGGGCGCAACCACTCGGCCCTGAAAGCGATATCTGCGGTCACCGTGCTCGACGGCAGCGGTCTGAGCCGACAGGCCTTTTTATGCGGCATCGCGAGTGCCGCCGGGCGGCCGTCCGCGACTACGGAATCCAGCGCACCGGCGCAGGCAGTGCCAGCAGGCCGGCCGACGGTGGCACCGAGCATCGCCGAGGCACGTGCCCAGGGCGGACTGATCCTGGTCGCCGAAGACGACGCCGTCAATCAGTCGGTGATCCTGCAACAGCTCAGCCTGTTGGGCTATGCCGCCGAGGTCGCGAACGATGGCGCGGCGGCACACGGACTGTGGCGCCAGGGAGGATACTCGCTGCTGCTGACCGACCTCCATATGCCGGAGATGGACGGTTACGCACTCACCGCGGCGATACGTGCAGAGGAGACGACGGCGCATCTACCGATCGTGGCACTGACCGCAAATGCCCTGCGCGGTGAATCGAAACGCACGCGGGCAGCGGGCATGGACGACTATCTCACCAAGCCGGTTTCGCTCGAGGCACTGCGCCAGATGCTGCGGCGCTGGTTGCCCGAGCCGTCATCGCCTGGCATGGCTCCGGAACAGCCCGAACCACCCGCCCTGGACACAGGCCCTGTCGATCTCGACGTCCTGCGTGGCCTGGTGGGTGACAATGAAGAGATCATCCAAGGCCTGTTGACCAAGTTCCGAGAATCCGCCAGTGAATATGCCGAGGCACTGCGGACGGCCAACGACGCCGGTGATATCGGCGAGTTGGGAGCCATTGCCCACAAATTGAAGTCGGCCGCTCGCTCGGTCGGCGCGCTCGGGCTGGGCGATATCTGCGCCTCCCTGGAAAACGCGGCCAAGACCAATGACCAGGCGAAGGTCGAGAGCACTTTGACGGAATTTCACGAGGTCTACCAGGGGGTCCACCAGGCGATCGACCACCTGATAGTGGTCCAATGACAGTGGCTGCGCCCTATCTGGCGCGCAAAGTGTTGCTCATCGACGATGAGCCCTTCGTACTCGATGTGCTGGCCCGCCAGCTCGCAAGCCTCGGCCTGTCGGACATCTGTAAGCGAACGGACGGGCGCCAGGCCTGGGCCGAGATCGAGAATGACCCGGCGCCATTCGGGCTCGTATTCTGCGACCTACAGATGCCTGACATGGATGGTATCGAGTTCATCCGCAACCTCGCGCGCATCGAGTTCGCGGGCGAGCTAATCTTGATGAGCGGCACGGATGAACGGATTCTGGAGACGGCCGAACGACTGGCCCTGGCGCGCTCACTCAACGTACTGGGAGCGATCAGCAAACCTATCAGGCTCCAGCAATTGCAGCGAGTATTGGGCCCAGCCAGCCCCGAACCCAGCAGAGTCTCACCGGCCGCCGAGCCTTTTCCGGCCCAAGAAGTCGAACGGGCGCTAAAAAACGCGGAATTCATCAACTACTACCAACCCAAAGTGTCCTTTGCCAACGGTGATCTAGTAGGAGTGGAGACCCTGGTACGCTGGAACCATCCCTCGGCCGGATTGGTCTTCCCCGACCGCTTTATCGCCACGGCGGAACAACACGGACTGATCGACGAACTAACAAGTATCGTACTGGCGGATGCCTTGCAACTGGCGAGGGCCTGGCAGGAGGCCGGGCGGAACCTGCATGTCGCGGTCAATGTCTCGGCCGCCAGCCTTTTCAATCTCGCGTTCGTCGATCAGGTGGCCGAGGCAGCCGCTCGTGCCGGGGCGCGGCTGGGGTGGCTGGTACTCGAGGTAACCGAAAGCACACTGATGCTGGACCCGATCGCGACCGTCGATGTGTTGACCCGATTGCGCCTGCGTGAGGTGGGTGTGTCGATCGACGACTTTGGAACTGGTCACTCCTCGCTGGCCAACCTACGAGACTTACCGTTCAGCGAACTCAAAATAGACCGCGGGTTCGTGCACGATGCCGACAAGGACACCACAAGGGGCGGCATCGTGTTGGGCTGCCTGGACATGGCCGAACAACTAGGAATCCACAGCGTCGCAGAGGGCATCGAGAACCGTGACGACTGGGATTTCCTTAACGCTGCCGGTTGCGAAATCGCCCAGGGCTACTACATCGGCCGGCCGATGGCAGCGAACCTTCTCGACGCCTGGCAGCAAGAGTGGCGAATCCAATGGCAGTCGAGTAACTAGGGCCTGTTCACACTGCGCGAGGCGCAGCGTTGCTGCCCCAAAACCTGTCAGGCAAGGCACGAGGAGAGAGGTTTAGTGAGCCTAAATGAACGACGAGTAACGCCGCGTGGCGCGTTTTGGGACGCAACCCGAAGGGACGGGGCCGTTTTTCCGCCCAACTTTGTTGCTGCTCGCTCATGTACGGTGAGTACATCTCGCTCGCAGCGTCTCGTTCGCCGAAAAAACGCCCGCCGTCGCTGCGCCTCGCGTAGTGTGAACAGGCCCGAAGTACTCCAGTACCTCTTAATCGAGCAATGCGGTGCGCGGGCGCTTCGACCGGACATGGTCGGCTAGGATGTTGGCCGACTCCTCTAGCATGATCCGCATGATGCCCTCTTCGTCCTTTTCCGGGTCATCGCCGGGCGGCTTATCGTCTTCTTCCTCCAGGCTGGCCAATGGCGGCAGCCCTCGGAACTCACGCAGGCGGTTACGGCGCTCCAGGCGAGTCTTTTCTCGCTGTTCCCATTCCGTACGACGTTCGGGTTCGCGCAATGACACTGTCTTGCGCTTCTCGAGCGCGAGCAAATCCTCTTCTTCGGCCAGCAGGAACTGAAAACCGGGATTCTTGGCCACCCTAAGCTGCGATGCATTGCGCAAGGAACTTACCGGATAGACACCCAACTGGGCATGCGCCGCAGGGCGTATCTCGGCCCAAGGCAAGGCATTATCCAAGGCACGCTCGCCATGCTCGGCGGCGCCCATGGCCGTAGGAAAGACGATATCGGGCATCACACCACGGTGCTGGGTGCTATCGCCCCCAACGCGGAAGAATTGCGCCATGGTCAAGCGTAATCGGCCGATATCTTCGCGTGACCGCAGGAAGCGACTCAGGTCGACCAGCGTTTGCACCGTGCCCTTACCAAAGGTGGGCTCACCCAGGATCAGACCACGATGGTAATCCTGGATCGCCCCGGCAAAGATCTCAGACGCCGAGGCACTGTTGCGGTCTACCAGCACGGCCAGCGGCCCCGCGTAGACCTGCTCGGGATCGGGGTCGCGCTCGACCTCGACCTTACCGGACGAGTCCCTAACCTGAACCACCGGGCCCTTTTCGATGAACAGGCCCGTCAACTCGGTCGCCTCGGACAGGGAACCGCCGCCGTTGCGCCGCAGATCAACAATGATGCCGTGCACGCTATCGGCCTGTAGCTGTTCGAGCAGAACGCGGACATCGCGCGTCGTGCTGCGGAAATTCTTGACCCCGGCCGCTTGGGCACCAAAGTCACGATAAAATGCCGGTATCTCGATGACGCCGAGCCGCAAGCCGCCGTCGAGCTCGATGATCTCCTTCTTGGCGGCCTTGTCCTCCAGCTTGATTTGGTCGCGTATCAAGGTGACCTCGCGAGTGCGACCACCCACGCCCTGGCTGCTTGGCAGCACGTTTAGACGCACAACGCTGTCCTTGGGGCCGCGGATCAAATCGACGACATCCTGCAACCGCCAGCCAACCACGTCTTCCATTACACCCGTGTCGCCTTGGGCCACACCGACGATCCGGTCTCCGCCTTTGAGCTCGCCACTGCGCGCTGCCGGGCCGCCCGGCACAGTGCTTTGGATCTCGGTGAACTCGTTCTCGCTGCGCAGTACCGCGCCGATACCCTGCAGCGACAGCCGCATGCCAATATCGAAATTCTCCGACAGGCGCGGCGACATGTAGCTGGTGTGTGGTTCGACACTCAGCGTGAAGGCATTGATGAAGGTCTGGAAAACATCCTCTGATGCCATCTGTTTGACCCGGCGCGCAACCCCCTGGTAGCGCCGCCGCAGGGTGTCTTCGATCTCGTCTTCCTCTTTACCGGACAGGCGCAAAGAAAGGATGTCGTTCTTGATGCGCTTGCGCCAAAGGTCGTCCAGGGCCGCGCGATCCGGCAACCACTCAGCCTCGGACCGGTCGTATTGATAGGTCTCGTCGCGATCGAAATCGAATTCGTTAGCCTCGAGCAGATCTATCGCACGACTTATGCGCTCCTCGACCAAGCCGCGAAAGCGTCGGAAAATGCGATACGCGGGTTCCAGCCGCCCGGTTCTCAGACTGTCGTCGAGTTCATCACGATAACGCTCGAAGCGCTCGATATCCCCGGCGGAGAAGAAGCTGCGATTTGAATCCAGCGATTCTAGATAGCGGTCGAACATGGCCAACGACATACGATCGTCGATCTGCGGCTTGCGATAGTGAAACTTCTGCATCACTTGGGTGATGATCAGTGCCGTTTGGCGCTGCTGCTCATTACCACGCAGCTCGTCGATCGACACCACCGTGGGCTTGGCCGTCGCCACGACGGTAAATAGCAGGGCCGCTATCGGTAGCAGTTTTGTTAGTGATTTCATGATTTGCACCCCGTCCCATGTCGCCAGCAAGCGGCCTGCGCCCTGGTAGACGCGCTACGCAGTCCGACCTTGCCGCATACGAAGCAGCGCGGCAAGCCGCTATTATGCCGACATCGCATCTGCCAGCGGCCGCCTCAGGCCCAAAACCAGGCCCATATAATCGGGGGAATCCGGTTCCAACCAGCCATGTCGGATCAGAAAATCGATCACGACCAGATTGCAATTCAGCTTGAACTGGTCGGTTTCGCGCACGATGGCCGCTACCTCTGAGAGCGGCAGCAGCAGGAATTCCTCGACTTCGCCGTCCTTGTTCTGCGGCACAAAATCATCTGGCAGCTCAAGGTCATAGCAGTAAAGCAGGTCGCGACGCAGCCCACGCGGCGCGGCGCGGCAGTAAGACACGACCCCAACCGGAACTGCGTTCCCTGCCAAATCCTCACCGAGCCCTGCCTCTTCGGCACACTCCTTGGCAAGGTTCTCTTGGAGGCCCAGCGCATGCGGCAACCCGCCGGCCACCATGTTGTCGAGGGCACCAGGGAACAGCAGACGATCAAGCGCGCGGCGTGCCAACCACATGTGCAAACCATCGAGACGCCGCACGAATCCATTCAAATGTTGGCCGAAGGTCAGCACGCCGAAGTGTGCCGCGGCAGCACGATCCAGGGTACACAAGGCTTGATCACGGTCGCTGGGCGTCACCGCATAGGATTCACCCATATAAGGTGGGGTCACATCCTCCTGCGCCAATTGGCGAGCAACCCCGTCGAGTGCCTGGCTGCGCGTGTCGAATCCGCGCAGCTCCGCTCTCAGTTGTACCTCGGTCGGTCGGACATCGAACACCGCGGGAAACTGTGCCAGTCGTTCAGCGAAGGCCGGTCGCAGCCAACCGACTGGCAGACCATCTATGCGCCACGGCAAGAACGGCTCATCGATGGGCAAGTTACAGGTGACAATGTGCCGATAGAAGCCGGTCGCGTCGGGCGCACCTTCAGCGCAGGGACTACCGCTGTCTGTTCCATCCATGCCGCGTGCTTGGCTCAGTTGCGCTCGGCCAACCGGGCATCGCTGACCACGGCGACCAAGCGCCGTGCGTTAGATTGATCGATGGGGCCGAGGTCCGTCTTCAGCCGCACCGACGCCCCACTGGCGAGGCGCCGATCGATCCGATAAGAGGCCTGCTCACGGATCCCGGCACCGCTCCTGACACCGATGACGACCCGCACGCCATCGACCGCGAGCGGCGCCCAGTTGGTGACCTGCACCAACAAGTATCCCTGGCGGGTCAGACCCAGGGTCGCTTTGACATAGCGCTCCGGGTTGTCCCGCAGATCGAGGCGCGCCAAGGCCTTACCGGCGCGGCTACCGACCTCGGAAGACGAAGTCGACGCCTTGCGGTAGTAATCCACTGCCTGATCGCGGCGACCGTCGGTCTGAGCGGCGCGGCCGAGGCCATAGAAGCCCTCGGCGGTCGGCAGCAGCGCAATGCTGCGTTCGAGGTCGCGCTTGGCCGCGCCAGAGTCGCCAAACGCGCGCCGGGTCATACCGCGCACCAACAGTGGACGAAAATAGTTGGGATTGAGCGCAACCGCACGGTCGAGGTCTTTGATCGCCGCCCTTTCCTCGCCTTGCGCGGCCTTGATCTCGCCGCGCAGACCATAGAACAGGGCCTCTTTGGGTTCGATCTTGATCGCCTTGTCGACTTTGTTGAGCGCAGCGCGAGTGTCGCCCTTTTTCAGCGCCTTGCGCGCCTCGTCGAAGGCCGCATAGGCCGGCTGGTTGCGCTTCAATCTGGCGATCGCACGTTGATAACGCGCCGCGCCGACCTCCCCGCCCGGATTGCCTAGCTCGGCGACCTGGGCGCGGTTGGCCTGGACTCGCGCTTGCGACGGTGGATGGCTAGCAAACAAACCCTCGACCCAACCAGGTTGCTTGCCCTCGGCCAGGCGCACAAAGGTCTCCTGCAATCCGACCGCCGCCGCCGGGTCGTAACCGGCCCGCACCATGTAACGTATTCCGTACAGATCGGCCTCAGTCTCGTCATCACGGCCAAACTTCTGATTGGTGAGCTGGGCACCGACACCGGCACCGAGCAATCCAATGTCACGATAATCGGTGTCAGCGAGCGCAACGCCGGCCGCCAGCAAGGCGCCTTTTAGAAAGGCCCCGCGTTCGATCGACTGGGCACTATGCCGCGCCGCGGCGTGCACGATCTCATGCCCCAGCACCGCAGCCAACTCGGCCTCGCTGCGCAACTCGACCAGCAGCCCGCGGTTCAGCGCGATCTTGCCACCGGGCAAGGCCCAGGCATTGGGTGTCGAGTCGTTCACGACGCTGAATTCGTAGGGCAGTTTACGGTCGCTGACCTTGGCCAGACGATCACCCACGGATTGTACATAGCGTGTGAGTTCCGGCTCGACCACATAGTCGCCGCCTTGGGCCTGGCGATAGGGTCCGTAGTTCTTTTTGCCCAGCGCCAGTTCTTGAGACTCGGAAACAAAGGCGATCTCGTTTTTCCCGGTGACCGGATTGACCGCGCAACCGCTGATCAACGCCAACGGCGCCGCCACAACCAGCAGCATCAGGCCCCGTATGTACTGCAATCCACTCTGTCTCATAACCACCCCCAACGCGGTGCATCGTGCGACAACAGGGTCACAATTCAGGTTCCCGCCCGTTCCGCGGCCTTGACTTGCTCCCAAGCCGCGTCCATCTCCTCCAGCGACAAGGCCTGCAGGTCAGCATGACCCGCGGCAAGCAGCGCCTGCTCCATCGACCGGAAGCGCCGCTCGAACTTCTCGTTGGCCCGGCTCAGGGTCTGTTCTGCGCCATGACCCAACAACCGTACCAAGTTGACCATCGCGAACAATAGATCGCCCAATTCATCCTGGACGCGGTCGGCATCCATGGTATCGAGTTCGGCCTCCAGTTCTGCAAACTCCTCGCGTGTCTTGTCGAAGGCCCCGCGTGCATCCGGCCAATCGAACCCGACCCGGGCGGCGCGGCGCTGCAGCTTCTCAGCACGGATCAGCGCCGGCAGTGCACGCGCCAGGCCATCTAGCTGGCTGGTCTCGCTGGCCGAAGCGCGTTGCGCACGCTCATCGGCCTTGGCCTGCTCCCACGCACTGTGCAACTGTTCGTCGTCGTGGTACTGGGCATCAGCAAAGACATGCGGATGGCGCCGCACCATCTTGTCACAGATGCCGCGCGCCACATCCTGGAAGTCGAAGCGCTGCTCTTCCTGTGCGATCTGGCAGTAGAAAGCGATTTGGAACAACAGATCGCCAAGTTCGTCACGCAACTCGGCAAAGTCGCGCCGCTGGATCGCATCTGCGACCTCGTACGCCTCCTCTAAAGTGTAAGGCAGGATGCTGGCGTAGCTCTGGCGTTGGTCCCACGGACAGCCCGTTTTTGGGTCACGCAGGCGGGCCATGATTTCGAGCAGGCAGCTGACCTCTTTCATCAGGAACCCTCTGCTAGCCTCGATATTAGCTGTCGAAGCTGACACGTTGGCCCATAAGAGAGGCCATCATGCGACCTGTGCCTGCGTAGAGCTATCCGATGATTGGTGATCGCCAAGGCCTCTGCGGCAGCCGGATCACTGCCAGCCTGGTGCGTCACGACGCCGTATCGATGGGGGACGTTCATCTCACCACTACCTTACTTTTTGTAAAGCCCCGGGCGAAAAATAGCTTTTAGTTTGGATGCTTTCCATTTTTTCTTGTCTTGAGGGAGTTTTCGATTGAAATTGTAAATATTTAATTTGACCAGCCTGAAGAAGCTTTGGCTTAGAAAGCTCAGCTTCACAACCATCGAAATCCTTGGATTAGTATATATTGTCTCATAATTATATTTCTTGAGTTTATCACCGGCCAATGCTTCAAAAAACTCTATTTCTTTTTCTGGTAAGTCAGTTTTCCATTTGTTGAAATTATTTCTCTTGGCGTTTTCTGCCATGTCTTCTTCAATTTCTCTTACGATACGAGACAAATCATGCGCTTGAAGAAATTTTCCAATGCGACGAATTTCTTGAGCTGGGTCGGTCAGAAGATCTTCATAACGGATGATCAGGAAACGATCGTCGGGACATGTTTCCCTGAATTCCTCAACAGAATCCAGCATCCTTCGCCATTCTAAAGCCGCCTCATAAACCGATTGACCGCCCCAAGGTACATTTTTCAAGGAAAGGGCAACGTCTCTTCCATCTCGGAGAATGAAAATAAAATAGGAGTTTTCTGGAAATAATTCACCCAGTAGTGGCAAATATTTCCAATATCCAGGATTCTTATTTCCAACTCTCGTTTTCTTTCTGTAGTCTGCTACCGCCTTGAAAACGGCAAAGATTCCGTCCGCGGCTGAGTTACCCGGCATCCTGTCCAGGATATCTTCTGGAGTCACATCGAAGCTCACATCTTCTGGATATCGCTTACGGATGATTTCCAGCATCTCTACCTGGCTTAAATATTTAGCATACGTGGTTTTATTTTCCTGTATTGAGAGGTCTCCGAGCTGGCTTGCAAAATTTTTGGCAGACTTAATAAATGTCCCTTCAGGCCCAGTGCCTACATCAAACCAATTATCTAGAATGGAACCCAGGTAGGTAGTCCCGCCACGAGCTGGACCAAAAATGAAAAGAATCGATTCGTTCATCATGCCTTTCCGTTCTCTGTTCCTTGCCGTCCTCGGCCGGTTTTCGCGTGCTCGCCCAGTGCAGTAGGCAGATTGCTGCCTGAGCAAGAACCCCAGCCGTCGCATGCTGTACGTCAGATTCATCAGCCCGATCTTCACGGCTGCGCGGACCTCTCCCTTGGCGCGCACCAAGATGTTGCCCTGGCAGGTCCGCCGGTTGCCGCACACATGTTCGACACAGGCGCGGATCTTCGGGTGCCGAGTTAGTCGCCTGTTCCTGCCTGTTCAGGCCGCGCCGGCTGGGCCCCTCACGGTGGATTCGACTCTTGTGGCCACGCTCGCGGAGCTGTTTTTCTCTCGCCTCGGACCGGTAGGCCGAGTCTGCTCAGATGGAGCAATCGCTGTTCTCATCATCGAGCAGATCATCAGAGACCTAGCTGTCGTGAACACTGGCGTCGGTCACCGCATAGTGCCGGATCAGCTTGTGTTCCTTGTCGATGTTGAGGGCGTTTTTCGTAAGGTGCCCTTGACTGACTGATTGGCCAAGGAGGGCCGAACACGCCCCATGCAGTTCCCTGTGCACAACCGATTGCGGTCCCACGCCTTTGGCATAATTACCTCTATGTCCTTAGGAGGATCGTCCGTGCCACCTAGGGTCATGTGATGCTATCAAAAGCACCTGGATGCGTACATCGTCGCCTACCCAGATCGCCGGTTGTCGCAGCATTCCACCCAGGATGTGGATAGCCATCTAACCGCGAAAGGCAGACGCGCAAGCTTGAGCGTACGGACCCGTCAAATGGTATCTGGGGCCTGGGATAGCGGCATCTAGCCAACCGGGTAGATCACAGGTCACGCGTCGTGAAATAGAGCAAGCCGCGTCCAAACACTGGCGATCCGCTGTCACCCACCGGGCAACGAAATCCCAGTGACTTTTTTGTATAGGCTCACTGCATAGGAATCCGTCATCCCAGAGACGAAATCGGTCAAGCGCAACAACCGTAGATAGGGGTCATCTACTGGGACTCGGCCCGGCCCGATGAACTGCTCGGGCACCAATCGGATCAACATCAGGCTGCGTGGCGAGGCGTCGTCAGCATACTCCGCAGCATCGTCCACCGCCTGGGAAAAGCGCTCGAGCAGATCGCTGATCACCTGGAAGCCGGCGGCCTGAACACCGACCACCTCGGGCGCGCAATAGATCCGCTGACGCGCGTTTTCGATCAGTGCATCGAGCGGCGCGGACAAAGGCAACTCTTGCAATAGCGGAACATCGAAGCGGCCGGCCAGGATCTCTTTCTCGTTGTCCATGAAGCACTCGACGGTCTGGCGAATGACTTCGTTGATCACCTTGGCACGCAAGAACTCGACCCGGTTTTTGCGATCACCGATGCTTTCCAGGCGCGGCCTCTGCCGCTCCGGATCGGGCACCAGGGGCCAGAATAAATCGAACACTTCGTCGTAACTGAAATGCCCCAGGCGATAGCCATCTTCAATGTCGATGACACGGTAGCTGATGTCATCTGCGGCCTCGACCAGGAACGCCAAAGGATGACGGCACCACATCGCATACGGGGCATCGCGCGAAAGCAGGCCGACCGTCTCGGCGACGGTTTCGAAGGCCTCGCGGTCGGCGGCCGTGAAGCCCTGCTTCTTGGCGCTGATACCGGGGTAGCGGTCGCCACCCAGCCAGGACTCGCGCGGGTACTTGGTGAAGGCCGCCAAGGTCGCGTAGGTAAGCTGCAAGCCGCCGACATTGTCCGGGTTCTGTAAGCGGGTAACGATCCGAAAGCCCTGCGCATTGCCTTCGAACAACCGGAAATCCTCACGTTGACTACCGCCTAACAAGGCGACCCGGCATGCGCCATAGTCACTGTCACAGGCCCAGTGGCGGATGGCGTCTTCACCCGAGTGACCGAACGGCGGATTGCCGACGTCATGCGCCAGACAGGCCGCGGCGACGATGCCACCGAAGTCGGCCGCCTCGAAGTCAACCAGTCCGTGGCGGGCGATCACCTGCTCACCGGTCAGCGTACCCAGCGAGCGGCCGATGCTCGAGGCCTCCAAGCTATGGGTCAAGCGGGTGCGTATGTAGTCGACCTCGGACAGTGGAAAGACCTGGGTCTTGTCCTGCATGCGCCGGAATGCCGAACAGAACACCACGCGATCGAAATCGCGCTGAAAATCGGTGCGGGCGGATGAGGCCTGCGGGGGCTCCGGCGATCCAAGGCGAGCACGCGAGAGCAATTGCTGCCACTGCATAGGTGGTCTCTCTGCGGAGGTTGCGACGATACGCGATCAGTCTGCGCAGACTCTACCACTGGCGATCAAATGACGGCCACCATCAGGCACCGCGGCGTAAGATGCTTACAAGTGGAGATGTGACAGCGCATGATCGACCTGTATTGCGAACGAACAGAGCCCGGGCTTTGGGCTGAACCGCTCAATTTGGTGACCAATCTCGTGTTCTTGATCACCGCCTACTTTGCCTGGCGACTGACCGAGAAACGCGGGCTGCACAACGCAGAAACCGCTCTGCTCTGCGCCCTGATCGCCGCAATAGGTATCGGCAGTGGGCTGTTCCATGCCTTCGCGACCCGTTGGGCCGCGGCGGCCGATGTGATCCCCATTGCGCTGTATCAAATCGCCTATCTGTGGATCTACGGTGGTCGCGTCATTGCCTGGGCTTGGCCGACGCGGCTGCTCGCGGTCGCGGCCTTGATCACTGGCGTACTGCTCTGCACTCAGCTCTTCCACCTGCTGAACGGCTCGCTGACCTATGCGCCGGCCTTTATCATGCTGCTCGGCCTGGGCATCTATCATGCCCGGCACGTGCGCCCGGAACCCAGGCTGTTGCTGATCGCAACCGGCGTACTGAGCCTGTCGCTCATCGCCCGCTCGACAGATATGGCGCTCTGCGGCCAGCTCCCGTCGGGTACCCATTTCATCTGGCACACACTGAACGGCCTGGTACTCTACTTTAGCTTACGTGGTTTGCTTGTGGGGCTGGCGCAGCGCAATGCCCAAGTGAGCTAAACGCTGCAAGTTGACCCCTACAAATTGGTCTCTTAGGCAGGATCGACGCATGGGCTATTCGACCGCTGGGCGATGGCCTGACCACTGGCAGCCCCCAGCTCGCTGCGCAATTCGGTGATATTGTCGAGCAGCTCGGCGCGCTGCCGGTCGGTCAACTCGGGTTCCAGGGCCACAATCATTTGCAGTGTGCCTTCGCGCAGGCGCTCCGAATCGCGCACCAGGGACGGCGCACGACCGGCAAAGTCCTCCCACCATTCGGTGATGAATCCCTGCAGTACCTCAGGCTCGGCGCCGCTGCGTAAAAGCTCCAGCAAAAGGGCCTGGCGATCACGCCGATAGGCTAACCAGTCACCGGCAAGGTCTGGCAGACCTTGGAGTGACTGTTCGATCAGCCGCACCTGGTCGGCATTCAATTCACCGGTCCAGCGCTCGAAGCGCTCGACATAGCGTTGGATGCGCGCCTCACGCCGGCGTTCGGGGTCACTGTCGAGGTACTTGGCCATGTAGGCCTGGTTGCGCTCCTCTAGCTCGCCACCCAAATACTCGATCTGCTGTGCAGAAAGATCGCTCAGTACGGCGGTTGCTGTCGGCACTGCCCAGCGCACGTGATCGGCGTATACCTGATCAGCGACACTGCCCCAGCACGTCAATGTCGCTTCACTCGGACCACGCCGCAGGGCCGCCTCCAACTCACCCAGCAGGTCGACCACGGCAGGCAGCAGCTCTTGCCTATGCTGTGCCATCGCCTGGCGTAGCAGCTCGCGCCACGTCTGCTTTTGCGCTGCGTTGGCGTCGACCAGACCGGCCGTCCAACGATAGGCCAACCAGTCGGCCCTATCGTAAAAAAACTGGGTACGACTACAGGCCGCCGTCAGCAGCATGAGCAAAACAAGCAAAACACGTTGTCTTGTTAGGATTGCAACAACCTCCGAGTAGCGCGCGACCCACGACGGCGGTGCCAACGCTGCGCTCAATGATAAAGACAGCACAGCACCGGGCGGAGTTTCCCACGCTGGCAACACCTGCCCACTGACGGAGCGGATTTTGACAACCGGGCACCCACCGGGTCTCGCAGTCTACTAAGGTTAGGCAAATGCACGGGGCCCGAGTATGCCGCCGAGCCATGGTGAATGCTCGGGCAGTGCAGGCAACAGGGGAACACTCATGCCGTCGATCGACAACGCACGGCGCCGGCTGGTCCAGTGGCTGGGGGCCCTGGGCGGGACCTTCGCTCTGCACCAGGCACATGCCCACCACACCGAGACCCACTTCGACGACAGCTCGGCGCACCAAATCGTCTATCAATGCAACAAGGCCGATGCCGACTATTTGTCATCCATCCTGTTTTCGGTCGGCCAGCTGATCCGCAAACACGGCGACAACGTCGAGATCGTGGTCGCCTGTTTTGGTCCCGGCCTGCACCTGCTGGGCAATCCACCAGGACGGCCGATCACCAAAGAGACCCGACAACGGGCGGCGTCGCTGGCCGCCTATGGCGTCGCCTTTCATGCCTGCAAGAACACCATGGACGGGCTGGGTTGGAGCAAAGCCCAGTTGGTCGAATTTGCCAAGGTGGTACCCATAGGTGCCGAGGACATCATGCTGTTGCAGGAGCGGGGTTTCAGTTACATCAGCTGGTGAGTCACCATCAAGATGCACATTGCCGACCTGCGGACGCTGACCGCATTGCCGACATGCCAAAGGGTATGCACACTAGTCCGAATATCTCACCAGCATCTCGAGAGCCGACGGAATGCGCAGCCGCTGTGGCGCCGGTTTGGAACAAGAGTGATAACCATGGCTATCGCTTGCGTGAAAACCAAGCCGCGGCACAGCGCCAGTAAGGCAACAAGAGCGAGCACCGCAGCCATCAGATCGCCCCAGGCAGCAGGGATTGCGAGCCTTGGGTCGAGCGGCTGAGCGGTAACGCCGGGGATCAAAAATGCCAGCCCCACATAGCGAAACGCATTGATCAACAACAGCAGAGTCAGCGCGTCACTCAGCGATTGTCTTGCAAGCCAGGGCAGCACATACCAGGCTGCATCAGTGACCACACCAACAAGCCCATCGCGATGCTGATTGGCAGCAGCAGATTCGCCATGGCTAAGCCTTCGAACCTACGGCCAAGGCGCTCGATCTGAGGCTCGAAACAGCGAACTTTCCGTCACCGAGAAATACCTGCCCGATCGCAATAAGCGCCAGGAACAGGGGATATTCCCAACCACCGCCCTGGTTCGTGAACAGCCAACCATGGCCGGCGTGGGCCCAGGTCGCGCCGAGCAATATCGGAATCAGTGCGGCAGCGGCCAGCCGGGTGCGAAAGCCAAGGATCAGTGCAACGCCGGCAAGTACTTCGAGCGCAAACACCACATAGGCGCTAGATGCGGGCAAGCCGATCGAGGCGAAGAACTGCGCCGTACCCGGCAGCGTGTAGATAAACATTTTCAGATACAGGCTATGGGCAAGGACTACGCTGCCCAGCGCGATCCGCACGATGGCGGCGCCGATCTCTAGTGACCAGGTGTTCATAGTGCTTCTCCTTAAGTTGATGGTCTGCTGGTTCAGCCTAGGTCTTGCGTTATTGCAAGTAAATTATCAAAATACGCAAAATTAAATTGCGTTTATGCAAATGGACTGGGACGATTTGCGCTACTTCTTGGCCGTTGCCGAATAGGGCTCCCTGCAGGGCGCGGCGCGGCGGCTCGAAGTCAACCACTCCACGGTGTTTCGCCGCATCAACAGGTTCGAGCGTGCAGTCGGCGCACGGCTGTTCGAGCGTCTACCGGACGGCTACCAACTGAGTATCGCCGGCGAAGAGCTGCTTGAGCACGCCCAGCGGATCGGTCAGGAAGTCGATGCGCTGCAGCTCAAGATCTCGGGCAAAGACTATCGACCGAGCGGGACGGTGCGACTGACCGCGCCGGACAATCTGGCCTATGTCTTCCTTCCGCAGTACCTGCGCAGCTTTTCCAGCAGCTATCCCGACATCAGTTTCGAGTTGCTGGTCGGGGCAGCAACACTGGACCTGACACGGCGCGAGGCAGATCTGGCGATTCGCGCGACCACAGATCCGCCGCCGCACCTGGTGGGCCGCAGGGTGTTGGGTCTGAAGTGGGCCTTCTACGCCTCCCCGAGCTACATCAGCGAATTCGGACAACCCAACACCCAGGCCGCACTCAGCAAGCACCGGCTGCTCGCTGCCGATGGTGAACTCGCCCGCCTACCGGCATTCCGGCGCCTGGCCAGCACCTTCGCCGACGCCATTGTGATGACCTGCTCCACCCTGAATGCGATGTCTGCAATGGCAGAGGCCGGTCATGGGATCGCACTACTCCCGGACGACCAAATGAAGCCCACGCTTGTGCGTATCTTCGAGGTCGAACCCGAATTCATATCAGAGATCTGGTTGTTGACGCACCCGGAGTTGCGACGCACTGAGCGGATACGCCTGTTGCTCGAGCATCTGTACGAATCCTTTCGTGGCGACCCCCGCTTGCAGGACGTCGCCATCCACTAGTGGGCCAAGCGGATAATTCTGTAACGCTCAGCCACGGCACAAGCAGTGTGGGCAAGGCGCAGTCCGCCGGGAATGGCAGGCCCTTTCCAAGGAC
>JANQRK010000070.1 GCA_028284585.1 Chromatiales bacterium
TTTCCAAGGACGGCAACACAGCCCACGATGCTTGTGCCCTGGCCCTTTGGGAGCCACTGTGCGAGCGCGACTCCGTGTTGCGTTTCTTGCCAAGGGCGCGGCCATTACCTGCGAAACGCGCCTTGATTCGCGCTCGCACTGTGGCTCTGAGCGTTACAGAATTATCCGCTTGGCCCACTAGCACACCCCGCTACGCAGCGGTACGAAGACCACACGCTCGAGTATCTCGCGCGCATAGCTGTCGGCCGTGCGCGTTACGCGCACCAACACCTGCTCTTCATCGTGACCGATAGGTAGCACCATGCGTCCACCTGGGCGAAGCTGCTCAACCAGCCCGAGCGGTAGGCCCTCGGGCGCCGCGGTAACAATAATCCCATCGTAGGGTCCGTACTCCGGCAGGCCCAAGCCGCCGTCACTGTGTTTGGTCACAATGTTGCGGATACCCAGCGTGCCAAAGCGTTGCCTCGCCTGATCCAACAAGGCCTTGATGCGCTCCGCGGTGTACACTCGGCGCACCAACGGGGCCAGCACCGCCGTCTGATAACCAGATCCCGTCCCCACTTCGAGGACGTGCTCCAGCGGTCCATGTTCCAGCAGGCTCTCGGTCATGCGAGCCACCACATAGGGTTGCGAAATGGTCTGACCACAACCGATCGGCAAGGCGGTGTCTTCGTAGGCACGGCTGGCCAAAGCCTCATCGACAAACAGATGACGTGGCGTCTCGCGAATTCGATCGAGTACGCGCGTGTCCTGGACGCCCTTCTCGCGCAAGCGTCGGATCAAGCGCTCACGGGTCCGCTGCGAGGTCATTCCGATGCCGAGGCGGTGCGCGCTCACTGCCAAGACTCCAACCAACCCACCAAATTCGGCAAGGCCTGGTGTCGCGTCAGGTCGACCTGGAGCGGCGTGACCGACACGCAGCCATGGCGGACCGCATGAAAATCGGTACCTGGTCCGGCGTCTTGCTCGGCCCCGGCCTGCCCGACCCAGTAAATAGGACGCCCACGTGGGTCTTCGGCCTTGATCACTGGCTCGGCCTTGTGGCGGTGTCCTAAACGCGTGGCAAGGATACCCTGCAGCGCGTCGTGCGGTAGATCGGGGACATTGACATTGAGGATCGAATCCAGTGCCAAAGGCCGCTCGCACAAGCGTTGCACAAGATCGACCGCGACCCGGGCGGCGGTGTCGAAATGCCGCGGTGTCGATGAGGCGAGCGAGATGGCCAGGGCTGGATAACCCAGAAAGCGCCCCTCGGTAGCCGCAGCCACGGTCCCCGAATAGATCACATCGTCGCCCATGTTAGCGCCGGCGTTGATGCCGGAGACCACCATGTCCGGCTCCTCTTTCAACAAGCCGGTTATCGCCAAGTGGACGCAGTCAGTAGGGGTGCCCTCGACCCGCAAGAAGCCGTTTTCCGCAGTGCTTGCGCGGATCGGCTGCTCCAGCGTCAGGGAGTTACTGGCTCCGCTGCGATCACGATCGGGCGCCACCACGATCGCCTCGGCAATGACTGATATGGCACTGTGCAGCGCCTTCAGGCCGGGCGCCTGGTAGCCGTCGTCGTTGCTGAGCAGAATTCGCATGCGCTTCCAGGTGCCTGCCGACCCGGCTTCGAGGTCGGTCCCAAGCAGCGGATAATACCGTAATCCCCGGCTTGAACTGAACTGCGCAAGCGGTTTCAATCTCCTGCATGAGCGGCCCCGAAGACAACGAGCAGGACGACGATAACCGCGCCTTCGGCGAGGCAATGCGTGATGTCGAACGACTCGGCGCCGACCGCGTCGATCCATACCGAAAACGCCGCCGTCCGGTACCGCTTGGGTTGTCGGTCGGCGATGAAGACGACACCGAGCCGGCAGAGCAACCGATCGAGACCGGCGAATTCCTCGAGTTCCGCCGCCCCGGCATCCAACATCGCTTATTCCGCGACCTACAGCGCGGCGTGATCGAGGCCAGGGCAACACTGGATCTCCATGGCCTGCGGGTGCACGAGGCGCGGCCGGCATTGACCCGTTTCCTGGCGCAGAGCCTGGCGGCACGACGCCGTTGCGTACGTATCATTCATGGCAAGGGCCGCCGTTCGGATGGTCGCCAACCAGTGCTGAAACAAAAGACCAATCAATGGTTGCGGCATAGGGACGAGGTGTTGGCCTTCGTCTCTGCGCCGCGTTGGGATGGCGGGACGGGTGCCGTGTATGTCCTGTTGGCCAACCAACAGCAACGCGCCCGTTAGCTAGCCCGACCTATCCGAATCCCTTGGAGACCTGAGGGACCCATCACACAGTGCGGCACAGACCTTCAGTCACCTCATAAATGCACGATTTCACGCAACACCGAGGTCGCATAGGCACCGGCACACAAGTCGAAACCCAGTAGCAGTGTATCGCCGTCCCACTGCCAGTCCAGATCCTCGACTAGCAGGCGCAAGGCACGACGGTCCTGGTCCAGTCCCATGCCTTGCAATCCCTCGATCCAGTCAGACCAGTTCGCCAGGGCGGCACGCTCCAGTTTCAGGGCATCACCCAGCGGCTGCAGCGCACGCCCTGGCCGACCGCATAGGGGGCCAGTCGGGTGCACCGCCAGGCGCGCCAAACGCAGGGCGATCTCGGGATCCCTTGGGTCGTGCAGGAATTGGCCGCGCGAGCCGGCCGGGGTCAATACATCGCCGATCATCACTCGGTCCCAGCAGCCCGCTGCGACGCGCGCCTGCGCTACTTGGTTGAACAACTGCGCACGCGCCGCAGACAACAATAGTCCGCGTCGCTGCCGACTAGGTCGCCGCCCACGTCCGGCGAACAGCTCGGCAACGCAGTCGAGATTCTGCCCCGCGTTGCCGAAGCGCTGGGCACCGAAGTAGTTCGGGGTCCCAGCGGCCGCGATGGCGCGCAATCGATCTTCCAGCGCGACCCGATCGCCGTCTACGTCGGTGATCCGCAGCATGAAGCGATTGCCGCGCAAGGCCCCACGGCGAACCTTGCGGTGATGGCGCTCCGCGGCGAGGACGGTCAGCGATTCGTCCTCGAGTTCCGACCAATCGGGTGCCGCACGCCCGGGCAACTGTACGCTGAAGTGCTGGGTGGTCACTGCATGGCGGTCTTTCAGCCCTGCGTAACTAACCGCGACTGGCGGGACGTCGGCGAACCTTGCCAAGGCCTGCGCAACCTCTTGGGTGTTGCGTCCACGCTTGCGCAGTCTGAGCAGCACATGCTCGCCGGCACCCGAGGCACTATAGCCGAGCTGCTCTTCGACAACGAAGTCCTCGGGACAGGCGCGCAGCCGCCCACGCACTACTGGCCCACCATGCGCAAAGGCCAGACCACGTGTCGGATCACCGGGTCGCGATTCGGGCGACGAGACGGATGGCATAGTAGACGGCGCTGGCGCGCTCACACCTGGCCCAACAACACAACCGCGTGTGCGGCGATCCCCTCGCTGCGTCCGATGTAGCCCATGCGCTCAGTGGTGGTGGCCTTGACATTTACCGCCTCGACCGCAACGCCGATATCCTGTGCCAGATTGGTGCACATGGCGCCGATATGTGGCCCCATGCGCGGCGCCTGCGCGACCAGCGTGCAGTCCAGGTTGACGACTCGCAGATCGCGTTCGGCAAGAGCATCGCGCACCTGGCGGAGCAACAGTCGACTATCGATCCCGCGATACTGGGGATCCGAATCCGGAAAGTGACGTCCGATATCGCCTAAGGCCGCCGCGCCAAGCAGGGCGTCGCAGATCGCATGAATCAATACATCGCCGTCGGAATGGGCCTCCAAGCCCTTGTCATGCGCGATGCGTACGCCACCGATGGTGACGTGGGATCCGTGCCCAAACCGGTGCGCATCGAAACCGTGGCCTACTCGCATGGTGGTCCGCCTGCTCCTGAACGAGACGCGGAATCATATCACCCGTGGCGCGCTACACTGGCGGCATGCGGCTGTTCGATACCCATTGCCACATCGACGTCGACGCCTTCGACGCCGATCGCGATCAAGTCCTCGACGATGCCCGGGCGGCGGGTGTCAGCGATCTGTTGATCCCGGCGATCCGCCGTGCCACCTGGCCGGCACTGATCGAACTGTGCGCACGCGATCCACAGCTACATCTGGCGCTTGGCCTGCATCCCGTGTTTCTCGACCGCCACGCAGACCAAGACACTGCTGTGCTGGCATCAACGGTCGCAGTGGCCCGTCCTGTCGCTATCGGAGAGATTGGCCTCGACTGGTTCGTCGATGACCTGGATCGCACACGCCAACAACAATTGTTGGAACACCAGCTCGAAGTCGCGCAGGATTGCCAGCTACCCGTGGTGCTCCATGTGCGCAAGGCGCACGATGCCATGTTGGCGACGCTCAAACGCTATCGCCTGGTCGGTGGCTTCTGCCATGCCTTCAGCGGCAGCCTGCAACAAGCGACCCATTATCTGGATCTGGGGTTCTGCCTCGGGTTCGGCGGCATGCTGACATTCGAACGCTCGCGTCGCCTGCGTCGCCTGGCGGCGGAGCTACCGCTGGAGGCCTTGGTGCTCGAGACCGACGCCCCAGACATGAGCGTCGCCTCGCACCACCATGAGCGCAACAGTCCCGCGTATCTGCCCGAGATCTTGGAGGCGCTGGCACGACTGCGCGGGCTCGCGGCTTCCGAGGTGGCCGCGGCCACTACCGCGAACGCGCACCGCATATTGGGTATCTAACACAGCAAGTCCCTGCTCGGGCCAACAATCTAGGCCGCGCCAGCCTCGGCCGCTTGGCGTTCCAGATAGAAGGCGGCTAAAGCCAGATCCTCGGGCCGTGTGATCTTGAGATTGTCCGGCTGGCTCTCGACCATGATGGGCCGCATCCCGACCCACTCGATGGCACTGGCCTCGTCGGTCACCAGGAATCCGGCATCCAGCGCGCCCTTCAGGGCATCGAATAGGACACCTAGGCGAAACATCTGGGGGGTGAAGGCACGCCATAGATGGGCACGTTCGACCGTCCCGACGACCTGGTCGACGGCATCGGTGCGCTTCATCGTGTCGCTGACCATCAGCCCAAGCAGGCCACCGACGTCATGCGTCCGCACCATCTGGATCAGACGATCGACATCGCTGCGTCTGACGCAGGGCCGCGCGGCATCGTGCACCAGCACCCAATCGTGCGGGTCGGCGCACGCGCGCAGCGCGGTCAGCGCATTGAACACCGAATTGCAGCGCTCGCGCCCTCCGGGGACACACACCAGGTCCGGATGACCGGCAAACTCGGCATCTTGCCAGCGCTGGTCCTCCTCGCTCAGCGCGAGGTACAGGCCATCCACCATGGGGTGCAGCAGGAGACGCTCGATGGTGTGATCAATCACCAAGCGGCCATCGAGTTCGAGATATTGCTTGGGTACCGAGCTACCCATGCGGCGCCCGACGCCAGCGGCGGGTATCACCACCCAGAAGGCTGGCTCAGTCATGCTTGGCCTTGTCCGGCGGCAACAGCTGGTAGTAGGTCTCGCCTTGCTGGATCAGCCCGAGTTCGCTACGCGCCCGACCCTCGATGGCTGCCAAGCCCTCCTTCAGATCATCGACCTCCGCCTGCAAGGTGGCATTACGCTCGTGCAGTTGGTCCAACTGGACACGCTGTGTGGCGAGCTGACGACGCAGGCTATCGACCTCGGCCAGGCTGCCCTCACCAAACCACAGACGCCATTGCAGTGCGATTAGCACGAACAACAGTATGCTGACCGCAACTGAGACTTTCCAACTCACCCGAAGCCGTTACCTTTACTTAGGGCCTGTTCACACTACGTGAGACGCAGCGACGGCGGCCGTTTTTCTGGCCAGCAAGGCGCTGTGAGCGCGGTGTGCCCACCGCACAGGAGCGAGCAGCAACGCCGTTGGACGGGAAAACGGCCCCGTCCCTTCGGGTTGCGCCCCAAAACCCGCCATGCGGCGTTGCTCGTCGTTCATTTAGACCCACTAAATCGCTCTCCTCGCGCCTTACCTGGCGCGTTTTGGGGCAGCAACGCTGCGTCTCACGTAGTGTGAACAGGCCCTAGATACCACGGAAGGCGCTAGCGCCCGCGTAAACCGCATCTTCGCCGAGTTGGTCTTCGATGCGCATCAGTTGATTGTATTTGGCAACACGGTCGGAGCGTGACAACGAGCCGGTCTTGATTTGGCCGGTCCCAGTGGCAACGGCCAGGTCGGCGATCGTGGTGTCTTCGGTCTCGCCGGAGCGGTGTGAGATCACGGCGCTGTAATCGGCATCATGCGCCATGCGAATCGCCTCGAGCGTCTCGGTCAAGGTCCCTATCTGGTTGAACTTGATCAGGATCGAATTCGCGACTCCGCGCTCGATGCCTTGTTGGAGGATCCGCGTATTGGTCACGAACAAATCGTCACCGACCAATTGAACCCGCGCGCCCAGTTTTTCCGTCAGTTTCTGCCAACCATCCCAGTCCCCCTCATCCATGCCGTCTTCGATCGATAAGATTGGGTACTGATCCACCCAAGCGGTCAGGAAGTCCGCGAAGCCGGCCGAATCGAACGACCGGCCTTCCGAGGCAAGCCGATACTGGCCGTTCTCGAAAAACTCCGAACTGGCGGCGTCTAGGCCCAGGAAGATATCGGCACCGGCCTTGAAGCCGGCCTGTTCGATCGCCTCGAGTATCACCTCAATGGCCTCTTCGTTGGAACGCAGATCAGGGGCAAACCCACCTTCGTCACCGACCGTGGTCGCCAAGCCCCGCTGGCCCAAGACACCCTTGAGCGCATGGAATACCTCGGCACCATACCGGACCGCCTCACGGATCGAACCGGCGGTGACCGGAAGTATCATAAACTCCTGCAAATCGACATTGTTGTCGGCATGTTCGCCGCCGTTCACGATATTCATCATAGGCACAGGCATTCGATAGGAACCGTCACCCAAGGATTGATACAGTGGGACCGCCTTCTCCTGGGCCGTCGCATGCGCCGCGGCGAGCGACGCAGCAAGCAGTGCGTTGGCGCCGAGCCGCGACTTGTTCTCGGTACCATCGAGACTGATCAGCCGGCGGTCGATTGCGGCCTGATCGCCGACCTCTTGGCCGATCAGGGCGCCGCGTATCTCGCCATTGACATTGCCAACCGCGGTCAAAACCCCCTTGCCGAGGAAACGCCCGGGATCGCCGTCGCGCAGTTCGAGTGCCTCGCGCGAGCCGGTGGAGGCACCCGACGGCGCCACCGCACGCCCTATCGCGCCCTCGGCCGTCAAAACGTCGGCCTCCACGGTTGGATTGCCGCGGGAATCGAGGATCTCCCGGGCACGCACGTCGATGATCTCGGACATGAATTCTCCAAAAAAGTATGTCTAACAGGATAGAACGTTTAGCACTGCCGACCGGCTGGTCCGATCAATAGCGATGGCCGGCGGCGGTCCGCCTCAGATCTCGTGTTCAATGAATCCGCGGCGCTTGATCGTCTGGTCTAGCTCGACCAGGGTCTCCAGCAAGGGCCGCATCTTATCCAGTGGCCAGGAGTTTGGACCATCGGACAAGGCCTTGTCCGGGTCGGGATGGGTCTCCATAAACAGACCCGAGATTCCGGCCGCAACCGCGGCCCGAGCCAGCACCGGCACGTGCTCACGTTGTCCGCCTGACCTGCTTCCCAGTCCACCCGGCTGCTGCACCGAGTGGGTCGCATCGAACACCACCGGGCAGCCGGTGGCACGCATTGCCGCGAGACCGCGCATGTCAGAGACCAGCGTATTGTACCCGAAGGACACGCCGCGTTCGCAGATCATGATTTGGTCGTTGCCGGTCGCGCGCGCCTTTTCGACCACATTGCCCATGTCCCAAGGGGCCAGGAACTGCCCTTTCTTGATGTTCACTGGCCGGCCGGCCCGCGCCACGTTTTGGATGAAATTGGTTTGCCGACACAGGAAGGCTGGGGTCTGCAAGACATCGACCACCGCAGCCACTTCGTCCAGCGGCGTGTCCTCGTGGACATCGGTCAGTACCGGCAGTTCCAGCTCTGTTCTGACCCGCTCCAGGACCCGTAACCCCGCCTCGAGGCCAGGCCCTCGGGGGCTGTCGTGCGACGAACGGTTGGCCTTGTCGAACGAGGATTTGTAAACCAGGGGTAAGCCGACCGCACGCGCTATCTCGCGCAAGCGCTCGGCAACCGATAAGGCATGTGCCTCACCCTCGATGACACAGGTCCCTGCGATCAGGAAAAAGGGCTGTTTCAACCCGACTTCGAAGTCCCATAGCTTCATGCCGACACCGCCTCTCCGATTTGCTTCTCACGGTGCTCTGTGGCGGCCTGGATGAAACCCTGGAACAGCGGGTGACCATAGCGCGGCGTCGAAGTGAATTCGGGATGAAACTGACAGGCCACGAACCAGGGGTGCTGAGGTATCTCGATCATTTCGACCAACCGACCGTCGATCGAGGTGCCGGCCACCTTTAGCCCGGCGTCCTCCAAATCCTGACGATAACCGTTATTGAACTCATAGCGATGACGGTGGCGCTCGCTGATCACGTCCTTGCCGTACAAGCGGCGCGTGATCGTGCCCTTGGCCAGCTTGCACTGCTGCCCGCCCAGGCGCATGGTGCCACCGAGGTCGGCTTCGCTGTGGCGTTGTTCGAGCGAGCCATCACTATTCATCCACTCGGTAATCAGCGCGATCACCGGGTGCGGTGTCGAGGAGTCGAATTCGGTGCTGTGCGCGGCCTCGAGTTTGGCGACATGACGGGCAAATTCGATAACCGCCACCTGCATCCCGAGACAGATACCCAGGAAAGGCACAGCATTCTCGCGCGCATAACGGGCAGCGGCTATCTTGCCTTCGACACCGCGCTCGCCGAAACCGCCTGGGACCAAGACCGCATCCATACCCTGCAGGCTTCGCGTACCTTCCGCCTGCAGCACCTCGGAGTCGATGTAGTGGATATTGACCTGACAAGCACACTTGATACCGGCATGCACCAGCGCCTCATTGAGTGACTTGTAGGATTCCGTCAGGTCGACGTACTTGCCCACCATGGCGATGTCGACCGCGCCGTCCACTATGTCCAGCCCGTCCACCACCGCCTGCCATTCGCCTAGATCGGCGGCCGGGACATCCAGGCGCAGCTGGTCGACTACGATCTGGTCGAGGCCTTGGGCGTGTAACATCAAAGGTATCCTGTAGATGCTATCGGCATCGATCGCCGATATCACAGCCCGCTCTGGGACATTCGTGAACAAAGCGATCTTGCTGCGTTCTCCGGTCGGTACCGGTCGGTCACCACGGCACACCAGGACATCGGGTTGTATACCGATAGAGCGTAACTCCTTGACCGAATGCTGAGTCGGCTTGGTCTTGATCTCGCCCGAAGTGGGGATGTAGGGCACCAGGGTGAGGTGCATGAACAGCGCATTCTCGCGTCCCATCTCGACGCCCATTTGGCGAATGGCCTCGAGGAACGGCAAGGACTCGATGTCACCGACCGTTCCGCCGATCTCGACCAAGGCCACATCGGCACGACCGGCGCCGAGGCGTACGCGATCCTTGATCTCATTGGTGATGTGCGGAATCACCTGCACGGTACCACCAAGATAATCGCCCCGCCGCTCTTTGCGGATCACATTGTCGTAGATCTGCCCAGTGGTGAAGTTATTGTTACGGTCCATCGTGGTGCGTATGAAGCGCTCGTAGTGCCCCAAGTCCAGATCGGTTTCCGCGCCGTCGTCGGTAACGAAGACCTCACCGTGTTGAAATGGGCTCATGGTGCCCGGATCAACATTGATATAGGGGTCGAGCTTGATCATGGTGACCTGGAGACCGCGCGCCTCGAGCAGGGCACCAAGGGAGGCCGAGGCAATACCCTTGCCTAGGGACGACACCACGCCGCCCGTAATAAAAATGCATTTCGCCATGTGCCAAGAGGCTCAACAGGGGTTTTCGACGGACGGGATTAGAAGCTACCAGATGCCTTTGCGGTGCTCAATCGAAAATGCCAGCAACCACGTGCAAACCATCTCAGCGGCGCACCCAGGCGGCCGACCGCCACACGACCCGGGGTCACCTCGGCTCGGCACCCGGGCTCAACCTGCCCACAGTCAACATTGGAGGCCCACTTGGTCTATAGTCGGTAGGCTTGAGGTTGCGACGCGATGGATGGGTTCAAACCGCTGGACCTGAGCGAGCACTCACCCTGTGGTACCCATGCCTTAAAGCATGCCAGTCCGGACCATTGTGCCTTCTCCCCTCCGGCAAGCCCCAGATAGGTTGTTGAACCCTGTCTAAAATGTTCGCACAATGCAGTGGAGTTCCCGTGCATCACCCGACAATCGACCGAGCTACTCACTGTGCCTGACAAAATCGTCGTCTCGATCGATAAGATTAAAGTCGCGTGTCGCGACTGTAGTCTTTCTACCCTCTGTCTCCCGATGGGGCTGCGCCCCGAGGATGTCGATCGGCTGGATGCCATTGTGAAACGCAACCGCCCGCTGCAACGCGGTGATCATCTCTTCCGCGCCGGCGAACCCTTTCGCAACCTGTACGTGGTCAAAACCGGCGCCATAAAGACATTCACCCAAACCAGTGACGGCAATGAGCAGGTCGTCGGGTTTCACCTGCATGGCGAGGTCCTTGGCTTGGACGCGATTCAGGACGGCTCGCACGGCTGCAGCGCCCGCGCACTCGAGACCACCGCGGTCTGCGAACTGCCATTCGAACGGCTCGAGGAGTTGGCGTCCGGTATCCCAAGCTTGCAGCATCAGATGTTTCGCCTGCTGAGCAAAGAGATCGGCCATGAGGCAGAGATGATGGCACTGCTCGGTCGAGGCACTGCCGAGGAGCGTGTTGCGTCCTTCCTGCTGAGCCTGTCGGAGCGTTTCAAACGACGTGGCTTTTCGGCAACGGACTTTTTTCTGAGCATGTCCCGGCAGGAGATCGGCAGCTATCTGGGACTGGCGCTGGAGACAGTCAGTCGACTGTTCACACGCCTCCAGGACGACAAGATTCTCAAAGTGGAACGCAGGCACGTGCAGATACTGGACATCGAGCGCCTACGTTCGATGGTGTCGCAACATGCGGCCTGCGAGGCGCATCAGGCCAGCCCCTAGGCTGAGTCCGGCCCAAGCTGGCTGACCTAGGGCCTGTTTACACTACGCGAGGCGCAGCGACGGCGGCCGTTTTTTCGGCCAACGAGACGCTGCGAGCGTAATGTACTCACTGGTACATGAGCGAGCAGCAACAAAGTTGGTCGGAAAAACGGCCCTGTCCCTTCGGGTTGCGCCCCAAAACGCGCCACGCGGCGTTGCTCGTCGTTCATATAGGCTCACTAAACCTCTCTCCTCGCGCTTTGCCTGACACGTTTTGGGGCAGCAACGCTGCGCCTTGCGTAGTGTGAGCAGGCCCTGAGTATTCGCATCAAAACACTGCGTGGTGCGTAGTTGACCGAAAGCAAAGCAGTGAATCCTAATAAAGAATTATAATGCCCAACAGGCCGGTTCGCAGGGTCGCGCTGCACGGCCGCAGTAATTTCTTCTGGGAGACGCAGTTGGAGCGACAGACCACCTACGATTACAAGGTCGTACGCCAATTTGCGATCATCACCGTCTTCTGGGGCATAGCCGGGATGCTGGTCGGCGTAATCATCGCCGCGCAACTGGCGTTCCCGACGCTGTTCGAAGGCATCCCTTGGCTCAGCTATGGTCGCTTGCGACCGCTGCACACCAATGCGGTGATCTTCGCGTTCGGCGGCTCGGCGCTGTTCGCGACATCCTATTACGTCGTGCAGCGGACCACGCAGGCGCGCCTGTTCGGCGGCCCGTTGGCGGCCTTCACCTTTTGGGGTTGGACGCTGGCCATGCTGCTTGCGGCGATCACGTTGCCACATGGCATTACTTCAGGCAAAGAATATGCAGAACTGGAGTGGCCGATCGATCTACTGATCGCCGCGGTGTGGGTCGCGTACGCTATCGTGTTCTTCGGCACCATCGCGAAACGCCGAGTCAAACACATCTATGTCGCGAACTGGTTCTTCGGAGCCTTTATCCTGACGGTTGCGGTACTGCACATCGTCAACAGCGCATTTGTCCCGGTCTCGTTGACCAAGGGCTATAGCTTCTACCCGGGCGCGATCGATGCGATGGTGCAGTGGTGGTATGGCCACAATGCAGTCGGCTTCTTCTTGACCACGGCCTTCCTTGGCATGATGTATTACTTCGTGCCCAAACAGGCCGAACGCCCCATCTACTCCTACCGGTTGTCAATCGTGCACTTCTGGGCACTGATCTCGACCTATATGTGGGCCGGGCCGCACCACCTGCATTACACGGCATTGCCCGACTGGGCCCAGTCGGTCGGGATGATCTTCTCGCTGATCCTGCTGGCGCCCTCTTGGGGTGGGATGATCAACGGCATCATGACCCTGTCCGGGGCCTGGCATAAGCTGCGCACCGACCCGGTGCTGAAGTTCCTGATCGTTTCGCTCTCTTTCTACGGCATGTCGACCTTTGAGGGCCCGATGATGTCGATCAAGACCGTCAACGCCCTGTCGCACTACACCGACTGGACGATCGGTCACGTCCACTCCGGGGCACTCGGTTGGGTGGCGATGATCTCAATCGGCTCGTTGTATTATTTGATTCCACGCCTGTTCGGCAAGGTCCATATGCACAGTATGAAACTGGTCGAATTGCACTTTTGGATCGCCACGCTCGGCGTCGTGCTGTACATCGCGGCGATGTGGGTCGCGGGTGTGACCCAGGGTCTGATGTGGCGCGCGGTGAACGCCGACGGCACCCTCACCTACTCGTTTATCGAATCGGTGGAGAGCACCTATCCTTTTTACTACGTGCGGCTGCTCGGTGGTGCCATGTTCCTGGCCGGGATGCTGCTCATGGCCTACAACACCTGGCGGACGGTGGCCGAGGGTCGCAGCGCCGACGCCGACGATGCCATCCCGGCATCGGCTACCCGCTGAGCAGAAAGGCATCCGACCATGTCACATGAGGTCGTCGAAAAAAATGTCGGGCTACTGGTAGTCCTGGTGATCCTAGTGATCAGTGTCGGTGGCCTGGTCGAGATCGTCCCACTGTTCTTTGCCACCGAGACCACGACCCCGGCGCCCGGCGTGACCAAGTACAGCGCACTGCGCCTAGAAGGCCGGGACATCTATATCCGCGAAGGTTGCTACAACTGCCACTCGCAAATGATTCGCCCGTTCCGTGCCGAGACCGAGCGCTACGGGCACTACTCGGTCGCCGGCGAATCTGTCTACGACCATCCGTTCCAGTGGGGCTCGAAACGCACCGGCCCAGATCTGGCACGGGTCGGTGGCCGTTACAGCGACGAGTGGCACCATATCCATCTGATCAACCCTCGCGATGTCGTACCCCAGTCGAACATGCCCTCCTACCCATGGCTCAGTGAGACCAGGCTGACCGGTAAAGACACAGCGGCCAAGATGCGAGCGCTCAACATCGCAGTGGGAGCCACCTGCCCGAGCTGCGAACTCTATACCGAACAGGAGATCGCAGACGCCCAGGGTACGGTCGCCGGGAAGACCGAAGCCGAGGCCCTGATCGCCTACTTACAAGGGCTGGGTCTGGCCTCCAAGCAATGGTGACCGGCATGGACATCAACGATATCCGAGCCTGGCAGACCACCTTATTATTGATCGCTTTCATCGGAATCGTTATCTGGGCCTTCAGCAAGCGGCGTAAAAAGTCGTTCGACGAGGCCGCCAATCTGCCCTTCGCCGATGAAGAGCAACATCGCGCTACGATCGAGAAGGAGGACCAGCAGCCATGAGTAGTTTTTGGAGCTGGTGGATCATCATATTGACCGTGGCCAACATCCTCGGCTGCTTCTGGCTGATCTGGTGGACCATGCAGCGACAGAGCGGAGAGGCAGTTCAAGGCGACGTTACCGGCCATGTCTGGGACGACGACCTACAGGAGTACAACAATCCTCTGCCGCGCTGGTGGTTGTGGCTGTTTTATATCACGCTGGTCTTTGGCGCCGTCTACCTGGCGCTGTATCCGGGGCTGGGCAATTTTCCAGGGCTCCTGAATTGGTCGTCGCAGGACTCACAATACAAGGCCGAGATGGCCAAGGCCGAGAAGAAATACGGCCCCATCTTCGCCCAGTATGCCGCGGTCGCGATCACCGACCTAGCAAGCCAGGCCGAGTACCAGGAGGCGCGAGCGATGGGCAAACGCCTGTTCCTCACTTACTGCACCCAGTGCCATGGCGCAGACGCCGGTGGCACACGCGGCTTTCCCAATCTGACCGATGATGACTGGCTTTGGGGCGGCACACCGGAGCAGATCAAGGCTTCGATCGCCGCCGGCCGTCGCGGTGTCATGCCAGCGCATGCACATCTCGGCGCTGAACAGATCGACGAAGTCGCCAACTATGTCCTGCAACTGTCCGGGCGGGATGCCGATACCCGCAAGGCAATGGCCGGCAAACAGATCTTTTTATCGGTCGGCTGCGCCGGCTGTCATGGCATGGACGGTACAGGCAACCAGTTACTGGGTGCGCCCAACCTAACCGACAAGACATGGCTGTACGGTGGGAGCCTCGGCATCATCAAGCAGACTATCGGGCAAGGCCGCAATGGTGTCATGCCACCCCATGGGGACCTGCTGGGTCCAGAGAAGGTGCATCTGCTGGCGGCCTATGTGATGAGTCTATCGCAGCAGTAGGCAACACCCCGACAACAGGTGGCGTTGGCCCACTAGTATCGGAGCGGGAGATGTAGCCTCTCGTTTGGATACCTCCGGCTTCGATCCCCACACGACAATCCGATCCGGGGTAGCGCCGCACAATGACTCAGCATCGGCGCTCCATGCGGCGATAATTTTGAGGGAAGCGATCATGTCTACTCTGCCCGCCACCCGACCCGACAAAACCAGGCTGCCGATCGTCCAGCAAGTCGCCGCCATCGTATGGCCATCCTTTCTTACCGCCAGCTTGGCCACGATCGTCTTTTTTACCGTATTCGATCCAACCGAGCTTGCCTTGATCGGCGGTTTCCCAGGGCTCTCGCGCACCGGTGGCTACACCATCGGCTTTTTCTGCTTCTGGCTGCTGGGCACGCTCAGTAGCGCTCTGACTACCTACTTCCGCCAACCGACCAATCGGCGGACGGCACCCAAGTCCGACCCACAAACCTAGTCACGGAACGCCCGAGATGTCGGCAACGGCGCCGCAAAACAATCAAGTCTCGATCGATCAGGAGCTTTACCAAAAGCGCCAGAAAATCTATCCGCGCGAAGTGCACGGCAGCTTCGCGATTCTGCGCGGCTTGGCGATGGTGATACTGCTAGGCATCTACTACGGCCTACCCTGGATCAGCTGGGACGGCCGTCAGGCGGTCTTGTTCGATCTGCCTGCTCGCAAATTCCATATCTTCGGCCTGACGCTCTGGCCGCAGGACTTTTTCTATCTCGCCATCCTGCTGATCCTCGCGGCCATCGCACTGTTTATGTTCACCGCGCTGGCCGGGCGCCTATGGTGCGGTTATGCCTGCCCGCAAACGGTTTGGACCGAGATCTACATGTGGATCGAACAAAAGATCGAGGGCAAATCGCGCAAGCAGAAAAAACGCGACCAGGGCACTAAAGACGCTCGTTACTATGGTGTCAAAACGGCCAAGCACGGCGCCTGGCTCCTGTTCTCACTGTGGACGGGTTTTACCTTCGTAGGCTACTTCACACCGATACGCGAGCTATGGGTGAGTAGTCTCAGCCTGGGCCTCGGCCCCTGGGAGATCTTCTGGGTCGTCTTTTACGGCTTCGCGACCTACGGCAACGCAGGTTTCATGCGCGAACAGGTATGTATCTACATGTGCCCCTACGCGCGCTTTCAGAGCGCGATGTTCGATGACGACACCCTGATTATTTCGTATGACCAGAAACGCGGTGATCCGCGTGGATCACGCCGTCGTGGCACACCATCGGCCGATGTGGGCCGCGGTGATTGCATCGATTGCGGGCTGTGCGTGCAGGTCTGCCCGGTGGGGATAGATATTCGCGATGGTCTGCAGTATCAGTGCATCGGCTGCGCCGCCTGCATCGATGTCTGTGACGATGTGATGGACAAAATGGGAGACCCGCGCGGCTTGGTCAAGTACACCACCGAACATGCCCTGCAGGGTAGACCTACTCAACTGATCCGCCCGCGGGTCCTGATTTACTTGATTACCTTGGTCTTGGTCAGCGCCGCCTTGGTCTACGCCCTGGCAACCCGTATCCCACTCGACATCGGGATTATTCGCGATCGCAATATACTCTACACCGAGACCGATGACGGCATGGTGCAGAACCTATACAACTTGAAGGTGATCAACATGGACACCAACCCACAAACCTATCGTGTGTCTGTCTCCGGGCTCCCGGGCGTGCAGGTGATTGGGCAGACCGAAGGCATCGCAATAGACGGCGCCACTGGCATCGATCTCCCACTGCGCATCCAGGTCGATCCGGTGGAGCTGAGGTCGCGCAGCAGTGAGCTGATATTCCGTGTAGAGTCGATGATCACGCCCGAGATCGCGGTCGACGAGCGCGCACGCTTTCTCGGCCCCGTATCAAGATAGGTCCGCATCATGCGCCCGCTGCGTGAAGACAGTCTACCCTGGTACAAGCAATTCTGGCCCTGGTTCCTGATAAGCCTGCCGGCAAGTGTCGTGGTTGCGGCGATGATCACCCTAGGGATCGCTATCAAGACCGATGATGGACTGGTCAGCGACGACTACTACCGTGAAGGTCTCGCCGTCCACAAGAATGCCGCAAGTACCGCACACGCACGGGCACTGGGCATCGCGGCCAGGCTGGATTATCGGCCGGCTGCAGACGCCCTGCGCATCTATCTCAACCAGCCGCTGCCAGCGGAGTCCCGAGGCATGGTACTGCGCATCGTCCATCCTACCCGGCCTCGGCAAGACCAAGAGATCACCCTGAGGTCACTCACCGAAGAAATCCTGGACGGACGACTGGCACCACTCGGCCCGGCCCATTGGAAACTGCAGCTCTACCCGACCGACAAGGCATGGCGCATAGAGGGCCGATTGAAGCTACCAGGCAACACCTCTGCTCGTCTCGACTAAATCAAGCGCGGTCGCTCGAGTATCGGACGTCCGCTAGTCGCGACGCCATACGACCGACCCGCCGGATGCCTGCTCGATCGCGTCCAGCCGTTGTTCATGCGCGGCACACTCCTCTGCATTGGCCGGTAAGACCGACAACGAGATAGCCGTTCGATCCACCCTGCGGATACCGGGTCGACTGCCATCAGGTTGCGTCTGCGCACTCTCCTCATCGAGCGAAAGCAGCGTCTGCCCGCCGGTCATCGCCAGATAGACATCCGCCAGGATCTGCGCATCCAATAGCGCGCCGTGCTTGTCACGCCGACTATTGTCGACCTCATAGCGACCGCACAGGGCATCCAGACTATTGCGCTGCCCGGGATGCTTGGTCCTTGCCATCACCAAGGTGTCGAGCACACTGCAGTACCCATCTAGCGTCCTTAGCCCAGACACACGAGCCAGTTCGGCATTGAGGAAGCCGACATCGAAGGGCGCATTGTGGATGATCAGCTCGGCACCCTCGAGATAGCCGATCAAGTCCGCGGCCACATCCTCGAAACGCGGCTTGTCCGCGAGGAATTCATTACTGATACCGTGCACCTCAATGGCTGCTGCATCGATCTCACGGTCCGGTTGTAAATACACATGGAAATCGTTGCCGGTGACGCGCCGCTCGACCAACTCCACACAACCGATTTCGATCACGCGATGCCCCTGCTCGGGCTCCAGTCCAGTCGTCTCGGTATCCAGCACGATCTGTCGCATACTCTGTCTTCCTAGCCAAGGATCAGATGTGTTGTGGGCTAGCGGCCGAAATGGCTCCTCAGGTGCCGAGATCGTCGATCCCACGGTTGGCAAGCCGGTCGGCCCGTTCGTTTTCCGGGTGCCCAGCATGTCCCTTGACCCAATGCCAAGTCACTTGGTGTCGCGCGGCCGCTTGTTCGAGCTGTCGCCACAGGTCGTCGTTCTTCACCGGCTTGTTCGCCGCTGTGCGCCAACCGTTGCGCTTCCAGCCATGGATCCATTGCGTGATGCCGTTTTTCACATACTGCGAATCCGTGGTCACGTCGACCACACAGTCCCGGCTGAGCGCTTCCAAGCCGCGTATGACCGCAGTCATCTCCATCCGATTGTTTGTCGTTTCGACCTCGCCACCATACAGCTCCTTCTCGCTGTCTTGGAACCGCAGCACGACACCCCATCCACCGGGCCCAGGGTTACCGCGGCAGGCACCGTCGGTGAACAACTCGACCCGTTCAGACATCACCGACCTCGCGCACCGACGGCTCGATCGCGCGCGATCCGAGCACACGTAGGCTCGACCAACGCGGGCGAAGCGGCGTAACCCGTGACACTCGTTTTACTGCCCGTACGATATACACCCCGGCAAACATCGGCCAGAAGCGTCGTCCCAAACGTTCGATCGCATCCAATTGCGCACCGCAGGTGGGCGGGCGAAACTCCATGACATCCATACGCTCAATACCAAACCCAAGCAAACTCAACCAGTCATTGAGGCGCGGATAGGAGACGAAGTGCCCACTCCAGGGGATGTTTCCCTGACGACGCCCGAACACTCGCCACAGCCCCCACAGACTAAACGGATTGAAAGCGATCACGATCAGACGTCCTTCAGGGATTAATACACGCTCGGCCTCACGCAACACCTGATGTGGATCACGCGAAAAATCCAGCGTATGCACCAAAACCATTGCATCGATGCAATCAGTGGCGATCGGGAGTTGCGCCGCGGCCGCCACGATCACGCCCTGCACATCCGAGGTGTCCCGATGACTGATCACTGTCTTATAGCGTATCGGACAGGATGCCAGATGCTGCGTATCAGCACCGAGTTCCCCGACCTGGACCAGCTGGTAACCAAATAGGTCGGTAAGCATTTCACTGAGTGCCTCACGTTCGTATCCCAGGATTCGGCTGCCTGATTGACTGGCATACCAGTCGACAATCGCTTGACTCGCGCGACCGTTTCTGTGAAGGCGGGAATCTGTTTCAGACATCTGCCGGCGCCACTGGAAGCCCTAGACTGCATCTCGTACTATTGGCGCGCCATGAACGCAGCCGACAATAACTCTAATTCTGAACAAAGTGCGCACCGCGGGCAACGACCGAACGTTTGGGCCGGGCTTTTAGCGATCGTGCTGGCAGGCTGCCTCAGTGGCTGCTTCAGCCCAGGGCTGCGCGACGAGGCAACATCGCCGGTCACGGTGGAGACCCCACAGGACGAGCCGCTTACCCCCAGTGTGGTGCCCGCCGCCGCTCCTTGTGCGACGGCTACTGTCACGGCTGCGCCACCGGATCGCGAGATCTGGTCGCGGCTGAGAAACGGTTACCGACTCGAGGCCATCGCGCACCCCAGGATCGAACACGAGATCGGCCGGCTGAAGCGCTCGCCACGCGCCTTTTTGGCCTTGATGAGGCGGGCCGAGCCGTACCTGCACCACATCCTCAACGAGATCGAGGCGGCTGGCTTGCCGACTGAACTGGCGCTGCTGCCCGCCGTCGAGAGTGGTTTCCGACCGCACGTGTATTCACCTGATGGCGCCGCGGGGCTGTGGCAGTTCATGCCCGCCACCGGGCGTATGTTCGGGCTGCACCAGGATTGGTGGTACGACAAACGGCGATCAGTGCGCGCCTCCACGCAGGCCGCCATCAGCTATCTCGACCGCCTGAATAAACGCTTCGATGGCGACTGGCTGCAGACCCTGGCGGCCTACAATGCTGGTGCTCGCAAGGTGCGGGTGGCGATTCGACGCGCCAAACGGCAGGGAGAGCCGAGCGACTTTTGGTCGCTGGACCTACCGGGTGAGACCGATCACTATGTCCCACGTCTGCTCGCCATCGCGGCTGTGGTCGGCGCTCCGGAACGCTATGGCCTGCGTCTGCCGGAGATCAACGACCAACCATACTTCGCCGCCGCGTTTACCGCCGGTCAAATCGACTTGACCATCGCCGCCGAGCTGGCCGGCATTCCGCTCGACGAATTGCTGCGCTTGAACGCCGGCCACCGACGTTGGTCGAGCCGCCCCGACGGGCCGCACGAGCTACTGCTACCGATCAGGCGAGTCTACCGCTTCGAAGTCGCGGCGGCCTCCTTGCCAGATGACCAGAGATCACGTTGGCAGCGCCACCGGATACAAGCTGGAGAGAGCCTCAGTCGTATCGCACGACGCTTCGGTGTCACGGTGCAGACAATCCGGCAGTCCAACGGACTCACGGGATCGCGTATTCGCGCCGGCGATGACTTGCTTATTCCTTTGTCGGCATCGAACACGCATCACGCTGCTGGATCGAATGCCATGGCACGCCAGCGTCACCACTATCGCGTGCGCAGCGGCGACTCACTGCACACCATCGCCCGCCGTTTCCAGGTCTCGGTCGGCGATCTCAAACGCTGGAATCAGGTCGGACGCTATATCCACCCGGGCGAGCAATTGACCGTCTTCGTCGATCCCGACGCGGACACCTAAGGGGTAGTCGCCGCCTACCTGACAGGGTCAATCGCTCGTTGCTTGTACGTCCGAGGGATGTCGTTCCTCGGGCACCTCGAGCCAACAAGCTACCCGCTGTCCCGATTCCAACTCAACCATCGGCGGGTAGTGCGAGCGGCACACCGACATCGCCCGCGGGCACCGTGGATGGAAATAACAACCGGACGGCGGATCGATCGGTGACGGCATATCGCCTTGCAGCTTGATCACTTCGCGTTGATGCGCCGGATCCGCCACCGGCACCGCACTGAGCAATGCGACTGTGTAGGGATGCAAGGGACTACCCAACACCTCGTCGACCACACCGTATTCCACGATCCGCCCCAGGTACATAACCGCCACCTCGTCAGCGAGATAGGCAACCACGGCAATGTTGTGCGTGATGAACAAATACGCCAGACCGAGATCGCTCTGTAGCTCCTTGAGCAGATTCAGGACCTGGGCCTGCACCGAAACATCGAGCGCACTGGTCGGCTCATCACAGATGATCAAGCGCGGTTTCAGGGCCAGCGCACGGGCAATCGCGATGCGTTGCCGCTGACCACCCGAGAACTCATGCGGGTAACGGTCAGCCGCGTTGGAGCGGATCCCGACCTGTTCGAGCAGTTGCTCGACGATCGCCCTACGATCCGAGCGACTGCCGCCAAGCCCCTGCGCAACCAAACCTTCGGCAACAATGTCCTCGACCAACATGCGCGGGTTCATCGCCGAGGCCGGGTCTTGGAAGATGATCTGGAACTCGCGGCGTAAGCGGCGTAAAGCAGCCCCTCGCGTGCGTCTCAGGTCGTTGCCATCGAACAGCACCTGACCTGCGGTCGGTCGGATCAACTGCAGGATCGCTTTTCCGACTGTGGTCTTGCCACAACCCGACTCACCGACCAGGGCTACGGTCAATCCCGCGGGAATCCTCAGATCGACGCCGTCTACCGCACGGACATGCCCCACAACCCGCCGCAAGACTCCCTTGT
Organism: Chromatiales bacterium; assembly: GCA_028284585.1. Lineage (GTDB taxonomy): Bacteria > Pseudomonadota > Gammaproteobacteria > Chromatiales > Chromatiaceae > Thiosocius. Next base: position 21,509 of record JANQRK010000070.1, read on the forward strand.
GTATGGGAAAGTGGACCTTGAGATCATTCACCAGCAATAGCTCGGCACCGGCTGCCCGAGTCGCATCGAGCGCCACCAGCCCAGCGGCGTCGATGTCACGGTCTTGCTCGGGGCCCAGGACACAGCGGTAGCCCTGCCGCAACTCACCATGCCACGGTGGCTGGGCCTCGCGGCAGGCATCCTGGGCCAGCTCGCAGCGCTCGGCGAAACGGCAGCATTCAAACGGCTGATCGAGCGCCGGCACGATACCCGGGATCACATCCAGCCCGCGATCACGTTTCTCCGCGGTCGGCATGGATTGAAACAGTTTGCGGCTGTAGGGGTGCATGGGGTGGGAGAAGAAATCCTTGACCTTGTTGACTTCGACCAGTTGCCCGGCGTACATCACACCGACCCGATCGGCCATCTCGGCGACGACACCCAGGTCGTGGGTGATCAGCAAGATCGCCATGCCGGTCTCACGTTGCAGATTGCGCAACACATCGAGCACCTGGGCCTGAATGGTCACATCGAGCGCAGTGGTGGGCTCATCGGCGATCAGGACTTCAGGTCGTCCGGCCAACGCCATCGCAATCATCACCCGTTGCTTCATCCCCCCAGAGAGCTGATGGGGGTACTCGCCGGCACGGCGCTCTGGATCCGGGATGCCAACCGAGCGAAACAATTCCACCACGCGATCGTTGACGCGGCCGTGGTGGTCCGGGTCGTGCAGACGCACCGCCTCGGCGACCTGCTGTCCGACGCTCATGACCGGGTTGAGTGAGGTCATGGGTTCCTGGAAGATCATGCCGACACGCCCGCCACGCTCGGCGCGCATCTCGGCCTCGGACAACGCGCACAACGACTGGCCCTCGAGCAATACATTGCCCGCCACCAGCCTTCCGGAGGGCGGGAGAAGGCGCATGATCGACAAGGCGATCATGGATTTGCCGCAACCCGACTCGCCGAGCAGCACGAAGGTCTCGCCACGGTGAATCTCGAAACTGACCTCGTCGACCGCACGCACCGGGCGCGAGGCACTGCCGAGGTGCGTCGATAGGCCCTGCACCGACAGCAAGGGCTCGGCCGAGCCCGTGTCATGCGACATCGCTTTCTCGATCAGACTCATCGTTGCTGCCTCAGTCGTGGGTCGAAGGCATCGCGTACGACGTCAGAGAACAGGTTCGCCGCCAGGACCAGGGTGAACATGAAGCCGAAGGCCGCGATCAGAGACCACCAAACGACCGGCTCTCTGGCAAGTTCGAGACGCGCTCCATTGATCATGTTGCCCCAACTATTGGTCGCCGGGTCGACCCCGATATTGATGTAAGACAACACCGCCTCGGCCAGTACCAAGCCGCTGAAATCGAGCACGATGGTGATCAACACGATATGCATCACATTGGGCAGCACATGGCGCAACAAGATACGAAAATCCGCGACACCGAATGCACGGGCCGCTACGACATAGTCGAGTTCGCGCAGCTTCAATGCCTCGCCGCGCAACAGCCGACACAGCGATGTCCAGCTTGTCACGCCCAGTATTAGGCACAGAAAGAGCAAGCGCAGATCGGCACGCTCGGTCAGGCTACTGAACTGCTCGGCGTGATTGCTCATGTAGATCTGCATCATCAAAATCGCGGCGGCGATCAAAAGTACACCCGGGATGGAGTTCAATGTCGTGTACAGATATTGAATAACATCATCCACCCAGCCGCGAAAGTAACCCGCCATGATGCCCAGCAGTAGCGCCGCGGGCAGCATCACCAAGGTCGTCAGGGTGCCAATGATCAAGCCCGTGCGTATGCTCTTCAACGCCTGAAAAAACACATCTTCGCCGACCTTTCCGGTACCCAGTATGTGATAGTGCTCGCTCAGCTCCCACAGTGCTGCGAAGACTGCCACGACCACCAGTGCAGTCCAGGCCCCGACATGCCAAGGCGTCGGCGTGCGGCCACTCAGCAAACGCAGTAGTCGGGCAGGCTGCATAAGGCACAATACGAGTAGCAGCACCAGCCAAACCAGCGCGCCCTGGAGTGCCCCGAGCGCCCCCTTGGCGACGATATCTGCTAGCTTGCCATTGCCATGCTCGTCTAAATGGCTACCCCCGTAACGCAAACGCGGGTACTCACGTACGGCACTGCCATCAGGCCGATACACAGTCTTCTTGCTGAACAGATGGGTCGCGAAGGGTGCCGAATAGGTAGTCTCGCGCTCGGTGCGCAACGGGCCGGCGATCACATCGAAGACGCTCAACACCTCGGTGGAGTACACTGCGTCGCCCGGTGCTCCCGGGTCGACACGCGGGTTGAAATGCAGCGTATCGAGCAAACCGATGATGACATAGAACAGCAACACCACCAGCGCCGCCTGGCCCGTCCGGCTGGCCGACACGCGGCGCCATGGCTGTAGCAAGTGCTCGTGGCGCCGGGTATGCCAGATGGTCACGGCGATCAATAGCAACAGCAGGTAGACTAAGGCGTCGGTCCACAGGATGACCGGTTGGAAGCTCATCGCTCAGTCGAGCCTCACGCGTGGATCGGCGATGGTGTAAGAGATGTCGGTCAGCAGCAGGCCGATGATGTACAGCACGGCGCCGAGAAACACCATCGCACGTACGATCGCAAAATCCTGGTTGCTTATCGCTTCGATGGTGTAACTGCCGAGGCCCGGAATCCCAAAAAACGACTCGGTCAGCAGACTGCCGATAAACAGCATCGGCAAGACTACGACGACGCCGGTCAAGATAGGTATCAGCGCGTTGCGCAGTACATGACGGAACAACACGAGATGCTCGGACAGCCCCTTGGCGCGTGCCGAGCGCACATAGTCACGCTGGATCTCTTCGAGAAACAGGGTGCGATACCAGCGTGTTCCCGAGCCGATGCCGCCAATGACACCGACAATCACCGGCAGGACCATGAACTTCCAGGCATGCACACCCGTGTCATAGCCCGAGATAGGCACCAGGTTAAGCAACTTGCCCACCAAAAACTGGCCACCGATGATGTAGAACAGGCTCGAGATCGACATCATCCCGACACAGATCACGACCCCCCAAAAGTCCAAATAACTCGCGCGGAAGAAGGCCAGTAACAGGGCAAAGGTGATGTTGACCGCCAGACCGACCAACAGCGTCGGTACCGCAATCGCAAGGCTCGGCCACATACGCTGCGAGATGTCATGACTAATATCGCGCCCGTTGTCGGACTGCCCGAAATCGAACACAAACAGGCGCAGGGATTTCTCGAACAAGATAGTATCGGTGAGCTGGGCGCTACCCTCACGGGATTGATTGATCAGCAGCGGCTTGTCATAGCCATGGTCCTCTTTCCAGGCCAGGATCGCCTGATCGGTGACCCGCTTGCCACCGAGGTGCATACGCGCCATATCGTCCGGGGAGTTGACCACGAAGAACAGCACAAAGGTCAGCGCATTCACCCCGATCAAGATCGGCAGCGCATACAGCAAGCGACGAATGATGTAGGCGGTCACAGCGCACGACTCCGTTCACTTGCGATAAAGCCAATGACTGCAGGGATGACTGAGATCACCAGGATGCCCAACACAATCGCCAGCGGCCACAAGACCGGCCGGTTCCAGGTCTGTTGTGCCGCAACCCGGGCCTCGCCATCCACGCGTCGATACTTGAGCGTATTCTTGGCCATCAAATGCGGCTTGACGTTTTCGACCCACCCGTGGTGCAAACCAAAGGCCTTGGGGAAGAAGCCAAACAGCCAAGGCGACTCATCGCGCAGGATGTCGATCATCCGGTCGAGCACACGCAGCCTCTCGGGACTATTTGGCATATCCTTCATCTTCAAGAACAGGGCATCGAACTCGGCGTTACGAAAGTTGGCCGCATTTTCGCCCTTGGATTCGACCTTACCGTTGGGACCATAGAGCAGAAAAAGGAAGTTCTCCGGATCCGGATAGTCGGCATTCCAGCCCCAACTGAACAACTGCGCCGTGCCCTTGAGCATCTTGTCTTGAAAACGGTTGTAATCGGTCGCGCGGATCACCAACTCGATGCCTAGCTTTTTCAGCTGCTTCCGATACCAGTTCAACATCGCCTTGCTGTCCGGCCCGGCCGCTGGCGTATCATAGTTGAGGATGAGTGGACCACCAGTCTTGGGATCTCGGCCCTGCGCATAGCCGGCCTGCTCGAGCAATCGCTTGGCATCCTCAATCGGTCGCCTTTGCACCCGCCCGTCGCGCCATTGATGGGTGACCGGGTTGACGCCGGTACGACCCGCGCGATGGCCAAAGATACCGGGCGGTAACGGGCCCTGCGCCGCCTCCCCGCGCCCGTTGCGGAAGATCGAAATGAACTCCTCGAAATCGATCGCAATGGAGATCGCCTGGCGCAGCAACCTGGCGCGTTCGCTATCGCCACCCACCACCGGGTCGCGCATGTTGAAACCTGTGTAATAGATCGAGGTCTCTACCGCTGTGCTGAGCTGTATCCCTTTCTCGATCATCTCCTCGGTCAGCGTCGCCTCACCACCACTGCCGAATTGCACCGCCTGATCGAAACTGTCCGATGCAATCCCGGAATTATCGTAGTAGCCCTGTAGGAATTTGTTCCAACGTGGGATGGCCTCTTTTTCGAGCGAATAGATCGCACGCTCGACAAAGGGCATGGGCTTCCCGGCATCGTCGAGCAGGCCGTCACGCCGGTCTTGCGCACTGCCTTGGCTCGGATAGCGCTCGCCATGAAAGTTCGGATTGCGTACCAGCGTCATGCGCAGATTAGGATTATTTTCAGTCAACATATAGGGACCGGTGCCAATCGGATACCAATGCAGGTTGATGTTTTTCTCGTTCAGGCCCGGCTGTTGGTAGAAGCGCTCGGCCTCCCAGGGCATCGGGGCAAAGAAGTTCATCGCCAACCAATAGACAAACTGCGGATAGGTATTGAGGATCCGCACGCGATAGGTGTACCGATCGATGACCTCTACACCGGACATCGCCAAGGTGCGCAAATCCAGCCAGGGCTCGCTGCTACCCGACTTATCGAGCCCTTCAAACGCCGCCTTAGAAGCACGCATGAATTCCGCGAAGCCCTCGATATGCTCGGCCATCAGGCTAGCGACCGGGGAATGATTGGGTACGAAGGCGAGCCGTTTGATCTGGTAGACATAGTCGTCAGCCACCAGTTCGCGCGTTCCCGTCTGCTCGAAATCGGCCAGTGCATTGACCCGCCCGAGCACCTCAGGCACGAGGGGCCAATAGACATGACTACCATCGTCGTGGCGAGCCAATGCGGGATGCGGCTGATAGCGGATACCTGGTCGTATCCGAACCACGTAGTCGGTGTAGGCCACATCGGCTGCCGCAGCATCATCCCCGAGTAAGCGACCATCGTGTCCGACGCGGCGAATCTCGGGCAAGTTTTCAGCGGTCAAGGGAACCAAGGTATAGGGCCGACGCAGATAATGGTATTGCAGCGGCGGCTCGTAGACCTGGGAGATGAAGGCCCATTCGTTGGAGCTGTAAGAACGTACCGGATCAAGGTGTTTGGGCCGCTCTGGGAATGAGCTGAAAAATACCGTTCCGGCAGCCTTTCCGGCGCGGTACGGATCATTCCATGCCTGGTCGGTACAACCCACCAATAGCATGCTCAATAGGCTGAGTACCAGCACCTGACGACACCAACGCGAGAGCCGGGAGGACTTCAATGCGACGGATATATGGGTTACTTTACGCACCATTGTTCGTAGCTCGCGGCGGGCCTTGGGCCGGCACGCTAAATCGCCCACCGATGATGGCATCGCCGCGCTTTCCTGTCAGCCCGTTTCTCCCCTATCGACGACATCCGAGGAAGACTTCATGGGATTCTTAAACAACAAACGAGCGCTGATCGTCGGGGTCGCCAGCAACCGTTCGATCGCCTATGGGGTCGCCGCAGCAATGCACCGTGAGGGTGCGCAGCTCGCCTTCACCTATCAGGGGGAAAAACTGCGCGATCGGGTCAAGGGGTTCGCAGCCAAATTCGACTCCGCGATCACCCTACCCCTGGATGTCAGCAGCGACCAAGAAATCGACAGCGCCTTTGCCCAGCTATCTGAGCAATGGGACGGCTTGGATTGCCTGATCCATTCAGTGGGATTCGCGCCGAAAGACCAGCTGGAGGGTTCCTACGTGGATGCCGTCAGCCGCGAAGGCTTCCGTATAGCCCATGACATCAGTGCCTACAGCCTGGCGGCCCTGGCCAAGGCCAGTCGCTCGATGATGCGGGGGCACAATGCTGCGATTGTGACGATGTCTTATCTGGGTGCAGTCCGCACCGTGCCCAACTACAACGTGATGGGCGTGGCCAAAGCCGCCCTGGAAGCCAATGTGCGCTATCTCGCCGATTCGCTGGGGCCGGAAGGTACCAGGGTAAATGCGGTCTCTGCGGGCCCGATACGCACCCTGGCAGCATCGGGAATCAGTGGCTTTCGCGGCATGCTCGCCGAGGCGGAAAAAAAGACACCCCTGAGACGCAATGTGTCGATCGACGAAGTCGGTAATGCCGTGGCCTTCTTATGCTCCGACCTCGCGTCGGGGATTACCGGCGACGTGCTGTACGTCGACTCCGGTTATCACATACTGGGTATGGCCTAAGGAGGCGCCTCAGTCCTTGATCGGCCTGGTCTCGATATCCGCGCGAGCACGCAAATCACGGGTCAGGTAGCGCAGTTCTGCATTCCCCGCCTGCTCCGCCGCTTGCTCGGCAATCAGCGGTCGCTCAGCATCGGGCAAAGCATCCAAGGTGCCGCCCTGCACCTCAGAGACCTCTATCAGCAAGAAATCACCGGCGGTGGATACAGTACCAGCAAACCCAGACCCCGTGTCCGGCGGTGGCGGTACCTGGAACGCCTTGCTCAGGACGTCGGCTGGAACGCCAGGCTGGTCGCGCCGCACTGCGCCGGCCTCCTCGAGGCGCCAGGCGTGCGCGGAGGCCACGTCTTGGAGTGTGCGCTCGCCGGCGCGCAGATCTTCAAGCAACCGCTCGCCAAACTCGGCCGCCAGCTCGGATGCCCGGTTCTGTCGAAAATCTGCCTCGATCATGGCCGCGTTGTCTTCCAGCGACTTGACCCCAGCCGGTTCATGATCCGCCACCCTAACGACTACCGCTTGCTGTGGAGCTACCTCGATCAATTCGCTGTTGTTGCGCTCCAGCAGGACATCTTCGGAGAATGCCGCCTCCAGGACCTTGGGTAAGGCCAGCGGACCAGGCAACTTAGAATCTCTGGTGACCCAATCGGTTGTTTGCGCCTCGAGCTCCAATGCCTCGGCTGCCGGGTCAAGACTGTCGGGATTTTCGTAGGCGGTCTCGGCCAGCCGTTCAGCATACTCAAAATACAGGTTCTCGCCCTCGTAGCGACGATGGGCCTGCTCCACCTCGTCCCGCAACTCGTCGAAACCGGCATCGGAACCACCACGAATATCGGTCACTTGGATGATGTGGAAACCAAATTCGGTCCGGATCGGGTCGCTGAGCTGACCCTTGTCGAGCGCGAACGCCGCCTCCTCGAACGCATCGACCATCGTGCCACGCTCGACCCATCCGAGATCACCGCCCGCTCCGGACGAGCCTGGGTCGGCCGAGTGCTGCGCCGCCAGGGCAGCGAAATCGCCGCCCGCACGCAAATCTTCGAGCACCGCGTCAGCCGAGTTGCGAGCATCCTGCACCTCCTCCTCATCAGCGTCGGGCGCAACACTGATTAAAATATGCCGCATTGCCCGCTCCTCGCGGGCCACGAAGTCGCCTTTTCGCTCAGCGAAATAATCACGCAACGCCTGCTCATCCACGCGCACCAGGTCTCCCAACGACGCCGAATCGAGCAGCAAATAGTCAAGCTTGATGCGTTCCGGCGTTCGGTAACGATCCCGATTCGATTCATAGAAAGCGCGCACCGCCTCAGGCGTTACCTCCACCTCGTCCAGGTAGGTCCGGGCCGGTATTCGAGAATAGCGCAGCGAACGTTGTTGATCCTCCAGGCGTACCCGAGCCGCTAGGCCCGAGTCTGTCACGAAGGCGCTGTTGGTCACCCCGGCGCGCAACTGGTTTAGCGTCAAGGCCTGCCGCACCAGTTGCTCGTAACCCGCACGACTCAAGCCGCGCGCTCGCGCACCTGCCTCATAGGCACGTGCATCGAAGCGCCCATCGATTTGAAATGCAGGATTGGAGGCGATGAAACCCCGGGCCTGTGCATCGCTGGTGCGCAGATTCCAATCCCTGGCAGTGTGGGCGAGCACCGACTCCTCAATCATCGCATCCAGTACCCGAGTCTTGATGAGCTTATCGTCCAGCAAGCCCGGCACATAGCTATCGCCGAGCGACTGGCGCAAGTTCTCTCGGAATTCACGGGTGCGCTGATCGAGCATGCGCTGCGTAATTCTTTCGCCCTCGACTGCCGCAACCTCGGGCTCGCCACCCACGCCGAGGTACTCTTGGATACCCCAGAGGGCGAAAGGAATGCTGATTAAAATGACAATCGCCCAAGCGATCCAGCCCTGAGCCTTGTCCCTGATCGCCTGAAGCATGTTCGTTGCGTCTTTGTTACGAAGTTACGCTGGCGCAAACACGGGTAATCTTGAAGATACCCCGTTTTACCTTAGGTGTGGCGGAGTGGACGGGACTCGAACCCGCGACCCCCGGCGTGACAGGCCGGTATTCTAACCAACTGAACTACCACTCCAGTTCTCTTTGGTGGGTGCTGCAGGGATCGAACCTGCGACCCTCGCCTTGTAAGGGCGATGCTCTCCCAGCTGAGCTAAGCACCCAAAAACGAGGCGGATTAATTTACTGCGTCCTTGAAGGCTTTACCAGCCTTAAATGCCGGGGTCTTCGAGGCCGCAATCTGGATTGTGCCACCGGTCTTCGGGTTGCGGCCAGTACGCGCAGCGCGCTCTCGCAGCAGGAAGGTACCGAACCCGACTATAGACACGGTGTCATTTTCCCTGACGGCACCGGTGATAGCGTCGATCAATCCGTCCAGCGCCCGCCCAGCAGCAGCTTTTGAGATATCGGCGGAATCGGCCATGGCCTCGATGAGATCGGATTTATTCATATTAGACGGTGCCCCCTAGTGGAAAGTACAACCTAGTCCTTGGATCGGCTGCATCTTGATGGAAGTCGGCGCTGTCAGTAAATCTGACACGGCCGTGAGCGCCGCTTTATAGCAGCCGCAAATTTTCGGTGTCAAGCAGTCTCGCCCATAAACTCAGGCGAGACGACTTACGACCGATTTCTACCAGCGTCGTGCAAAGACTTCAATGATGCCGCAAGCCGTCTTTGACGTCGTCCGCGCTTTCTTCTTTGCTTTCCGTGGACTCGACCGCATTCTCGCTTTCCGAGGCACGTGGCGTGGGTCGTTCCGCCAACGCAATCTCCAATACTTCGTCGATCCAACGTACCGGTCGAATGTCGAGATTCTGCTTGATGTTCTTGGGTATCTCTACCAAGTCACGTTCATTTTCTTCCGGAATGACAACGACCTGTATGCCACCGCGATGGGCAGCAAGCAGCTTTTCTTTGAGTCCGCCAATCGGCAGAACCTCGCCACGCAGAGTGATCTCACCGGTCATGGCGACATCAGCACGCACCGCAATACCAGTCAGTGCCGATGCCAGAGAGGTCGCCATACCGATACCCGCGCTGGGACCATCTTTGGGGGTTGCACCCTCTGGCACATGTATGTGGACATCCATCTTCTGATAGAAATCGTCTTCGATACCAAGCGTGGCGGCGCGACTACGCACGACCGTCATGGCCGCCTGAATGGACTCTTTCATTATGTCACCCAGCTGACCAGTATGGGTCAGGCGTCCCTTGCCCGGCGTCAACGCGGTCTCTATGCGCAACAGCTCCCCCCCGACTTCGGTATAAGCCAAACCCGTGACCTGGCCTACCTCATCGTGCTCGTCCGCACGCCCGTAGCGGAATCGCTTGACGCCAAGATATTTTTCCAGTTGTCGCGGCGCCACAGTCACGTGCTTGCCCGATTTCTTCTCCAGCAGCACATCCTTGACCACCTTACGGCAGATTTTGGAAATCTCCCGTTCGAGGTTACGCACCCCGGCCTCGCGCGTGTAGTAACGAACAATGTCTCGCACCGAGCCCTCACGTATGGACAACTCCTCGGCCTTCAGGCCATTGTTCTTAATTTGCTTGGGTATCAGGTAATTCTTGGCGATATTAACTTTCTCGTCTTCGGTATAACCTGCCAGTCGGATGACTTCCATACGATCGAGCAACGCCGGGGGGATGTTCATACTGTTGGCCGTTGCAACAAACATCACCTCTGACAAATCAAAATCGACTTCAAGATAGTGGTCTTGAAAGGTATGGTTCTGCTCAGGATCCAGTACTTCGAGCAGTGCGGAGGCTGGATCGCCGCGGAAATCCATTGCCATCTTGTCGATCTCGTCGAGCAAGAAGAAGGGATTTTTAGTGCCCGCCTTGGTTAGATTCTGAACGATCTTACCCGGCATCGCTCCGATATAGGTTCGCCGGTGGCCACGGATCTCAGCCTCGTCACGAACACCCCCCAAGGCCATCCGGATAAATTTACGATTGGTGGCACGCGCTATCGACTGACCAAGAGACGTCTTGCCCACACCCGGAGGCCCCACCAAGCACAGGATCGGCCCCTTGAGTTTGCGCACCCGTTGCTGGACCGCCAGATACTCTAGGATGCGTTCCTTTACCTTCTCTAGCCCGAAGTGGTCAGTATCCAGGACCTCCTCGGCCTTCGCGATGTCGTTGCGGATCTTGGAACGCTTTTTCCAGGGCACATTCACCAAGGCATCTACATAATTCCGAACTACGGTCGCTTCAGCCGACATCGGCGACATCAATTTGAGCTTGTTGAGCTCGGTGGTCGCCTTGGTTTTCGCCTCCTTGCTCATGCCGGCCTTTTCGATTTTCTCGGCCAGCTCTTCAAGCTCGTTTGGTGCATCATCCAACTCGCCGAGTTCCTTTTGAATGGCCTTCATCTGCTCATTCAGGTAGTACTCGCGCTGGTTCTTTTCCATCTGACGCTTGACCCTGCCGCGAATCCGCTTCTCCATCTGCAGTATGTCATTCTCGCCTTCCATGAGTGCCATGAGGTGCTCTAGTCGCTCGCGCACGTTGAACATCTCTAGCACATGTTGTTTTTCGTCGAGCTTCAGCGCCATGTGCGCCGCCATCGTATCGGCAAGACGGGACCCGTCGTCGATGCTGGCCAGTGAGGTAAGGACTTCCGGCGGGACCTTCTTGTTGAGTTTTACGTACTGATCGAACAAGGTAGTCGCCGAGCGCATCAAGACCTCCATTTCGCGCTCTGGCAACTCGACCACGTCCTCTGCCGGTTCGATATCGGCTGTGAAATAGTCTTCAGTCGGCTCGATCTGTTTGATCGTGGCTCGCTCCCCTCCCTCGACCAAGACTTTTACCGTGCCGTCTGGAAGTTTTAGCAACTGCAGGATACTGGCCAGGGTTCCGATGCCGTACATATCCGTAGGTTGCGGCTCATCGACATCCGCACTGCGCTGCGCCACCAACAGTACTTGCTTGTTGTCTGACATCGCCGCATCGAGCGCCTTGATGGACCTATCGCGCCCAACGAAAAGCGGTATCACCATGTGCGGGTACACCACCACGTCTCGCAACGGAAGTACGGGAATGGCGCTTTGGCCTTCGTCCCGCACGTTGATTACTCTATCTTCCTGTCCCATTGGGTTCCCCTCCGTCACCGCACCTTAGCGGCTATGCCGGACAACATGTCGGCCTTATTTAATGTGAAGATGCGGGCGTGCCCAGACAATTTCAACCAGTGGTTTGCAGTGTGATCGTGTCACACGCACTACTGGCGTTTGATACCACACCGGCCATAGGCTAAAACCGGCCGACACCGCGCACGGCGAAGACCCTCAGACATGCTCGGAATGGGCACAAGATAGATGAGTGGCCGCGGAACGCGATCCAAGTCAGTTAGTCAGACGCGGCAAGCTGCCTCGGCTCGCCACCGCCAAATATCATGTAGGGCGCAGACTCGCCCTTAATGACCGCCTCGTCAATAACCACCTTGGTTACATCATCCAAAGACGGGAGGTCATACATGGTATCGAGCAGAACATGCTCCAGAATGGTGCGAAGGCCTCGCGCACCGGTTTTGCGATCCATTGCTTTGCGCGCAATTCCCCGCAAGGCGTCATCACGCACCTCGAGTTCAGCGCCTTCCATTTCGAACAAACGCTGGTACTGCTTGATCAGTGCATTGCGAGGCTCGGTCAGGATCTTGACCAAGGCATCCTCGTCCAGTTCCTCGAGGGTAGCTACGACCGGCAGACGCCCGACGAACTCGGGAATCAGGCCATAGCGGATCAAGTCCTCGGGCTCGACGTGACAAAGGATCTCCCCGACCGTGCGTGAGTCTTCTTTACTACGCACCTCGGCCGAGAATCCAATCCCGCCCTTCTCTGAACGGTCACGAATTACTTTGTCCAAGCCGGCGAACGCGCCCCCTACTATGAACAGCACATTGGAGGTATCGACCTGGAGAAATTCTTGTTGCGGGTGCTTGCGCCCACCCTGGGGCGGCACCGAAGCGATCGTCCCCTCGATCAGTTTGAGGAGCGCCTGCTGCACACCCTCACCGGAAACGTCCCTGGTGATCGATGGGTTGTCCGACTTGCGGGAGATCTTGTCGATCTCGTCTATATAGACAATACCCGTTTGCGCCTTGTCGACATCATAGTCGCACTTCTGCAGTAGCTTCTGAATGATGTTCTCTACGTCTTCACCGACGTAGCCCGCCTCGGTCAGCGTGGTTGCATCGGCGATAGTAAATGGCACGTTTAGCAACCGTGCCAAGGTCTCGGCCAACAGGGTCTTGCCTGAGCCCGTCGGCCCTATGAGCAAAATATTACTCTTGGCGATCTCGACATCGTCCTTTTTCCCTTTCGCCTCTAGCCGCTTATAGTGGTTGTAGACTGCGACCGACAGCACCTTCTTGGCACGCGTCTGGCCGATAACGTACTGATCCAACGTAGTGTTGATCTCTTGCGGAATCGGCAGCTTGTCGGCCGACTCGCCGACGCTCTCCTGCATCTCTTCGCGGATGATATCGTTGCAAAGTTCAACGCATTCGTCGCAAATGAAGACCGATGGGCCCGCAATTAGCTTGCGAACTTCATGCTGACTCTTGCCACAGAACGAGCAGTACAGCAGCTTGCCGTCCTCGCCCTTACCGTGCTTTTTGTCGTCGCTCATAGTGCTTGTCCTTCATCCGCGTGCCTATCGCCCGGACTTGAGGTCCCGTTAAAGACGAGCGCAACACTACTCTCATAATATCCGAATGCCTTCGGATAACAAGCCACCCAGCACACGTGGCAATTGGCGCTCATCCCTCCTGTGTCGGACGACGGTCCAAGACCTGATCGACCAAGCCGTAGGCCACTGATTCGTCAGCACTCATGAAGTTGTCGCGATCGGTATCCTGCTCGATACGAGACAAATCTTGGCCGGTATGCTTGGCCAAGATGTGATTGAGCTTTTCGCGGATCAAGAGGATTTCTTTGGCGTGAATCTCGATATCGGTCGCCTGGCCCTGGAAACCACCCAGTGGCTGATGGATCATGACCCGCGAATGTGGAAGGACATAACGCTTACCGTTCTCACCTCCCGTCAGCAAAAGAGCACCCATGCTGGCGGCCTGGCCGATGCACATGGTCGTCACATGGGGCCGAATAAACTGCATGGTGTCGTAAACAGCCAGCCCGGCCGTCACCGACCCACCAGGTGAGTTGATGTACAGGTGGATATCCTTGTCCGGGTTCTCGGACTCGAGAAACAGGAGCTGTGCCACGATCAGGTTGGCCATGTGGTCTTCAACCGGACCAACGCAAAAAATAACCCGCTCCTTGAGCAGCCGTGAATAAATGTCGTAAGCACGCTCTCCTCGAGCGCTCTGTTCGACCACCATCGGCACAAGGCCGAGGTTCAGGGGTTCAAATTGGTTCATATGCTCCATATCGGAAACTGACTGAGTCTCTTGAACCTACCCGCAAAAACCTACCTGGGCAAGCCTGCTTCAAGCCTTGTTTTCCATCATTTCGGCGAAGGACTTGGACTCGTCATTGATCTCGATCTGGCCGAGCACCCACTCAACCACGGCGTTCTCCAGGACCAGATTTTCGACGCTCTTACGGGCGGTCGCATCCTGAAGATAGTAATTGACGACTTCTTGCGGGTTTTCATAGGAATCCGCGAATTCGGCGATGGTTTCGCGCAGACGATCCTCCTGCACTTCGAGCTTTTCTCGGTCGATGATCTCAGCCACCAGTAGACCCAGACGGACCCGACGCCCTGCTTCCTCCTCGAACAAGGTGACTGGCAAATCGACACCACTCGATCCACCCTGCTGTTGCTGCAACTCTTGCAGCATCTGCGTCCTCATGCGCTCGCACTCTTGGGTCACCAGGGCCTTGGGTATCTCCACCGGATTGGCAGTGAGCAACATCTCCATCACGCGCTCTTTGGTCTGGCTCTGCAGCTTGCGTTTGAGTTCATGACGCATGTTCTTCGCGACGTTTTCACGTAGCCCCTCGAGCGTGCCATCCTCAACACCCAAAGCTTTCACAAACTCCTCGTCGACGTCCGGCAGCCGGGGTTCGGTGACGCGCAACACTTTGACCTCGAATGTCGCCTCTTTCCCCGCCAAGTGTTTGGCGCCGTAGTCTTCGGGAAACTTGACTTCGAGGGTTCGGCTGTCGCCGCCGTTTGCTCCCTCCAAACCCGCCTCAAAGCCCTCGATCATGGAGCCCGAGCCAAGTATCAGCGGGACATTCTCACCTGAGCCACCGTCGAAGGCCTCACCATCGATGTATCCTGTGAAGTCTAAGTGCAGGGTATCGCCGTCTTGCGCAGCGCGCTGAACATCGTCCCATACGGTGCGCTGCTTGCGCAGCTTTTCAATCATCGCATCGATATCGCCGTCGCCCACCTCGGCAATTGGCCGATCGATTTTTTGTCCAGCTAGATCGGCGATCTCCACCTTCGGCATGACTTCGAAGATCGCGGTGTAACCGAAACCGCCCTCCTCAGCCGCATCGCGCAACTCGATCTTGGGCTCGCCAGCCGGCATCAGCTGCTCCTGGGAGGCCGCTTCGTAGAGCGTCTCCTGGATCAGAGCCGAGTAGGTCTCGCGACGTACCTGGTCACCGTAGCGTTGCCGCACCGTGCGCATCGGGACTTTGCCCGGACGAAATCCATCCAACCGGACGTTCCGCGCAATGTCCTTGAGTTTTTTGTCCATCGCCGCGGTCACCAGATCGGCCGGAAGATCGACCAGGAGGCGGCGCTCTAGTCCCTCACCAGACTCAACAGCAACTTGCATCAACATTCACTCCGGCAGTTCCGACTACCTGTTATCGACTTCGAAACAACGCGCATGGTTTGCCCAGACCCGTGTCTGATGCTGGGATCGGCTGGTGCGAAAGGAGAGACTCGAACTCTCACGGGTTGCCCCACTGGAACCTAAATCCAGCGCGTCTACCAATTCCGCCACTTTCGCTGGCACGATGCCAATCGACCATTATACAAGACAGTCAATAG
>JANQRK010000079.1 GCA_028284585.1 Chromatiales bacterium
TTGCCCACAATGCTTGTGCCCTGGCCCTTTGGGAGCCACTGTGCGAGCGCGACTCGGTGTTGCGTTTCTTGCCAAGGGCGCGGCCATTGCCTGCGAAACACGCCTAGATTCGCGCTCGCACAGTGGCTCTGAGCGTTACAGAATTATCCGCTTGGCCCACTAGGCGACGCCATACAGGGTCCGCGCTACACTCGAGTACGCTTGATCACTGTTCACCAATTCGCAAAATCAGGGGAGCCCATGGATACCGAGTCGCTCAATTCCGCCTTCGCGGTCGCCGATCGATTGCACTTCGCCGAGGGTCCCGGCGGGCTGGTGCAGGCGCATGTCCGCAACATCCACGCCGAGGCACTGATTTCGACCTACGGCGGTCAGGTGCTGCAATATCAGCCGATGAATGACCCGGATCCCGTGCTGTTTTTGTCTGAGTCTGCCTACTATGCACCAGGCAAGGCGATAAAAGGTGGGGTGCCTGTGTGCTGGCCTTGGTTCGGTGCCGATCCCGAAGGCCAGGGCCGGCCGACGCATGGCTTTGTGCGCAATCGCCAGTGGGAGGTGATCGGCGTTTCCATCCTGGGTGACGGCGCGCTACGCCTCGAACTCGGTATCGACGCCACAGATGAGACCCGTGCCCTTTGGCCCCACGATTTCGCCTTGCGTATCGCGATCACAGTCGGCCGCTCATTACAGATCGAATTGGAGACCACCAACACAGGTGATGTGTCTTTCGAAGTGACTCAGGCACTGCACAGCTACTTCCGGGTCGGTGATATCCGCGATACCCGGGTACTTGGGCTCGAAGGCACCTCTTACATTGACAAAGTCGACCGTGGTTTGGTCAAGACGCAGGCCGATGAGGTTGTGATCACAGGCGAAGTGGACCGTATCTATAGCGATGTACCGGATGAGCTGACTATCGAAGACGTCGCGCTGGAGCGCCGCATTACCATCGAAAGCACCGGCAGCGACAATGCGGTCATCTGGAATCCTTGGGCCGATATCGCCGCCCAGATGGCCGACCTCGGTGACAATGATTTCGAGCGCATGCTCTGTGTCGAGACCGCCAATGCCGCGGATGACATAGTGGATGTCTATCCCGGTGAAACCATATGCCTGGGTGCCGAGATCGCGGTGCGGCGTGACTGACACCGGTTGGGCAGTGCTTGGGTGTACTCTGCTCAGGCACCGTCATCGTCGCTACTACTATCGGCCGGCCTGGCCAATGCATCGTCGTTGGGGATTTCCTTTGGCTGCTCTTTGACCTGTACCAGTTGCTCGCGTGTCGTGTCCTTGAGCGCTTTCACCGCGGACTCGGCGACCGTGACATAGTGCTCGAGATCCGAGCGCTTTAACACATAGTGACTGGTGTCCTCCGGCTTGAACAAACGGTAGACCGGGTTTTGGCCGTCCTTGCGGCGCACGCGGATCTCGAGCGTTGGGTCGGCCTGTTCGTAGGTCGCTTGGTCTTCGCTCCCCAGCAGCGACTGTACTCGTAGCTTGCTGAGACGCTCGACTAGGCTGCGCGCAGCCTCCGCTTGGGTCTCCTCGTCCTCGCCGAGGTCGACCAGCTGCAACCCGTCGTCTCCGCGCTCCAGGCTCAGCCCCGACATCTCGATACGCTCGATGTCGCTCGCGGCGATCTCCAGGATGCCTTTGTCGATCCAGTCGTCGGTCTTGGTGTGCGCCTCCCAGCTGTTGAAGCTGGCGGCATAGACCGCGGCGTCGCCATCGGGTCGCACATGGGCCTTGCGGAAACCGGGTGAGGTCCCGACATAGAGTGTGGCCATGGTCTGCTCGTCGCTGAGCAGGGTCAGCTTACGCTGGAACGCCTCGGGGTCGACCTTGAAGCGCTCGGCCGCACCTGCGGAGGTGGCGACCGGCCAGCCCTGTTTCAGCCCGGCCAGTGCATCCAGCAGCTGCTGCACGGCATCCTGGTCGGCCGGGAAATCGTCTAGCTCGGGCAGTACCCAGCCGCCGTCGCGTTTCGTCAACAGCGTGTTTGCCTCGCCGTCCTCGATGCGCAGGCCGTCGATCTGTGCACTGTCGAAGCTCAGCAGGTCTTCGGTCGGCTCGAAGGCGCCGTGTTCGTCGTCGGCGAAGTGAATGGCGACGGCCAGCACCAGCTGTGCAGCTAGCAGGCTGCTCAAGACGGCTATCCATTTGTGCATCGTGTGGGCCCCCTTTTGTTCACGCGTCTGCGAGGATTGCCGCATAGCGCCGTCGCGCACGCAGCCTGATCTGTTGGCGGATCAGCCAGACGACGAACAGACCGAGCAGCGCCAGGCCATAGTTGAGGTATTCCCAGAACATCTGGCCCTCTTGGTCCAGTGGATCCAGGGTGCGTGAAAATTGGGCGCGGCCGCGGATCGCCAGCAGGCCGCGCTCTTCCAGCGACCAGTCTACGGCGTTCTCGATCAGTTCCACCGGCTTGAGATAGCGGGTGCCCAGCCCGGCCGAGGCGAGCTCGAGCATCTCATCGCTCAGGAAGCTGTTGGAGGCGAATAGCAGGATGCGCGCCGACTCGGGCGAGCGTTCGATGACTCGGGTGATCACTGGCGCCGCGTCTTCGCCATCGGTGGACTCAGCTTTAGCGCTAGGGGCATCGTCGCTGGCGTTCGGCGGCGGCGCGTCTGGTGCATCGGGCGCTTCGTCAGCAGCGTCGACCGGCGCGGGTTTGTCTTTGAAGAACGACTCGAAGCGCCCTTCGACAGCGACCGCCAAGAGTTGTCGGTCGCGTTCTTCGCTGACCGGGAAGCCGAGCCTGCCGTGTGTGCCGAAGTTCGGTTGGATGTCCAGGCTGTCCGAGGTCCAGGCCTGGTCGGAGCTCTGCAACAGCCGCGTGACTTGGCGCTCGCCATTTTTTTCCGAATCTATCTCGATCGGTGACGGCCAGGTGATGGTGACCTGATTCAGCCCGGCGGTGATGCCATCGTCCGCGGTCAGACCCTCGCCGCGCACATCGACGAAGTAGGGGTAGTCCACGAGCTGGGTCTCACGGACGACGAAGCCGGCCAGCGGCCGCTCCACCGGAATCGGGAAGGCGGCGTTCTGCGGGTCGAGCACGCTCTGTTCGGCCAGCGTGATCCCGTGGTGTGACAGCCAGTCGGCCAGACCGGAGTCGTGCTTTTGGGCCGATAGCGCCCCGCTGCGTTGGATGTCGAAGGGCGCGGTTGCGGCGATCACGGTACCGCCACGCATCAGAAACTGATCGACAGCAAACAGTTGTTTGTCGTCGAGCTTATCGGGCGCGACCAAGAGCAGCAGATCGGCGTCGGCCGGTACCTGGCCATCTGCGAGATCGGCATCGACCAGGTTGTGTTCTTCGGACAGGGTATCGCGCAGCCAATTGAAGCGCTGGGCGTTCGGCATACCACCGAACTGCGGCATGGCGGGTGCCGGTGCCGGTGTGTGCAGTGCCACGGTCTTCAGCAGGCCACGCGAAAAACGCTTCAGGGCAGCCTCGATGGAGCGCTGGAGAGCGGCCTTTTCCAATGTCTCGGGCAGCGGTACTTGCACGGTGCGGCGATCGCCCTCGCTCTCCAGGGCCAGGTAGAACCAGAACCCGGTGCTATCGAATAGACTGGCGGTCATTGGCCGGAATCCGTACTCGCTCTGGAGTCGTTCGGCGAGTGCGCCCGACCCCGCGTCCGGGTCTTGGATGTCGATCTTCAGTTTGCCGTCGGCCTTGTGCGCCAGTTCCGCGAGCACCTCATCGAGGCCTTTTTTGAGCGTCTGCAAGACCTTGGGGAGTCTCTCGTCTGGCGATACATAGCCCTTGAAGCTGACCGGATGCTCGATGCCCTGGAACAGGTCACCGGCCCCTTGATAGCCATACAGCACCTTCTTGATCGCCTGGGTCAGGTCGTACTCGGGGTTGCGCAGCTCGACCGCCAAGTCGGTCTCACCCAGGGCCTTGACCTCGATGAGATCACGGAAGCCGAGCACCTGATACTGGTCACCGTACTGGACCAGGATATTGAAGTACGAGTTGACCACCGAGGCCTGGTACTTGCTCGCGAATTGAAAGGGTACCGGCCGGATGGCGTATTTTTCGTTGGCCTCTTGCTCCAGCTCTGGGTGTTCTTGGGGGTCGATGAATTCGACCCGTACCCGGCCGTCACCAGCCACCGCGTATTCCTCCAGCAGGTCACGCAGCCGAGGTACCAAGGGCGCGAGCAGCGGGTGGGTCTGGGTGCTGAAGTAGCCGCGGATCAGCAGGGGCTCGCGCAGTTGCGCAAGGTAATTGCGGGTTGCCTGAGACAGCGAATAGAGGTTGCCCGCGGTCATATCGGCGCGTGCCCAGCCGACCGGGGCCAGCCACAGGTTGGCGGCCACGAAGTTGGCGGCGAGCAATCCGGCCAACCAGCCCCAACGCCGATGGTTGGCGTTGCTCGCATTGCCGGCCCAGTGCAGCCATTCCAGTGCCAAGACGTTCAGGGCGAGAAACACCCCGGTCAGGCTCAGGTAGTAGTAAAGGTCGCGCAGGTCGATGACGCCACGCGTGATGGACTCGAAGCGCGAGCCCGATCCCAGCAGGGCCAACACTTCCGATGCCCGATTGCCGAACAGGCTGGTTAGTGCGTCAGAGCCGAGCAGATAGAAGAAGCCGGCGATCAGCACGGTCAGTATCAGGCTGACGATCTGGTTCGCGGAGCGCGCGCTAACGAACAGCCCGATCGCGGCATAGGCCGCGGCCAGGAACAGGCTCGCTACATAACCGCCCAATACCGGCCCCCAGTCAAGCGGTCCGAGCAGGCTCACGGTCAGCGGCAGCGGTAGCGTCAGTGCCAGCGCCACGGCCACCAGGGCCATACAGGCAAGGAACTTGCCCAGCACCAGTTGGACGCTGTTGACCGGCATGGTGAGTAAGAACTCCAGGGTACCGGCGCGGCGTTCCTCGGCCCATAGGCGCATGGTGATCGCGGCGACCAGAAAGATCATCAACAGCGGCATCCACTCGAACAGTGGTCTGGCGTCGGCGATGTTGCGGGCGAAGAAGGTCTCGACCCAAAAAAATACGAACAGGGTGATCGCCAGGAAGGCACCGAGAAAGATGAAGGCCGTCGGCGCCGCGAAAAAACCGGCGAATTCCTTACGGGCGATGCGCAGTATGTGGCTCATGATGTGGGACCCTCAACGCGACGAGATTTCACCGAAGACGTGCTCGAGGTCACGGGTCTCCGGTTGCAGGCTATAGAGCTTGATGCCTTGGCCCGTGACCTTTTCGGCGACCTGCGGCGCGGCATCGCTGACCTGCTGTTTGTGATGCAGATCCAGTGCGTAATGATGGCCCGGGCCACTGCCATCCAACGGCTCGACCACCGCGATGCCCATGACCGAACTCAGCAATGGCGTGGCGTGCTCAGGAGCGGCGTCGAGTGCCACGAGCAGGCGTTTGCCGGCGCGCAGGTCTTGCATTCGGGCATCCAGAGCCTTCTGGCCGTTGCGCACGATGATCACGCGGTCACAGATCGCCTGTACCTCTTGCAGGATATGGGTCGACAGGATCACGGTGGCCTCTTGCGTCAGGGAGCGGATCAGTTTGCGCATCTGGGTGACCTGGGTCGGGTCGAGCCCATTGGTCGGCTCATCGAGGATCAAGAGACTCGGATGGTGCAGGATCGCCTGGGCCACCCCGACGCGCTGGCGATAGCCGCGCGACAGTGTGCCGATGGTATCGGCGGCCTTGGCATGCAGGTCGGTACGGTCGATCGCCTCGCGTATGCGCTGTGGTCGTTGCACCTGCGCGACGCCGTGCAGGGAGGCGGCGTAATCGAGGTAGTCGATGACCGTCATCTCCGGGTACAGCGGGTCGTTCTCCGGTAGGTACCCGATCCGAGCCTGGACCGCCGCGCGGTCACGGTCGATGCGCAGGCCGTCGACCTCGATGCTGCCCGCGGTCGGTTCCAAGTAACCGGTGAGCATCTTCATGATGGTGGTCTTGCCCGCGCCGTTGTGCCCGAGCAGCCCAAGGATCTCACCCTGGCCGATCTCGAAGGAGATCCGATCAACCGCCGTCAGCTCTCCATAGTTCCTTGTCAAAGCGTCAACCTTGATCATTCAAGAGGCTCCTGTGTTTGCATCAGTGGTGCTCCGATCAAGTGAGGGAATCGGCTTCGGGCTAAATTCGGCGAAAATATAGGGGCGGAAAATATCGGCTTCAAGGGGCGCAGAGAACGAATGTGATCTGTTGAACGGAGTTGCCGATCGGGACGCTCGCTGGGCCCCAGAACCGGGGTGTCATCGACCCGAACGATAGACGGGCAGCGCCGGCGCCATACAATGGCGGGCGTGCCGGTGCAGGCCGGCATGATGCGCGGATACCAGGGGAAAGCGATGGCTGAATCGATCGACGTGGCAGAACGGGTGCGTGATGCCTGCCTACAAGCGGCGCTTGCCGCACATGAGGACGCGGGCATCAGCGGCTTGTGCATGGAGGGTCGTTGGGAGATGGCGGTCCAGGCGATCCAAAATCTGGATGTCGCTGTTGCGCTGGAAGGCTCCCGCACCAAGTCCCAGCGTTCGGGCGAGCCATAGACGGCAGCGTTACTCACAGGCCTCTATCGAGGCAGGGCTGGGGGCGGAGCAGGGCCTGGTACTAAGTCACATCCGGAGCGTGTCTTGGTCGGCCAGGCATTCGCCGGGGCACCCCTATCATTCTCTCCAACAGGTCAGCACGAGCCGGCCTGGAAAACTAAACACGAGAAGTTCAGGAGAATGACAATGATGAAGAAAACCACCCTATCCGCAGCCTTCGCCGCTTTGTTCGCCATTGCTGGCTACACTCACGCCGACTCCACCGTGATCGGCGCCGTTGAGACCGACGCCCGGATCTACAACGCCAACCAGAGCCAGAGCGGCCTGCTCAACAAGCAAGACGCTTCCTTCGGCTCGGTCAATGATTCGTTCGTGGTCGGCGCGGTCAAGACCGATGTCGACATCTACCGCGCCAACCAGCGCCAGTCGGGTCTGTTGAACCGCCAGGAACTCAACGCCGGTTCGGTACGTGATTCGGCGGTGATCGGCAAGGTCGACACCAAGGTGCGCGTTATCAACGCCAGCCAGCGTCAGAGCGGTCTGCTCAACAGCCAGAAGGCGAACCTGGGTTCGGTCGAGAACTCGGCTGTGATCGGTGCGGTCGAGACCAACGTGTATGCACGTAACGTCAACCAGCACCAGTCGGGCCTGTTGAACCGTCAGAAGATGAGCGCCGGTTCGGTCGACTAATCGCTGCTACCTGCCGGGGCTAAGTCCCGGCATCCCTTTACCAATAGGGCGCGGCCAGCAGTGGCCGCGCCTTTTCGCGTCTGATGCCTGCCAAACAGGCCGGCTACCATCCGTCGGAGCGCCAGATGTGTCAGCATAGGCGTGCAGCGGACCGATCGAGGGGCCGCTATGTTCTCTTGGGGCCTGCGGGGTTGCGCGTATATGGAATTACCCGACTATCACAGCGGCAGTATCGTCAACCTGATGGCCTCGCTGCAGTCCGGCCTGGGCGGTCGCGAGTCTGCCTATGCGCCGCTGGAGCTATTGCCGTCGGAGCGGGTAAGCGGCCATCGCCAGGTCTTGCTGTGGGTGGTCGACGGTCTGGGTCTCCGCCATCTGCGCGCTCACCCCCAGGCCGCCTGCTTGAATAGCCACCTCGCCGGAGGCGTGACCTCGGTCTTTCCGCCCACTACCGCAGCGGCGATCACGAGCTTCCTGACCGGCGATGCCCCGCAGCAACACGGCCTGACGGGCTGGCACATGTACTTTCGAGAACTCGGCAGCGTGCTGGCCGTGCTCCCGGGTCGCCCCAGGTATGGGGGTACGGGTCTGGGTGCGGCGGGGATCGATGTGCGCCGATTGCTGGACACTGAACCATTTTCCGAGCGCATCGAAAGACCGGCCTACACGGTATCGCCGGCCTACCTGGCCGACTCTGATTTCAGCCTGGCCCATCTGGGCACGGCGCAGATGGTGCCGTATCAGGACCTGGATGACCTGGTGCGTCGATGTAGCGCGCTGTTGTGCCAACCCGGTGCCAAGTATCTGTATACCTACTGGCCGGAGCTCGACAGCCTGGGACATCGCTACGGGATCTGGAGCGAGCCGGTGCGCGAGCATTTGCTCGAGCTCGATCGGGCCTTTGCCGCCTTGCTCGATGCGATTCAGGGAACCGATACCCTGGTCGTGGTCTGCGCGGACCACGGTCAGATCGATGTGCCGGCCGGGCAGCGCATCGACCTCAACGATCACCCGGTGCTGGGCGAGTGCCTGGCGCTACCGCTGTGCGGTGAGCTACGTGCTGCCTACTGTTATCTGCGCCCCGGGCGCGAGCGCACCTTCGACGACTATATCCGAGAGACCTTCGCGGGGATCGCCGAGACACGACCCAGTGCAGAGTTGATCGAGTCTGGATGGTTCGGGGTGGGGACACCCCACCCACGACTCATCGAGCGCATCGGTGATCGCGTGCTGCTCCTGAACGAAGGCTATTTACTCAAGGACCGGCTGCCGCAGGAAAGATGCTTCGAGGTGATCGGGGTGCACGGCGGGATCAGCGAAGACGAGTTGTGGGTCCCCTTGGTGTTGGCCGAGTGCTGAGTTGCGCCATAATTCGACCTTTATAAATCACCTTTCAGTGATTTTTGACTTTCTAAATAGTTCACTTACTACGTGATATTCATTCGGCGTTTAATCACGCAAAGGTAGTCATCCTGCATTCCCAGGATCGCGCCACTGCCCGCCGCCAGCTCGACGAGCGCCTGAACCAGCTGCCCAACACCGATGCGTTAGTGCACCTGCCACGATCGCAAATGCGAGGTGACGAACAGCCAGAATAAGGTTACGTTACGTGATCCCCCTGAGCTTGTACTGTTGTACCCGCTCTCACTGGACAGAAAATCCGCCAGCCTTCGCCAGAATTCTTTCGCGTTGTATGTAATGAGAAAGTTGCGCATCGCAATCCAGGCCGATGATTCCGATTTGATGAGTGGGAAAAGGCAGTCTTTTTCGGAGCGTTGGCAAGAGCTCGCCGCTATTGCGGGCCATGAAACAGTCTCTGTTGATGCGTACAGTGAGGATTTCTTTGATTCTCTGTCTGGTTGTGACGGTTTCATGTGGTATTTCCCCAATGCACCGTTTTACAGTGACCTCGGCAAACGTTTGATGTTAGCCATTCATCAGGGGATGAAGCTGCCCACCTTTCCCAGCTGGAGAACCTGCTGGTTTTTTGAAGACAAACACGCACAGCATTACCTGCTCAAGTCGGCTGGTGTGCCAACACCGTCAGCATGGGTGTTCTGGGGCCGGAGTGACGCCGAGGCCTTTATTAAAGAAGCGACGTACCCGCTGGTTTTCAAGCTGTCGTTTGGCATCGCCTCCGCGAACGTTCGCCTGTTGAATAATCGTAAAGAGGCAAGATATTTGATTGATCGGCTCTTCGGTGACGGCATGTCCATTCTTCCAATGAAAAGCATCCGTCCGCTTTTCCCCGAGGTGTCAGACAGGTTGTCCAACACTGCCCGGTCATTACTTGGAAAGCGGGTAAAGGATCATTTTGCCGATGCCCCCATACAACGCGGTTGTGCATTGTTTCAGGAGTTCGTGCCGGACAATCATTTTGATGTGCGCGTGACCATCATCGGGAATCGCGCTTTCGCTTTTCGTCGGATGAACCGCCCGGGAGATTTCCGGGCAAGCGGGAGCGGATCGATCGATTGGGATCCATCAAGAATTGATTTGGAGGCGGTTGAACTGGGTTTCGATGTGGCGAGAAAGGTGGACTCTCAAGTATTGACACTCGACATCCTGAAAAGGCAGCAGCGGCTCGTTGTCGTGGAAATCAGCTATTACTACGAGGCCTGGGCGGTTCACAGATGTCCGGGCCATTGGCGATGGGTATCTTCAGCCGGGGATATCGAATGGGTCGATGGTGAAATGCGACCGGATGATGCGATATTTGAAGACTTCCTCGGCCTGCTCGCAGGAGATCCTTGTTTGGTGGACTCATCTGAGCTGAAGGCCTGACTGTTCGAGCAGCATCTGGTTGCGATCGCTGAGTAGATCGGAAGTTTTTGTATGAGCCGATTCGGGCGCCCCTTGGTGGCGCGCGCTATCTAGGGTTTCGGCGATCGCTGTCCGAGTGCCGTTGCACGGGGCCGTTTGTCGTTGACTCCATAAGTCATCAAACTCAATGTCACAACACCAATGGGAATCGCAGCAAGATGCAGATAAGTGATGTACGAATCACCGAGATAGATTCGGAACGGGTTGAAGTAAGCGCTCGGTGCATGGAACACGTGCTTTATTTTCGACTTCCACAATCGCGCTTTCGTCGTGAGGCTATCGGTGACGCCTTGGTGCTTGCCGTGTTGGCGCCTGCGATGCGTGCAGGCTCGGCGATTCGGGGGTCGGATGAGTTTCCGGTTTCCGCCCAGCTCTTCTCGCAACTGGACGTAATTCAGGATATCTGGAAGAGCTGGAACTGCTCGCTGACGAAGGTAAAGGTGGAAGTCGCGCTCTATGAGCCGAAACCGGCGGTAGACGGTGTCGCGCTGTTCTACGCAGGCGGGGTCGATTCGACCTACAGCCTGATAAGCCATCTCGATGACGTCGGGATCCTGATTGCTGCATTCGGATTCGATTTCAATCTCCCCACCGATATCATGCAGCAGATCCAACGCAAGAATCAGAATTTCGCTCAGCGGCTCGGCAAGGAATTCATCCAATTCGAGACCAACTTTTCTCGCTTCGTCTTTGAACTCGGAGTCAGCCGCACCTTTGTGTTCGGTGCCGCGCTTGCAAGCATGGGGGTGCTGACCGGTGTGAAGCGCTGCTACATCGCATCGAGCCATTCATCGGCCAATCTCAAGCCGGAAGGCTCCCATCCGATCCTGGATCACCATTTCTCCAACGGCATCACGGAGTTCGTTCACGATGAAACCGTGAGCCGCCTGCACAAGACCGCGACGATCGCCAGTCATCCGGAATTTCTCGAGAACCTGCATGTCTGCTGGGAGGATGCAGAGAGGAACTGTGGCACCTGTTCAAAATGCGTGCGCACGATGATGGCGGTAAGACTAACCGGGAACCTCGGGCCTTTCCCCCATGAACCGAATCCCAAGCTGCTTCGTGAAATGGCGTCGTGCACCGACTACGAGTATGTCGTTGAACTTGTCATGGCGGCACATGCCGCGGGTGATCATCAGTCCGTCAAGGCAATGAAGCAGGGGATTCGTCGTCACGATCTCCGAGAGGCGGCCCGGTATCTAGACAGGGCGCTGTTTGGCGGAAGAATTCATGCGCTGCGTCGCCACCGGGACGCGACGCCCGATGATGTTGTCTTCGTCGACCTCAGGCCGGATATCGCATTGCATCGCTCGACTTGACCACTGCCAACGGTGCTGATGATTTCGGGTTCGTCGGTGAGGCGCCATCGAACAGGCTCCAGCCAGCGCCTACGACTCTCCAGCGGTGGCTCCTGTCGGTCATTCCTAAGTTCGGGCTCGACATCTCTGGAACCCTGCCTCGGCAGGGTTCTTTGTGTGCGGCAGCGGCGATCGCCGACGACAGGGCCTGTCTCGGCGGAAACCTCTACTCTGCAGCGAGGCGGCGGGACTTACCCTGCGATTTTCTATACTTGAGCGAATTGGCCTCAAGCTCCCCCTGTCCGAGCGTTCGCGATCGAGGCGTCTCCGGCCGGCAAATTGGGACAACCAAGGATTGCAAGCCATGGCGGGATGAGATCACAGCGACGATTCAACGTGAACTGGGACAGGCTGCTTTCGAACCACCCCATCTATTCCGGGCTCGATGTTCAAGAGAGATAGGCGCTGTTGTCCGGTACCTCGAAACAGATTCAGGCGCAGTAGGGACAAAACATCACCGAGGCAGGTGAACGGGGAGGCGCTTTTCACATCATCGGTTCGGGAAGCGTGCAGGTGTTACTGCCGCGGGAACGTGGTGATGAAGCCATACTAACGTCGCCGAATGCAGGTGAGTGCGTCGGCGAAATGGCCATGTTCGATCATCGGCCCCGTTATGCATCCGTTGTTGCGCGCGAGGACAATTGCCTGCTAAAGATCGATGGTACGGCATCTCAGGAACTGCACGACCGGCATGTGGTCATCAGAATGGGGTTGTTTCTGTTGATCACTTGATTTCATTGCGTGCCTGGCGGCTCTGGTGCCGAAACTGCGGATCAACCTCACCCGCTTTGCTTGTATCATCCCTGATACCCGGCCGCATCTCGGGCCAGCTAATGCTGTCCAAATGCATTCCGGATGAATTTGTCCATAACGGGGTCTTTGCGCCCAACAGCAAACCGCGCGTGGGTGACACCGGTCGACGGAACAGGGGAGGTCGACATGTCACGCTCGCGGAAGAGGAGCCCAAATGAGCGGAACGCTGTGCCGCAATGACTTGGGCGCAGCGCCTCAAGCGGGTCTTTGGGATTGATATCGACAAATCGGGAATAGCTGATTTTGCGCAGCTGCAGTCCACCGTGAAGCAGTCAGGTACATGGAGGTACCCAATGAACGTGCCCGGCCTGCGGCGAGGCGGCACGGATCACCCCCTGCATCGAGGTTCCTGAAGCCATCGAGAAAATCCTCGCGCACCTGGACGCGAAAGCGTCTGAGTCCGAGGCTCCGAGGCGGCCGTCGTGCCAAGCGCCACCGCAGCGGGGGTCGTTCGACGAGACGGGGTAACCCCAAGATGACCTCGTTTGGGCTGTGCTGACAGCACCGCGGCCATGGCGGCGGCTGGCCGGATGGCACGCGCGAGAAAATACGCGTCAGCGGAGCGATCGTTGGGCGGGTTCAGGGCCAAAACTGTCTTGCCAAGTCACTTTGCGGGTCAGGTCGACGACCGACGGGAGGCTCCGAGTAGTGCTGTTTTGTCGAGGAACAATAGCAGTCCCGCCAATTGGTCTTCGCTCAACGGATTCCGAGCCTCTGGGGCAGGGCACCGCCGGTCGGTCCAATGCGTGATTGACTCGACCAAGAACACGCCGGCAACCTGGGCGACGTCCCTCACGGTTCAACGGTCCAGCGCCGAAATCGACGCATCGATTGGGAGGCGGGAAAGCAAAGCAGCGCATCTGCGTCTGGACATGCAGGTCAGATCAGCTAGGCGACCCACCTCTGAACAATGCCGAGATGGCATCGTTCAGATGCTGTCCCGCGCGGTCGGGGTCAGGTCTCGACGTTTAGCCGCTCGGTACGACACAAGACCTGCCCCCTGTCGCTAGGGCAGCTGGCGTCCGTCGATGATAATGCCGCTCTCGACGAAGCCGGTCACGACCCCTCGTGCACTGTTGCCGACCGCCGAGCCGCCAGGCGGCGCGTCGACGCAAATCGCACCGCGGAAGTCCAAGGTTCCGTCTCCGTCACCAATCAAGAAGTTAGTGTTGTAGACGCCCCGATAGGTACGTGACGACCCGGACGCACTGATGAAATTGAGCGAATCACTGAAGCGAATAGCACTGCCGCCGTATCCGGCAAGAAAGTAGACACTCGGGACTTCGCCGGCGAGGATCCGCGCGTCGACAGCAATCGAGGTCACCGTGAGCGTCTTGCCCGCAGGGACCGGGATAGCTTCACAGTCTTCAACGGACGCCGGTGCAGCGCTCAAAAAATAGGTGAACTGATAGGGTTGCCGATCCGCCGACACCACAGGCACCGGATTGGCCTCGGTGTTCTTGACCGTGACCGGGGTGCTGTATTGCGCCATTGCGCTTTGGGCGCCCAGCACACAGCACAGCGCCAAAAGGCAACTCGTGAACGAATGCAGGTTCTTCATGCCTGACCTCCTCTTGTTGTTGAAAGGCTCGGGGTTCCGGGCACTAACGACTCTACCGAGTTTCCGACCAAGCAGCTAGGAAACTGTGGAGCAAGAACTAAAGTCCCAGCCGGCGATGCCGTTTGGCTTGCGGTGGGCGCGATATGCTTGCGCAGAATGCAGCTGTCAACCTAAGGTGACTGACGACGGGAAATGGCTTCGCGCGCCGGACCGAACCCCTCGATGCTCACACCCTTGTCAGAGGTCATGATCAGTTGACCCAGAAGAGGATTCAGGGCCTAGTTGAACTAAGAATCAGACGTGATCAAGTAATTCATTGCTCCGCGTGTGCTGCGCCTCGTAATACTTGGTCTCCTGGTCCATACAGGGACCGCAAGAGCGATTCCGGTCACATGCGTCTTTGAGATATTACTGCCACCGGTGTGGGTACCCCGGTTCCCGGCATCTCGAACGGAGATCTCCTGACCCTCGCGGTCATTACGGACAACGGCGGCAGCGACCAAGAATGGTTTCAGACGGAGATCGCCTTGGTAGACGCCACAGTCTGCGCGACTTAACTTAGATCGAAGTCGGCTGTTCTTTGCATTGCGGCGAAAGCTTCCTCTCTCTAGATCAGGGGCGGATTCTTAGTCGTTGTTTCGCATTCGCTCAACACAGCAACACCGTTCCGCTTAACGAGCAAATCTGGGACATTCTTACGCTTACCTTCGTCAACAACGGTAAGGGTCCAGCTTTCCCATACTTCAAGCAGCCGCACAACTGCGGGGGTGAGAACCTTGAGTTCGAGGCCCAGCACCCTCTCGGGATCAATCCCGCCAATGACTGAACACGAAGTCGCGCCCGCGTTGCTGGGTGTGACAGGCATGGCAGGCCGTACCGCCGTCCTCGACCAGACGCGAGTTGCGGCTGTCCTTGGCCCAGGCCTCATAGCCCCGGCCGTCGGTCTTGCCAAGGCGTTCGCTATCCTTGCGCATCACGCCGAGCAGTACTCGTTCGCCTTCGACCGAGGCCTTGTCGGCGGTCACGGATTCGAGTTGGTCGAACACCGGGATGGCACCGTCGGCGAAATGGCCATCGCGCAGGCCGAGTAGGGCGTGATCATTGGCATAGATGTGGTGGATGCCGAGGAATGGCTTCTCGAACGGGTGTCCCTTGTGGATGTTCATCGATTTGACATGTGCCCAACTGCGATAGCCATCGGGGTATAAATATATCCCGCATAAATCAACACGCGCGCGCTCCTGACTGGCTAGAGGTGGTTTCGCTTTGGGACGGTCCGATCTGAACTGACGTCGCTAGGGAGGAGTCGAAGGCCGTTTTCGAGGGCGAAGCGGTCGGTCAATTTGGAAACGCAAATGCGGTTCGTTATGGGAGGTCGGCCAAAACCGGACTTAACGGCGGCACGGCTCCAAGATGTCAAAATTCTTCACGGTGCTGAGGACGGAAACAGGTGCTCCCGGCCATGAACGGACATTCTTCCGTCCGCGACAAACGGCAGGAGGCCTCAGGAAAGCTGACGTTTAAAGGCCCCCAGGATACGTGTAGCGATCCCGAGGGATCGCTGACATCCGCCGATACCCGACCCACCGATACAAGTGCGTCTTGCTGATCGATCGGTTTATCGTGCTTCAGTTGTTTGCAAAGTATTCAATTGCGCCGATACCGATGGGTTGCTGTCCGGCTTTAACGTCACGGAAGTTGCCGAGTCATGCGAAAGCGCCCACAAGTCTCGGCATACTTGGCCAACAATCGCTGATCGTTAACGACGTACAAGCAAGAAGACCTGAACTCAGGACTGTGAATGAGTTACTTGGTCGAATTTCCGGGTTAAGTACTCTGTGCTGCATTTTGGTGAAAAAGTGACAAAACAGAAAGCATCAACAACCCTGAAGACCAAGCATAAAAAGAGCTAGATATCGCGCTAGAAACATATACTTCTGCTTCAGAAGGCGGGGTGCTCTACGCTTTTCCGCCATGCAACCCTTTACCTAATTCGCCTCACGTTGGTTCCGGTTACCGCTGTAGTCGCCAGTTTGACGATACAGAATTAGCGCTTCGCGCAGATCGCTCCCGTGAGATCGAGAGGCTCGACCAGAAAGATCCCCTCACCCATGAGCGTACCGGTGGCAAATAGCGTCTCTCTAGGTTTGTTTTCAACCTTCAATTCAGCGCCCACAACTGTGAACTCCTCGATGTCCAAACCGGAGAAGGTACCCACAGTGAATGCGTCCTTGAGATACAGTGCGAGCCGTAGCTCCGACCCGCTAGCATTGGTCCAAGCAATTTCGCCAGCGGTCACGGCGACCCCAGATTGAATAGGCTCTGCGTCAGGGGCGGTCCCGTAAAGAAAGATGCCATCACCGTAAACAGCTTGCCTTGGACCGAAGTACTGCGCGCTTTCAGTTCTACCATAGTTTAACGTGTAAACGTCTCCATCGATATCAATGGTTCCAGATAAAACATTACCGCTGAAGCAAACTGCTTCAGTGGGTGGAGCAATGCCGAAAACAAACGGCGTCCCAGGGAAAAACTTCGCCACACGCTTAGGATAATGTTCAAGCAACGGACAGCCAAAAATCAAATCTCCGGAGTCGGTTTGGCCAACCGGTATTGGCGCAATATCTATTGTTGCCTGAACAGTGATTTTTTTCATGCCCGCAGTGCAAGCTACATCAGTTCCGAATTTGCTGAATTGTGCTGGGGTCTCGAAAGATATTGCAGCAAAAGAACAAGTAATCATGAAGATAGACTTATTAAGATGCACTGAGTGTTTCCTATTAGTTATCGCGCAGTGGGCGATGGCTTTGTAGCATAATTGCCAGCTTGAACCAAATCCTTGTTCAAGTTAAACGACGGGCAGCCCAACCGCCTATGCTACGAATCCCTAGTTTTTCCGAAGCCGTGGAAAAGAGGCTTGTCGGGCCGGGCAATAGCGAGATGGACGGCTGCGATAGATTCGCTAGGGGCGGTAGTCAGTCGCAGGGGTTGATATTTCAGGCCGGAGAAGATGGATTCGACGAGACAAGCAACAGTGGGCGGAAGCTGCAAGAACAGCACCCACATAGTCAAGCGTGGATCGAATTTGTCGTCTAGCTCCAGCCGGGCGAGAGGGTCGAGAGAATACCTTTCCTCATTTCGCATAGAGGTTCCGGCGATCAAGACGCGATTCCGGGTGTGGAGGATCGTCGGCGGGTGCAGGTGACCTGTAGGCCGTTCGGAATGTCCGGTTTTGGCCGCAAGCGGCCGGAACGAACCTCGCTCACATCCCCGAGTCGGGCAACCCCTTGATCCTCGAAAGTGGCCTTTCGGTCATCCTCACGTCCACCATCACAGAACCCACCCTCCCAAGGCCATGCCGCCTTCCGCCAATCAGGCGCATGCGAGTGTTATTTTCTGCGGGATATATCTATACCCCATGTGCGATAGCCATCGGGGCAGTCGATGGGGTCGGCGGCTAGTGCCACTGGAGTGATCAGGCAGATCGCGGCGCGTAGTCCGGTGCGTAGAAGTGTTGGCATGCTAGTGGCTTTCTTGAGTGACTTATAGTTTCGATTCGAAACAATGACCAGTGAAATATCCACCTGGGAGCTTGTCAATAAAGTTTCGACACGCAATCAAATGCCCAGTATCCTTGTTGGCAGCACGGTGTGAAAAGGAAGGCCGCCCAGTGGCAATCGAATCGATCCACGATGCCCTCGAAAGGCTGTGCAATCTGCTGCGGGTCGAGGCCCGTGAGGCCGGTGCCGCGTCTGGCCTGCTACCGATCCAACTCGAGGCCCTGCATTACCTGGCGCAGTGCAATCGCTATTCGGATGGCGTCCAGGGGGTCAGTGATTTCCTGGGTCAGACCAAGGGCACGGTGTCGAGGACGCTGTCGGTCTTGGAGGAGCGCGGCTTGGTCGAACGCCAGGTCGACAGCGACGACCGTCGGGTTGTCCACCTGGGTGTCACCTCGGCCGGGCGGCGCATGCTGAAGAAGGTGATACCGGCCCGGTTCCTGGTCGAGGCGCTGGCCGATGCCGATGCAGCACAGGTCCGTTCGCTCGATGGGCTGCTCAAAATGGTCTTGCTGAGCGCCCAGCGGGTACGAGGCGGGCGCAGCTTCGGGGCCTGCAAGACCTGCCGCTTCAACGAAAAAGCGAAAGCCGGGGCGCGCTGCGGTCTGACCGGTGAACCCCTGAGCAAGGCAGACATCGAAATGATCTGCCGCGAGCACGAGTATCGGGAATCTGCACAGCGTTAGATCGACAGGCGCGGCCGGCAGTCTCATCGTATCTGGTATGAAATAACCCTAGGCGTGGTGCCTGGATTGAACGGGTGCGCGCCGGCGCGGTCCTTGGTATGGGGCATGAGCGATATAAGGCGTAAGGTGTGTTACCTACGAGTGACTAAACACACCAGATGCGAGGCAGTTTCGACGATGCAACACAATAGGGAGGCCCGCGGTCGCCGGCTGGGATGGGTTGCAATGCTGGGCCTTCTGCACGGGTTACTGCACGGGGCGGCGATCGCCGCGGGACCGCCGCCCACGCCGGTCATCGTGTCGCGGGTTGCCGAGTTGCCGTTCGAAGACCGCATCGAAGCCCTGGGGACCCTGCGTGCCAACGAGTCGATCACGCTGACCGCCTCGGTGACCGAGACCGTCAGCGGGTTGCACTTCGACGACGGTGACCGGGTCGCCGCCGCGCAAGTGCTCGCCGAGATGACCAGTGCCGAGGAACAGGCCCTGCTAAAAGAGGCGCGTGCCCTGGTCGACGAGGCGCAGCGCCAATACCGCCGCGTCCAGTCCCTGGCGAAACAGGGCACCGCGGCCGCCTCATTGTTGGACCAGCGGCGGCGCGAATGGCAGACCGCGCGGGCCCGCGTCGTGGCCATCGAGTCGCGCTTGTCCGACCGTTTGATCAAGGCGCCGTTCGATGGGGTAGTCGGGCTGCGCAACATCAGTTTGGGGGCCTTGGTCGAACCCGGCGATGTAATTACCACGCTCGACGACGACTCGGTCATGAAGCTCGATCTGTCGGTCCCCGCGGTCTATCTGGCCGGTCTGCGGTCCGGTCTCGGGCTGGTCGCGACCACGCGCGCCTTCGGCCGGCGTGAGTTCAGCGGTGAGGTACACAGCATCGATAGTCGGGTCGATCCGATCACCCGCTCGGTGATCGTGCGGGTGTTGTTACCCAATGCGGATCGCCTACTCAAACCGGGGATGTTGATGCAGGTGAGCTTGCGCAAGGACCCGCGGCGCACGCTGATGATCCCGGAGGCCGCGCTGCTGTCCAAGGGGCGCGGGCACTCGGTGCTGGTCGCGATGCCCGACGGTGATCTACACCGGGTCGAAACGCGCCCGGTACAGATCGGGGCACGCCGTCCCGGTGAAGTCGAGATCCTCGATGGCCTAATCGAGGGCGAGTTGGTTATCACCCACGGGACCTTGCGGGTGCGCCCCGGCCAGGCCATCGAGGTGCGTGCGATCGACAATGGCGAGCGTCCACTGCGCGAGTTGCTGGGTAGCACGGCGCCGGCGCCGATGACGGGTAGCACCGAATGATCCTGTCCGATGTCTCGGTCACGCGGCCGGTCTTTGCCTCGGTCCTGTCGCTATTGTTGATCGCCTTCGGCCTGGTCGCCTTCGATCGCCTGCCGCTGCGCGAGTATCCCGACATCGATCCGCCGGTAGTCTCGGTCGAAACCCTCTACCCGGGGGCCGCGGCCAATGTGGTCGAGAGCCGTATCACACAATTGATCGAGGATCGCATCGCCGGGATCGAGGGGATTCGTTTCATCGAATCGGGTAGCGAGGACGGCCGCTCCTCGATCACCATCGAGTTCGATGTCGATCGTGACATCGACGGCGC
Source organism: Chromatiales bacterium (assembly GCA_028284585.1). GTDB lineage: Bacteria > Pseudomonadota > Gammaproteobacteria > Chromatiales > Chromatiaceae > Thiosocius. The sequence goes on from JANQRK010000079.1 coordinate 19,638, forward strand.
CGCAAACGATGTCCGCGATCGGGTCTCGACCATCTTTGACGATCTGCCCGATGAGGCCGAGCCACCGGAGATCCAGAAGGTCGACAGCAACGAAGACGTCATCATGTGGCTCAATCTGGTCGGCGACGGGATGAGCGTGCCCGAGCTGTCAGATTACGCGCGGCGTTATCTAGTCGATCGTTTCTCGGTGCTGGACGGTGTCGCCCGGGTGCGGGTCGGTGGTGGTCAGACCTTCGCGATGCGCATCTGGCTGGACCGCAAGGCGCTCGCCGCGCGTGGCCTGTCGGTCAGCGATGTCGAGGATGCGCTGCGTGCCGAGAACCTCGAGCTGCCGGCCGGCAGCCTGGACTCGGTCGACCGCCAGTTCACGGTGCGGGTGGCGCGTGCCTTCCGTACCGCGGAGGACTTCGCGCAGTTGGTGTTGGCGCAAGGCGACGATGGTTACCTGGTGCGCTTGAGCGATGTCGCCCGGGTCGAGAAGGGCGCCGAGGAAGACCGCACCTTCTTCCGCGGCAATGGTGTGCCCATGGTCGGGATCGGCATCATCAAGCAGTCTACCGCCAATACCATCGAGGTCGCCGACGCCGCCAAGGCGGAGATGGCGCGGGTCAATCCGACCCTGCCCGAGGGCCTGCAGATCCGCCAGAGCTATGACACCTCGGTGTTCATCAAGGGTGCCATCAACGAGGTCTACAAGACCCTGGGGATAGCCATTGCGCTGGTGATCACGGTGATCTTCGTCTTCATCGGCAGTGTGCGGGCGATGCTGGTACCGGCGGTAACCGTGCCTGTGTCATTGATTGCGACCTTCTTGGTGCTCTGGGTGCTGGGTTTCTCGATCAACATTCTGACCTTGTTGGCGCTGGTGTTGGCGATCGGGTTGGTGGTGGACGATGCGATCGTGATGCTCGAGAACATCGATCGGCGCATGCGCGAGTTCGGCGAGACCCGCTTGGTGGCCGCCTACCGCGGTGCACGTCAGGTGGCCTTCGCAGTGATCGCAACCACCGTGGTGCTGATCTCGGTGTTCGTGCCCATCACCTTCGTGCAGGGCGACGTCGGCCGGTTGTTCTCGGAGTTCGCGCTGACCATGGCCGCCGCGGTCGCCTTTTCGAGCTTTGTCGCACTGTCCTTGTCGCCGATGATCGCTTCACAGATCTTGCCCGACGGTGCCAAGCAAGGTGGCTTGGCGCGGCGCGTCGATGCCGCGTTCGGGCGGGTGCGTGGCGGTTACCTGTGGTTGCTCAAGGGCGCACTGCGCTACAAGTTGATCGTTGCGCTGATCTTTGTCGGGATCCTCGCCGGCAGCCAATGGCTGCTGAGCAGTATCGAGAGCGAGTACACACCCAAGGAAGACCGCGGGGCTTTTTTCCTGCTGGTCAATGGCCCGGAGGGGGCCTCATACGAATACATGAAGGAGTACATGGACGAGATCGAGCGCCGCCTGATGCCCTTGGTCGAGGCCGGTGAGATCACGCGGTTGTTGGTTAGGGCACCGCGCGCCTTCAGCAACTTCGAGATCTTCAACAGCGGCATCGTGATCAATGTCCTGAGTCAGTGGGGAGAGCGGCGCTCGGCCTGGGAGATCATGGCCGACGTGCGCCAACGCCTGAGCGATCTGCCCGGGGTGCGCGCCTTTCCGGTGATGCGCCAGGGTTTCGGGGCGCGCATCCGCAAACCCGTGCAGTTCGTGATCGGCGGAGGTACTTACGAAGAACTCGCGGCCTGGCGCGACATCCTGCTGGAACAAATCGAGGTGTCCAATCCGGGGCTCGAGGGCATCGACTGGGACTACAAAGAGACCAAGCCGCAGCTCCAGGTGATCATCGACTACGATCGCGCCGCCGATCTGGGCGTGACCATCGGTGAGATCGGGCGCACGCTCGAGACCATGCTCGGCTCGCGGCGCACCACGACCTATATCGAGGATGGCGAGGAGTACGACGTCATCCTCGAAGGTGAGGGCGCGTCACAGCGCACCCCGACGGACCTGTCGAACCTCTATGTCCGATCGCAGCGCAGCGACGAATTGATCCCGCTCGCGAACCTGGTGATGCTCGAAGAGATCGCCGATTCGATCCGACTCAACCGCTACAACCGGGTAAGAGCGCTCACCCTCGAGGCCAATCTGGCCGAGGGCCTGGCCCTGGGCGAGGCCCTGAGCTATCTGGAGGGCCTGGTCGAGGAGCACCTGCCGGGTCAGGTGATCGTCGATTACCGGGGTAGCTCGCGCGACTTCAAGACCGCCGGTGGCTCGATCCTGTTCGTGTTGCTGTTGGGTGCCTTGGTGGTTTATCTGGTGCTCGCGGCCCAGTTCGAGAGCTGGATACATCCCTTGGTGATCATGCTGACTGTGCCCTTGGCGATGGCGGGTGCGCTGCTTGGCCTGTACCTGAGCGATCAATCGCTGAACCTGTACAGTCAGATCGGCCTGATCATGCTGGTCGGCCTGGCGGCCAAGAACGGTATCCTGATCGTCGAGTTCGCCAATCAATTGCGCGATGCCGGGCGAGAGTTCCATGCCGCCCTGGTCGAGGCCACCGAGGTGCGTTTCCGACCCATCGTGATGACCGGCATCACCACGGCGGCGGGTTCGATCCCCTTGTTGTTGTCCTCCGGGGCCGGGGCCGAGACCCGGGTCGTGATCGGCACGGTGATTTTGTATGGTGTGTTGTCGGCGACCCTGTTCACGCTGTTCATCGTGCCGGTCGCCTATGATCTGCTGGCGCGCCGTACCGGTTCACCCAGACGGCTGCAGCGGCGTCTCAAGACCGAGATTCAGGCGTCGGACGGATGACCCCGGGTTGGTCGCTGCGAGATCCGAGCTGGCGGCCAGTGCCATTCATTCAGTGTCATTTATTTTTTGAGCAGCCAGAGAACCGGGTATGAGCAACCGCACTATCGAGCTTGACGACCGACTCCATCACTACCTGCTGGACCACAGCCTGCGTGAAGACGACCTGCTCGGGGAGTTGCGTCAGGTCACGGCGCAATTGGAGATGCACGTGATGCAGATCGCACCCGAGCAAGGCCAGTTCATGGCCCTGATGGTGGAGCTGATCGGCGCCCAACGGGTCATCGAAGTGGGGACCTTCACAGGTTACAGTGCCTTGTGCATGGCCCGGGCGTTGCCGGATTCCGGCGAGCTGCTGTGCTGTGATCTCAGTGAGGAATGGACCGCGATCGCGCGTGATTTCTGGCAGCGGGCCGGCGTGGCTGGGCGCATCCGTCTAGAGATCGCCCCTGCGCTGGACACGCTGAATGGCCTGATCGAGCAGGGTGAGGCAGGGCGTTTCGATCTGGCCTTCATCGATGCCGACAAGGGCAACTATCTGAATTACTACGAGGCCTGTCTCAGCCTGCTGCGCGAGGGCGGGCTGCTGTTGTTCGACAATCTCCTGTGGGGTGGATCGGTGGCCGATCCGGCGGACCAGGAGCCCGACACCCAGGCCATCCGCGAACTCAATGATCGGCTGCACAGCGATCAACGGGTGAGTTATAGCCTGGTACCGATCGGCGATGGTCTCGGCCTGGCCCGCAAGCGTGGTCTATGAGGAGGAAGCTATGAGCAAGATCGTCGAAGAGGTGTTGTCCGCAAACCGGGACTATGCGGCAGGTTTCGGTGACAAGGGCGACCTACCTATGCCGCCGGGGCGTGGCTTCGCGATCCTGACCTGTATGGACGCGCGGCTCGATCCGGCCAAATACGCCGGGCTCGCCGAGGGTGATGCGCATGTGATCCGCAATGCCGGCGGTCGCGCCAGCGACGATGCGATTCGCTCGCTGGTGATCTCGCACAAGCTGCTCGGTACGCGCGAGTGGTTCGTGATCCATCACACGGATTGCGGCATGGAGACCTTTACCAGTGACGTCATGGCCGATTTGCTGAACAGCAGCCTGGAGACCGCAAAGATAGATGCAGACGGCTGGCATGATGTCGGTAGTACACCGGGCTCACCCGAGGGACGCTTTATCAGTTGGCTGACGATCTCTGACAATGCGGCGAGCGTAGTGGAGGATGTCAAACGCATCAAGGCGCACCCCTTGGTCGAGAAGACTATCCCGGTCTACGGCTACATCTACGATTGCAAGACCGGGCAACTCGTCGAGGTGCCCGAGGCGACCACGGCCGGCCAGCCAGGCTGACACGGCCGAGTCGAGTCGATCGAGGTTCGGTTAGCCGCCGAACACCAGGAAAAACAGCATGGCGCAACAGCCAGTGACCAGGCCGCCGCCGACCGCCGCCGTCAGCACCTTGCGGTTGACCGTGCGTAGCTTTTTGTCGAGCTGTGCGTTGGTCTGTTCGAGCATCGCGACTGCGATGGTGTCCTTGGCTTCTTGCACGGCCTCCGTCACCTGGTCGGCCACGTTTTCGGTTGGTGCACTAGCTGCCTGATCGATCAAGGTCGGTACCCCGGTATCACCACTCAGGTCACCCTTGACCGACTCGATCTGCTCGCGCACCGAGGCCATCAGCTCTTGCGAGAGCAGACCAACGCGTTCGTCGATCGTGGCCCTGATGCGATCGGCGGATTCCCGTTGTTGGTCGTCCACGTAGACTTGGTAGTTGCCGGTCAATTCGGCGCGCAGCGCCGATATAGCCTGGGCGATGTCCTCGCGCAGTTCGGTCTGAGACGCCGTGGCCTGCTCGTTGGAGTGAGTCCGGGCCGCTTCGCTTTGCTGATTGGCCAGTTGCTGGCGCAGGCCTTCCACGTGCTCGGTAACCGTGCGCTCGACCAGCGGGACGACGGCGTCTTCGTTCGCGCGTGCCTGTGCCGCTTCGCTCTGCAGAGTGGCCAATTGTTGGTGCAGGCTTGCAAGGCGTTCGCTAACTGCCTGCTCGATCTGTGTGGCGATCGCGTCCTCGTTCGGGCGAGCCTGAGCAGCTTGGTCTTGCTGAGCGGCCAGTTGCTGGCGTAGGCCCTCAACTTGCTCGGTAACCGTGCGCTCGACCAGCGGGGCGACGGCTGCTTCGTTCGAGCGCATCTGAGTCACTTCGCTCTGCAGGGCGGCCAATTGCTGGTGCAGGCTTGCAAGGCGTTCGGTAACTGCTTGCTCGATCCGTGTGGCGATCGCGTCCTCGTTCGGGCGGGCCTGAGCGGCTTGGTCTTGTTGAGCGGCCAGTTGTTGGCGTAGACCTTCAACTTGCTTGGCGACCGTCTGCTCGATCAATGGAACGACGGCTTCGCGCACTAGCCCAGGCAACTGAGCACGGACCATCGCATCGATGTCGGGTGTGCTCGGGGCAGCGGCTGCCTGAGCAGCTGCGGGAGCAACTGCCGGTGCCGCCGCTGGCGCAGCCTGCTGTGGCGTGGCGGGGGCTTGCGCCATCTCGCTTTCCACTAGCTGCATGATCTCGGTCAGCTTCTCCAGCGTGGGCGGTTTCGGCAGGATGCCGACTGCTCCGGTCTCGCGCGCCTTGCGCACGTACTCTTCCTGATCGTTCGAGGTGCACATCACGATCGGGATATGGGCCGAGGCCGGATCACTTTTCAGGATCGCCGCCGCCTCATAGCCGTCCATTCCGGGCATCATGTGGTCCATGAAGATCGCATCCACCTGGCTCTGGCTGACCATCTCCAGCGCGACCTCGGCGGATTCGGCCATGTCGACCTCGAACCCCTTGCGCTGCAGCACTTGGCGCAGCGCAAAGCGTGCGGATTTTGAGTCGTCGACCAGTAGGGCATGTTTAGCTGACATAGTCCTCCCCTCTAAAACAGTGCACTCGAGGTGCAGATTTCTCGCTACCCCCCTATATCGGCAGCCAACGAGCGAGCTGGAGGGCGCCCACCACTGGCGCTACGCCAGGCCTCGGAGCCCAACTGGCGGTGCCGGAACATCGGCTTGGATGCCGGGTCACAGAACCCAGCGCAGCGGAGATATTGGATGCCGTGTTTCGCGATTGCATTGCTGATCCTGGGCGGCCAGCTGGCGCCGATGTCACAGACGGCAGCCCAGATACCATCCCAGGTGACATCCCCGGCCGACCCGGTCGAGTACCGGGTAGAGGTGCCGGCCGCACTCGATTCCCTGCATGTCCGGGCATGCCGTCAGAGCGGTGGATTCAGCCTTTTGGCACCCTCGGCGCAGGCCAAGGCATTGCTTACCGAGGTGGTCGCCCAAGGCGATGCGAGCGTCGCCATCTCGAATGAGCGATTGCAGGTGACGGGAGGTCGCGGAGCGACCTGTGTGGTCTACCGAATCGACCCGACCAGTACGCTGCCGCGTGCCGGTTGGCCACGCAGATCCGTGACCCTGGTCGATGCGGTATTGGTGTCCCCCAGTCAGTTTCTGTGGCTGCCCGAAGGCCAATCCGAGTTGTCGCTCGAGTTCGTGTTGCCGCGCGACTATCGGGTATCCGCGCCTTGGCAGACGATTTCAGAGACCGAACGCGGCCGCGTGTTTCGGGTACCGGTTGCATTCGAACGCGATGACGCCAGAGTCGCGCTGGGGCGCCTCGAGATCTATCGCCTGGCAGAGGCTGCAAGTGTTATCGAGCTTGCCGTGTTGCCTGCCGAACCCGCGGTCGATAGTGCGATGGTACGGCGCTGGTTGAGCGCCAACATCGCTGCGGTGACCGCGATCCATGGCGACTTCCCGGTACCGCGTTTGCAGCTGCTGGTCGTCCCGCTCGGTGCCGGTGGAGAGCCCGTACCCTGGGGCCAGGTGTCACGCGATGGCGGTGATGCGGTGCACTTGTATATCGATCAGCGCCAGTCCGAAGCGGCCTTCATGGATGATTGGGTGGCCAGCCACGAGCTCAGTCACTTGTTACATCCGGCATTGACCGGTGGCGCGCGTTGGCTGTTCGAGGGGCTGGCCAGTTACTACCAAAACGTCAGCCGGGCACGGGTTGGAATGCTGACGCCGCGCGCGGCATGGCAACGACTGCACGCCGGTTTCGAGCGTGGCCGGCACGGCACCAAGCTGGGCAGGACCCTGATGGATGCCACCCGAGCCATGCATGCCGAGCGCGCCTATATGCAGGTCTACTGGAGTGGTGCGGCGTTTTTTATACTTGCCGACCTGGAGCTGCGCTCGGCGAGCACGCGCGCGCAAACGCTCGATGGGGTGCTGGCCGAATTCGCCGATTGCTGCCTGCCGGCCAGGCGAGTGTGGACGGCGCGTGAGTTTCTGACGCGCTTGGATCGCCTGTCCGGCACCGATGTGTTCACTCGCCTGGCCGTTGCCCACCGCGACTCCGACCGGTTTCCCGATCTGAGCGACGCCTACCGGACCCTGGGCCTCAAGCGGTTGGCCGGAGGGCGTCTGGCGTTCGATGATTTACCTCGAGCGCGCGCCCTGCGCAACGCGATCATGGGTGCACCATGAGGGTATTCTGGATCTTGCTGCTGAACCTCGGGTTGTTGACAGGGGCCGTGGCGGATGCGCGGTCCGTCGATCGGCTGACCGAGGACCTAGAGGCAATCCGCGACCGGCACGGCATCCCCGGGCTGGCCGTGGTGACGGTCGATGCCGCGGGGGTGCGTGACGCAATCGCCTTGGGTCACGCGGATTTGACGACACGGCGACCGATGAGCATCGACACCCTGGTACGCATCGGTTCGATCACCAAGACCTTCAATGGCATTGCGGCACTGCGCCTGGTCGCGGCGGGTCAGTTGTCGCTGGATACGCCGCTCAAGAAACTGGCGCCTGAGCTGCCGTTACACAACCCATGGCGAGACGAACACCCGGTACGCTTGGTCCATCTGCTCGAACACACCGCGGGGCTGATGGACTTGAGCCGCGAAGAGTTCGCCCACAACAAGCCCTTTGCATCGCTGCGTGCGGCGTTCGACTTTGCCCCGGAGCGGCGCCGAGTGCACTGGCCGCCCGGCCGGCATCCCGAATACACCAATGTCGGCGCGGGCTACCTGGGCTATGTGATCGAGCGGGTCACCGGCATGCCCTATGCCACCTATATGCGTGACCATGTCCTGTCGCCCCTGGGCCTGCCGGGTGCGACCTTGGCCAACGACGAGCGCACGCGCCACCTACTGGCGGTCGGCTATGACAGCGACGGGGTCAGCGTGATCCCGTATTGGCACATGACCTTTCCATCGATGGGCGCGATCAATGCGAGCCCGCGCGAGATGGCGCACCTGCCCCAATTGCTACTGCGCCGCGGCGAGTCGAACGGCAAGCCCTTCTTGTCGACGCAAGCAATTAATCGTATGGAGACACCGCACAGCACCTTGGCGGCGCGCGCCGGCGTGCATTTCGGCTATGGCCTCGGGCTCGATCAAGAGGTCTACAAACGGCGGATCTGGTATGGACACATGGGCGACGGTGACGGCTACCTGTCGCACTTCGGTTATCAAAAGGAACTCGGCGTTGGCTATTTCGTCACGCTCAATGCCTTCAAGTGGAAGGCGCTCTCGGATCTCAAACGCCTGGTACGTCGCCACCTGGCCAAGGGTGTTTCAGACATCGTTGAGCCAGCCGAGCCGGCTTCTTCCCCAGCACCGCAAGGCATCTTGGGCGAGTACGAACAGCTTACGGCGCGTTTCGATCACCGCCGGCGCGGTCGACTTAGGGTTGAGCAACGCGACACGGCCCTTAGGCTAACCTTTCGAGGTGGGCGCCAAATCGAGATCCTGCCGTTCGGTGAGGGCCGCTACAGGCGTCGTGCAGATCCGGTGGCGAGCATCGCGATCATCGAGGTGGACGGGCGAGCAGTGATCATGGGTGGCTTCGGTAATTACGGTAAGCGCTGAGGCAAAAAGTGGCCTGACTACAGCGGCATCCCATGGGAGTACGACTTGGCAAGCTGATCGGAGCGCATGACGGCGAGCTGGGTGCTAGATTTGCTGTATAACGCAATACAAGTGCCGGCTTCATAATCCCATTACCTGTGCAAGCCGCATAATCCGCTGTTGAACTAAACCGCTTCGCGGCAGCTGGGTTGTGTCGAGTACTGAGGCAAGGCGATTGACCATGCTCCCTGAAGACCACTGTCGGTC
>JANQRK010000093.1 GCA_028284585.1 Chromatiales bacterium
CTTGTACTTGCCCTTCACTCAACCCATAGCTAGGGCTATGGTTTTCGCTCCAGGACGGCGTCCAAACGCATCTGGCCGGCGTGATCATCCCGGATACTGGTGCAACATGCAGGCTAGCGCAGATACTGTGCGTAAAACGCCGAGTGCGTGTTCAGCGCGCTGGATTGCAGTGCCGGGGATGACGGATAATCGCTGGCTGGTGTCATTGCGACGGAGCTAACCGTGAAGTTTACTGTCGAGGAATTCCGCCGTTGGCCGACCAAGCGGGTCACCTTGCTCGGTATGTCGGGCGTCGGCAAGACCTACCTCTCAGATATGTTACGCAAGCACCACTGGTTTCATTACTCCGGTGACTATCGGATCGGCACCCGCTATCTGGACGAAGAGATTCTGGACTTGATCAAGCAACAAGCGATGCGGGTGCCGTTTCTCAAGCAACTGCTGCGCAACGATTGGATCTATATCCGCAACAACATCAAGGTCTCGGATCTCGGCCCGGTGCTGTCCTTCGTCGGCAAGCTCGGCAACCCTGAGGCAGGTGGTGTCCCGCTAGAAGACTTTCAGAATCGCCAGGCCAAGTATCGTGAGGCCGAGATCGCGGCGATGCATGATGTACCGGCGTTCATAGAAAAGGCGCAGCAGATCTACGGCTACCAGCACTTCGTCAATGACGTGGGCGGCTCGCTGTGCGAGCTCGACGATCCAGGGGTGATCGAGTTGTTGGTCGAACAGACCCTGATGCTGTACATCCAGGTGACCGACGAAGAAGAGGAACAGAAACTGATTACGCGCGCGCAGAGCGACCCGAAGCCACTGTACTATCGCTCCGATTTCTTGCTCGAGCAATTAGCTGCGTACCTACGCGAAAACAAGCTGGAGTATGCCGCCCAGATGGACCCAGATGCCTTTACCCGTTGGGTCTTCCCGCGCCTGTTCCACTCGCGGGTGCCGCGCTATGAAGCGATAGCCGAACGCGGCTACCGGGTCACCTCGCGTGAGGCCTCACAGGTGCGTGACGAGCAAGATTTCCTCGGGCTGTTGGAGACCGCGATCGCGCGCGGCCAGTAAGTTCCCGATGCCGATCGTTGCCCACAATGCGTTGCCGACCTTTGAACGCCTGAGCGAGGAGGGGATCAGTGTGTTGCCGCCTGATCGGGCCTCGCAGCAAGATATCCGTGAGCTGCATATCGGATTGCTGAACATGATGCCGGACAAGGCGCTGGTGGCCACCGAGCGCCAGTTCTTCCGCCTGATCGCAGGCAGCAATCCGATCGCCCAGTTCTATATGCATCCCTTCACGCTGCCCGAGCTGTCGCGTGGCCAACGGATGCGCGAGCATGTGGCGGCGTTTTACGACAGTTTCGGCGAGCTGCGCGAGCAGGGCCTGGATGCGTTGATCATCACCGGGGCCAATGTGATCGGGCCGGACCTCTCCAAGCAGCCATTCTGGGAGCCGCTGATCGAGGTCATCGACTGGGCCTACGACAATGTCACTTCGACGCTGTGCAGTTGCCTGGCGACCCACGCGGTACTCGAGTTCCGCTACTGGCAGCGCCGGACGCCGCGACCGAGTAAGACCTGGGGGGTGTTCCCGCATTACTTGGTCGACAAGCGGCATCCGTTGGTGGTCGACGTCAATACCCGCTTCGACGTACCGCACTCGCGCTGGAACGACGTCTCGCGCGCCCAGTTCGATGCGGCGGGTCTGCGGGTGCTGGCGCAGAGCGACGTCGGAGTGCATCTGGCGACCAGCGCCGACGGTTTCCGCTTCGTGTTCTTCCAGGGTCACCCGGAGTACGACACCATCTCGCTGTTGAAGGAATACAAACGCGAGGTGAAGCGCTACGCCAAGGGCGAGCTAGGACACTACCCGCCGTTGGTCGACCACTATTTCAATGAGCGTGGCCAGGCGATCCTGCGTGAGTTCCGCGCTCGGCTCGAGGCACAGCGCGGCGCAGGCAATGGGCCGCCAGAGTTTCCTGATGGACTGCTGATCGATGATCTCGACAACACCTGGCGCGATACTGCGCATGCGATCGTCAGCAATTGGGCGGGTCTGGTCTATCAGCTCACCCACAGTGACCGCCGTTTGCCGTTCATGGACGGCGTCGACCCCGACGACCCGTTGGGCTTGATCGCCGAACGGGCCTGACCTATTGGCTACGATTGTCGGCATGCCCACCGCGCCGGATGCGCGATGGGCACATGGCCTTAGGCCGCTGAGGAAGGCCGAGGCCGGTCGCGGTAGCGGCGTGCAATCCAGTAGTCGGCACTGAAGTACTTGCCGGCGCCCATGAAGAACAGCACCAGCAGCATAATGAAGTAAGTCGCTGCGAATTCGATGCCGTTGTTGAGGACCACGAACTCACCGGCGCCGGTCAGCCACTCATAGTTGCCGTGTTCCTTGAGCAGCGAGGTCGCCGCGGACAGGCGCTCGGCGGACTCGGGTGTCTCGGCGATTGCCGCCCAACCGTGTTGCCAGTGCACGGTCCAGGCCGCGACGCCCATGGTGACCAGCAGCGGTATCGAGATCCAGCGCACCGCCAGGCCAAGCGCCAGCAGTATCGCGCCGCCGGCCTCGGTCAGTGCGGCCGCCCAGGCCATCAGTTCCGGTGCCGGCAGGCCAAGCCCCCACTCCGGGTTGCCAAACCAGGCGATGGTGCTGTCCATGCTTTGCAGCTTCTTGACACCGGCCATGAAGAACACCGGCGCCAGGTAGGCGCGAATTGCCAAGGGCGCGAGAAAATTGACTATGCGGAAGGCATCCAGCACATCTTGGAATCGGTTTAGGATCCAGGTCATTGTTTTCCCCTCAGTTGTATTCCGTTTTGGTCGATCTGGCGGCGCGGCCATGGGCCGCCGCGCTTAGGTCCTGGTGCCGAGGATTACATTGCGTTGACGCAGATCGGCGAGCAGTTGTTTACCGGCCTCGGTCACCGAGGTCGGGTCAGGATGTTTCAATTCACGGGCGATTGCTGTCAAGGCATCGAGACTGGTGAAATCGGGTTTTTCTTGCAGCAACTGCAGCAGACGCTGGGTGACGGCGTTGATCTGCAGGAAATGGACTGCGTCCTGGCGGTCGCGATAGACCACCAAATGGGTCGCCTCGGCCGGTGGTTCCTCGGGCTGATAGTCCGGTCCGATTTGATGTACCGGCCAGTGATAACTCAGGTTCCACGCAGTCGGCCCGACCAGCGGGCGGCCATTCAGCAAATCGCCATTGGGGTCGTGCTCTTCGAGATCGTCATCGGCGGTACTGATCGCGACTGCCAGCTCGACGTATTCGTAATGCGCCAGCTCGAGCATGAACGGCAGGTCGCCGGCCCGCGTCTGGCGTTCTTGCTGGAGATACTCCACGAACTCCAGCCCGATCTCGGTGAACAGCGGCGTCGTCGCACGGTGTTTGATCATGAAATCGCGCATCAGCCCGTTCCAGTCGTCATCCGAGAGGATGCGGCGCAACACCGGAAAGTTGCAGGACAGTTGCTCGCTGATGTTGTTGAAGAAGATCTCGGTGTAGATCTCCATGCGGCGTGCCGGGATGTCCGGTGGCAGCGGATTGGCTATCGGATCGCGGATATGCGCGGTGAACGCGAGCTGCTGCTGTTGAAATCCCGCCGGCTCGACTGCCGGTTCGGTCGCCGATCCAGTTGTCTCGCGAGCTTCAGGCGACGTCGACATCGCGGCCTCCGTGGCGCAGCTGACGTTCAACGATCTGGTCTACTTCGCCGAGCAGTTGGTCGAGCGGGGGGATGTTGAAATCGCGCTCGAGCAGGGTCGGGAACACACCGTGGCGCTGGTAGGCCTCCTCCAGCAGATCCCAGACCTCTGGCAACACGTCTTCGCCATGGGTATCGACACGCAGATCGTCGGGCTCTCGGTAGTGGCCGGCGATATGAGCATACAGGATGCGCTCGCCGGGGATGCCGGCCAGAAATGCATGCGGGTCCGAGCCATGATTCACGCCGTTGACGAAGATATTATTGATATCCAAGTGCAGGTCGCAATCGGCTTCACTCAACACCGCATTGAGAAAGCCCAATTCGTCCATCTCGCCGGTCGGCATGGCATAGGTCGAGACGTTCTCCATGCCGATGCGCCGTTCCAGCACGTCCTGTACGTGGCGGATACGCTGGGCGACATAGTGCACCGCCTCGCCAGTAAAAGGGATTGGCATCAAGTCGTAGAGCTGACCCTGATCACCGCAATAAGACAGGTGTTCGGTGTAGGCGCTTACCGCATGGCGGTCGAGAAAGTCCTTGAGGTCCTTGAGGAAGTCGTCGTCCAGCGGGGCCGGCCCGCCGATCGAGAGCGACAGCCCATGGCACACTAGCGGATAGCGTTCGCTCAGTGCCCGCAGCTTTTTGCCGCGCTTGCCGCCGACCCGGATCCAGTTCTCCGGCGCCAGCTCGAGAAAGTCCACCTGCTCGGGCGGGTTCGCTAGGACCTGATCGATTAACTCATTGCGCAGTCCCAGGCCGGCACCGCGCACGGGATAGCGGTTGCTGCTGGTTGGCCGATTGACTTGGTTCATCACAGCACTCCGTTAGGGCGGGTCCGGTTGGGCGGTTTAAGTGGTCTTTGGCGCCGCAGCGTACGATCGGCGGGAAAAGCTGCCCCGCCGATCGCATTCAGCGGGTGCCGCTTACTTGTCGCCGCCGCACTTACCGGCGCCGCACTTGCCTTCACCTTCGGCCTTCTCGCCGCCGCACTTACCGGCGCCGCACTTGCCTTCACCCTCGGCCTTATCGCCGCCGCACTTGCCGGCGCCACATTTACCTTCACCATGGCCTTCGGCGACTTGCGTATAGCCGCCGTTCAGCTCGGTCAGGCCAAACGGGTTCTCGGCGGCATTGGCCGCACCGGCCATCAGCATGCTGCCGGCGAAGGCTGCACCGATCGAGGCGGCGATGGGTTTTAGCGAATTCTTCGACATGTTTTTCTCCTCGTAGGGTTGTAATGACTGGTGGGTCGACCCTATGCCGATTGCCGCCAGTTAGCTCCGGCCGACCGCGGGCAACCCGTTTGGGATGCGTGCCAGCGCCGGCAGATTAGGTGTCTCGGTTCCCTCTTTTTAAAGCGGCGCGGTGTGATGGCCGCTGGGGGTTCCTCGCAAATGACCGGGGTAGGAGATCAGATATTTCATCGCCCGATTCGTTCCAAGCAGTCGAGGTAGCCGCGCTCGTCGGGCTGCTCTCCAGCGCGTTGGGCGGTCCAAAGGGCCATGCCAAGGCACTCCATCATGGCGTGCTCGGCCGCATGCGGGTCGCCGAGCTTGGCGACAATGCGCTGGTAGACGGGGCGTAATCCCGCCGGGCGGTCGGCCGCGAGCTGTTCGCCCAGCGTGATGTGCATGCCCATGTGCAGCCAGGGGTTGGTCTCGCCTGAATCGCCGGGAAATTCGGCCTTGAGTCGGTTTTCGGCGGTCAGGTGTTGGTGGTATTCCGGGTGCTGCTCGACCACTTGCGCCACGAGTTGCTCGAGTGGTTGCAGGGGTTCGCCGGCCAGACGCTTGTCCCAGCTCGACTTGAAAAAGCGCCGCAGTTGCTCGCGATCTTGGCCAAACATCCCCGCCCGGACCTGTGACAGTAGGGGAATTGATAGTGCCACAGGCGGCGTCGGCGCAATCCCGACAAACATGATGGCTTTGCGGCTGGCTACGACACTTCAGGATGTCTTGTGACGGAATTCACACAGGTCCTCGATCAGGCAGGCGGCACAGCGCGGCTTACGTGCGATACAGGTGTAGCGCCCGAGCAATATCAGCCAATGATGGGCGTGTTGCCGGAAGGCTTCGGGCACCAGGCGCAACAGTCGTTGCTCGACCTCGCGCACGTCCTTGCCAGGGGCGATCCCGGTGCGGTTGGCGACACGAAAGATATGGGTGTCGACCGCGATCGTGGGCTGGCCGAAGGCGGTGTTGAGGATCACATTCGCGGTTTTGCGTCCGACCCCGGGTAATGCCTCGAGGGCCGCGCGGTCGGCTGGGACTTCGCCATTGTGGCGTTCGATGAGCAGCGCGCAGGTCTTGATGATGTTCTCGGCCTTGGTATTGAACAGGCCGATGGTGCGGATGTACTCCTTGAGCCCATCGCTACCCAAGGCGAGTATCGCGGCCGGCGTGCTGGCGACCGGAAACAGGCGCGCAGTGGCCTTGTTGACCCCCCTGTCGGTCGCCTGCGCCGATAGCGTCACTGCGACCAACAACTCGAACGGCGAGCTATAGTTGAGTTCGGTCTCGGGGTGTGGATTGTCGGCTTGTAAGCGCTCGAAGATCTGTTGACGTTTGGTCTTGTTCATCTGCGCCCCGCAGGCACAGCGGCAACCGCGTTGTTGCGCGCGCCCTGCCTGGTATCATCGCGCGATAATACCAGGCCAGGCTGATACGACCGCGCAGGCGGTGTTGGTGCGACCATGACAGGGATGACTTGATGCTGCAAAACATCGCCAAGTCGCGGATCCGCGACTCGCAGGAGTTCCAGTCGGCGCTGATCCGACTATCGATCTGGCTGTTCATGGTGGTGATGCTGGGCACCGCCCGTTGGACCGGCGATTACGATTTCCCGTGGCAGCATTATTTCATGCTGTTCGGTTTTCACCTGATGTGGTACCTGGGCTTGCTGATCAGCAG
This sequence comes from Chromatiales bacterium, assembly GCA_028284585.1. GTDB lineage: Bacteria > Pseudomonadota > Gammaproteobacteria > Chromatiales > Chromatiaceae > Thiosocius. The sequence goes on from JANQRK010000093.1 coordinate 6,632, forward strand.
TGTGCTGCGGCCCGCGCTGTGGCCGGCCCGGACCTATCTGGGCATTCTCGCCGATCTGAGCGGGACCACCGGATGTATCTATTTGACCGGTGATGCGACCGGGCCTTTCTATCTGCTCTACGCGGTCTCCTTCCTGTCGCAGGGTATGCGCTACGGCAAGACCAATCTGGTACTGGCATCGATCAGCAGCCTACTGGCCTATGTTGCGGTCGCCGCCATCCTCGGCGACTGGCAGGCGCAAACCCTCGAAGTCCTGTTCGTCTCGGTCGCATTGGTGGTGCTGCCGGTCTACGAATACAGCCTGCTGCGCAAATTGCAGAACGCCAAGACCACCGCAGAAACGGCCAGTCGTGCGCGCGGCAATTTTCTCGCCACCATGACCCACGAGTTGCGCACACCGCTCTCTGGCGTGATCGGGATGACGGGTTTGCTAAAGCGAACGCGCTTGGATAATGAACAGACCGAATATGTCGAGTCGATCAACACCTCGGCCGACGTGTTGCAGGGCCTGATTGGCGATATCCTCGATCTGTCGAAGATCGACGCCGGCAAGCTCGATCTGAAGCCGGCCAAGTTTCGCCTACGCGACGCCATCAACGAGACCTGTTGGGCCCTGAGCAATCAGCCGCTGGAAAAGGGTGTCGACCTGATCTGTCGGGTTGCACCGGACCTGCCCGAACCCGTGTATGGCGACGAACTGCGCTTCCGGCAGGTGCTCTACAACCTGATCGGTAACGCCGCAAAGTTTACCGAGCGAGGCAGGATCTGTGTGACGGCGCGGCTCGCCCCGGCCGATGAGCACTTGGCCGAGCCGCACCTCGAGGTGTCGATCAACGACACCGGGGTCGGCATCGCGGCCGACCGTCTGGACCATGTGTTCGATACGTTTTGGCAGGCCGATCCCTCGTCGACCCGACGATTCGGCGGAACCGGCCTGGGTACCGCGATCGCGCGTGACCTGACCCGCTTGATGGGGGGTGTGATCGGCGTCCAGAGCACCTTGGAACAGGGCAGCAGCTTTTGGGTCAAGCTGCCTTTTCTGCGCGTGGACGGGTCGGCACCTCCGCGGCCGTCGACCCTGTTGCGTGGCGTGCAAGCCTTGATCTTCGAGCCAGAGGCCGAGAGTGCCGCGGTAATTACAGAGGCCTGCGCGGCGGCCGGTATGACATCCGAGGTGATTGCCGATGTGGAGCTTGTTAATGGATGTGAGGGTCGAGCTGATTCAGCGGCACAACGCCTGGCGCTGATCGCCGATGCACCCAGCGAACGGGACCTGGAGCGGATTGCGGACGAGGTGCGGGGTAGGCTTGGCGAGGATCTGCCGGTGGTCTATCTGTGTTATCCGCGACGCAAGTGCGTGTGCGCCGATGACGCTGCCGGGCGTGCGTTCAAGCCGATCGACGCACCTCAATTATGGGAGACGATGACCAGAGTGCTGGGTGCCGACGAGGCAGCGCCTGCCGCTGTCGAGCACCCACAGCCTCGGGATGCCGTGCCACCCGGCCGTGGCCGTTTGCTGGTCGCCGAGGACGACGACATTAACGCCAAACTGGTCGATAATCTGCTGCGCAGCGCAGGTTGCAAGGTCACGCTGGTGCGCGACGGCCAGGCCGCACTCGAGGCCGCGGTCAGTCAGGATTTCGATCTGGCCTTCATCGATCTGCGCATGCCGCGGATGGACGGCATCGGCTTCACCACTGCCTATCGGGCACAGGAACAACCGGGCCGCCACCTGCCGATCGTGGCCCTGACCGCCAACGCGGCCGAGGACGTTCGCGCCGAATGCCTGCGCGCCGGGATGGACGATTTCGTTACCAAGCCGATCGATCCGCAACTGCTCCAAGAGCTGATCCTACGGTATGGGCTAGGCTGCCAGGCCACGTGAGGGAGATTTGGTCGATGGACCGGCATTGGCGCAACACCCTGCCATGATTCGGAGAGAGCGAGGCCCGATCCGCTCGTTGGGCAGCAGCCGAAACGCATCGCCTGATCCGCGACTCAACTCACTCGGTAGATTGGAACGGTCACACCCCATGCGCGTGCGCCTTTCCGGTTCGGCCAATTTGCCGACGGATACGATCGCGTACCGGATCAAGCGAGCGCAGCGATTCCGGTACGTTCATGTGTCCTGTTTCTCCGTTTCGTTATCTTCCGATAATCCATCATCACGATCGGAAAATCAGTGGCTTACGGGCCACAGTCTGGGTTATCCCCCAATAAATTCCGAAAGGAAAAGGACATTATTGGGGGATACTTAAAAGTTAGAGCACAAGGATGAATAAGAGAAGTTTGATATTTATCGGTGCGCTCGCCTTTTCATATCTATTGATGGCTGCGTTCCTCTCATATCAATACCCAGAGCAAGTGGATGTATTAACGCAAGCCACGTTTGGCGTTGTTGCAATCGGTGCGGCAGTTATTGGAGTCTTTCTCAGCAAGGGATCAAGCAAGAAAGAAGGTATTTTTAGGGCATCTAAAGTGCTATTTGCGAGTTGCGCTCTAGCCTTTGCTACTTGGATGCTAAGCAGTGTTTTATTGTTGCCGCTTTTTGGGTACAAAGGTTTTGATTTAGTGGGTACACCTATACTCAACTATCTGCTTCTAGTATTAACATTATTGTTTTTGCCGGTTGTGGCAAGGAAACTGAAGTGAAATTGTGCTCTAACAAATCGTTCAGCTCGGACGCGCAAAAAGCGCGCGCCGGCTAACTCAAGCGTGTGTGCTGGGCATGGCACGTTTCTAGAGAGGTGGAAGTCCTCTTACCAGGTAATCGCAGAGCCGAAGGTTAGCAAAAGGGCAAGGGCGTCATC